>JBFMFB010000015.1:0-51659 GCA_040752115.1 Pseudomonadota bacterium | reverse complement strand
TGGAGCTAATACAACAAGTTACAGTGGCAATATCGCAGCAAATGAAAGCGCCATGTAACAGCTAAGTAACAGAAGCAAGGTTTCGGGCCGCTAGCTCATGCTTGGTTAGAGCAGCAGACTCATAATCTGTTGGTGCTGTGTTCGACTCACAGGCGGCCCACCAAAACGAAACCCCAGCCCTCACCGGCTGGGGTTTTTCGTTACTGCACCCCGCAACGCTCACGGCTACCGGCCACACTGTGCCAGCTACAGGCCGCGCAGTACCCGAGCCAATACCAGTGCGGCACCATTGCGGTGATCGTCGCCTACGCCGCCCGCTATGCCGCCCAGTTCGCCGAGGCCGCACAGGCCGCGTTCGATTAGTCCTCATCGTGCTTGTATGGGCTGGACTAATCGTCTAATACCTTGGCCTATAGCCCGATTGCTGCCGATGATTTTTCATGCCAAAAACAAACCCACCGAAGTCATGTGACTAGGGCGGGTCTGTGCCGCATCAGGGTGAGGAGGAACCGCCCCTGCGGCTGCGGAGGTTGGATTAACGAGGGACTCACCGCTATGCCTCGGCCTCACTGAGAGTTGTGGTTACTGAGGGACTACCATTCTTCGACCCTGCGGCCATCCTTGCAGGGTAGGCACATGCGAACCCCTGCAACGTCACGCGAGAAGAACTTACGGCCACACCGTATGCAGGGACGCCAGCCGACATATCGCACAACGCGAGGCGGGTTGCAGTTCCGGTCAATAACCGGCTCCCGCCTGTCGTCGCGCTGCGGCCAATAGACCGGCTCAACAATGTCGCGCCCCTCGGTCATTGCTGAACCTCGCGGCGGGCAATCTCGGCTTCGATTTGTTCCAGCGTGGGCAGGGTCACCACATGCACCGCCCGCGGCTGGTTCAGTCCATGCAATTCGCTCAGGGCGACGAGTGCCTGTACCCGCGAATCGCCGTCCTTGTTGAAGCCCGGAGACGCCAGCCGAGTGAGGCAGAACACAATCCAGTCGCGGATGTGCGCCTGCTTCTGCTGCTCGGTCGGGCGAATGCCCGCGTAGATGGTCGCATAGATGCCGTCGCGCCCTTCCCATGCACCGCGCCGGATTACGTCGCGCATGTCGGCCAACTGGCCCAGCACGCGCTGCCATACGGCGGCAGGCGACTCGAAGGGCTGCGCCACGACCAGCCTGTCTCGGCCTTCAATCCAGATCGTGTAATGGGCAGGCGGTGCGGTGCGCTCGTCGTCAAAGACGATATGCAGACGGGCGGCGCGGTCGGTGTGGGTAGTGATGCTCATGTGTGGCTCTCCTTCTTATTGGGCGGGCAGGCTCGTGGTGCTGTACAGCCCGCTCACCGTGTCCTCTGCGATGTATCGAATGTCCAGCTTGCGGAAGACCGATTGCAGGACACCAATTTCAAAGGGGGTCAGCTTCTCCCGTACCTCATGGCGCAGGTCGCGGCGCTCGTCGGGCGCAGGGGTGTTCGGGTCGTCCAGCTTGTCCAGCAGTACCCCCAATAGCTGCATTTCATTCGAGTCCAGCTTGCTGAAATCACGCGCCGGTTTCTCGTCGGTTGTGACGTTGAAATCCGCCTGCATCCTGCTCGGGGCATCCAGCCCCAATAGACGGCTTCGGCGTTCCATGACCCGCACTGCTGCCGCGATTGCCGCGAGGCGTGCCGCCTTGTCCTCCGCGATGCAGGTAAGGGGCTGGCCGGTGCCGGGGTCTTTGACGATCTCGCCGTCGCGGTTGATAACGGGAATCTGAACGACCTTGCCGTTATGCAGAAGGGGGGTGAAGCTGCGGAGGACGTTCATCGCTTCGGCATACAGCGAATCGAGGCGGGCCAACTCAAGGCCTAGCAGCTCCTCCGCTGGTTCCTTCGCCATAGAGGCGAGTGCTCGGGTGATGACGTTATGGACAGATACCGCAGTGATGCCCATATGGTCGCCAATCTCTTGAAGGCTGCGACCATCGAGGCGCATCTGGATAATCTCGGCACGGCGTTCCGCTTCGCGGATCGACTTCGCTGATGTGATGGCCTTCGGGCCACGTCCTGTTTTCATGGTGTCCTCTCGCAGGTGTTGGAGAGGCACTGGATGCGGTCATGCTGACCACATGGTTACGCCTGCTGGTGCTGGTCTTACTGGAAAACGCTGATCCTCGAAAACTCACGAGCGAGGCCAGCGATACGCGCTTTGGAATTGCCCAGCGACTCAACAACACGATGCACTTGATCGGTGTTGTCCAGCGACGAGAAGCCCTCCGGGGTTGCGCCCGCTTGCTTCGCTAGGAATTGCGACTCACGCCACTTGTCGTGATCCACCGCCAGCGCATCAACTGCGGCAGCAAGAGCGGCAGCAAGGGGTTCCAGCCCGCCGAACTTCTCCACCGACTGAGCCAGCAGCGCGTCGGCGTTCTTCTTGAGGCGGGCGGCATGGGTAGCACGCTCCACCTCGGCAGCGTCGTTGATCTGGCTGACCAGTGCGTCACGCTGCACTTCCAGCCGTTGGAGGACACGCGCTGCCTTTTCCATGTCCGCTTCCAGCTTGTCGGCGGTCTTGTCGTCGCCCTTGGCTGCGGCGGTAGTCCATTCGGCTTTCCGCAGGGCTTGGGCAGTGGTTGCCTCGTCAAGCTGTTGGAGGACAGCTTGCAGGGCGTCGTTCAGTTTCGCGGTATCAGGGGCGTTCATTTCGGTTCCTTTGTGGTTGGTGATTTACTTGCGGTGCTGATTGGTGGCGTTCAGTTGCGCCTCGAATGCCGCCTTGCGGCGTGCGCCAGCATCGCCGCCATTGAAGGCGTGGGCCTTAACGTCCTGCTCGTGCATGTGGATGCCGGTAGCAGCTTGGGCCTTGAAGCGGTCAAGCTCCTGATGCTCTGCCACCGTCATTTGGCTCGGTCGTGCCGGTGCCGGGTTCGTCGTGGTCATGGGTGATACGTCCTTTCGGGTTGCGGGTTGGGAAACAGGTTTGCGCGGGGCTACTTCCTCGGCAGTCAGCCGAATGGTTGCCATCGCCGGTTTGCCGCCGGGGTCGGTAGCAGGGTCGTCGGTGCGGAATTGGGATTGCATGTCGCGTCCTTTCGCTTCGTTGAGAATTGATCGCTCGATGGCGTCTTTACGGCTGATGCCGTCGCGCTGCACTACCTGCTGAAGCGCCGCGTGAGCGTCGGGGCTGATGTATGCGTCAAGGCGGTAGCTCCCGGCCTCCTGCTGCCTGCGCTGATACTCGGCTTGACGTTGTGCGTTTGACTTAACCATGAGTGCAGCATATGGCGTTTCCGGTAACGCGGCACTACATCTAGTGGCGGTTTTCATCAAACCTACTAGGGATAGTGGTCTGCGGCCACATTGCAGCGGTGGCATCAGGCGGCGCGGCGCTCTCGGTTTTTCGTGAAAGAGTTGCGTAGCCGTTACTCGATAGTTCGCATGACTGAAAAAGTAGAAGCAGGTCAATCAATTACGGGACTAGAACGGGGTCTTGCTAGTTACCCGTTCAGCCTGATCGCACGACGCGCCACTGCATCCCGGCGCACGATGCGCGGCCTGTCGGGAGGTAGGACGCCCTTCACCTGCCGGGTCTTCCATTGACGCCACTTGTAACGCCAGTCCCAGAGCTTCCCGAAAATCCAGTTCTCGACCTTCACCAGCGGCACGCCTTCCCGAACTGCATACAGGGTCTGGGCAGCGCCTTGGGCGAACCCGCGCCGATACGCTGCCTCCACCTCGGCATCGACGACGTTCTTGCTCGTCCCATAGAACGGCAGGCAATCGATGTATTGAACCGGGTCAAACTTGTCGTTCTCTTCCATTTCCCACTCCTTGAATGACGGCCACATGGGTTACGGGCCGCCGATTACGTTTTGCTATCCCTCACCGGCCTCTCGATAGGTCAGCGCCCTATGGTTCAGCGGTGGCTTGTACTGCATGGCCGTCCGGTTCATTTGCTGGCAGAACCGCCGACCGTTGGAACTGGTTTAAGACTTTAAGGCCTTAAAGCCGGGGGCCCCTACCGTACAAACAGCATGAAAATGGCACCGTCTTAAACTCTTAAACTCTTAAACTTACTTTTTTACCTAGTAATACCAATGGTTTGCCGGTGATTCGCGCTCTTAACCGCTGCCTTATGTTTAAGAGCGCGAGCCGTCAGTCATAGCTCGGCAAGTCCAAAACCATGTAGCACTCGCCATGTTCGTTGTAGTCCTTCACCATGTCGGTGCCTGAGCATTTCGTGATGTATCCGCTGCTACACAGGCTCCGCAGCGCCTGCTCAAGCGCCCCGGTCGATCCTTGCTTGTGGGACTTGAATGCCGGGAGGCTGTGGGTTTTCACCGTCAGGTATTTCCTCGGAATAATCCGGTTCTGGTGAAGGGCGGGCTTCACCTTGTAGCTGGTGCTCGGCGCTTTAATCAGGTATTCCTTAAGGATCGCTAGAACCTTGGTTTCTCGCGCCTTGTCATCGCTCCCGATGTCACCGCTTTGCAGACGGTTCGTGAATACCGCGATGTCCCGCCGAACAAGATCAATCGCCCATTCCGCGTGGCATGTGGTTATGCAGGGGTTCAAGTAATTGTCGGCAACCGCCAGCAAGGCAGCGATGCGAAGCGCCTTCAGGTGCGCCCGGTTCCACATCTGGCGGCGTGATTCGTCGTCGCCAGCACGGTTGATGCTGTCGTCGCACTCCTGATTGAAGGCGTGCAGGATTCCCGCAGCCCCTTCGTCGCGGCCGACGAACTGATACGTCATATTCCGGTCGAGCGTGACCGCGTGTGTTACCAGTTCGCTGAACCATACCGCCCACCCCTCGGGCAGCGCCGTCATTGGGCAGGGGTTCTCCGGTGGGCGGTCGCCCTCATGCTCGACAACGGTAAAGCGCGACATGAAACCGTCCTCCATCATGTCGGCAGTAATGGCCTCGCGGAAGGTGCCGGGGGTGGAGTCGCCAATCATGCTGTAGGAAACCCCGCTCACGGTGACGACGTTCTTTTCCTTGTCGCTGTAGGCGATACCCCCGACGATGGCTTGCGGGCCGGACTTGGAGTACAGCTTAGTCATCGCAGTACGAAGGCCTTGCAGCGCGGCGTCGTTGGCTTCGCTCATGCGCTTTAACCTGCGCCCGAACTCGTTGGACACCTGCAAGAATGAGGTTCGATCAACTATCGTCTTGATGAGGGCGGGGCCGGAAGCGTACTCGGCAAAGTCGAAGAAGCGTTCCACTTCGGGCTGCCTCGCCCTGACGCCATGAATGAACATCGAAATACCTTCGTGCATGGCTTCCTTCCCGATACCGCTTTTCGCCAGCAGAACGAGATACAGGTTCAAGCCCGATTTCGGGATCACCCACCTTCCGCCGCAGACCCCGGCCAGCAAACCGAGAGCGGCCACAATGGCGACCTCTGGCACCGGGCGCATGGCGGCAGCGTGAATAAGCTGGGCAATCTGGCCGGCAACACCCGGAGGCCAGGGTAGCTGGGCCGCGCTGCGGGGCGCTGGGGCCGTTTTGGGGTGCAGATCAAGGGGGTAGCCAAGGTGATCCGCTTGCGCCGCGCTGGTCGCCTGCAATTTCTTCACCAGTTCGGCGCTCAACACCTCGGCGCTGGCGACCCGTTCATTCTCGCGCTCAAGTCGGCCCCGAATCATCGTCAAGGTGCGATTCAGGTATGCATCATTCCGCGTTGCCTTCTCGCGCTTGCCCAGCTCCGACATGCGGAACAACCGGCGCACCTGCTCATTCGATTTGCTGTAGAAGGCCAGCATGGACAGGAGCGATAGATCGGCCTCGCTCTGCGACGGGTAGCCAAGTCCCTTCCAATCGCCCGCCCATAGCTGCCGGAACTTGTCGCCGTTGCTTGCATCCGCTCCGCGCTGCCAGATAACGTCGTCGCCATCGGTCTCGGCCACCTCGATCAATTGCACTGTGGCCGTCCCTTGCTCGTCCGTCATCTGCGACACCATGCGGTCAAGCATTTCCTGCCGGTTGGCAATGGGCTTTCGGACGTAGGAATCGCCGGTGCAGATAATGAATCGCTCCTGCGAATAGACTTCTACGCCATCGCGCCGCCGTCCTTTGCCGACCTTCCCTTCGACCCAGACATGCAGGCCGATACCGCTACGCGACCGCTCGGTGTAGCTGTCGAAGTCCTGCGCGATGCGCTGGAATCGCTCCAACTGTTCCGGGGTCGTCCATTTCTTCGGGTCTGCCTCGTTGCGGGAGTCCTTCACGTCCAAGTCGATGCAGGTGTAAGGGTCGCTGGCGGTCAGCACATATCCGATATGCAAACCCTTCTCGACGGCCACATGGGCAACGGCATCAAAGCTGCTCCATGTCCTCGGGTCGGTTACGCTGGCGGCCCGTCCATCAACGGTCAGCGGGCGCTTGTCTGCACCAGCAAGGCACCATTGCGGGCGGTCGCGCAAGCCATGAGGCAAACTGTCAAAGCCCTGTGCGCCGATGCTGCCTACAATCCCCGGAAGCTCATTCAGGGGGCTGTTCTGGTTGTTCTCATTTACGGGTAGGGGGGTCGCGCTCCCTGCCCGTTTTGTTTGATCGAAGCTCATGTTTCTTCCCTAGCTGTTACGCATCGGTTACAGCGCGAGGCCGGAGCGGGCGGAACCGCTTGAAACGCTTTGCGAATTGATGGATTGGCGCATGTCCTGTGAATACCTTGTTCAGTAGGACTGAGCGCCATTGCGGCTGGTGTTGGCGTGCGTGTTCGCCAGAATCCAAGCTTCGATCTCGGTGCGCTCGTACCGAACGAGCTTTCCGATCTTGATGAACTTCGGGCCTTTGCCCTGCACCCGCCAAACCGGCAGGGTGCGACGGCTGACGTTGAGCATGTCAGCGGTTTCGTCGTTGTTCAGGAGTTGGCGAACAGGGGTTTCGGGTGCTGCGTTGAGCGTGGTCATTGCGGTGACTCCATCTGCGGCCACCGCCACCAGCAAAAGAAAAGGCGGACAGTGGGCCAACAGCACCGCATTACCAGTGCCACTAACCCCCTGTCCGCCTTCGCAGACTTTTCGTGTGACCCTTTCGGGTCGTGTCCTCACCTTTCGGGTTGGACGGCCTCCCGAAGCATTGCGCTACGGGTTCAGCAAGTGGGTACGCTGTTAATTTACCGTCATTAACTTGAGGCTGCAACTTTCGCCCGCTTTGTTTCCGTCTAACTCTTGGGTCTCATCAAGCCCGCAGGGCTACGACGTTCTGCCCCTCGGCTGCTGCCTTGGCAATCTCACCTTGACGGGTAATCCATGCGCTGATGGCCTCCATCGCGGGCATCAAGACTGCCGGGTCGGGGTTGTTCGCGTATGCCGTCCCATGCACATCGCTGGCAAGGTGGTTGAGCAGTTGCCGCCGCTTGTCAGAATCCACCCCCACAAGCTGCGCCACGTCCTCGAACGTGCGGCGCATTGCGTGCGGGTGCAGGTGCGTCCCCGCCGCCTCCGTCACACGCTCAAACATAGCGCGAGGGTCGCTGAGATACCCCTTCTTGCCGCGCAGGGCTGGAAAGACGTAGTCGTTACCTTTGAGGCGGGCAGCTAGGCGACGTGTCAGCAGCGTGTGAAGCGCCTTGCTGATGGGAAAGGTCACAGGGTTGTGGTTCTTCGTTACCGCGAGGTGATAAGTCGGCATGTCGCCGTCAAGCTTCACCCTGTCCCAAGTAAGCTGGCAGGCTTCCGATACACGAGTGCCGGTCAGCAGCATGAATGCAATCAGGTCAGCACTGGTGCAGGTGGTGGTGATATTGCGCTCGGGGTCGCCGTGCTGTTCCAGCAGGAGCCACACTGCGCCAACCTTGTCCTTCGGGATGCGGGTAGCGCGTGCCTTCTCCGGGTTCCACTTCGCCATGCCCCCTTGCTTGAACATCTGCGACACAGGATTGACCGGCAGAATCGGGTAAGTGCCATCACTGGTGGCGTTCTTCTCCCGCGCCCAGTTGAGCAGCGCCCGCAGGTTGCGGAACGCCTGATTAGTCTGCACTGGTGCTAGCTTGGACAGCTCGCGGAACCGCTTAATGCACGCCTCGCGGTTAATCTCGGCAACCGGCTTGTCAGCCCAATCAGCGAAGGTTACGACCACACATTTCCGAAGGTCTGCCTTGCTGGCAGGGCGAAGCGGGCCATGCTTGGTGCGCTTGTGCTCGATGTAGTCCTCCATCACTTCGCGGAGGGTTTCGGTCTGCGCGACCTTCTTGCGCTTCTCCTCCTGCGGGTTGATGCCGTCCATCATCTCCAGCAGCTTTTCCATGGCACGCTTTCGCGCCTCGTCACACGTCAGAACCCCATGTGGCCCAAGCGTGAAGCGGCGGGTCTTGCCATGCACCGGGCGCTGGACGATGTAGCTTCGCGCTCCGTTGGCGGTGACACGCACCCCGAACCCCTTTGTCTCACTATCCCAATAGAACACCTGATCTTTGTCAGTCGGTACGGGCAAGCTCTCGACCTTCGTTTTCGTGAGCTTCAGCGATGTACCCTTTGTGGTGCTTCCGGTTATCCTTGTCATGTTGGCATTTCCTCTTAGACGTTGCGATGCTGACCAGAGGTCGGGACTGTTGGCGCAGTCGCCGGCCTCACTCGTTCCGCGGACTTACTTTCTGTCCGTGTAACAGCAGTGTAACGAGTGCAGGTAAATTAACGCAATAGCACATAGTATTAAAAGCCATGCTAACTCGTTGATTTATCAATGACCATTAAGTTACATAAACGCAGATTAACCGTGATAAAATGCCTGCCCTCGTAACTCATAATCCCTTGGTCCACGGTTCAAGTCCGTGCAGACCCACCATCACGATACGGCTTCGTCTGATAAGGACGAGCTTTCCCGGGAGCGCGGGAAACCCGGTTTGCCCGCAGGCGGGCAACTGTGTAAAGTATCAAAGGTACGGCAAGCGTAGCGACGCAGGCTCCAACGGTGGTAATTGCCAAAGGGGGAGTTGGCTCATGTCGAAAAAACACCCGATCATCGCAGTCACCGGCTCCTCCGGAGCCGGCGCGGAGCCGGTTGCGATCGCGTTCAAGCACCTGTTCTGGCGCGAAAAAGTCACACCGGTAATCGTTCAGGGCGACGGCTTCCACCGTTACGACCGCGAGGAAATGAAAAAAGCGGTCGAGGCATGCCGGAAAGACGAGTGCGTCATCACGCACTTCGGGCCGGAGGGAAACCTGCTGGACAAGCTGGAAGCCGTATTTCAGGAATACGGCGAAAAAGGTACGGGCGAGCATCGGCTTTACCTTCATAGCGAGGCCGATGCAGCAAAATACAACCAGCCTCCCGGTACCTTCACGCCCTGGGAGTCTTTTCCGGAAGGCACCGACCTTCTGTTCTACCACGGATTGCACGGCGGTTTCGTATCGTCCGGGATCGATGTCGCCAGGCACGTCGATCTCCTGATCGGGGTCACCCCCATCGTCAATCTGGAATGGATCCAGAAAATCCACCGGGACTGCAACGACCGCGGCTACTCCCGCGAGGCGGTCACGCACTCGATCCTGGAACGCATGCACGATTATGTGCACTACATCACGCCGCAGTTTTCCCGCACCCACATCAATTTCCAGCGGGTGCCGATCGTCGACACTTCCAATCCTTTTATTGCCCGTGACGTGCCCGCGCTCGACGAAAGCCTGATGGTGATCCGCTTCCGCTACCCCAAGGGGATCGATTTTCCTTATCTGCTCAAGATGATTCCCGATTCATTCATGTCCCGCCCCAACTCCATCGTGATCCCAGGCGGCAAGGCCTTGCACGCGATGGAAATCATACTGCTGCCGTTGTTGCACGGTTTGATGGAAAGGAGATGGGCGGCCTGAAATGCCGCGTATCCGGTACGGATCAGGCGGTGTGCGGGCCGGGCGTCGGCTGTTCCATTCGTGCTGCAGCTATGCTAGAATCTCGCGCTTAGTTGATTTGCCCCCATTTCGGGCGGGGTCAACCGGACAAATTGGGGAGTCGCCAAGTGGTAAGGCACCGGATTTTGATTCCGGCATTCGTAGGTTCGATCCCTACCTCCCCAGCCAGTTTTTGCAGGGGCGGGCGTCAAACCCCGCCCCTGCGGTTTTTTGTTTCACGATAGGGAACTACCGTGGCGTACGGCAGCATGATGGTTTTTACCGGCAACGCAAATCCCAAGCTTGCCGAGGATGTGGTGCAGCACCTCAATATCCATTTGGGGCGCGCGTCCGTCGGGCGGTTCAGCGACGGCGAGGTGATGGTCGAGATTCTCGAGAATGTCCGCGGCAAGGATGTGTTCGTGCTGCAATCGACCTGCCGGCCGACCAACGACACGCTGATGGAAGTGATGGTGATGGTGGATGCCCTGAAACGCGCCTCCGCCGGGCGCATCACCGCAGCCATTCCGTATTTCGGCTATGCCCGCCAGGACCGCCGGCCGCGCTCGGCGCGGGTGGCGATCACCGCTAAGGTGGTGGCGAACATGCTCACCAGCGCAGGGGTGGACCGGCTGCTGACCATGGATCTGCACTCCGATCAGATTCAGGGGTTTTTCGACATTCCGGTGGACAACATCTATGCCGCGCCGATCCTGCTTTCCGACGTGTGGAAGAACAACTACCAGAACCTGGTGGTGGTCTCCCCCGACGTCGGCGGCGTGGTGCGCGCCCGGGCGCTGGCCAAGCGGCTGGAGTCCGACCTGGCGATCATCGACAAGCGCCGGCCCAAGCCCAACGTGGCCAAGGTGATGCACATCATCGGCGACGTCAAGGGCCGCACCTGCATCATCATGGACGACATGGTGGATACCGCCAACACCTTGTGCGAGGCGGCCACGGCGTTGAAGCAGCACGGCGCGGCGCGGGTGCTCGCGTACTGTACTCACCCGGTGCTGTCGGGTAACGCAGTGGAACGGATAATGAATTCGGAGCTGGACGAACTGGTGGTGACCGACACCATTCCGCTGGGCGAGGCTGCCAAAGCCTGTAGCCGCATCCGCCAGCTGAGCATTGCGGAGCTGCTGGCCGAGACGATCTCGCGCATCAGCCGCGAGGATTCGGTCAGCTCATTGTTCATGGAATAGCTTTTTCGCGGAGCCGGATATTCCGGCCTGCGTTCAACCACACCGCCTGGTCGCGGGCGGTGTTTTACCTAGGAGCAACAAAATGCAAATCGAAATCAGCGCAAATCCGCGCACGGTGCAGGGAACGGGTGCGAGCCGCCGCCTTCGCCATGCCGGCAAGGTTCCGGCGGTGCTGTACGGTGCCGGCAAGGATGCCGCCGCCATCGAGCTGGATCACAACGATATTTTCCACAAGCTGCGCAACGAGGCGTTCCATGCCTCGATCCTGACGCTCAACGTGGGCGGCAAGAAGGAGCAGGTGCTGCTGCGCGATTACCAGATGCATCCCTACAAGCAGCTCGTGATGCACGTGGATTTCCAGCGCGTCAGCCAGAACGAGAAGATTCACATGAAAGTGCCGCTGCACTTCGTGAACGAAGACGTCGCGCCGGGCGTGAAGCTGACCGGCGGCAACATCAGCCACATCATGATGGATGTGGAGGTAAGCTGCCTGCCCAAGAATCTGCCCGAATTCATCGAAGTGGATCTGGGCAACCTGACGGCCGGCCACTCGATCCACCTGTCCGAGCTGAAGCTGCCCAAGGGAGTGGAGCTGATCGCCCTGAACAAGGGCGAAGACCTGGCTGTGGCGACGATCCTGATGCCGCGCGGCGGCGCCGGGGAAGAAGAGGCGGCCCCCGCCGCTCCTGCTCCTGCAGCCGAGGCGCCCAAAGCGTAAGCCGGCCTGCGGCAAACGCTGGAAAAGCCCGTCAGTGTTCAGTTGGCGGGCTTTTTTAATTTTTGGCCACAACGGAAACGGAACGGCTAGGGAGCCTCTGAAAAAGTGTCGCGAGCAACCCCGAGCGCCAGGAGCCGCGCAGCGAACGACGAGGAAACGAAGTTTCAGCGCACGCTAACTTCGCATGGCGAAGTTAAGCCCGACAGAGCGGCGGAAGCTACATATCAAATGGATAGGCGAGGAGTGAGCGAGCATGCGACACCGCGATCGGGGTGCGCAGTAGCTTTTGCAGAGGTTCCCTAGATGTCCGGAATACGGCTGATCGTAGGGCTGGGGAATCCCGGCCGGGAATACGAAGCGACCCGCCACAACGTGGGTTGCTGGTGGGTGGATGCCCTGGTCGCGCAGGAAAAGGCGCAACTGAGGCCGGAAAGCCGTTTCCACGGCTTGGCCGTGCGTATTTCCCATGCCGCCCGCGAGCTGTGGCTGCTCGAACCGCAGACCTTCATGAATCACAGCGGACGTTCGGTGGCGACGCTGGCAGCCTATTACAAAATCGCGCCGGAAGAAATCCTGGTGGTGCACGACGAACTGGACCTGCCGCCAGGCAGCGTGCGCCTGAAGAAAGGCGGCGGGCACGGCGGACATAACGGGCTGAAGGACATTGTCGCCCACCTCAAGACGCCGGAATTCTGGCGTCTGCGGCTGGGCATCGGTCATCCCGGCGAGCGCAGCGAGGTTTCGAACTACGTGCTGAGCGCGCCGCGCCGCGAGGAGCAGGTCGCGATTGAGGACACGATCAGGCAGAGCCTGATGCTGTTGCCGCAACTGCTGGACGGCGACTTTTCCGCCGTCATGTTGAAACTGCACACCAAACCGAAAGGAGAAGCCAGGGGGTAAGCCGCGTTCCGGCCCCCCTTGCAATGCACCATGAGCCTCAAATGCGGTATCGTCGGCCTGCCCAACGTCGGCAAGTCCACCCTGTTCAACGCCATCACCCACGCCGGGATTGCGGCGGAGAACTATCCCTTCTGCACCATCGAACCGAATGTCGGCATCGTCGAGGTGCCCGACCCTCGGGTCGAGGCGCTGTCCGAGATCGTCAAGCCGCAGAAGGTGCAGCATGCGATCATGGAGTTCGTGGACATCGCCGGGCTGGTGGCGGGGGCCTCCAAGGGCGAGGGGCTGGGCAACCAGTTTCTGGCCAACATCCGGGAGACCGATGCCATCGCGCATGTGGTGCGCTGCTTCGAGAATGTCGATGTCGTGCATGTGGCGGGCAAGGTCGATCCGATCTCCGACATCGAGGTGATCAACACCGAGCTCGCCCTGGCAGACCTGGAGACGGTCGAAAAGGCGGTGCTGCGCACCGGCAAGCTGGCCAAGTCCGGCGACAAGGAGGCGGTGCGCCTGATGGCGCTGCTGGAAAGGGCGCGCACCACCTTGAATCAGGGGCAGCCCGCCCGCAGCCTGAAGCTGGACAAGGAAGAAGCTGCACTGCTCAAGCCGCTGTGCCTGCTCACCATGAAGCCCACCATGTACATCGCCAACGTGGACGAGGGCGGTTTCACCAACAATCCCCATCTGGCTCGGGTGGAAGAGCTGGCAGCGCGCGAAGGCGCGCCGGTGGTGGCGATCTGCGCCGCCATCGAAGGGGAGATCGCCGACCTCGACGAGGCCGACAAGAAGGTGTTTCTCGCCGACATGGGGCTCGAGGAGCCCGGTTTGAACCGCGTTATCCGCGCGGCCTACAAGCTGCTCGGCTTGCAGACCTACTTCACTGCCGGTGTGAAAGAGGTGCGCGCCTGGACCATTCACGTCGGCGATACTGCGCCGCAGGCGGCGGGCGTGATCCATACCGATTTCGAGCGCGGCTTCATCCGGGCCGAAGTGATCGGCTTCGACGATTTCGTCGCCTGCAAGGGCGAGCAGGGTGCCAAGGAGGCCGGGAAGATGCGCCTGGAAGGCAAGGAGTATGTGGTGCGGGATGGCGATGTCATGCACTTCCGCTTCAACGTCTAACCGGGGGGGAGAAAGGGAGATGGCGCGCCCGACAGGAGTCGAACCTGTGACCTTTGGCTTCGGAAACCAACACTCTATCCAACTGAGCTACGGGCGCGTAACGAACCGACAAGCATACCGGATTTCGACCGGAACGTCCAGGAATTGGTGCGCGGACAGCTTGACAAAAGCGCGTCGAAACGCAAAAATAGCATCCCTTCCGTGGCGAATTAGCTCAGTGGTTAGAGCAGTGGAATCATAATCCATTGGTCCGGGGTTCAAATCCCTGATTCGCCACCATTTTCCTTATTGCCGATTTCGGTATGCCATCCCCTCGTAAAATCCAGCCCAGGCCGAACCGCTGCGTTGCCCAGAACGGCAAAGGCGCTGCGTGGAAATGGCCGGTCGTGCTGACGGGGTTGGTGTTCGCCCTTTCGGCTCATGCCGACAGGATTCTGCCGCCGGGCGGCAGCACGGGGATACTGGCGGGGCACGAGCATTCCCAGGCCAGGATCGGCGACAAAACATACCGGTTTTCCCCGGGCCTGCGCATTTACGACCAATCCAACCGCACCATCGTGTCCGGCGCCCTCCCCCAGACCGCCAGGGTCTATTACCGGCTCGACTCCCAGGGAGAGCTGTTCCAGGTATGGTTGCTGACGCCGGAAGAGCAAAACCGGCTGGGCCAGCAGTAAATATCGAGCGTGGCGAAAAAACTTTTCATCAAGACCTTCGGCTGCCAGATGAACGAGTACGACTCGGCCAAGATGGCGGACGTGCTGCGCGCGGAAAAAGGCATCGAGGCCACGGATAATCCGGAAGAAGCCGACGTGCTGCTGCTCAACACCTGCTCGGTGCGCGAAAAGGCGCAGGAAAAGGTGTTTCACCAGCTTGGCCGGTGGAGGTCGCTCAAGCAGCTCAAGCCGGAATTGATCATCGGCGTCGGCGGCTGCGTGGCGAGCCAGGAGGGCGACGCCATCCTGAAGCGGGCGCCCTATGTGGATGTGGTGTTCGGGCCGCAGACGCTGCATCGCCTGCCGCAGATGATCGATGCGCGGCGGGCGAGCGGCCGTTCCCAGGTGGATATTTCTTTTCCCGAGATCGAAAAGTTCGACCACCTGCCCGAAGCGCGGGTGGAAGGCGTGAGTGCTTTCGTTTCGGTGATGGAAGGCTGCAGCAAATACTGCTCCTATTGCATCGTGCCCTACACCCGCGGCGCGGAAGTGTCGCGCCCGTTCGACGACGTGATCGCGGAAGCGGCGCAGCTGGCGGCGCAGGGCGTGAAAGAAATCACCCTGCTGGGGCAGAACGTGAACGCCTACCGCGGCCGGATGCACGACGGCGAAACCGCCGATCTCGCGCTGCTGCTGCATTATCTGGCGGAAATCCCCGGCATCGAGCGCCTGCGTTTTACCACTTCCCACCCGGTCGAATTTTCTCCGAGCCTGATCGAGGCCTACGCCGCCATCCCGAAGCTGGCGAGCTTCCTGCATTTGCCGGTGCAGTCCGGTTCGGACCGCGTGCTGGCCGCGATGAAGCGCGGCTATACCGCGCTCGAATACAAATCGAAAATCCGCAAACTGCGCGCCGCGCGGCCGGACATTTCGATCTCCACGGATTTCATCGTCGGCTTCCCTGGCGAGACCGATGCCGACTTCGAGGCGACCATGAAGCTCGTCGAAGAGGTCGGTTTCGATGCCAGCTTCAGTTTCATCTATAGTCCGCGCCCCGGTACGCCGGCGGCAGAGCTGCCCGACACCACGCCGCACGAGGTGAAGCTCGAACGCCTGATGCGGTTGCAGGCGAAAATCGAGGAGCAGGCGCAAGCCATCAGCCGCGACATGGTGGGGACGGTGCAGCGCATTTTGGTGGAAGGCGCGTCCCGGAAAGATCAAGGCGAGCTGTTCGGACGCACCGCCAACAACCGGGTGGTGAACTTCGCCGGCCAGCCGCGCCTCGCCGGACAATTCGTGGAGGTAACCATTACTGCCGCGCTGCCTCATTCGCTCCGCGGCGAAGTGGTCGTATCTTGAGCCCGAAGCCTGTCGAAATCGCCTTCACGCCGGTGGACAATCCTCGCCTGGCCAACCTGTGCGGGGCGCTGGACGAGAACCTGCGCCAGATCGAAACCGCGCTGGATGTCGGCATCTCCCGCCGCGGCGAGCGCTTCAGCCTGACCGGAAAGTCCGGGCAGACCCGGCTTGCGGCTGAAGCCCTCAGGCGGTTCTACGACCAGGCCGGCGCGCCGATCAGCATTGACGATATCCAGCTCGGCCTGATCGAGATCGGCCGCGGCGGCAACGACGAAACGGCAACCGGCACGGTCCCGGTGCTGATGACGCGCAAGGCCGATTTGCGCGGACGCACTCCGCGCCAGAGCCAATATTTGCGCCAGATACAGGAGCACGACATCACGTTCGGCATCGGGCCGGCGGGCACCGGCAAGACCTATCTTGCGGTGGCGAGTGCAGTGGACGCCCTGGAGCGCGATCTGGTCAAGCGCATCGTGTTGGTGCGCCCGGCGGTGGAAGCGGGCGAGCGGCTTGGCTTCCTGCCCGGCGACCTGGCGCAGAAAGTGGATCCCTACCTGCGCCCCCTCTACGACGCCCTCTACGATCTGATGGGCTTCGACCGCGTCGGCAAGCTGTTCGAGCGCGGTGCCATCGAGATCGCGCCGCTCGCCTACATGCGCGGGCGCACACTCAACCACTCCTTCATCATTCTGGACGAAGCGCAGAACACCACGCCGGAGCAGATGAAAATGTTCCTCACGCGCATCGGCTTCGGCACCAAGGCGGTGATTACCGGCGACATCACCCAGACCGATCTGGCGCGCGGCCAGAGGAGCGGCCTGGCGGACGTGCAGGAGGTGCTGGGCAAAGTGCGCGGCATTGCCTTTACCGTATTCCAGTCCGAGGATGTGGTGCGGCATCCGCTGGTGCAGCATATCGTCAATGCCTATGCCAGTTTCGAGGCGAAAACGAAATGAGCGCGAAACCTTCCGGCCGCGCCCCGAAACTAACCTTATCCGTGCAGTATGCCGTCACCCCCTCCGACGTCCCTTCGCGAGAGCAGCTCCGCAAATGGGCCCGGGCCGCGCTGCAGGCGGATGCGACGGCGACGATGCGCATCGTCGGCGAGGAGGAAGGGCGCGGGCTCAACCGCGACTATCGCGGCAAGGATTACGCCACCAATGTGCTCACTTTCGCCTATGCCGAAGATCCCCCCTATAGCGGCGATCTGGTGCTGTGCGCCCCGGTGGTGAGCCGGGAAGCGGCCGAGCAGGGCAAAAGCGCGGAAGCGCATTACGCCCACCTGATCGTGCACGGCATGCTGCACCTGCAAGGCTACGACCACGAAGACGAGGCCGAAGCGCGGGAGATGGAAACGCTGGAAGCGAAAATCGTAACCGGACTGGGATATGCTGATCCTTATTCTGACGAGGTGAACACAAAAAATGGATGAGTCTGCCAAACCGAGCTGGCTGGAACGGCTGGGCGGCTGGTTATCGCGTCAGCCGGAAGATCGGGACGAGTTGATCGAGCTGCTGCATTCGGCCTATCAGAGGAATCTGCTGGATGCCGACGCGCTCGGCATGATCGAGGGCGTGCTGCAGGTGTCCGAAATGCGGGTGCGCGACATCATGATTCCGCGCGCCCAGATGGACATCATCGACATCAGCGAGCCACCGGAGAAATTCATTCCGTTCGTGATCGAAACCGCGCACTCGCGCTTTCCCGTCGTTGACGGCAACAAGGACGCCGTGATCGGCATCCTGCTCGCCAAGGACCTGCTGCGCTACTACGCTGGCGAGGAGTTCAGCGTCCGCGACATGCTGCGTCCGGCGGTGTTCATCCCCGAAGCCAAGCGCCTCAATGTCCTGCTCAAGGATTTCCGCAGCAACCGCAACCACATTGCGATCGTGGTGGACGAATACGGCGGCGTAGCCGGGCTGGTGACGATCGAGGACGTGCTGGAGCAGATCGTCGGCGAGATCGAGGACGAATACGATTTCGACGAAACCGAGGACAACATCATCCAGGACCGCAGCGGGCATTGGCGCGTCAAGGCGCTGACCGAGATCGCCGACTTCAACGAAGCCTTCGGCACCCACTTCAGCGACGAGGACTACGACACCGTCGGCGGGCTTGTCATCAGCAAGTTCGGCCGCCTGCCCAAGCGGGGCGACCAGGTCGCGTTCGAAGGGCTGAAATTCCAGGTGCTGCGCGCCGACAGCAGGCGGCTGCATACGCTGCTAGTGGAAAAGCAGAAGGGCGAGGGATAGCGGCGCGAAGGCATTTCTGCCGTTTCGTTCGCGCGGCCTGTCTGGCGCGCTATCGGATATGACAGATCATGCACATCCTGCTGCCGTCGTTCGGCATCCGCAGATAGGACGGATGCCGCGGTGCCGCCGATGGGGGCGAAGCCACGCCGTGCGCCGGGTCGTGGCAGGAGGCACATTCGATTTTCGCATCAAACAGCTGGATTTCGTCGGCATCCGGAATGCCGTTGCCGTTGGTATCGAAAAAGGAAACATTGTCGCGCCGGGCGGTAGGGGGATTGAATGCCGCATCGGGCCCGGAGGCGCGGTAATCGACGCCGACCGCATGATGTTTTTCCGGGGCGCTGTAAATGTAGGAATAATCGCGGGCCTTGCCGGCGGGATCGTTGCCGAGGTGGCAGTTCCGGCAATCCGTGTCTGCGGCGGCGGTTCGGTCAACCCCCGCGGCAAGGCACAGGCCGGATAGCATCAAAAGAACGATTCCTGGTTTGTTCATGGTCAGGCTCCTTTGCGCAAGGGACGATTTTCAGGACTCCTTAAATCAGCCCAAGCAGCATTCTTGTTCCGATAACGTATAACAACAACGCAAAGATTTTCTTCAACTTGGGTACCGGCAGTCTGTGGGCGAGCCTGGCGCCGAGCGGTGCGGTGAGGATACTCGCCGCCACCAGCCCGACGAGCGCCGGCAGGTAGAGGAACCCCAGGCTGTATTCGGGCAGCATCCCGGCCGACAGGCCGCTGAGGATGTATCCGGCTGCCCCGGCTGCGGCGATGGGGAAGCCGATGGCGGCGGAAGTGCCGATCGCGCGATGCAGCTTAACGTTGCACCAGGTCATGAACGGCACGGAAAGCGTGCCGCCGCCTATGCCAACCAGACTGGATACCGAACCGATCACCCCGCCCGCGGCGAACATGCCGGCGCGGCCCGGCAACTGGCGTGAGGGCTTGGGCTTGATGTTGAGCAGCATCTGGGTGGCGACGTAATAGACAAACACGACGAAAAACATTTTCAGAAAGCCGGTGGAGAGCTTGGCTGCAATCAGTGTTCCCGCCAAGGTGCCGGCCACGATGCCCGGCGCAGTGCGGCGCACGATGCTCCAGTCCACGGCGCCGTGGGCATGATGGGCGCGCAGGCTGGAAACGGAGGTAAACAGAATGCTGGCAAGCGAGGTGCCCAGCGCCAGATGCAGAATGTAGGCCGGCGCAAAATGCTGCGCGGCGAAAATGAACGCCAGCGCCGGCACGATGACGAGGCCACCGCCCACCCCGAGCAGGCCGGCGAGAAAGCCGGCGACAACGCCGACGGCAAGGTAGAGCAGCCAGAATTCCATTTAAGGGCAATTAACCACGAATGACACGAATACTCGCAAATTTACACGAATGTTTCTTTTTGCGAGAGCCGCAGGTTTCACTCACAAGATCCCCAGGATGAATTCCCACTCGCGCGGATCCACCGGCGTGATCGACAGCCGGTTGCCCAACTGCAGCACGCGCATCCGGGCAAGCTCCGGATAGCCGCGCAATTCCTTGAGGCTGACCAGGCGGGTTTTCTCGACCAGCCTTACGTCGACGTTGAACCAGCGCGGTGTTTCGGGCGTTGCCTTGGGGTCGAAATACTTGCTGCCGCGGTCGAACTGGGTGGCATCCGGGTAGGCGCGAGCGCTGACTTCGGCCAATCCTGCGATGCCCGGCACGGCACAGCTGGAGTGGTAGAAAAATACCTTGTCGCCCGCCCTCATCTGGTCGCGCATGAAGTTGCGCGACTGGTAGTTTCGCACCCCGGACCAGGGAATGGTGCGGCCGGGCTGGGCGGCAAAATCGTCTACGCTGAATTCGGAGGGTTCGGATTTCATCAGCCAGCAGCGCACGTCATTCCACCTTGTTGAACCAATAAAGTCTTGCTTCGGTTATCACTCCGTCCAGCCGGATGTCCCACGGGTCGTGCGGCAGTTGCGGCACCTTCTGGCATTCGAAGCCGACTCCCATCAATATCGGTTTGCGCCATGCCTTGCGCCGCCGGAGATAAGCAAGAGTGGCATCGTAGAACCCCCCTCCCATGCCGAGGCGGTGGCCGGCCTCGTCGAAACCGACCAGCGGCACGAGCAGGAGATCAAGCTGACGCGCGCGTAGCGGGCGGGGCGACCAGTGCTCGTGAATGCCGAAGCGGTTGAGGTACCAGCGCGGCAGCCCGGTCAGCCGGGAAAATTGCAACTGCCGCTCGAAACGCTTCGGCACCACCGGCAGGTAGCACGCTTTATGCAGCCACAGCGCCTGGTTGAGCAACGGCAGCAGGCTCATTTCTCCGTCGAACGGCAGATAAAAGCCGATGCGCCGGTAGCGCAGCAATCCTCCCCGCAAGGCCAGGCGCCGCAGCCGCTCTGCCGCAAGTCGGCCGTGAGCAGGCGAGATTTGGCGCCGGGCGCGGCGCAGGCTGCTGCGTAACTGGCGCTTATCCATCAGTGGGCGGAAACGGGGGAAAAGATGAAATGCGCGGAAATCGGGGCGGCAAGGCCATAAGAAGCTGTTTAAAAAATTACTGCGCGTGCGTGATGCAGGGTCGGGTGGTGCTCGGAATCCTCATGTACTTCCTTGTACATTCCGGTTCCTCTGCTCCGTCCTCCCCTGCCTGACGCACGCTCGCAACATTTTTTAAACAGCTTCTAAGACAAAAACCCCCCGCGAATGCCGTCTAGACCATCATCTTGAACCGGAGGTTCAAGGGGTCGCTGCCTTGAGCACATCAGGCACATCCGGTGTTGGACGCGCACAACAGCGCTCTTTATGGCGGCAACCAGACGGAAGTTATTGGTTCAAAGAATCTCTGGTCTAGACGAACACCGCAGGGGGCGACTCAAAACCTAAAACAGTTCGTCCTGCTCTGACATCGCCTGCTCAATCTGAGCCTGCATGGAAGTAATTCTACTCTTAAATTCCCCGACGTCAAAAGAATTGGTCAGCCGCATGCTGAGGAACTCGTGGGTGATGTTCAGAGCCGCCATGATGGCGATGCGCTCAACCCCGATCACCTTGCCCGCGTCGCGGATCTCCCGCATTTTCTTATCGAGGTATTCGACCGAGGTCAGCAGCGCCTGTTGCTCGTCCTCCGGGCAGGCGACGCGAAATTCGCGCCCCATGATGGTGACGTCCAGGCCTTTGATATCCGCGCTCATTCCGTGCTCTCGGGAATCTGGTTCAGAAGTATCTCAAGGCGTGCCTTTGCCGTGTTGATTTTTTCGTTCAGCACCTTGTTTTCATTTTGCGCCGTCGCCAGCTGCTGGCGCAGTTGCATATTCTCGGCACGCAAGTGCTGACACACTTGCACAATTTGGGCGACTTTCGCCTCCAATGCTTTCAGTTCCGCTTCCATCCCCACACTATAATTTGAAAAATCTTGCTGGGTCAACTGCTAACGGGCTTTTCTAAAAGTGCTTTAATATTGGGCGATGAGGTGTTTCACTATCGTTTCGGCGTGAGTACCGCCTTGCCAACTGTTGATTCCAATACCGATTTCGATGCATCCAACCCGCTTCGGCCGGATGCCGTCCGCTTGGGCGGTGTTACCCGTCGCGGCAAACCGTGCGTTTTGATCGACAACACCGGCCTTACGCTGCCGCAGAAGGAACTGCAGGCAATTTTGGACGGACTAATCGATAGTGATGCATTCGGCTTTAGAATGTTTTCTCCCCCCGGCGGCAACACGCTCGGCATGAGCCGGCGCGAATCCGCCCATATTCAGGTCGGTGACGCGCTATATCGCCTGATCGTCCAACGATACGAGGCGCGGATCGAAAAATTTTGACAGCGGCGAGAAATCTTGCGCGCAGTTAGGCTGGATTTCCCTCTATCCGCTGCAACTGGGTCTGCGTTAAACTGCTCTTAAAATATGAACAAATTGTAATGCGGGGAATCGGCTTTCCCACGTGGCGAGATACATAAAATCGTCCGGCGTCGCGACCAAATTCGCGGCGGCACGGGCGAAAATAAGGGGGCGAAAAAAAGTGATCCGCATCTTTAGTCACTATATTCCGACCAAGATGCTGCTCCTGGTGCTGGTGGAAGCTTTCGTACTGGCGTCGGCAGTTTACGCGGGCGCCTACATCCGGTTGTACGATCCGGCGGCGGGCATTCCCGACCCTGTCCAGCCGCTGTGGTTGAGGGCCGCGGTCTTTTCCTTCTTCACGCTCGTAATCATGGCTGGGCTCGGCTTGTATCAAATCGAGTTCAAGGAAGGCCTGCGGGGAATGCTTCTGCGGCTTGGCGCGGCATTTGCGCTCAGCCTCGGGACCATGAGCCTGATCTTCTATCTGGTACCTTCGTTCTATCTCGGGCGCGGCGTGCTGGCGATCACCTTGATCATAGCGGGGTGCGGGCTCGGCCTGACACGGCTGGTGTTTTTCAAATGGACGGGGGGCGGAATCTTCAACCCGCGCATCCTGGTGCTCGGTACCGGAACGCGGGCGGCAGTGGTCGAAGAGCTGGCGAGGCACAACATCATGGCGGCATCTCCCAATATCGTGGGCTACCTGCCGTTACGCGCGACCCGCCATGCCATCGAACCGTCGCGCATCCTGCCGGGGGATGGCTCGCTGCACAATATGGTACGAAGATATGGCGTCGACGAGATTGTGATCGCGGTGCGCGACCGGCGCGGAGGCAACCTGCCGATGCAGGAACTGCTGGAATGCAAACTGGCGGGAGTCAAGGTTACCGACCTGTCCTCTTTTATCGAGCGCGAACGCGGACAGGTATTGCTCGAATCCCTCAACATCAGCTGGATGGTTCTCGCCGAAGGATTTCGCCTGAATTTTATCAGGGAGATAGTCAAGCGCGGGTTTGATCTGGCAGTCAGCGCGGTGATTCTGACGCTCTCCCTGCCGGTGATGGTGTTCGCGGCGATCTGTATCTACCTGGAAAGCGGGGGGGCCGATCCTTTACCGACAGGAACGCGTCGGACAGGAGGGGAAGACGTTCAGCATATATAAATTCCGCAGCATGAGAACCGATGCGGAAATGGACGGAACGCCGCGCTGGGCCAGCGCGAACGACGACCGGACGACGAGGGTGGGGCGGATTATCCGCAAGCTGCGGATCGACGAATTGCCCCAGATGTTCAATGTGTTCAAGGGGGAAATGAGTTTCGTCGGACCCCGGCCGGAACGGCCCTTTTTCGTCCGGGAACTGACTGCCAGAATTCCTTTTTATGCGGCCAGGCACAGCATCAAACCCGGCATCACCGGCTGGGCACAGGTGCGCTACGCCTACGGGGCATCGGTTGATGATACCGTCGAAAAGCTGCAGTACGATTTGTACTATGTGAAAAATCACACCCTGTTCCTCGATATCCTGATCCTGATCGATACCGTCGAGGTGGTGCTGTGGGGCAAAGGCGCCCGATGACCGCCGAAGCGTGATACTTCCCAAGGCCGCTGCGTGTATATCAGTACCATAAGCTACGCTGCCGCTGCCGCTGCTTTCCTGTTCCTGTTTGCCCTGCTGCTGACCAGTTGGCGCGGGCGGCCGCAGGGCGGCGTGCTGGCGCTGGCCTGCCTGTTGTCGGCGCTGTGGGGCGGGGCGATCGCCTATTATTCCGATCCGGCACAGCCGGCCGGAATTCTCGCCGAGGTCATGGAGATTCTGCGCGATGCCGGCTGGCTGGCTTTTCTCATCATGCTGCTCGGCTCCGGCGGTCAGGCGCCGGATTTCGATTCCCACCGGCTCAAGCGGGCTGCGGCGGGGCTGGCGGCGGTCTGCTTTTCGCTGCTCGCTGCAACGGTTTATCTTCGCTTCGGTGCGGCAGGTTCGGTTCCAGCGGAGGAATTTACCGGCGGCTTTTTCGGCCGGGTGATCCTGGCGGTGGCCGGGATGGCACTGGTCGAGCAGCTCTACCGCAATGTCCAGCCGCAGCAGCGCTGGGGGATAAAATTTCTGTGCCTGGGGCTGGGGGGAATGTTCGCCTACGATTTCTACCTCTATGCCGATGCCCTGCTGTTCAAGCGCGTGGATGCGGCGATCTGGGCCGCGCGCGGCATCACCAATGCCCTGATCGTTCCGCTGATCGCGGTTTCCGCCGCCCGCAATCCGAAGTGGTCGCTCGACATTTCCGTGTCCCGGCGTCTTCTGTTCCATTCCGGCGCTCTCCTCGGCGCAGGAGTGTATCTGCTGGTCATGGCCGCCGCCGGCTACTATATCCGCTATTTCGGCGGCAACTGGGGCGGCGTGCTGCAGGCGACTTTCCTGTTCGGCGCGCTTATCCTGCTGCTCGTCATGCTGTTTTCCGGCACGCTGCGCGCCAGGGTGCGGGTGTTCCTGAGCAAGCATTTCTTCAGCTACAAGTACGATTACCGCGACGAGTGGCTGCATTTCACCCGCATGCTTTCCGAGGGGGAGCCGGGCGCGCGGCTGCACGAGCGGTCCATCCAGGCGATCGCCGGGCTGGTGGACAGCCCGGAGGGCGCGTTGTGGCTCGCGCGGGAAGCGGGGGATTTCGCGTGTGTGGCGAACTGGAACATGCCGGCGGTGGCCGGTACTGAAGCCTGTGACAGCCAGCTCTGCCGGTTTCTGGCGGGCAGGGAGTGGGTCATTTCGCTGGAGGAGTATGAATCGCAGCCGGAAATGTATCCCGAACTCGAACTCCCGGACTGGCTGCGGGCCATCCCGCGCGCCTGGCTGGTGGTGCCGCTGATCCTGCACGAGCGGCTGCTGGGGTTCGTGGTGCTTGCCCAGTCGCGGGGGAAGCTCAAGCTGGATTGGGAAGTGTCGGATCTGCTCAAGACGGCAGGCCGCCAGGCGGCGAGCTACCTGGCCCAGCTTGAGGCCGCGCAGGCGCTGCTGGTGGCGCGCCAGTTCGAGTCTTTCAACCGCATGGCGGCGTTCGTGGTGCACGATCTGAAAAATCTGGTGGCGCAACTGTCGCTGATGCTGGCGAATGCGGAAAAGCACAAGCACAATCCAGCTTTCCAGGAAGACATGCTGAGCACGGTCGAGCACTCGATCGCGAAAATGAAGCGCCTGCTGCTGCAACTGCATAGCGGCGGCCAGCCGGTGGAGCGACCCACGCCGCTCGCGCTGGACGATTTGCTCCGGCGCGCGGTGGCCGCAAAGTCGGGCTTCAGCCCGGTGCCGGAGATGGAAGCCGGCGTACTGGGAGTGAGCGTGAGCGCCAATCCGGAGCGCCTGGAGCGGGTGATCGGGCACCTGATCCAGAACGCGGTCGAAGCGACGCCTGCTGACGGGCGCGTTGCCGTCCGGCTGAAGCACGGGGGCAAATCTGCCATAATCGAAATTTCCGACACCGGCCGCGGCATGAGCGCGCAGTTCATCCGGGAGCGGCTGTTCAAGCCGTTCGAATCCACCAAGACGACCGGCATGGGCATCGGAACCTACGAAAGCCGCGAATACGTGCGCGAGCTCGGGGGCGAGATCGAGGTCGAGAGCCGGGAAGGGCACGGTACCGTATTCCGCGTCGCGCTGCCGCTGGTGGAACGCGGAGAACCGCCGCAAGGAGAGAAGGGGTGAGTCAGAACAAGGGAACGCTGCTGGTCGTGGAAGACGATCCCGGTCTGCAGAAGCAGATGCGCTGGAGTTTCGACGGTTACGAAGTGATTATCGCGGGCGACCGCGAAAGCGCGCTGGCCCAGTTGCGGCGGCACGAAGCGCCGGTCGTCACGCTCGACCTCGGGTTGCCGCCGGATGCGGATCACGCCTCGGAAGGATTGGCCGCGCTCGAACAGATACTGGCGCTGGCCCCCGATACCAAGGTGATCGTCGTGACCGGCAACCAGGATCGGTCGAACGCGGTGAAGGCCATCGGCATGGGCGCCTACGATTTCTACCAGAAACCGTTCGACCCGGAGGTGCTTGGGCTGGTGGTGGAGCGGGCTTTCCGCCTGCATGCGCTGCAACAGGAAAACCGCCGCCTCCAGCTTGGATGTGTCGAGTCTCCGATGGGCGGCATCATCACCCGCGACCCTGGAATGCTGAAGGTCTGCCGCAGCGTGGAAAAAGTCGCGCCTTCCACTGCGACGGTGATGCTGCTGGGCGAAAGCGGCACCGGCAAGGAGTTGCTGGCGAGGGCCCTGCACCAGCTGAGCCCGCGAGCAGGGAAGCGGTTCGTCGCGATCAATTGCGCCGCCATTCCCGAAAACTTGCTGGAAAGTGAGCTGTTCGGCTACGAGAAAGGGGCGTTTACCGGTGCCGCCAAGCAGACCCCGGGCAAAATCGAATACGCCGACGGCGGTACGTTCTTCCTGGATGAGGTGGGCGATCTGCCGCTTCCATTGCAGGCAAAGCTGCTTCGCTTCCTGCAGGAGCGCGTGGTGGAGCGGATCGGGGGCCGCCAGGAAATTCCGGTGGATGTGCGCATCGTGTGCGCGACGCACCAGAAGCTGAAGGAGCTCATCACCGCCGGCCGCTTCCGCGAAGATCTATTCTACCGCCTGAGTGAAATCGTCATCGAAATCCCGCCGCTGCGCGACCGTGAGGGCGATGCGGCGCTGCTGGCCCATGCGTTCATGAACAAATTTGCCAGCCAGGCGCGGCATGCCGTGCGGGGCTTCAGCCAGGATGCGCTGGATGCGATCGAAAACCATACCTGGCCGGGCAACGTGCGGGAAATGGAAAACTGCATCAAGCGCGCGGTGATCATGGCGGAGGGCTCTCAGATCAGCGCGGGGGATCTCGGCCTTGAGGCGGCCGAGAAAGAGCTGGAACCGGTCAATTTGCGGCAGGTGAGGGAAGATGCGGAGCGCCGGGCAATATTGAAGGTGCTGGGCAGGGTTGACGGCAACATCGCCAAGGCGGCCGAACTGCTCGGGGTGAGCCGGCCGACTCTCTATGATTTGATCAATCGGCACGGCCTGAAGTAGCTGTCCTGCAAGATTTGAGCATCAATGCGCTCGCAGGGGAAACGGGAGAAAGCGTGCATGGATAAGAGATGCTTGAACCGGAAAGCAGGCGGGCTGCTTCTGACGATGCTGGCCACCGCAATCCTTGGGGCGGCAGGCTGCAGCAAAACCCCCACTGCACAGGAGCTGGTGGCCGAGGCGAAGCAGTATCAGCAGAAGGGCGATACCAAGTCGGCCATCATCCAGCTCCGGAACGCACTGCAAAAAACCCCCGACAATCCCGAGATACGCTATCTGCTTGGCACGATCTATGATCAGGCTGGCGATGCCAAGTCCGCCGAAAAGGAGTTGCGCAAGGCGCTCGAGTTGCGCATGGATCGGGCCAAGGCGTTGCCAGTGCTGGCGCATTCGCTGCTGGTGCAAGGCGAATTTCAGAAGGTGCTGGATGTAACCAAGACGGATGTGGGGAGCAAGACCGAGAATTCGGCAGAGATATTGGCCATGCGGGGAAACGCCTTGCTGGCGCTGGATAGGATCGAAGACGCGAAAAAATCCTTCGAAGATGCCTTGGCAAAAAATCCGGATCACGCCGAGGCCTTGCTCGGCCAGGCAAGGTTGGCCGTGAGCACAAAGAATATCGATGCGGCAATCGAGCTGATCGACCGGGCGAACAAAAGCGACCCCAAGAATGTCGACGCAATGCTGATGAAAGGCGATGTCCAGCGGCTGATACCAAACAATGAAGCGGCCGCTGCCGCCTATGAAAAAGTAATCGCTGTCTACCCGCAGAACATTCCCGCCCGCCTCAACCTCGCCTCGATCCAGATTGGAATGGGCAGCTATGCCGAGGCCAGGAAAAATATCGAGGTGGTGCGCAAGATCGCTCCCCGCAGTCCGATGGCCAACTTCATGCAGGCGCTGATCGATTTCCGCAATTCCAACTACGCGCCGGCACAGGAAGCCATCCAGGAGGTGCTGAAAGCGTCGCCCACGCATGTTCCGAGCGTCCTACTGGCAGGCCTCATCGAGCAGGCGCTGGGGCAATATGCCCAAGCGGAGAGGCACCTCGCCTGGGTGCTGGAGAAATCTCCGGAGAATCTCTACGCGCGTAGGATGCTGACGGCTGTTCTCGTCAAGGAACGGCAGCCGCAGCGCGCCATCAATGTTCTGCAAACCGGCCTGAAGCAGGCGCCTGGCGATACCGGCCTGCTCGTTCTCGCCGGTGAGGCTTACATGCAGCTAAACGACTTTTCGAACGCCACGAGATACTTCGAAAAGGCGGCCTCCCTGGATCCAAAAAGCGCGGGGGCAAGAACCGGGCTCGGGCTGAGCAGGCTGGCGGGGGGCGAATCGGACCGTGCCATGGCCGACCTGGAATCGGCAGCCAGGCTGGATCCGGGCCGGCATCAGGCAGACATCCTGTTGGTGATGTCGCATATCGCGCGGAACGAACTGGATCAAGCGCTTGCGGCCTTGCAGGGCCTGGAGAAGAAACTGCCTAACAATCCCTTGACCTTCAACCTAAAAGGTTCCATCTATGCTGCCAAAAGGGATTTTGCCAGTGCGCGCGGATATTTCGACCAGGCGCTTCGTACTGATCCCACCTACTTCCCGGCAGCGATGAATCTGGCACAGCTGGATTTGCGGGACAAGAATCCAGCCGCCGCGAGAAAGCGCCTTGAGACTATCCTGGAAAAGGACAGCAAGAATGTCGAGGCCATGCTGGCGCTGGCCAATCTCGTCGGCCAGACGCCCGGCAATGAACAACAGGGAGTGGATTGGCTTGAGCGGGCGAAGCGGGCAGATCCGGGGGCGGTGCAGCCCCGGCTGCTGCTGGCGACGTATTATTTGGAGAAAGGCGACGCGAAGAAAGCGGTGGCAACCGCACAGGAAGCGCTGGCCATCAGCCCGGATAGCGACGTGTTGTTGGACGTTCTGGGACGCGCCCAGTTGGCCGTCGGCGCGACGGCTCAAGCACTGACGACGTACAGCAGGCTGGTATCCGTCGCGCCCCAATCACCCCTGGCGTTGTTTCGTCTGGCCAGCGTCCAAGAGATGAATAACAACCAGGCGGGTGCGAGCCACTCCCTGCGCCAGGCGCTGGAACTGAAACCAGACTATCTCGAGGCGCAGGCCGCGCTGGCTTCTTTGGAGGTGCGTGCCGGGCATGTGGAGGAAGCGCGGAGAATCGGGCAGAAGGCGCAAAAGCAAGCGCCGAAGTCCCCCATCGGATATACGATCGAGGGGGACGTGCTGATGGCGGAAAAGAAATTCGAGCGGGCGGCGAAAACCTATGAAACGGCCTACGGTCTCAAAAAGAGCGGTACGGCTGCGATGAAGATCCATGCCGCGTATGCGCAAGCCGGCAAACTGCAGGAGGGGGAAGCGAAGCTCCGGCAATGGCTCAACGATACGCCATCCGATTTGTCGGCGCGCTTTTACCTGGCCGACTTCAACCTGGCGAACGGGAAATATGCCGTGGCCATCGAACAGTATCGGGCCATTCTCGAGAAACAGCCGCGAAATGTCGTGGTCTTGAACAATTTGGCCTGGGCATATCACCTGGCCAAGGATCCCCGTGACCTGGAGTATGCGGAGCAAGGTTACAGGCTGGAGCCAAACAATGCCGCGCTTGCCGATACGCTGGGGTGGTTCCTGGTGGAGCGGGGCCAAACCGCCCGCGGCCTGGAGCTGCTGCGAAAGGCGACGTTCCTGGCCCCGAACGAGCCCCAGCCGCGTTACCACCTGGCGCAAGCGTGGCTGAAGTCGGGCGACCAGGATAGGGCGCGGCAGGAGCTGGAGCGCCTTCAGGCCGACGGCGCTAAATTTCCTCAGGCAACCGAAGCGATGGCGCTGTTGAAACAATTGAAAAATTGAGAAGCTGAGAAAATTGCTTGCGCATGTAAAGAAGATCGCGGAGCTTCCCCGGGTTATGTCAGACGTGCTCATTGTTGCCAGATATATGTCGAATTTTTTTACACTAGCTGTTGTGTCAATACTTTTTTGCGAAATAAAACAGGTGGATGCAACTCTGGTGTGAAAATTGCTTTTAGACAAGCAAGGGTAATTAGGTTATCTACAAGCAGACAAATTTCGTCCGCCTCTGCCTAGTCGAAGTTGGTATAGGGGAGGGCAGGAGGGGTGATAATGAAACAAACCAAAACGATTTTCCGCAAAATCGCTTGCGCGACAGCCGGTGTTGTTATGGGTGTGGGTATTGGCATTCCGGGTGCCTTGGCTGTTACCCCCTATGTCGGCACCACGACCGGCGGCACGGCGGTGAATGGCACCACGTACTTCAATTTCACCACCCTGGCTCCCAACCCGGTGACTTCGGCCACAATAAACGGCGCCCTATTCACAACTCCGGCGAACAACACCACAGTTGGAACCGGTGTTTTCAATCCTTTTCTCCGGCTGCAAAACACCGGCCCAAGGGGCGATACGGGTTACAGCTGCGGTACCAACGACGGCTGCGAGGAAGGGTTCAATACCGACAGCAAGATCGTCGGGGGGCACCAGATCCTTGACGACAAGCCTTCGCTCTGGACCCACTCGCTGCTTCTGTCAAATATTCCGACGGTAACGATCAACGGCCAAACCTACCGCCAGTTTTTCCTGGACATCAATGAACCAAACAATTCCAAGGACAAATTCCTGTCATTGGATCAGTTCAAGCTGTTTGTCGGTTCGGTGGGCGATTTGGACAAATACGATTTTACAGCTGAAAAACTAACGAACTCTACCGATCCCACGAAGATTGCGCAAAAGATTTTCGACATGGATATGGGCAAGAAAAACGGCACGGCCGTCAATACAACCGTCGCGTTGAACTACGATCTGAATGCCGGCAGCGGCAAGGGGGTTGATCTTGTGGTGTCGGTTCCCGAGAGCGCTTTTCAAAACCTGGGTTCTGCCCAGTATCTTTACCTCTATTCCAAATTTGGCACGACCGGCAACGTGACCAACGGCAGCCCCGTGTCCGGAGCCCTCCCGCCCGGCGACTATGGCTCCAGCCCCACCGGGGGCTTTGAGGAGTGGTCGCACCGCGGCGGAATTCCCGAGCCTTCTACCGTATTGTTGCTCGGCGGGGGGCTGCTGGGGTTCCTGTTGTTGCGTAGAAGGCAATTCGCGCCCAGGGAAGTATTCCCCCTGGTATGCCGAGGGGCATGCGCGCCTTAAATCGCCAGCCTCTTTTTGAAATCGGGTGCGGTGTTCGTGCCCCAGGTTTTCTTCTCGAAGCATCTTCAAAGGCCCGTTCGCGGGCTCTTTTTTTTCAGATCCCGCCTGATGCAAGGCGGTCTGCTCAAGGTGGCCATCCGAATAGCGCCTGCCGGTGCGATCGTACTGTATGCTACCAGTACGGTTGTCGGCACATATGCTAAAGTAAGTTTAAGAAATTGCCTGTCGGTTGTGAACCATTGTCTCAGTTGGCCTCGGAGTATTAAAAATGGTTAATGTTACGAACTTCCATAATACCGGCGGGACTAATACACTTATTGATGTTCCCTTTGAATCTCCCCACAAGCTGCAAGCGCTGACGCTGTACCAACCTGACCCGCCTGACATGCAAGATCTTGCCGTTGACCGGAAATTTTTCAAAATTCGTTTGGCCGACAGTGAAAATCATCGCAATTCCGCCAGTATGCTCATCAACAAGATGTATTCATGGCGCGGATATGGGGCTTCTCCACTGCCCGGCATAAGTGAACACCCAAACCGGGTTACGCTGGTTGCATCAGACAATGGCGCAACAATCGGGACTATTACTCTGGCGTTCGATTCGGAAGTGGGGCTGCTAGTGGACGAGCTGTACAAGCAGGAGGTAGATCGCGCGCGTAGACAAAACCGGAGAGTTTGCGAATTCATCAAACTCGCCGTCGACCGGGAATCCGGCTCGAAAATGGTGCTGGCGTCGCTGTTCCATATCGCTTATATCTATGCCCGAATATTGGGCGATGCGGACGATGTTTTTATCGAGGTCAATCCTCGCCATGTCGCTTATTACCGGAGAATGCTGGGTTTCGAGCAGGCCGGCGAAGAAAGGATGTGCCGAAGAGTCAATGCCCCCGCTGTTTTGCTGAGACTGGATTTCGCCCATGCGGATAAGCAAATTGCCGAATTAGGCGGAAGAGCAGGGCAGGTACCGGGTGAAAAGTCGTTGTATCCGTACTTCTTCTCCAAAAAAGAAGAAGAGGGTATAGCCAGGCGGATAGCCCAAATCAATTGATCGCGCCCTTCTTTCCTTGGCACTCAAGGTTTGGTCGCTACTTGGTGAAAACTTCGGGCTGATATCCATGGCGAGGAGTTTTTCTTATAGCGAAGCGTTTTCGCGCAATATCGGCTGGGTGACCAGCCAGGAACAGGAAGTACTGCGTCACAAGAGGATCGCCATAGCCGGCATGGGCGGCGTCGGCGGCGTGCACCTGCTCACCCTCGCGCGCCTGGGAATCGGGGCCTTCAACATCGCCGATTTTGATGTCTTCGACATGGCCAACTTCAACCGCCAAGCCGGCGCCGCCATGTCGAGCCTTGGGCGGCCCAAAGCCGAAGTCATGGCGTCCATGGCCAAGGACATCAACCCCGAGCTCGACATCAGGATATTTCCGGAAGGCATCGGCAAAGACAACCTGGCGGCATTTTTTGCCGACGTCGACCTCTATGTAGACGGCCTGGATTTTTTTGTTTTTCCCACCCGGCAGGCCACCTTCGCTGCCTGCGCGGAACTGGGCATTCCCGCCGTCACCGCCGCCCCCTTGGGAATGGGTACGGCCGTCCTCAATTTCATGCCCGGCGGGATGACCTTCGAGGAATATTTCCGGCTGGGCGATCTGCCCGAGGAGGAGAAAGCGTTGCGCTTCCTGCTGGGCCTCGCGCCAGCGGGGCTGCACTTCGGCTACCTGGCCGATCCTTCGCGCGTGGATCTGGCCAACCATCGCGGACCTTCCACGGCAATGGCCTGCCAGTTGTGTGCCGGGGTTGCTGCCACCGAAGCGCTCAAAATTCTGCTCAACCGCGGCAACGTCCGGGCGGCGCCGCACGGACTGCACTTCGACGCCTACCGCGGCAAGCTGGCACGGACCTGTCGGCCGGGCGGGAACGGCAACCCGCTTCAGCGCTTGATGCTCGCCGTGGCGAGAAAACGCCTCGGCAAACAAATTGCGATGACGCCTGTTTATGCCAGCGAATCTTCAAGCCACGGCACGGCCACCCCCTCCCCCTTGAAGGGGGAGGGCAGGGGAGAGGGTGAAAGCCCATTGAACGCGTCCGCCCCTCTCCCTAACCCTCTCCCCAAAGGGGAGAGGGGACTGACGACGGGGACTAAGGAGACCGCTGCTCCAACCACAATCGAACAAATCCTCGACCTCGCCCGCTGGGCGCCCAGCGGCGACAACACCCAGCCGTGGCGTTTCGAGATCATCGACGAGCACAATCTGGTCGTGCACGGCTTCGACACCCGCGACCATTGCATCTACGACCTCGACGGCCGCCCGAGCCAGATTTCCATTGGGGCGCTGCTGGAAACCATCGCCATCGCCGCGAGCGGGCATGGTCTGCGCGCCGGATTCCGGCGCCGTGCGGACACTCCCGATAGCAAGCCGACCTTCGATGTCCGTTTCGAGTCCGATCCGGCGGTCCGGCCCGACCCCCTCATCCCTTATATTCCCTACCGCAGCGTCCAGCGCCGCCCGATGCGCACCCGGCCGCTGACGCCACGGGAAAAGCAGGCGTTGGAAGCCGCCGTGGGCAGCGGCTACCGCATCCTGTGGCTGGAAGGCTTCCGAAGCAGGCTCAACGCCGCGCGCCTGATGTTCGACAACGCCAAGCTGCGTCTCACCATCCCGGAAGCGTACGAAGTCCACCGCAGCATCATCCAGTGGAACAGCCGCTTCAGCGAAGACCGCGTTCCGGATCAGGCGCTGGGGGTCGATCCTCTGACGCTCGAGCTGATGCGCTGGGTGATGCAGAGCTGGCAGCGCGTCGAATTTTTTAACACCTATCTCGCCGGCACTTTGGCGCCCCGCATTCAGATGGATTTGATTCCCGGCATCGCCTGCGCTGCGCATTTTGCCATCCTCGCCGAACGCGAACCGAAAACCATCGATGATCATGTCGATGCCGGGCGCGCCGTGCAGCGCTTCTGGCTGACTGCAACGAAGCTCGGGCTGCAACTCCAACCCGAAATGACGCCGCTGATTTTCGGGAGATACGCGCGCGAAGGGATGGAATTCAGCAAAACGGCAAAGGCGAAAACGCAAGCCGAAAATCTTTTGGCACAGCTTGAACGGTTGCTGGGCAAGAGCCAGACTCCACGCTCGGTGTTCATGGGCCGCATCGGCGCCGGCCGCGCGCCGGTCGCAAGGTCGGTGCGGCTGCCGCTCAGCCGTCTGGTATCGAGGCCTTGAGGCCGCGCGGGCACAGCTTATCCCCCCCTCTGCACCATCAAGACGACAGCAGCGCCTGGCTGCGTTCTTGCCGCTCGCGGACAAAAAAAGGCGCAGCTTCCGCTGCGCCCGTCTCAGGCAAGTTGCTGCCAGGCTTCAGACAGCGTGCCGTTTCTGGCGTCGTGCTCCGCCCACACCGAAAGCGGCGAGCCCTGCCCCAAGAAGCAACAGAGTGGCTGGCTCCGGCACGTGGGTCAGATTGGTCGAGGTCACCGCGCTCAAGGTCAGGGTCCAGTCACCGGCCGTCAGTCCGCTCGCGGTAATACTGTAAAGCCCAGCGAGCGTCTTAGCCGCCTCCAGGGAGTGCGTAATGCTGGTTCCGTTGGAGGTGGTGCCGATGGTGAGGTTTAGATCCAGCGGATCGCCGCCAACCGCCTCGGTACAGGTCACCCCTCCCCCCTCGGCGCAGTCGTCGGCGGCGGTACCTTGCGGCGTCCAACGGGCAAAGCCGGATCCCCCCGTGTTCTGGCTGAGGTCGAACGACGTCTGCATGCTTGCCTGCGCACCGTTGATACCCAGGGCGGAAATGGCCGCCATCATGTCGGGATCGGCGTCGAAGCTGAGGGTCAGCGACCCTGGGGATAGCAGGGTAAAGGTAAACGTGAAGCCGGTGATCGACTGGATCTGCGCGCTGGCGCTCGCTGACGTCCCTCCCTGCAGCTCCGATTCGGCGATCTGCTGGGTGTGGGTAACGGCATCTCCCGTCAACTGGGCAGTATAGATGACGGAGTCGGAGGTCGAGTACTCGCTGGCGCCCGGGCCTAGGAAGCCACCGATATTGGGGAAGGCGTTGTTGGCGCGCGTAGCGGCAGGAATCTGGGCGGGCAGCGGGTCGAGCCTCGGCGGAGCCGCCGCGCAGGTGCTCGGAAACCCGCTGCAGGTGGCTGACGTGATGGTGGGGACGCCGTTCAGAATAGCCGTGTTGGTGGCGGTGAAATTGAAATTGTTTGGCGCGGGGGAGCCGGTAATGGCGATGCTCAGATTGTCCACTTCCAAGTGCGATACCCCATAAACGCTGCCTGCTTGCGCCGCTCCGGTACCGCCCAACCCCAGCCCCGCAAGGGCCACTGCGGCTGGCAGCAGTCTGAAAAGTTTGGTGGGTTTCATGTCCGTATTCTCCATTCAGGTTAAATATCCAACAACGGTTCGACTGCAACGATTATTAGAGTCAACGCATTTGTTTCAATCATTGGAATCATTGCGCCTGTCCCCACTAAAGCACAAAGCGGGCCAGGCATCATAATGTTTTGTTTGTTCAGGTGATTATGTGTTGTCCGGCCATCGAGACCGAGGCCTTGTGGTCTGGGGTGTAAAAAAAACCGACAGACACTCTGCCGGTTCAGCCGGCCGAGGTGCCCTCGCTTGCGGATCGCTTCAGCAGCCTGGCCGGAACACCCCCCAAACTTCGTCCGCCCCAATGCGGGTACCTTTGGGCACTACGGCACCCGCCGATACGATGGCGCCGTCGCCGATGGTCACGCCGGACATGATCACGCTCTGCGCGCCGATCGTTACACCGTTGCCAATCCGTATGGCGGCAAGGGAAAGCCGCCTCCTTTCGATGGCATGCGAGAAGAGCACCGCGTTATGCCCGATGATGCAGTTGTCTCCGAGGATGGTTAAAAACGGGTCCAGAATGGCACCGGCACTGTAGGTGTTCGCACCCAACCGGGCGCCAAGCGCCAAATGCACGAGTCGCAGCAGGGGTATCGGAAGAAAGTGCGTTCTGACAAGGGAATTGAAAAGGGCAAGGTAAAACAGGAAGTGGACATGGGCGGCAAATTCTTCCCGCGACCCTTCGGCAATCTCCCCTTCGCTGAGCGGCATCGCATAAAGAAAAAGCCGGTAAACCGCAAACGCATACAGGTAGGTGAAGACAACGGCCGCGCCGACGAGCGCAACGCCCCTGAAGTCGCCGAGGGGGAGTCCACCCAGAAAGACCGCAGTGCTGCCGATTCCCAGGGTGAGAATCAATGCCAGCAGGATCAGGAACGTCAATATCTGGCTAGTCGTGATCTTCCGCATGTCGTGGCTCCAGGCATGAATTTTCCAACAGACGCTACTTGCGCTTTCCCTTGGCAGTATTTCCCGCAACCGCAAGGCCGACAACATCCGCAAACCGTTCCGGCGCGAGATAACGGGCAAAGGCGTTGGCAAGCTTCGCCGCATGGCCGGAAAAGCCGGAATCCGACAGGAGGCGGCTCGCGGCCGCGCGAATTTTCTTGGCATTGACGCGATCGGCCCGCAACAGAAGGCCGGCCCCAGCCCGCACGAGCGCCCCCATGTTCAGGAACTGATCCATATTGCTGGCGATGCCCAGAACCGGCACACCCGCCGCCAGCGCCTGCTGGCTGGTGGGGCTGCCGCCGTTGCAGATCACCAGTTCTGCCCGTGCGGCGGCTTCCAAGCCGGGGAGGTAATCCGCAACCCAGGCATTGGCCGGGAGATTCGCCGGTACAGCGGCTCCGGCGGATGCGGCGATCACCGCGACGGGGAGATCGGCCAGCGCCTCCAGCGCCGTCGGCAGCAGGCGGGCTTGGCCTGAGCTGCCCAAGGTCAGGTAAACAATGGGCTTGTCCGTCGGCAGGTCATCCCACCATGGAGGCTTAACTACCGGGGGCGACCACAGAACCGGGCCGAGGTAATGATGAGACGCGGGAAGATTTTCTGCCGGGAACAATTCGGGAATATCCGCATAGAGCGTGTAATCGGCATCGGTATAGACCCGCCGGAGGTCGGTGCCGAGCGCAGGCAGACCGTTCTCTGCCCGCACCCGGTTCAAGGGCCTGCAGTGCAAAGCGAATGCCAGCGGCTGCACCAGCCGGAAAATCTTTTCTGCAATCGGCAGCGGCAGGATTTTGGTCATCGGCAGCACCGGCAGCGGGAACCCTCTCGCGGCATAGTACGGGCTCCAATAGGCGTTGCTGATCGCGATGTAAGGAATTCCGACAAGGCGGGCGCTGACCGAAAGAGAAAGGCGAAAATCGCCGACGATCAGGTCGGGCTGAATCTGTTCTATCAGCTTGAGGTCTTCCCGCACGTAGCCGCGCAGGGTTGCGGCATCGTAAACCGGACTGCCGTTTGCCAGCGCGCCCAGGAACTGCTGGCTGCTGATGCTGTGGAGCGGAAGGGTCTGCCAAGGGGCGCGTTCCAGAAACCGCTGGTAGCGTGGGTCGCAGGCAATGATCGCCTCATGGCGGGCGGGGTCCAGGCCCTTCGCCAAGGCGATGGGCCTGGCGACATGCGCAAGCGTGACCGCTTCGGCGAAGAACAGGATGCGTTTGGCGCTCATCCTTGTCATTCCAATCGGTTTGCCGCTAGGGATGGACGGGCATGGGGATCGCCTGTGCTACAACTGTTTCAAGAACGCCTTGGCCTGCTCTTTTTGCGGGAACTCCTGGCCGGATGCCAGCGCGTCTTCAAGCTGCCTGCGCGCCTTGGCCTTATCCCCAGATCTGGCCAGCGCAACTGCATAGTGATAGGCGATTTCCGGGTTCTTGGGCGCCACCGCGGCGGCTTTTCTCAGTATTTCCAGGCCGCGGGCGGTGTTCCCCTGCTCGACCAGGATCCACCCCAGGGTGTCGCCGATGAAGGCCGCATCGGGCCGGAGCTTGTAGACCCGTTCGGCGGTCGGGAGTGCGCGGGGGTCCTTTTCCTGGTAATAAAGCCAGGCGAGGTTGTTGAGCGCGACCAGGTCATTTGCGTCCTTCTTCAGGACGAGTTCGTATTGCTCGATGGCTTGCCTGTTCCGGCTCGCCTTCATATAGGTCTGTGCTAGGTAACCGCGCGCGACAAGGTCGTCGGGGTGGTCTTTCAGCCATTGCTGCACGCCGGCGTCGGCTTTCCTTGCATCGCCGGCGAGGCTTTGCGCCTGGTGGATTTTGGCCGCGAGCAGGCCGTTCTTGTCCATTGCAAAGGCTTTCTCGTAGGCTTTCGCCGCTTCGGAGTATTTTTTCTGCGCCATGAGGACATCGCCTTCGAGCACGAAGCCGGAAGGGGATTGGGGAGACTGATTCTGGATTCCCTGAGCAATTTTGAGCGCTTCCGCATGTCTGCCGGCCTGAATTTCCAGCGAGATCAGGGCGGCCTGTGCATCGGGATAATCGGGTTTGAGTTCCAGCGCCTTGTTGAGCGAGGATCGTGCCGCGGCGATGTCCTTCGCAACGGCTTGTGCCGAGGCGAGCCGGTAGTAGGCGAGCGGCGCTTTGGGCGCCGATTTGACGAGCTTGCCGTAGGTGGTCAGCGCATTGTCCTTTTCGCCGGCGGCGAGCTGCGTCGTGCCGAGGAGATCCAGCGCATCGGGATTGTCGGGATTGGCGGTCTGCGCATCCCGCGCGATGGCCAATGCCTTTTGCGGTTCATTGTTCCTCAGGTGGTGGTCGATCAGCAGCCGACGCGGCTGCAACGCGGCGGGGTGGCTCTTGGCCGCCCGTTCCAGCCAGGAGACGGCTTCTTTTTCGTCGTTCGCCAGATTGGCCAGTGCAAGCATGGCCTGGAGATGATTTTTGTCCTTTGCCAGAATCGCCTCGAAGCGCTTGCGGGCAGCCTGGGGGTTTTTTTCCTGGAGGTCGAGCTGGGCCAGGTTTATGGCCGCCGCAATATGGGCAGAATCCAGGGCCAGCGCCCGTTCAAAATTCTTGCGCGCGTTGGCGAGGTCCTTCTTGCCGTGATAAGCCGCGCCGCGGAAGTTGTAGACCACCGGGTTGTTCGGCAGTTTTTTCTCCAGTGCGGCGATGGCTGCCAGCGCCTTGTCCCACTCCTGCTTGCTGAGGTGGGTCAGTACCAGGATGGTGTCGGCCTTGTACTGGCCGGAATCCTGTCCGGCGACCGACTCCAGCTCGGCGATGGCGCGGGCCGACTCGCCGCTGGCGAGATGGCTTACGCCCATTTGGGTGCGCAGGGCAACGTTCTTGGGATCGAGTGCCGCCGCTTTTTCGAAATAGTCGCTCGATTTGGAAAATTCCCTTGTTTGCAGGGAAGCTTCGCCGGCAAGCGCCAACACATATACGTCCTTGCTTCCCTGGGAGAGCAGTGGGTTCAGGGTATCCAGCGCGCGGGCGGGCTGGCCCCTTTTCAACTGCGTTGCGGCGAGCATCTTGCGGGCATAGGCGCTGTTGGGAAATTGTCCCAAGAATTTGCCGATGTTCTGTTCGGCCTGCTCGTAGGTGCCGAGCACATAGGCGACCACCCCATAAAGCAATACGCTGGGCATGTGCTCGGGTGCGGATTTCAGCACTTCCTGCAAGTTATCCCGCGCTTCCGGATACTTGGCCTGGCGGAAGTCGATCAAGGCCTCCATGTAGCGGGCCACGAGGTTGTTCGGCGCAGCTTTGCGCGCCGCGGCGACTTCCGCTCGTGCAGCGTCGAATTTCTTTGCATCCACATAAATTGAAGCCAGGGTCACATGGGCAGCTACGTTGCCGTCATCCACTTTCAGCGCCTGTCGGTATGCGGCAATCGCCTCCTCGGTTTTTGCCTGAGCGCGCAGTACGTCACCCTTCATCAGCCAGGCGTCAGCATTTCCCGGGGATTTGGAAAGCGCCAGCTCCACCTGGCGCAAGGCTTCATCCAGATTCTTCTCCGCCGCCGCCAGCCGCGCGGCGCCGAGGTACGCGTCCGAGAACGCCGGATCGCTGTTCACCGCCGTTGCAAACGCCGCTTTCGCGTCGTCTTTCTTGCCTAACGCCAGCGCAGCATGGCCGCGGTAAGTCATGATGCCCGCAAACGCTTCTCCTTTGGCGTCCTGACCGGGTTTGATTTCGTCTAGAACCTTCTGGAATTGGCCTTGGCCCAGCATCGCGCGCGCCAGGGCGGGCTGGATCTTGCCCGGTTCGTAGCCCAGTTGCTGGGCCTTGCGCAACTCTTTTTCCGCCGAGGCGAAGTCTCCGGTGCGGTTGTAGATCGTGCCCAGCAGGTAGCGCGCCTCTTTATTGTCTGCATCTTTCTGAAGCGCGTTTTTGAGCTGGATGATGGCGGCCTTGTTGTCGCCTTTCGCCTGGAGGGTTTTTGCCTCCTGGACATATTTCTGACTTGACTCGGTCTTGCTGCAGCCGGCTGTGCCAACGACCAGCGCGGCCAACAGGGCCAGCAGCAGATGGCTGGCTGATTTCTTCCGGTAGATGCTGAACATGCTCATGTCCTTTTTTGCAAAAAAGTTCAATTTTGATACTTTAAAGCTGCAATATGACGCTATATCAAATTATCTCAGTTAAGTGCGATTGCCCTGATGGATATTGATCTGAGAGAAAATTCGCAATAATCAATTTGCGGATAATGTCTCGCAGATGTTACAGATACGAGCTTGACAACGCCATGGTGTAAGGTAAATTACGCTTAACTATTGTTTCCTGCAAGACAATATCTCAACAATATCCCGATGCCTTCAGACGACTTCTGTGCAAGAAGAATCAATAAAAACGGCATGAGCAAGAGGTGGAACCAGGAAATGCTGCCCTACTGTGCCATGTATCAAAATCTGATTCCAAAACGCGGTTTCTCGAAAGCTTGAATTTTTTCAATCGAAAGGGTTACGAAAGTGGATACGAAGCGATTTCATAAAAAATGGTTGATGGGCTTGACCCTTATGCTTTTGGTGCCGCTTTTCGGAGGGTGTGCGACCAGGGCTTATCCGCCTGCCCCGGCTGTTGCCGAAAATCCGGCTAAATTCGATTACCTGATCGGTCCCGGAGATAACGTGAGCATTGCTGTGTGGCGCAATCCGGATGTGTCGCAGTCGGTGCCGGTGCGGCCGGATGGAAAGATCACGATGCCGCTGGTGGAAGATCTTCAGGCGAGCGGCAAAACTCCCTCTCAATTGGCTCGTGATATCGAGAAAGCCCTGTCAAAATATATCCAGGAGCCGATCGTCACCGTCATCGTGACGGGGTTCGTCGGTCCTTTCACTCAACAGGTTCGCGTCATCGGCCAGGCCGCGAGACCGCAGGCATTGCCCTACCGGGAAAACATGACCCTGATGGATGTGCTGATCGCGGTCGGCGGCATTACGGATTTTGCTGCGGGTAACCGGGCCAGCATCTTGCGCATCGCTGGCGGGAAGCAGCAGCAAGTCAGCGTGCGCCTGGAGGACCTCATCAAGGGCGGGGATGTTTCCGCCAATGTCGAAATGCAGCCAGGCGACGTTCTTGTCATACCCGAGAGCTGGTTTTAATTCCGATCGAGAGCGATCGCAATCATCACCGGAAAACTGACCCCGCGGATACGCGGGTTTATTCGGAATTTCCAAAGCGCGACCTGCTTGAGCGCCATGGCTTGAAATATTCAATTCATCGCGCCGGGCAATAGGGAGAAACGCAGATGCATGAGGCGTTGACGCAGTTATTGTCCTATCTCAAGGGCATATGGCAGCATCGTTGGTACGCGGTGATTGTCGCCTGGTTCGTGTCGGTCGGGGGATGGGTCGCCGTCTATCTGACTCCCGACCGTTACGAGGCTTCAGCCCGGGTTTACGTGGATACGCAAACCATGCTGAAGCCTCTCCTTTCCGGTTTGGCGGTGCAGCCCAATATGGATCAGCAGATTGCCATGATGAGCCGTACCCTGATCAGCCGGCCTAACGTCGAAAAAGTGATGCGCATGGCCGATCTGGACATCAAGGTCAAGACCCCGGAGGAAAAGGAGGCGCTGATCGATCGGCTGATTTCCAGGATTGAGATCAAGAGCGCCGGGCGGGACAATCTCTATGTGATCGCCTACCAGGACAAGAATCCCGAGATGTCGAAGCGGGTTGTGCAGTCTTTCCTGACCATGTTCGTCGAGGGCAGCCTGGGAGACAAGAGAAAGGATACGGATGCCGCCCGCCGTTTTATCGATGAGCAAATCAAGACCTATGAACAAAAGCTGGTCATTGCGGAAAACGCGCTGAAGGAGTTCAAGCGCAAGCACATGGGGCTCATGCCCGGTTCCGGGGGGGATTATTTTTCCAAGCTTACCGGGGTGAGCGCCAGCCTGAATCAGGCAAAGCTCGAATTGCGCGAAGCGATAAACGCGCGTGACTCCATAAAAAAACAACTGGCCGAGGAAGAGCCGGAACTGGAAGGGGGGCAGGTTGATCCCGCCGCAATTTCGAATCCGGAGATCGACTCCCGTATCCAGGCGCTCAAGAAAAATCTCGATGGTCTGCGGCTGACCTACACGGAAAAACACCCCGACATCGTTTCCACCAAGCGCGTCATCGAGCAGCTGGAGGAGCAGAAGAAACAAGAGGCGAAACTGAAGAAGCCGGGGTCCTCTGCGCAAAGCCACAACCCCATCTTTCAGCAACTGAAGATATCCCTTGCAGAAGCGGAAGCCAACGTCGCTTCCATGAAAGCGAGGGTGGCCGAATATGAAAGCCGGTATGCCGAGCTGAAGGCCGCCGCCAACGCCGTGCCTCAGGTAGAGGCAGATTTTACGCAGTTGAACCGGGACTACGAAGTCAACAAAACCAATTACGAAAAACTGCTGTCGCGCCGCGAAACCGCGCAAATTTCCGGGGAAATGGAAGCCAGCAGCGGGGTCGTCGACTTCAGGATTGTCGACCCGCCTCGGGTCCCGCTCACTCCGAGCGCGCCGAATCGCCCTCAACTCACATCGCTCGTCCTGCTGGGCGGGATATTGGCGGGGATTGCGGTGGCGTTTCTGATCAGCCAGATCAGGCCCACTTTCAGCGACCGGCGGAAATTGCGGGAAGTCACGGGCCTGCCGATCCTGGGGGCGGTTTCCATGATCTGGACGGACGAGCAGAGAAAGAAACAGAAAAAAGGGCTGATTAACTTCGCCACGGCGTTCCTCAGTCTGCTGGCTTCCTACGGGGCCGTTATGGCGGCGCTTTCCTTATTGACGCTGCGGGCTGGCTAGCGGCCGGCAGCCTGGTGTAACGCACGCTGGCAGTGACGCAATAAATGCATAGGCTGAACAAGGGGGCAGGATGAGCATCATTGAAAAAGCAGTAGGCAAATTCGATCAGCCTGACAGGGCGGCGCAGAATACCGCTCCGGCCGCTGAAATTGCCGGCAGCCCCACTTCCAACGTTACCCTGATCGAGAGGGCGGTCGATACTCTCGATGCCGGGCAAGCGGAAGCCGTGGCAGAGAGCATTCAAGCGCCTCCTGCGGAACAAACGGCAGCACGGGAGGAGCAAACTGTCCGCCACGAAAGCATCGATCTGGCCAAGCTGCGCCTGGCAGGGATGATTACGCCGAATGCCGAAAAAACGCAAATTGCGGAAGAGTTCAGATTGATCAAGCGCCCTCTTCTGATGAATGCCTTCGGCCAGGGGGCGGTGCCGATCAAAAACGGCAACCTGGTCATGGTTACCAGTTCTTTCCCCGGCGAGGGAAAAAGTTTTTGCGCCATCAATTTGGCAATGAGCATCGCCATGGAAATGGACCGCACCGTCCTACTGGTCGATGCTGACGTTGCCAAGCCTTCCATTCCGGAATTCCTGGGCTTTCGGGCGAAGAAAGGGCTGATGGATGTCCTGCTCGACGACCAGCTTCAACTGTCCGACGTGCTGATCAAAACCAATGTCGAGAAACTGACCATCCTTCCGGCGGGACGCGGGCACCGCCATGCCACCGAGCTGCTGGCAAGCACGGCCATGAACCGCCTGCTGGCGGAGATGGCTCAGCGTTACCCCGACCGGATCATTATTTTCGATTCTCCGCCCCTCCTGATAACGACGGAGGCGCGGGTGCTGGCCACGCACATGGGCCAGATCGTCATGGTGGTGGAGGCGGAGAGAACGCCCCAGGAGGCGCTCAAGGAGGCGCTCGGCCAGATCGAATCATGCGACGTTGTCGGCCTGTTGCTCAACAAAGGCAATGGGATGCCCGGCACGGACTACTACGGATCCTACGGTAGTTATGGTAAATAAAAAAAACATTCGTTTTCCTTGGGCAACGCGCGCACTTCAAAAAAAACTTGCACCGTTTTCACTTCTTCGTTCCGAGAGGTTGGCAGGCGTGTCTGGCGCGGTGGTTTTGTCGCTGCTGGCAAGTGGCGCGGATGCCACCGATTGGAAAATCATTCCCCGGCTCGGCATTAAAGAAACTTACACCGATAACGTAGGGCTGGCAACGGCGGGAAACGAGAAGAGCGAATTCATTACCCAGATCAATCCGGGGATATCGCTTAGCGGCAAGGGCGGCAGAGTCAGCGCCCAGGTTGACTATACGCTGCAGAACATCATTTACGCCCGCGACAGCAAGAACAATACGTCCAACCACCAATTGGCGGCCAACGGCAACGCAGAACTGGTGGAACACTCCCTGTTTGTGGATGCGCTTGCTGCTATCCGGCAGCAAAATATCTCGCTATTGGCGCCGCTGGGCGTGGAGAATACCAGCACGACCGGCAACCTGGCGACGGTGACCACCTACAGCGTAAGCCCGTACTGGCGCCACACCTTCGGCACGACGGCAAGCACGGAGCTGCGGTATGGCCATGACGAAGCCCATTACGACGTTGACAGGCTTTCTGACAGCAAGAACGACCGGGTCAATTTCAGCCTGAACAGCGGCCCCGCTTTCAGCAGCGCGTTTTGGGGCCTGAATTACGCCGACAATAGAATCAAGTATCAAGACAGGCCGGATTATGAAACCACGACAGCTTCGGGGAACCTCGGCTATCGGCTGACGCCGAAATTCAAGGTTTATGGCAAGCGTGGACATGAAGAATACGGCTACCAGACCAGCAATAAACCCAGCTATTCATTCTGGAATGTCGGCTTCGGCTGGGCCCCCACGACCAGGACCGATCTTGACGCTTCGTACGGCGAGCGGTTTTTCGGCAAGACCTATTCGCTTAATTTTACGCACCGGACAAGGCTGACTGCCTGGAATATGAGCTATAACCAGGATGTGATGACGACGGCGCAGCAGCTTGCGATGACGCAGCTCTTTTTCTTGGGTAGAACGTCCCGATTCCTCGTATTTGCGAGGGATAACCAGACTCTTTTTACCAACCGCGTTTTCCTGGACAAGCGGTTCCAGGCATCCGTGACCATAAATAGCGGCAAGAGCGTGGTGCTGCTGTCGGCTTTCAACTCGCTCAGGGAGTCGCTGGAAAGCGACACGATAGACAGCCGCCTGCTGGGCAGCCGCGATTTCCTGGCTGGCGACAAAATCAGGCAATACGGTGTGATGGCGGGCTGGAACTGGCAGATGTCGCCGCACACTTCGTCAAACCTGAGCGGCAATTGGTCGCGCGTCCTGCAGCCGGCGAGCGGGCGGGAGGACGATCTGTGGTACGTTTGGCTTTCCCTGGTCAGGCAATTCCAGCCCAAGCTCCATGGTTCCCTGGAACTCCGCCATCAGCAGCGCGATTCGAATAAGGCCGCGGGCGACTACAAGGAAAATGCGGTGACCGCTGCGGTCAACATGACGTTCTAGGGTATGCCCCATGTACGAATCCTTTTATAAGCTGCGCGCCAAGCCGTTCCAGCTCAATCCCGACCCGAACTTTTTTTTCGGCAGCAAGGGCCATAAGCGTGCCATGTCCTACCTGGAATACGGACTGCACCAGGGCGAGGGTTTCATCGTCATCACCGGCGAGGTCGGGGCGGGGAAGACGACGCTGGTGCGCAACCTGTTCCGCAAGCTGGATACCAATAATGTCGTCGCGGCGCAACTGGTCAGCACCCAGCTCGACGCGGACGACATGCTGCGGATGGTGGCGGCGGCGTTTGGCCTGCCGCACGAGGATGCGAGCAAGGCGGTGCTGCTCAAGAAGCTGGAGGCATTCCTGCTGGCGTGCGCCGGCCAGGGCAAACGCGCCCTGCTGGTGGTGGACGAAGCGCAGAATCTGACGCCGCGCGCCGTGGAGGAGCTTCGCATGCTGTCCAATTTCCAGACGGCCGAAAAGTCGCTGCTGCAAAGTTTTCTCCTGGGCCAGCCGGAATTCCGCTATACCCTGCAGAGCGAGGGGATGCAGCAGCTTCGGCAACGGGTGATCGCTTCCTACCATCTGGGTCCGCTGGACCCACCCGAAACCATGGCCTATATCGAACACCGCCTGCGCGCCGTGGGTTGGGAAGGGGATCCGGTATTCGATTCCGAGGTGTTTGCGGCGGTGCATGACTATACCGGAGGCATTCCACGGAAAATCAACACCCTGTGCGACCGCCTGTTGCTGCTGGGGTGTCTGGAAGAAAAGCATGCGCTTGGACGCCAGGACATCGAAGAGGTAATTCGCGATCTTCAGCAGGAAATGATCCTGCCGGAAACCCGGCCGAGTGCAACGGCGGAAGCGGAGAGCGCCGAGCGCGGGCGCAACGCGGGGCTGACGCTCGAAAGCCTGGACGAGCGGGTGTCCAAGATGGAGGAATCCGTCCTCGCCGTCTTGAGGCTGTCGCGGGAAATCCTGTCCCTGCCCAGAATCAAGCGATTCAGAAATGAAAGCAGATGATGCAGCGTCCTCCTGCCGCGAGCCGGCCCATGGTTAAGATTCTGTGCGTCGTGGGTGCGCGCCCCAATTTCATGAAAATCGCCCCCGTGATGGATGCGCTGCTGCACGCCGATCCGCCCTTCGATGCGCGCCTGGTTCACACCGGCCAGCATTACGACGCCGCGATGAATCATCAGTATTTCGAAGCGCTCGGCATTCCCGCCCCGGACGTCAACCTGGAGGTGGGCTCCGCCAGCCACGCGGTGCAGACGGCGGAGATCATGCGCCGCTTCGAGCCGATTCTGGACGCCGAACGGCCCGCTGCCGTGCTGGTGGTGGGAGACGTCAACTCCACCCTCGCCTGCGCCCTGGTCGCAGCCAAGAAGGGTGTGCCGGTGATTCACGTTGAGGCCGGCCTGCGCAGCTATGACCGCGCCATGCCCGAGGAGATCAACCGGGTGCTGACCGACCAGATCTCCGACCTGCTGTTCACCACCGAGCGCGGCGCGCGCGACAATCTGGCGCGCGAGGGCATCGACGAAGCGCGCATCCATTTCGTCGGCAACGTCATGATCGACACGCTGCACCGCAACCTGAAAAAGGCGGTGCCTGCGGCGCAGACCCTGAGCCGGGCCGGCTTATCCGGAGCCGTTCCCGCCGCGGGCGGCTATGCGGTGCTGACGCTCCACCGCCCGTCCAATGTCGACGATGCCGCGAAGCTCGGCGCCCTGCTCGGCGCGGTAGGTGAAATCAGCCGCCGGCTGCCGGTCGTGTTTCCGGTGCACCCGCGCACCCGCGCCAAAATCGAGGCGTTCGGGCTCGCCGACCGGCTGCCGGCCGAGACGGTATGGCAACTGCCGCCGGTGGGATATCTCGAGATGCTCGGCCTGATGCAGGACGCGCGCCTGGTGCTCACTGATTCGGGCGGCATCCAGGAGGAAACCACCGCGCTGGGCGTGCCCTGCATCACGCTGCGCAACAACACCGAGCGCCCCATCACGGCGGAGGAAGGCACCAACACCATCGTCGGCCAAGATCCCGCGCGCATCCTGGCTGCTTTCGACGACATCATGCGCAACGGCGGCAAGGCCGGCCGGGTGCCGGAGCTGTGGGACGGACGGGCGTCGCAGCGCATCGCGGAAATTCTGCGGCAATGGCTGGATAGTAGCCTGCAGCGCAGGGTCGCCTGAGCGGAGCCTCCACCATGAGGAGCCCCGTGGCCGCGACGCAAATCCGCAATGCCATGACCATCGACGTGGAAGACTACTTTCAGGTCTCCGCCTTCGCCCCCCACATTTCGCGCGACAGCTGGCATGACCAGCCGAGCAGGGTGGAGCGCAACCTGGACGTGATCCTGGCCATGCTGGCCGAGCATCGCACCCACGCCACGTTTTTCACCCTGGGGTGGATTGCGGAGAAACATCCGGCCATGGTGCGGCGCATCGTGGAGCAGGGGCACGAGCTGGCGAGCCACGGTTACGGCCATCAGCGGGCGACCGACCAGAGCCGCGCCGAATTCTTGCAGGACGTCAGCCGGGCCAAGCGCCTGCTGGAAGACATCGGCGGCGTGGCGGTGTGCGGCTACCGGGCCCCCAGCTTTTCCATTGGCGAAGCCAGCCTGTGGGCGCTGGAATGCCTGGCTCAGGCAGGCTACCGCTACAGTTCGAGCATCTACCCGATCCGGCACGACCACTACGGCATGCCCGATGCGCCGCGCTTCGCCTTCCGCCCGGAAAGCGGCGGCGGCCTGCTGGAAGTGCCGGTCACCACGGTCAAGCTGCTCAACCGCAACCTGCCCGCCGGCGGCGGCGGCTATTTCCGCCTGCTGCCGTACGGCGTCTCGCGCTGGTGCCTGCGCCGCGTCAACGAGCAGGACGGACAACCGTGCATTTTCTATTTCCATCCCTGGGAGCTCGATCCCGGCCAGCCGCGGCAGAAAGGCATTTCGCTGAAGACCCGCTTTCGCCATTACGTCAACCTCCATACCGTGGAAGACCGCGTCCGGGCGCTGCTGCGGGACTTCCGCTGGGACCGCATGGACCGGATATTCCTGGATGAGGCGCCATGAATTCGATCGCTGCGGGCGAGTATTTGCACCTGACGGATTCCGCCTCCGAACCCGCGGTACGAGCGCTTCAGCCCGCAGATTTTGCGCGCTGGGACGCCTTCGTCGCGGCTTGCCCCGAAGCCACCTTCTTCCATCGCGCCGGCTGGAAAACGGTGATCGAGCGGGCGTTTGGCCACCGCACGCATTACCTGCTGGCCGAGCGCGGCGGGAAAATTGCGGGCGTCCTGCCGCTGACCGAAATCAAGAGCCGGCTGTTCGGTCATTCGCTGGTTTCCAACGCCTTCTGCGTTTACGGCGGCATTGCCGCCGCGGGCGACGCGGCCCGCGCCGCCCTGGACGAGCGTGCGCGTGAACTGGCGCGTGAACTGGGCGTCAGCCACCTCGAATACCGCAATCTGAAGCCGTTCCACACCGACTGGCCCACCCAGGATTTGTATTTCACTTTCCGCAAGCCCCTCGACCCGGATGCGGAAGCCAACATGCTGGCCATTCCGCGCAAGCAGCGGGCGATGGTGCGTAAGGGCATCAAAAACGGCCTCACCGGAGAGTTCGACGCGGGCGTCGAGCGTTTCTTTTCGGTCTTCGCCGACAACGTCCGGCGCCACGGTACGCCGGCCTTGCCGAAGCGTTATTTCGCGCTGCTGCGCGAGGTATTCGGCAAGGATTGCGAAGTGCTGTCGGTGCTTCACGAAGGGCGGGTGATCAGCAGCGTGCTCGCCTTCTATTTTCGCGACGAAGTGCTGCCCTACTATGCCGGCGACAGCGAGGACGCGCGCCACCTGGCGGCGAACGACTTCAAGTATTGGGAACTGATGCGCACCGCCTGCGAGCGCGGCTGCCGGATTTTCGATTACGGACGCAGCAAGCGCGGCACCGGCCAGTTCGACTTCAAGAAGAACTGGGGCTTCGAGCCGCAGCCGCTGCACTACGAATACGATCTGGTGAAGGCCGCGGCGATCCCCCAGCATAATCCCGCCAATCCGAAATACCGGCTGTTCATCAAGGCGTGGCAGCGCATGCCGCTTGGCCTCGCCAACCTGATCGGCCCGCACATTGTGAAGAACCTCGGCTAGCGATGGAAGACCTTCTGTACCTCACCCACCGCATTCCCTATCCCCCGAACAAGGGGGACAAGGTGCGTTCGTATCATTTCCTCAAGCATCTGAGCGAGCGCTACCGGGTGCATCTGGGCACCTTCGTCGATGACGAGGACGACTGGCGGCATGTGGACACGGTGCGCGCGCTGTGTCATGAAACCCGCTTCGTCCGGCTCGCCCCCCGCGCGGCGAAGCTGAAGAGCCTGCGCGGCTTCCTGTCCGGCCAGCCGCTCACGCTTCCCTACTACCGGGACGGCGGCATGAAGCGCTGGGTGGACGATATCCTAGACCGGCTGCCGGTCAGGCACATCCTGGTGTTCTCCTCGGCCATGGCGCAATATGCGATGCAAGCGAGCGGAGCGAGGCGCGTCGCCGATTTCGTCGATGTCGATTCCGACAAGTGGAACCAGTATGCGCGTACCCGATCGTGGCCGCTGTCCGCGGTCTACCGGCGCGAAGGCCGGCTGCTGCTCGATTTCGAACGCGAGGCGGCGCGGGTATTCGACGCCACCGTATTCGTCTCGGCCGCCGAGGCGGGATGGTTCCGCCGACTTGCGCCGGAGAGCGCGAGCAAGATTGCCCACGTCAACAATGGCGTGGATTTCGAGTATTTTTCCCCCGACCGCGACTATCCCGATCCGTATCGGCAAGGGGAAAAAGTGCTGGTGTTCACCGGCGCCATGGACTACTGGCCGAACGTGGATGCGGCGGAGTGGTTCGCGCGCGAGATATTCCCGGCGATTCGCGCCAGACTGCCCGATACCCGGTTTTACATCGTCGGCGCCCGCCCGACGCCGCGGGTGATCCAGCTTGCGGAACTGCCCGGTGTTTCGGTCACCGGCTCGGTGCCGGATATCCGGCCGTACCTCGCCCACGCCGCGCTTGCGGTGGCGCCGCTGAGGCTGGCTCGCGGTGTGCAGAACAAGGTGCTGGAAGCGATGGCGATGGGAAAGACCGTGGTCGCCTCACCGCAGGCTGCAGAAGGCATCGATGCCGTCGATGGCCGCGAGATTCGGCTGGCCGGCGGAGCGGCGGAATGGGCAGATGCCGTGTGCCAGACGCTGACCGCATTTGCGCCGGAAATGGGAGCCGCCGGCCGGGCGCGGGTGGTGGCGGATTACGGCTGGGATTCCAATCTGGCTAAGCTGGATGCGCTAGTGTAGCGCTCTGGAATTTTTGAACTCCGCAATAAAAACGGTAATTTGCAACGCAGGACGCTGCTTGCACTGCGACGCCTTTTGGGGCCCCTGCGAGCCGCCGAGTAGCGCAGGCGGGCCGGGGGATGTCGGCGAGCACTGTCTGAGCTCCGCGCGGCGAAGGATGCGCAGCATACTTCGGTGCAAGGGCGAGTTGCCCCACAAGGGGACTCCGACTTTCTACCCGCTGAAGCGGGTGAAAGATCGTATGCCAGCCGCCCGGCACGACGAGCAACGCAGGGAAGTCGCCCGATAGGGTGATCGGCGAACCGGGGTGTCCTTTTTTTGGGTTACCTTTTCTTGGACAAGCAAGAAAAGGTAACTGCCCCGCCGGGGCATTGCCGGCACCCAAATAGTCCGCGCGCAGCGCGACACCCGATAGAACCTGTAGCCGAGTTCTCCCGTCCGGTGCAACGCGCTTCGCTTCCTGATGCGCTACTTTGGCGATGCTCGGACGAGGCAGATGTAATGTATCCATGTTCAGTAGTGTCCGGTTAACTTACAAATTCAGGCGCCGATACTGAGCATTGGCGCGGCTTACAGAGCAATTTAATTTGGTGCCGATTTGAAATCAGTTTACCCATATTCCGGTTCGAGTAACTTCCAG
>JBFMFB010000014.1:0-53043 GCA_040752115.1 Pseudomonadota bacterium | reverse complement strand
ACAACCGAGAACGCCCACATCTGGGCTATCGCAATAACGGGCGGACTCCCTACGAGACCGTGCAACGATTCATCACACCGCCCACAAAAAAGGCGGCTTGATGCAACTAGAGAAGGTTAGGAATACAAGTTATCTCTCTCCCTCATGCTGGCCGGGGGGGCGGCGGCAGTCTCCTTGCCGGCTTTTTCAGCGGAATATGGCGACGTCATCATGAACCGGACTGCGGCGAGCATGGAAAAGGCAGGCATGAAGCCGGTCCAGTTCCCGCACTGGTTTCACCGCATCCGCTACAAATGCAAGGTATGTCACGAGGAACTGTTCGTCATGGCAGCCGGTGCCAACGAGGTCAACATGCGCGCCATCATGGACGGCAAATTCTGCGGCACCTGCCATAACGGCAAGATCGCGTGGGAGCCGATCTATTGCGACCGATGCCATGCCGGCGAGACCCAGGCCGCGGAACGCAAAGAGCCGGAAACCAAATTGTTGCTGGGGAGCAGGCCATGAACCGGGTCAGCCAAAATCTGAAGTTGGCGTGTTTGTGGGGCGGAGTCGTCCTGCTGATCGGTCTTGCGGGCTGCATGTCGCCAAGAAACATCTCCGAGCTTCAGGACGGCGAAGCCGGGAAGGCGGGCTCGCCCCCGGCCGTGAATGTGCAGGCGCAGGCAAAGCCGCCTCTCCGTGCGTTGAGTCCCGAGGATCCGGCCAGCCCGATCTACCTCGGGATCGGCGGAAGACTGGCGGGGAGGGGCGATCCGAGCCGCCCGGCGAGCGAAGCCTATCGCGCCGGAATGGCCGAGCGCCCGCCGGCGCTCCAGATTGCGGGCATCGCCAAGGACAAATTCGGTCTGGTGAACTGGGTCGCGATGGTGGACGCGGGCGTGATCCAGCCCAAGGAGTCTCTCGACCCGGCGGCGGAGAGCGCGCCGCCGCTGGAGCTCGACATCGTGATCAAGCCCAGGAGCGACTTCGTCAAGGACGTCGTTTTTCCGCACCGCCAGCATACCTACTGGTTCGATTGCGCCGCTTGCCATCCGGCGTTGTTCGTCATGGGCAAGGGGCAGAACAAAATGAGCATGAAAGAGATCGGGGAAGGGAAATGGTGCGGCAGTTGCCACGGGAAAGTGGCATTCCCGCTTGCGGACTGCGCCCGCTGCCATTCCAGGGAGAAAGATAAAGCCGGAGCGCCTGCGACATGACGTATTTCCGGAAATCCGCACCGGTTTTCTGGGGCGGGCTGGCTGTGATGCTGCTGGGCGGGCTTGCCGGCTGCGTGGCTTATGACGATTTTTCCCTGCTGAAGAGCGAAGCGCCGCAAGCGCAGAAAAAAAAGCAGGCCGCCTCCGATGATCCGCTCGCTCCAAAATGCCTGGACGGCCTTCGCTCCAACTGCGGCGACACGCAGGATGCGTACCTCGAGGCGCTGCTCAGAAATCTCGACATCTATGGCCTGAACAAGGCGGCAAACATCCCGACCGGTGCGGCCCCGGCCCTTGGTGTGCTGCCCAAGGACAAATTCGGCGGCGTCAACTGGACCAAGGCGGTTTTGGAGGGCGTCATCAGGCCGAGGGATACCGTCGGCGAAAACGAGCTGGCCCCGCCGTTTGCGGCGGTCAGAACATTCAAGTCCAGGGATGAGATGATTGGACGCAACGTGGCGGACGACGGGCATTTCAAGAAGCTGATCGTGCTCCAGGCCAAAAACCACCTCATGGCCGACGTGCTTTTCCCGCACGGCATGCATACCTACTGGGTGGGCTGCGATAGCTGCCATCCCGTTCCCTTCGCCACGTCGGTGGGGGAGACCCAGATGTCTTTCAAGGAAATTGCGCAAGGGAAATTCTGCGGGAAGTGCCACGGCAAAGTCGCATTTCCCCTGGGGCCGATGGACAACTGCCGGCGCTGCCACGTTGTCGCCAAGAAGCTTTGATTCACTCAGACAAGCTGCTCCCGGCGCAGCAGGAAGACGAATTCGTCCCCCGCGCTGGTTTCGAGCCAGGTGAACGGCAGATGGGGAAAGGCGCCTTCCAGGGTGTCGCGATTGTGGCCGGATTCCACTACCAGCAGCCCCCCTTGGTTAAGGTGTTTGGGCGCGTCGCGCAGGATGGTGCGGATGTGGTCCAGGCCGTCTTCTCCGCTTGCCAGCGCGAGCGATGGCTCGCGGCGGTATTCTTCCGGCAGGGCTTCCATGGATTCGGCATTGACGTAGGGCGGATTGCTGACGATCACGTCGTAGCGCTGATCCTGCAAGCCCGAGAAGAGATCGGAGCGCAGCAGGATCACCTGCTCGTCCAAGCCGTAGTCGAGGACGTTGCGCTGCGCCACGTCGAGCGCGTCTTCGGAAATGTCCACTGCGTCGATCATGGCGTTGGGAAAGGCGTGCGCCATCAGGATGGCGAGGCAGCCCGAGCCGGTGCAGAGGTCGAGGCCGGATTCCACCGCGTCGGGGTCGGCGACCCACGGCGCCAGCCGCTCGCGCAGCAGCTCGGCGATGAAGGAGCGCGGCACGATCACACGCTCGTCCACATAGAATTTGAAATCGCCCAGCCAAGCCTCGTGGGTCAGATAGGCAGCAGGCACGCGCTCCTTCACGCGCCGTTCCAGAATGTTCAGCACGACGCCGAGTTCGGTGGCGGTGAGCCTGGCGTCCAGGAACGGGTCGAGCGTATCGAGCGGCAGATGCAGCGTATGCAGAATCAGGTAAGCCGCCTCGTCGTAGGCGTTGTGCGTGCCGTGGCCGAAGAAGAGCTCGGCTTCGTTGAAGCACGAGACGGCGAAACGCAGCAGGTCGCGCACGGTGGTGAGTTGATTCTTTGCTTCGTCGAACATGGTTTCGGTTCTCTTAGTATAGGGCGGCCCGCGGCCGCCATCTTCGCGGCGGGCATGGCCCGCCCTATTGGTGAATTTTAGTCGACCAGCAGGTTTTCAAGCGTGCGCCGGTAAATCTCCTTGAGCGGCTCGATATCCGCCACCGCCACGCATTCGTTGAGCTTGTGGATGGTGGCGTTGAGCGGGCCGAACTCCACCACCTGCGGGCAGATGTCGGCGATGAAGCGGCCGTCCGAGGTGCCGCCGGAAGTGGAAAGCTCGGGCACGATGCCGGTGACGCTTTCGATCGCCGCGCCGATCGCATCCACCAGATCGCCGCGGGGCGTGAGATATGGCTTCGACAATTCCCATTCGAGGTCGTAGCTCAGGCCGTGCTTGCCGAGAATGGCGCGCACCCGCTCCTTCAGGCTATCCACGGTGCTGGCGGTGGAGAAGCGGAAGTTGAACAGGATGTCGACGTGCCCCGGAATCACGTTGGTGGCGCCGGTGCCGCCGTGGATGTTGGAAATCTGCCAGGTTGTGGGCGGAAAATATTCGTTGCCCTCGTCCCAGGCCGTGGCGGCGAGTTCTGCGATCGCCGGGGCGGCCATGTGGATCGGGTTCTTCGCCAAGTGCGGGTAGGCGATGTGGCCCTGGATGCCTTTTACCGTCAGCGTGCCGGAGAGCGATCCGCGCCGGCCGTTTTTCACCATGTCGCCGAATTTTCCGGCGCAGGTGGGTTCGCCGACGATGCAGTAGTCGATGCGCTCGCCGCGTGCTGCCAGCATTTCTACCACCTTGACCGTCCCGTCCACCGCCGGCCCCTCTTCGTCCGAAGTGATCAGCAGCGCGATCGAGCCCGGATGATCGGGGTGGGCGGCGACGAAATCTTCGATGGCGGTAACGAAGGCGGCGACCGAGGTTTTCATGTCCGCCGCGCCGCGGCCGAACAGCATGCCGTCTCGGATCGTGGGCATGAACGGCTCGCTGTCCCACTTTTCCGCCGGTCCGGTCGGCACCACATCGGTATGGCCGGCGAAGCACACCAGCGGCCCCGCCGTTCCCTTGCGCGCCCAGAGGTTGTCCACGTTGTTGGAGCGCATTCTCTCGATATTGAAGCCGAGCTTTTCCAGGCGGGCGACGAGGATGTCCTGGCAACCCGCGTCGTCGGGAGTGAGCGAGCGACGGGCGATCAGGGCCTTGGCGAGTTCCAGTGTGCTGTTTTGCATTATGGCTTTCCGGAGTCGTGGTCCAAAAACGAAACCCGGATTCTAACCCGTTCACGGGCCGGATTGAACCAGCACGCATCTGCGTGGCTCCAACCAGTACCAATTGACAATAACTTCATAAGGAGACGCATCATGTTGGAATCGCTGAAAAAGGTCGGCAAGGACGTGGGCCGGGAACTCAACCGGGCGTGGGAGAGCCTGGCCGAGGGCTGGCGCGAGGTGCTGAGCCGGGGCGGCAACGCGCTGACGCATTTTGTCCGGGGCAAGGAGGAAGAAGCGTCGGAAGGCGCGCCTCTTGCCAAATTCCCGAGCTGGGGGCTGGTTGCAGGCGAAGTGATGGAAACCGAAAAGGAGATCGTGGTGCGCGTCGAGGTGCCTGGCATGGAAAAGGAGGACTGCGAAATTTCGATTGTCGGCAATACCCTCATCCTGCGCGGCGAAAAGCGGTTCCAGCGGGAGGCCGACGAGGGCACCTGGCACATCATGGAACGCGCCTACGGTAGTTTCGAGCGCGCGGTGCCGCTGCCCGGTAACGTGGACAGCGACCGCGCCGAAGCCTCCTACAAGAACGGCGTGCTGACGGTCAGGCTGCCGAAGACCGAGAGCGCTTCGGCCAAGCGGATTCCGGTGGCGTGATGGGGGTGGGGTAGGGCTATAGGGCAGCCTGTGGCCGCCATGGCGCGCGCAGCACGCCCTATGAGCAATTTGCGGCGGCGCGTAGGATGGGTGGAGCGCAGCGCAACCCATCACCCTGACCTGCCGGCCGATGGGTTGCGGCTGGCGCCTCCATCCATCCTACGCAGCCTATGCGCGGAAAAAAGGGCGGTTTCTGCCGCCCTTTCCCGATCAAGTCTCAAATGCCCCGCAGCAGCTCATTGATGCCCACCTTCGACCGGGTCTTGGCGTCCACTTGCTTGACGATCACGGCGCAGTACAGGCTGTACTTGCCGTCCGATGAGGGCAGGTTGCCGGACACTACCACCGAGCCGGCGGGGACGCGGCCGTAGGTGATTTCGCCGGTTTCGCGGTTGTAGATTTTGGTGCTCTGGCCGATGTACACGCCCATCGAGATCACCGAGCCTTCCTCGACGATGACGCCTTCGACGATTTCGGAGCGGGCGCCGATGAAGCAGTTGTCCTCGATGACGGTGGGGCTGGCTTGCACCGGCTCCAGCACGCCGCCGATGCCGACGCCGCCGGAGAGGTGGACGTTCTTGCCAATCTGGGCGCAGGAGCCGACGGTGGCCCAGGTGTCGACCATGGTGCCTTCATCGACATAGGCGCCGATGTTGACGTAGGACGGCATCAGCACCACGTTTTTGGCGATGAACGAGCCTTTGCGTGCGGCCGCCGGCGGCACCACGCGGAAGCCGCCTTCGCGGAAATCCTTGGAGTTGTAGTCGGCAAACTTGGACGGCACCTTGTCGAAGTAATTGGTGAAGCCGCCCTTGATGAAGAAGTTGTCCTCCAGGCGGAATGACAGCAGCACCGCCTTTTTCAGCCATTGGTGCGTGACCCACTGGCCGTCGATCTTCTCCGCGACGCGCACCTGCCCCTTGTCGATCATGTCGAGCGCCTGCGCGACGGCGTCGATGACCTTGGTTTCAGCATTGCGCGGGGTAATGTCGGCGCGGCGCTCGAAGGCTTCTTCGATGATGGCTTGCAGTTCTTTCATGTTTTTTCCTAGCAAAATAATTGGACAGGATTAACAGGATTTTTCAGGATTTACAGGATTTACAGGATTAAACCCGGTTCGCAATGCTGCCTGGGTGGATATGGTTTTTACCCTGTAAATCCTGAAAAATCCTGTTAATCCTGTCTATTGCGGGTTTCAGATTCGAGTCGCAAATTCACCTATGCGCTTTGCTGCTTCCACGCACTCTTCCAGCGGCGCGACCAGCGCGATGCGCACGAAGTTTTCGCCCGGATTGACACCGTGCGCTTCGCGCGCGAGGAAGCTGCCGGGCAAAACCGTGACATTATAATCGCGGTACAGGGCTTGCGCGAATTCGGTGTCGGAAATCGGCGTTTTGACCCACAGGTAAAATGCGGCATCGGGCAGTTCGACGCCCAGCGCGTCCGCCAGAATCGGCGTGACGGCGGCGAATTTTTCGCGGTACAGGCGGCGGTTTTCCAGCACATGCGCTTCGTCGTTCCAGGCGGCAAGACTGGCGGCCTGGATCGCGGGGTTCATGGCGCAGCCGTGGTAGGTGCGGTAGAGCAGGAATTTCTCCAGGATGCTCGCATCGCCGGCGACAAAGCCGGAGCGCATCCCCGGCACGTTGGAGCGCTTGGACAGACTGCTGAAAACCACGAGGTTTTTGTAATCATCGCGGCCGAGCTTGCGGGCGACTTCCAGGGCGCTCAGCGGCGGCCGGTTTTCGTCGGGATAAATTTCGGAATAGCATTCGTCCGAGGCGATGATGAAACCGTAGCGGTCGGAGAGTTCGAACAGCCGCTGCCATTGGGTGGAATCCATCACCTTGCCGGTCGGATTGCCGGGCGAGCAGGCATAGACGAGCTGGGTGCGTTGCAGCACTTCTTCCGGTACGCTGTCGAAATCCATGGCGTAGCCGTTATCCGGCAGGGCGTTGAGGTAATAAGGCGCCGCACCGGCCAGGATCGCGGCGCCTTCGTAGATTTGGTAAAACGGATTGGGCGAGATCACCACCGGTTGCGGCCGCGTGCGGTCGATCACCGCATGGGCGAAGGCGAACAGCGCCTCGCGGCTGCCGTTGACCGGCAGCACCTGGGTTTGCGCATCGGGCGCAGGAATGCCGTAACGGCGTGCCAGCCATGCGGCGATCGCCTGGCGCAGCGCTTCGCTACCCTGAGTTGTGGGATAATTCGCCAGCCCCGCCAGGTTGGCGGTCAGCGCTTCGCGTACCAGCTCCGGCGTGGCATGCTTGGGCTCGCCGATGGAAAGGTTGATCGGCGCGCAGTCCGGATTGGGCGCGATGCCTTGGAACAGAGCACGCAGGCGCTGGAAGGGGTAGGGCTGGAGGAGGGTCAGGTCGGGATTCACGGCGTTTTCAGAATGCTGAGTCCCGAGTGCCGCGCAAGCGAGCGCCCAGAACTGAAAGCTCGCAATTATAAGGGCGGAAAGGCATGGCATCAAAACAAAAATTTCTGGCTGTGCTGGGGCTGCTGTCGGGCGCGGTGACCTGGGGGCTGATCTGGTACCCGTTCCGCATCCTGGAGCAGGCCGGGGTTTCGGGTGAGCTGTCGAGCTTCCTTACCTTTTTGTTCGCGCTGGTTGCGGGCGGCCTGATTTTTTCCGGCAGCTGGCGCCGGCTTCGGCGTGCGCCCACGATCCTGGTATGGATCGGGCTTTCCGCGGGCTGGGCCAATCTTGCCTATGTGCTGGCAGTGATTCACGGCGAGGTGATGCGGGTATTGCTGCTGTTTTACCTCGCCCCCTTCTGGACCGTGATCTTTGCCCGTGTGCTGCTGGCGGAGCGGCTCAACGGCGCGGGCTGGCTGGTGATGGGGCTGTCGCTTTCCGGGGCGGTGGTGATGCTGTGGCACCCGGATTTCGGCGCGCCGGTGCCGAAGAATCAGGCCGAGTGGCTGGGATTGTCGGCCGGCTTCATGTTCGCCCTGACCAACGTGCTGTCGCGCCGCGCGCAGGAGATCGAGATCGGCATGAAATCGCTCGCCGTGTGGGGCGGGGTAACGCTGCTCTCCCTTTTCCCGGTGCTGTTCAATTCAAGCGGCCTTGATGCCCTGCCCAAGCTCGGACCGGAAAGCTGGATCTGGCTGGTTTTTGTCGGCGCGGTGCTGGTGCTGGTGACGCTGGCGGTGCAGTACGGTCTTACCCACACCCCAGCCAACCAGGCTATCGTCATTTTCCTGTTCGAGCTGGTGGTGGCGGCCGTTTCTTCCTTTTTCCTGGCGGACGAGGCGCTCAGCCTGCGCGAATGGGCGGGGGGGGTGATGATCATCGCCGCGAGTCTGTTTTCCGGCAAGCTGGCAGATTCTCCTCAGCCCCTACCGAAATAGGCTCTAAGGCTAACCGCCGTTCGCCATCTCGCCCGGGCGCCCCAGGTGGTATCCCTGGGCGTAATCCACGCCGATCTCCCTCAGAATATCCATGACCTTTTCGCTCTCGACGAATTCGGCGATGGTTTGCTTGCCCATGGCGTGGGCGATGTCGTTCATGGAGCGCACCATGGCCTGGTTGATCGGGTCGGCGAACAAGTTGCGGATGAACATGCCGTCGATCTTGACGAAATCCACCGGCAACAGGCGCAGGTAGGCGAACGAGGAGAAGCCGCTGCCGAAGTCGTCCAGCGCGAAATGGCAGCCGATGTTCCGCAGGCTCTCGATGTTCCTGCGCGCTTCGTTGAGGTTGCTGATGGCGGCGGTTTCGGTGATCTCGAATGTCAGCAGGTCGGTATCAATGCCGTGGCCTTTGATCTCCTGCTGAATATGCCGCATCGTCTGCTCATCATGGAAGGTCATGCCGGAAAGGTTGATGGTCAGATGCAGCATCTTGCCCTGCAGGGTTCTTGCGGCCACCAGTTTCATGGCGGAGGTGATCACCCATTGGTCGATTTCGCGGATCAGCCCGAAGCGCTCGGCGGCCGGGATGAAGGCGCCCGGCGGGGTCAGCTCGCCGTTTTCCTCCCGGAGTCGGATCAGCGCTTCATAGTGGCTGACCGTGCTATCCCGCACCCGCAGCACCGGCTGGAAATGCAATTGGAAGCGGTTGTGCTTGAGCGCGTCACGTAGGCGCTTCAGCCATTCCTTGTCGTCGTGCAGGCGCATTTTTTCCGGACTTTCCGGGCGGTACAGCTCGACCCGGTTGCGCCCGTGCGATTTTGCCTGATAGCAGGCGATGTCCGCCTGGGACAACACGTCGTCCGGGGGCGCGTCGCCGCCGATCATGGCGATGCCGATGCTGGCCCCGATGTTGAATGCCTGGTTTCCCTCGCTGTAGCGGAACTCGCTGATTTCGACCCGCAGCTTGTCGGCGATGGCCATCGCCTGCTCCGGCGCGACGTCGGCCAGCAGCAGCCCGAATTCGTCGCCGCCCAGGCGCGCCAGCAGATCCTGCTCGCGCACGTTGCGTTGCAGCATGCCCGCCAGAGTGACCAGCAGACGGTCGCCGCTCGAGTGGCCGAGTGTGTCGTTGACGATCTTGAACTGATCCAGGTCAATGTAGAGCAGTGCCGCGTTGCGCCCGCGCTTGGCCCCGCCAACGGCATTCCTGAGGCTATCCAGCAGCGCATTGCGGTTGTACAGACCGGTGAGTGCGTCGTGCTGCGCCAGATAATTGAGCTGGGCTTCCTGCTGCTTGCGCAAGGTGATGTCGCGCTTGATGGCGACAAAATGAGCGATGTTGCCGTTGGCATCCTTCACGGGCGTGATGGTCTGCTCGTCGTAATAAAGGTTGCCGTCCTTGCACCGGTTGATCAGCTCGCCGTGCCAGGGCTTGCCCATGGTGAGCGTTTCCCACAGCTGGGCATAGAATGCCGGGTTGTTCTGGCCGGAAAACAGGAGGCGCGAGGTCTTGCCGACCGCCTCCTCGGCAGTGAAGCCGGTGATGGCCGTGAATGCCGGATTGACATACTCGATGATGCCCGCGCTGTTGGTGATCACGACCATGTCGGCAGTCGCGTTGATGGCCGCTGCCTGCAGCCGCATGGAGTGCTCCGTCGCCTTGTACCGTTCAATGTCGTCGCACAGGCCAAAATAGCCGGAAAACTGCCCGTTCCCGCCGAAAAATGGCTTGCCGCGATCGAGAACCCACCGGTAAGCGCCATCGGCACCGCGCAGCCGGTATTCCAGGCTGAAAGGCTCCCGCTTCCCAAAGGCCTCGCGGTAGCGCGCCATGCAAGGCTCCCGGTCATCGGGGTGCAGGCTTTGCTCCCACATGCCGCTGGTCTCTTGTGAGGGATCGTGCCCGGTAAAGGCGAACCATGAGGCATTGAACCAATTGTGCCGGCCGTCCGCGCCGGCGCACCAGACCATCGCCGGAAAGTCGTTCAGCAGATGTTGCCACGGTTCAAGTGGAAAATCCCTGTTCATTGGCATGCTCCGGGTTGTTCTGGGCGGGGTTGAGCTTGGTGGATGGCGCGGCGGTGATAGCGGAAAATCGTGCGCTCCAGCCAGTCGCAGGCTTCCGGGCTGAGGTGCGTCAGCGCTGCGCGGATCCGGAAGCCGCCCGGCTGCGGTTCCGCTGCCGTGATGGCGGCGGGCAGGACGAGCGGTTGCGGCAATTTGGGACTGATCCAGACCGAAATCGCCACTTCGCTTCCGGCGGGAGGCGCTTCTTCGCCGATCCACTCGATCGAATCGGCGGACAGGGTGGCAGGACGGGGCAGTGGAGGGGAAAGCTGCTGCCGCAGCAAGAGGGTCAACAGGTTTAAGGTGAGGTCCACCTTGGCTTCCAGGCGGTCGAGCGCCTTTCCCGTGTTCTGGCCGAAATCTTTTTCCCAGTCTGCGGGCAGCGATTCGAACACCGCCAGCGCGCGCAGCAGGATGACATTGGCGTGCATCCATTGTTCCAGGGTTTCTTTCGGGACGGATGAGGCGGGATGCCAGCCGAGCGGCATCGCGGCCTGGTAGAAGACTCCGCTCCAATTGGACTGTGTCGGCATTACCCCTCCCCTTGGCAGGAGTATAGCAGCTTTTCGCCGTACCTCGCCAAGCGCGCCGCGCCATAGGCCGCGTCGGCATGGGCCGCCGGCCGTACCGGTACCCCTAGCAGCCGGGCCCGGATCGCGGTCCAGGCGGGGTTGCGCGCGCCGCCGCCGGCGGTCACCAGTGAATGGAGCCGGGACGCGCCGAGCTGCTGCAGCAGTTGATAGCCGCGCGCCTCGATTCGGGCCATGCCCTCCAGCAGCCCGTGCAGAAAGGCCACATCGTCCTGCGGGCGGGGAGAGAGGCGTGGCGGAAGGTCGGGGTCGTTGACCGGGAAGCGCTCGCCCGGCTTCGGCAGGGGATAGTAGTCGAGCCCGCTCGCTATGGTCGGGTCGATCCGCGCGCTCAGCGCTTCGAGCTGGCCGTCGCCGAAGAACTGCCGGAGCACCGCGCCGCCGCTGTTGGATGCCCCGCCGGCCAGCCAGAGATCGCCGAAGCGGTGGCTGTACACGCCGTACTGCGCGGCGTCCACGCGGCTTTCGGACAGCAGCTTCAGCACCAGCGTCGAGCCGAGCGATGTCACTGCTTCTCCCGGCCGGGAAGCGCCCGCCGCGATGAAGGCGGCGATGCTGTCGGTGGTGCCGGCGCGGATCGCGCAGTCCGGCGGCAGGGCGAAGCGCCGCGCGATTTCGGATGTGACGGCGCCGATGGCTTCGCCCGGCTCGACGATGCGCGGCAGCAGAGGGCGGACGGGCAGCCGCAGCAGCCAATCCGGATAGTCGAGCGTCGCCGGGTCGCAGCCGAGCTTGAGCGCATTGTGGTAGTCGCTGATGCCGGCCCGGCCATGGAGCTGAAACGCCAGCCAGTCGGCCTGGTGCATCAGGTAACGGGCACGGCCGGCTCCGGGCTGTTTGGAAAGCCACTGCAGTTTCGCCAGGCTGGAGCTTGCGCTCAGCACCGCATGGCCGGCTGGCGCCGCGGCTTCGAGCTCCCGCGCTTCCTTCGTCGCCCGGCTGTCGTTGTAGAGCAGTGGCGGCAGCAGTGGCTCGCCCCCCGCATCGCACAGCAGAACGGTAGAGGAGGTGCCGTCGATGGCGACGGCGCGAAGGTTGCGGCGCAGTTCCGGAGGGATGGCTGCGAGCAGCTCAAACAGCGCTTCGCGCCAGACAGCCGGGGATTGCTCCGCAAAATCGCGCCGCGCTTGGTGAAGAACGACCCCGTCGCCGTCAATGACTATGGCGCGCGCGCCGCCGGTGCCGAAATCGAGGCCGAGGTAGGCGTGAGGGGTGAGGGGTGAGGCGTGAGGAGCGGGGAATTCCGGCATCTTCGTTTCAGGCCGGCACGATGCGCGCCAATACCCACCACCAGCCGGCCAGGGTCGCGAACGACAGCATGACCCCCACCGCCACCATCGACGTCGCCAGGGGGGGATCGAGATCATGCTCGGTTGCCAGGATGGAAGCGGTAATCATCGGAGGCATGGCGGCTTCGAACAGGGTCACTTGGATGGTCTGCCCGCCGGCGCCCAGTAGCGGCACGTAGAGCAGGAAAATCGCCAGCGGCGCCAGGACCAGTTTGAACAGCAAACCGATCGCGAGATTGCGGCGATTGGCGGCGAGCTGCTCCAGCCTCAGCTGGAATCCGACCGCGACCAGCGCCAACGGCGCCAGCGTGTCGCCCAGGCGCTTGAGCACCGCGACCAGCCAATCCGGATAGGCAACGGGCATCAACGTTACGCCCAGCAATAACGCGAGGAACGGAGGGAACAGCGCGACGCGGCGCAGGATGTTCGTGGCCGCGGGCGTTTCGGAAGAATAGAGTCCGGCTACCATGATGCCGGCTGTGGAAAGCGCCAGGAAGGAGCCGAGCTGGTCGGCGACGATGCCGGTGACGATGGCCTCCTTGCCGTAATAGGCCTCGATCATCGGCAATCCGAGGAAAGAGGTGTTGCCCAGGCCGCCCATCAGGATCAGCGCGCCGACGGTCGCGCGCGGCAGCTTCAGCCACTTGCCGACGGCCCAAAAGAACGCCACGGCGAGGGTGAGGTGCAGCCACGCCATGCCCGCCACCAGCGCCATGTCGCCCGACAGGGTAAGATCATGGACATGCAGCAGGGCAAGCGCCGGCAGGGATACGTAAATGATGAAGCTGTTGAGCGTGGCCGGCGCCTGCTCGGGCAAGCGGCCGCTGCGGCGCAGGGCGATGCCGATGACGAAGCAGATGACGAGAAGGATGAGGTTGTTCACGGCAAGGGCGGGGGCGGCGCACACATTCCGGCGTTTCCGCCGGCAGGATGAGGGGCTTGCATCGACACGTTGCCTACCGCGTATTCGACTGCGACTCGAACTGCGCCAGTTCCACTTTCGGCTGCGGCGCCCATCCCGGCTTGCGGTGCTCGGCGACGACATTGGTGAAAATGCCGCCGCGCACATAGAACTTGGCGGTAAGGCGCATAAATCGGGGCTGGGTGGCGGCCGCGAGGTCGTCCAGGATGCGGTTGGTGACGGCTTCGTGGAAGGCGCCTTCGTTGCGGTAGGACCAGATGTAGAGCTTCAGGCTTTTCAGCTCGACGCATTTTTGATCAGGGATGTAATCCAGGATCAGGGTGGCGAAATCCGGCTGGCCGGTCTTGGGGCACAGGCAGGTGAATTCGGGAATTTCCATGTGGATGTGGTAATCCCGGCCGGGGTGGGGGTTGTCGAAGGTTTCCAGGGCTTTGCTCGGTTGGCTGGGCATGGTCGGAGAGTCCAAATCGGTTAAAATAACGCGATTATATCGTTCCGAACTGCAAATTGCGCCTTACCCACATCAAACTGGCCGGTTTCAAAACCTTCGTCGACCCGACCGCCATCCCCATTCCCGCGCAGCGGACCGGCATCGTCGGCCCCAACGGTTGCGGCAAGTCGAACGTGATCGACGCCGTGCGCTGGGTGCTGGGCGAGTCGTCGGCGCGCCAGCTGCGCGGCGAATCGATGCAGGACGTGATCTTCAATGGTTCCGGCAGCCGCAAGCCGGTGGCGCGGGCGAGCGTGGAGCTCAGGTTCGACAACACCCTGGGCAAGGCCGCGGGGCAGTGGTCGCAGTATGCCGAGATCGCTGTCAAGCGCGTGCTTCTGCGCAACGGCGAATCCTCCTACTACATCAATAACCTGCACGTGCGGCGCCGCGACGTGACCGACATCTTCCTCGGCACCGGGCTGGGGCCGCGCGCCTACGCCATCATCGAGCAGGGCATGATCTCGCGCATCATCGAGGCGCGGCCGGAGGAGCTGCGGGTATTTCTGGAGGAAGCGGCGGGGATTTCCAAATACAAGGAGCGGCGGCGCGAAACCGAGCTGCGGCTCAAGGACACGCGCGAGAATCTGGCGCGGGTGGAGGACATCCGCCAGGAGCTGGACAAGCAGCTCGCCCGGCTGGAGGCGCAGGCCCAGGTGGCGCAGCAGTACCACACGCTGCAGGCGCAGCTTTCGACCGCGCAGAACCTGCTGTGGCTGCTGAAAAAACGCGAGGCCGCGATGCAGTGGGAGCGCGGGCGGCAGCAGGTGGAGCGCCTGATCAACGAGCTGGAGGCGGAAACCGCGCGCCTGCGCGAGGCGGAAAGCCAGCTCGAACAGGCGAGGGCCGACCACTACGCCGCCGGCGACGCGCTGCACGCCGCCCAGGGCGAGCTGTACGGCGCCAACGCCGAGGTCGCGAAGCTGGAGCAGCAGTTGCAGCACCAGCGCGAAACCAGGCAGCGCCTGGCCGCCCAATTGGCGGGCTGGCAAAGCCAGCAGAGCCAGCTCATGCAGCAGCGCCAGCGCGCGGAGGAAAACCTGGCTCACTGGCGTGAGGAGCTGGAAAAGGCAGACGAGCGCGCGGCGCATTGCGAGGAGCGGTTGGCGCGGGAAAGGGAGGCGCTGCCGCAGGCCGAGGAAGCCTTTCGTGCGTGCCAGCAGCGCCATGCCGCGCTGCAGCGCGAGCTTTCCCAGGCGGAACAGGCAATGCAGGTCGAGGAAACCCACCGCACTCACGCCCGGCGCGCCATCGAGCAGTTGCGTGCGCGGCTTGCGCGTCTGGAGCAGGAACAGGCGGCGCTGCCGAAACCCGACGCCGATGCTTTGGCTTTCGCCCGCGAGGAGGCTGCGGAGCTTGCCGTCAAGCTGGAAGATGCGCAGGCGCGGCTGCACGCCGCCCAGGCCCGGCTGCCGGAGCTGGAAGCTGCGCAGCGCGAGGCGCGGCAGGCGGCCCACGCGGAGCTGCAGCGCACGACCCGGCTGGAGGCGCAGCTTCACGCTCTGGAGCAGCTGCAAAGCCGGCTCGAGCACAACCAGAAGCTCAAAGCCTGGCTGGCGAAGCACCAGCTGGAGCATCTACCGCGGCTGTGGGCAAGCCTCAGGATCGAGCCGGGCTGGGAAACGGCGCTGGAAGCGGTGCTGGGCGGGCGCCTCAATGCCATCGTGCTCGATAGTTTGCAACCGGCGCTGGGCTGGCTCGGCGATGCGCCGCCGGCACCGGTGACGGTGTTCGACCGAAACAGCGGCGCGGCCGCCGAGGCCGAAGCGGCAGGCGAGTTCGTGCCGCTGGCGCGCCATGCGGCGTGGCAGGGGTCGGAGCAGGGGAGCGCACTGCTCGGCGACTGGCTGCACGGCGTGTACGCGGCCGAGAGCCAGGGCGAAGCATGGGGGCTGCGCGAGCGGCTGCCGGCCGGCGCCTGCCTGGTGTGCCGCGACGGCCATGTTCTGACGCGCCACAGTGTCACGTTCTTCGCGCCGCAGTCGGAACTGCACGGCGTGCTGGCGCGCCAGGCCGAGATCGAGAGGCTGCGGGCGGAGCTGGAGGCGTGCCGGGAGGCGCTCGGCCAGCGGCAGGCTGCGGCAACGGAACGCGAGGCCGAGTCGGAGCGCGCCCAGGGCGAGCTTTTGGCGCTGCGTACTGCGGCTTCCGATCTGCAGCAGGCGCACCACCGCGCGCAGATGGAGGTGCACAAGCTCGAAACCCGGCAGCAGCAGGTCACGCAACGCAGCCGGCAAGTCGAAAAGGAGTCGCAGGAACTCGCCGCCGAGATCGAGGTGGAAGCCGAGCAGGCGGCCGAGCATGAATACAATCTGGAGCAGCACCGAGCCCGGATCGAGGTGCTGGCGGTGCAGTTTGAGGATGACGGCCGGGAGCGCGCCGAGGCCGAGGCGCGGCTCGCGAAACAGCGCCAGGCGGCGCATGCGATGGAGCGCGAGGCGCAGGATGCGGGTTTCCACCGCAAGCACTGCGGCGGCAAGATCGCCGAACTGGAAAACAGCGCGGCGGTGCTGTGCGGGCAACTGGAAGAGCTCGCGGCGCGGATCGAGAATCTGGCGTTGGAGCAGGCCGCGCTCGACGACGAGCCGGCCGGCGAGGCGCTGCAGCAGGCGCTGGCGCAGCGCCAGGAAAAGGAAAAGGCGCTGGCGGCGGCGCGCGATATCCTGGCGGGAGCCGCGAATGCCCTGCAGCGCCTCGAGGAGCAGCGCATGGCGAGCGAGCATAAACTGCATCCGCTGCGCGACAAGCTGGAGCAGGCGCGGCTCAAGGAACAGGAAGCGCGGCTTTACGACGAACAGTGCGCCGAGCAGCTCGCCGCGGCCGGAGCGGACGAGGCGGTGCTGGTGCCCCTGCTCGACCGGAATGCCAGCCAGAGCGGCTTGCAGGGCGAAATCGGCCGGCTGGAGCAGGAGATCGAGGCGCTGGGCGCGGTCAATCTGGCGGCGCTGGACGAGCTCAACAGCGGGCGCGAACGCAAGCAGTATCTCGATGCCCAGGCAGCCGACCTGGCTTCGGCGATGGACACGCTGGAGCAGGCGATCCGGCGCATCGACCGGGAGACGCGGGCGCGGCTGCAGGAGACCTTCGACACCGTCAATCGCCATTTCGGCGAGCTGTTCCCGTCGGTGTTCGGCGGCGGCCAGGCGCGGCTCGAGCTCGCAGGCGAGGAAATCCTCGATGCCGGGGTCACGCTGATCGCCCAGCCGCCGGGCAAGCGCAACAGCTCGATCCACTTGCTGTCCGGCGGCGAGAAGGCATTGACCGCGCTGGCGCTGGTGTTCTCGCTGTTCCAGTTGAACCCGGCACCGTTCTGCATGCTGGACGAGGTGGACGCGCCGCTCGACGACACCAACACCGAGCGCTTCTGCGAACTGGTGAAGAAGATGTCCGCGCATACCCAGTTCGTGTTTGTCAGCCACAACAAAATCACCATGGAAATGGCGCAGCAGCTCGTGGGCGTGACCATGCAGGAGTCGGGCGTGTCGCGCGTGGTCGCGGTGGATCTCGAAGAGGCCGTCCGCATGCGGGACGAGGCGGCGTGATTGTTGAAGCCGGGGCGGCAAGCTGCGCTATAATCCTGGAAAAAGCGTTTCAGCCACGAATGACACGAATGTTCACGAATAATCATGACGTTACTCATGGGTCCGTGTTTACCTGGATGGTGTGCTGCAAATCGGTCGCACTTCATTGTTCTTGTTCGTGTCATTCGTGGCCCAATGCCGTCCTTAAGGATAATTCCCGAAACCATTTTTGAAATGGCGCAAACATGAGCGAATTGCAAATCGGGCTGATTGCCGTCGGCCTCCTGGCAGTGGCCGGAGTGCTGGTTTTTAACTGGCTGCAGGAAAGAAGATTCAAACGCCACGCGGAGCGGCATTTCGAGTCCAGCCATGAGGACGTGCTGATGCGGGAAGGGAGGGGCGACACCTTTTCCGGCGCACGCGAGGAGCCGCGGATGGGGCCGATCGTTGCCGCTTCGGAGCCAGAACAGATCGTTGCGCCGTCTGCATCGGGGCACGAGCAGCTCGCGGAAACGGCTCTTTCCCCTGAGCCGGAGGCGGAGTTCGAGGCGGCGGCAGCGGCGGACGAGGCCTGGCCGCACCAGCTGGACCGGATGATTGATTATGTCGCCCTGCTGCATGCGGCCGATCCCGTCACCCCCAGTGCGTTTGCGGTGGCGCTGCAGCAGGCGCGCGGAAGCGCGAGGGCGGTGCGGTGGTTTGGCTTCAACCAGCACGCCGGGATGTGGGAGGATGCCGCGCAGGCGCCGCCGGATGCGGAATTCGTCAAGCTGGCCGCAGGCCTGCAGCTGGCGGATCGCTCCGGGCCGGTTGGCGCGGCCGATCTCGCCGCGTTTTGCGAACTGGTGCAGGACGTGGCGGGCAGTTTGTACGCGGTGGTGGATTTTCCCGACAAGCAAGCCGCGCTTTCCGCCGCTCAGGAAATTGACCGCCTTTGCGCCGCGGCGGATGTGCTGATCGGGGTGAACGTGGTGGCCGAAGATGGGGCCCCTTTCCCCGCCACGAAGATCCGCGCGCTGGCCGAGGCGTCAGGAATGAAGCTGATGCCGGACGGCAGCTTCCATTATCTGAATGACCAGGGGGCTTCGCTGTTCTCTCTCTGCAATCTGGAGTCGGAGCCTTTCTTTTCTCCCGCGATCAAGCAGCTTTCCACCCACGGTGTTACCCTGCTGTTCGACGTGCCGAAGGTGGCCGGCGGATTGCGGGCCTTCGATCAGATGCTGGGCGTTGCCCGTCAGCTCGCTGTAGCACTGCCCGGCAAGCTGGTGGACGATAACCGCAAGGAGTTGACCGAGACGGGGCTGGGCAGGATCCGTCAGCAGCTCGCTGATATCTATGCCAGGATGGATGCACATGATCTCCGTGCCGGCAGTCCCCGTATTTTGAGGCTGCTGGCCTGATGGGCGTGCCGGCGGACGTCGCCGAGCGCGCGCGCCATTTGCGTGAGGAGATCGAGAAGCACAACTACCTCTACTACGTGCTGGACGCGCCAGTCATCCCGGACGCCGAATACGATCGCCTGTTCCGCGAGCTGGAGCGGCTCGAAGCGCAATACCCCCAGCTTGCCACGCCGGAATCCCCCACCCGGCGAGTGGGCGGCGCACCGCTGGAAGTGTTTGCCCAGGTTTCCCATCGCACGCCGATGCTGTCGCTCAACAATGCGTTCGAGGAAGAGGATGTGATTGCCTTCGACCGGCGAGTGCGCGAAGGACTGGATATCGCCGAAGCGGAATATGCGGTGGAGCCGAAATTCGACGGCCTGGCGGTGAGCCTGATTTACGAGGGCGGCGTGTTCGCCCAGGGGGCGACCCGCGGCGACGGCTACACCGGCGAGGACGTGACCGCCAATTTGCGCACCATACGGGCAATTCCGCTGCGCCTCCCCGTTTCCAACCCTCCCCGCTTCATGGAAGTGCGCGGCGAGGTGCTGATGCTGAAGAAAGATTTCGAACGGCTGAACCGCCATCAGGTCGAAAAAGGGGAAAAAGAGTTTGCCAACCCGCGCAACGCCGCCGCCGGCTCGCTGCGCCAGCTGGATCCGCGCATCACCGCAGGGCGCCGGCTGACGTTTTTCTGCTACGGCCTGGGATCGGCTGAGGGATTGAGCCTGCCTGCCGTCCACAGCGAAGTGATGGATTATCTGGAATCGCTGCGCTTTCCTGTCAGCCGCGAGCGCAAAGTGGTGCGCGGCTGCCAGGGGCTGCTCGGATATTACCGCGCAATCGGCGCCAAGCGCGACAGCCTGCCTTACGATATCGACGGGGTGGTCTACAAGGTCAATGACCTGGCTGCCCAGGAGCGGCTGGGCTTCGTCGCGCGCGCGCCGCGCTTCGCCGTGGCGCACAAGTTTCCGGCGCAGGAGGCGCTGACGGTGGTGGAGGGAATCGACGTGCAGGTCGGTCGCACCGGCGCATTGACGCCCGTGGCGCGGCTGGCGCCGGTGTTCGTTGGCGGCGTGACGGTGACCAATGCGACGCTGCACAACGAGGACGAGATCCGCCGCAAGGATGTGCGCATCGGCGATACTGTGACGGTGCGCCGCGCCGGGGACGTGATTCCCGAGGTGGTGTCGGTGGTGCGCGAGCGGCGTCCGCCGGATGCGCGCGAATTCGTCATGCCGACGACCTGCCCGGTTTGCGGCTCGCACGTGGAGAGACCCGAAGACGAGGCGGTGGCACGCTGCAGCGGCGGCCTGTACTGTCCGGCACAACGCAAAGAGGCGCTGCTGCACTTCGCCAGCCGCCGCGCCATGGATATCGAGGGTCTGGGGTACAAGCTGGTGGATCAGTTGGTGGACAACGGCCTGGTCAGCAACGCGGCCGATCTGTACCGGCTCGGCATGAATGAGGTCGCCAATCTCGAGCGTATGGCGGAAAAGTCCGCCGCCAACGTGCTGACCGCGATCGAAGGCAGCAAGAACACCACGCTCGCCCGCTTCATCTATGCCCTGGGCATCCGCAACGTGGGCGAGGCGACTGCCAAGGATCTCGCGCATCATTTCGGTTCGCTGGATTCCCTCATGGATGCGGACGCCGCTGCCTTGCAGGAAGTGCCGGACGTCGGCCCGGTGGTGGCCGAGAGCATCGTGCAGTTTTTCGCCGAGCCGCACAACCGCGAAGTGATCGAAAAATTGCGTGCGGCCGGCGTGCGCTGGCCGGAAGGAGAGGGTGCACCGAAGCCGCAAGCCGGCGCGGTGGCCGGCAAGACCTTCGTGCTGACCGGCACCTTGCCGCACCTGACGCGCGAGGAGGCCAGGGAGCAAATCGAGGCGGCCGGCGGCAAGGTGGCCGGCAGCGTGTCGAAGAAAACCGACTACGTAGTGGCGGGCGCCGAGCCAGGCAGCAAGTACGACAAGGCGCTGGAACTGGGGGTTGTCATTCTTGACGAAGCGGCATTATTGAAACTGTTGGAGATGAAGGCGACATGACCAAAGTAACCAAAGCCGTATTCCCCGTGGCGGGCCTCGGCACGCGTTTTTTGCCGGCGACCAAGGCGAGCCCCAAGGAGATGCTGCCGATCGTGGACAAGCCGCTGATCCAGTACGCAGCGGAAGAGGCGATCGCGGCCGGGATCACCGAGCTGATTTTCGTCACCGGCCGCAGCAAGCGGGCGATCGAGGACCACTTCGACAAGGCCTACGAGATGGAGGCCGAGCTGGAAGCGCGGGGCAAGACCGAATTGCTGGAAATCGTGCGCGGCATCCTGCCGAAGAATGTGTCCTGCGTCTATATCCGGCAGTCCGAGGCGCTGGGGCTTGGCCATGCCGTGCTGTGCGCCAGGCACGTAGTGGGCAACGAGCCGTTTGCGGTGCTGCTGGCGGACGATCTGCTGGACGGCGAGCCGCCGGTGCTGAAGCAGATGGCGGATCTGCACGAGCGCTACCATTGTTCCGTCCTCGGCGTCCAGGACGTTCCGCGTGAGGATGCTCTGCATTATGGCATCGTGGCAGGCACGGAATGGGAGGGCGGTATTCACAAGATCAGCGGCATCGTCGAGAAGCCCAGGCCGGAAGAAGCACCTTCGACGCTTGGGGTGGTCGGGCGATACATTCTCACACCGGGAATTTTCAAACACCTGGAAAGGGTTCAGGCCGGGGCGGGCGGGGAAATTCAGCTCACCGACGCCATCGCTTCGCTGCTGCAGCAGGAACAGGTGCTGGCGTACGAGTTCGACGGAGTCCGCTACGACTGCGGCAGCAAGTTCGGTTATCTCAAGGCGACGGTCGAATATGCCCTGAAGCATTCCGAAATCAACGGCGAATTTCGCGCCTATCTTGCAGCTTTGGCGGAATCGCAACGAGAACGTATGGCAAAAACGCCGGACTTGTCGCTATAATGGAATCGCTCTTTAGCAAAGAAGCATATTCTTATTTTGTGGAGATCCGCCATGGCTGATAAGCTTATGATAGTGATGGTCAACACCGATCCGGCAAATGGCTCGGAATTGGGTGCGCCGTTTTTCCAGGCGACAGTCGCCGCCGCCATGGAGTACGAGGTGGAGGTGATCCTGACCGGCCGTTCCGGCGAACTGGCCAAGAAGGGTGTGGCTGAAAAGCTTTTCGTCAAGGAAGGCTCGCCCAAGAGCGTCTACGAGTTCATCAAGGATGCCCACGAGGCCGGCGTCAAGTTCAAGGTCTGCACTCCGACCCTGGAGCTGTGGGGCGAGGACCTGATCCCGGAAATCGAAGAAACCGTCGGGGGGGCCTACGTCATCCAGCAGGCGATGGATGACGATGTGGTGACCCTGACTTACTGACGGATGATTGATGCTTCCTAAAGAAGAGGCGCTGCAAGTACTCCAGACGGCGGAACAGATATGCTCCGCCGTTGTTGTGTCTGAAGCCGTAAAACGGCTGGCCGGCGAGATTTCCTCCAAGCTTGGTGACCAGCAGCCGATGGTGCTGAGCGTGATGGGCGGGGCGGTGGTGTTCACCGGCCAACTGCTGCCACTGCTCAACTTCCCGCTGGATTTCGATTACATCCACGTCAGCCGCTACGGCAACACCACCCAGGGCGGGAGCCTCGACTGGAAGGTGCTGCCGCGGGAGAACGTGGCGGGTCGCGTGGTGCTGGTGCTGGATGACATCCTGGACGAAGGGCACACCCTGGCGGCGATCCGCGACAAGGTGCTGGGAATGGGCGCCAAGGCGTTTTACAGCGCCGTCTTCGCGGACAAGGAAACCGGCCGGCCCAAGCCTATCCAGGCCGACTTCCATGGCATCAAGCTGCCCAACCGCTACGTGTTCGGCTTCGGCATGGATGTGCGCGGCGCCTGGCGCAACCTTCCGGCGATATATGCCGTCAGGGAGCCCCAAGAGCCCGCGGGAAACTGATTCTTGATACACAGCAGGTTCTCCCTCGCCCACCGCACGCTATTCACTATTCACTATTCACCGTTCACCATTTACCATTCGCTATTTATCGTTCATCACGCAGGACTAATCCATGTTAGCAATCATCGGCGGCACCGGGCTCACCCAGCTGGCCAATCTTGAAATCACCCACCGGCAGGTGATCCGCACCCCTTACGGCGAACCGTCCGGAGCGCTTTCTTTTGGCAAGATCAATGACCACGAAGTGATTTTCCTGGCGCGGCACGGCTACGGCCACACCATCCCGCCGCACGAGGTAAACTACCGCGCCAACATGTGGGCGTTGCAATCGGAGGGGGTGAAGCATGTCATCTCGGTTGCCACGGTCGGGGGCATTCATCGGGACATGGCGCCCGGCGTCATTGCCGTGCCCGACCAGATCATCGACTACACCTGGGGGCGAAAATCCACCTATTACGAAGGGGGGGAAAAGCCGGTGGTGCACATGGATTTTACCTGGCCGTATTGCGATGAAATGCGCCAGATGTGCATGAAAGCCTGCGATCTTGCCGGCGAGCGCTACATCGATGGCGGCGTATACGGGGCAGTGCAGGGCCCCCGCCTCGAAACCAAAGCCGAAATCGACCGTTTGGAGCGTGACGGGGCCACCATGGTAGGCATGACCGGGATGCCCGAAGCGGCGCTCGCCAGAGAGTTGGGGCTGTGCTACGCGGCGCTCACGGTTTGCGCCAATTACGCCGCAGGACGTGGTTCCAGCAGCGAGGCGATCACCTACGAGGAAGTCGATGCGGTACTGAAACAGGCCATGGGGCGGGTGCGCACCATCCTCGAGCATCTGGTCGCGACCGCGCCGTTTTGCGAGAAGTGCAAGCGGCGCTAAGTGTGGAGCGGCGGGCGGCAATGATCAAGCCGGTTCTCAGAATGGGCGATCCGCGCCTGCTGGAGCAGGCGAAACCGGTTGCGGTGTTCGACACGCCGGAACTCCATGCCCTGCTGGCCGACATGCGCGACACCATGAAGGCGCTGAACGGCGCCGGGTTGGCTGCGCCCCAGATCGGCGTCGGGGTGCAGGTGGTGATTTTCGGGGTGGAATCCAATCCGCGTTATCCCGAGGCCGAGCCTGTCCCGTACACCGTCCTGGTCAATCCGGTACTGACCCCGCTCAGTGATGAGCTGGAAGAGGCCTGGGAGGGGTGTCTTTCCGTGCCAGGGATGCGGGGCATGGTGCCGCGCTATAAGCAGTTGCGTTATTCGGGTTTCGATCAGTACGGCAACGTCGTTGATCGCACTGTTGACGGTTTTCATGCGAGGGTGGTGCAGCACGAGTACGATCACCTGGTGGGTATTCTTTATCCGATGCGGATACGCGATTTGCGCCTGTTCGGTTTTACCGCCGTACTGTTTCCGAATCAGGAGCAGATTGAAGAATGAAGTGGTTTCGGCTATGTTTGCCGGACTGAGACAGGGGGGCAAATGTTCAACGACAAATCGGTTTTGATTACCGGTGGTACCGGGTCGTTTGGCAAGGAGTTCGTCAAGACCATTCTTTCCCGGTGCTCTCCGAGGAAGATCATCGTCTTTTCCCGCGATGAGCTGAAACAGTACGAAATGCAGCGGGCGTTTGATTCCCCTGCGATGCGGTACTTCATCGGCGATGTGCGCGACCGCGACCGGCTGATGCAGGCAATGAGGGATGTGGATTTCGTCATCCACGCCGCCGCGCTGAAACACGTTCCCGCTGCGGAATACAACCCCATGGAATGCATCAAGACGAATATCCATGGTGCGGAAAACGTCATCGCCGCCGCCATCGAGAACGAGGTGGAAAAGGTGATCGCCCTCTCGACGGACAAGGCGGCAAACCCCATCAATCTGTATGGCGCAACCAAGCTGGCATCGGACAAGCTCTTCGTCGCGGCCAACAATATTGCCGGCGCCAGAAGGACGCGCTTCTCGGTGGTTCGCTACGGCAACGTGGTCGGATCAAGGGGATCCGTTGTTCCCCTGTTCAGGAAACTACTCGCCGAGGGCGCCAGGGAACTGCCGATCACCGACCCGCGCATGACGCGCTTCTGGATCACGCTGCGCCAGGGGGTGGACTTCGTATTCAGGAACTTCGAACGCATGCACGGCGGCGAGATCTTCGTGCCCAAAATCCCTTCCGTCCGCATCACGGATCTCGCTACCGCCATTGCGCCGGAGCTGCCGACCCGGATCATCGGCATACGCCCCGGCGAAAAGCTGCACGAAATCATGTGCCCCGCGGATGATTCGCATCTCACGCTCGAGTTTCATGATCACTATGTGATTCGCCCCACCATCATGTTCACCTTCCGGGCAGATTATCAAACCAACGCGATCGGGGAGGAAGGGAAGGCGGTAACCGAAGGCTTCGAGTACAGCTCCGGCAACAATTCCCACTTCCTTTCGGTGGAGGATTTGAGAAAGCCCGAACTGAACGGCGAAGCATGATTCCCTACGCGCGACAGGATATCGACGAAGCCGATATCCGGGCGGTCGTTGATGTTCTCAATTCCGACTGGCTGACCCAGGGGCCGGCTATCGAGCGTTTCGAGGCCGCAGTGGCCGGCTATTGCGGCGCCAGATACGCCGTGGCGGTGTGCAACGCGACTGCGGCGCTGCATCTTTCCTGTCTCGCCGCCGGCCTCAAGCCGGGCGGGCTGCTGTGGACTTCCCCCAATACTTTTGTCGCTTCCGCCAACTGCGCGCTCTACTGCGGCGCGAAAGTCGATTTCGTCGATATCGATGCCGCAACGTACAACCTGAGCGTGTCCGCTCTGGAGAAAAAGCTCGCTCAGGCGGAACAGCACGGCAGCCTGCCGGATGTGGTGATTCCGGTCCATTTCGCCGGCCAGTCGTGCGAGATGGAGGCAGTCGCGCAGCTGGCGCGCAGGCACGGCGTCACCGTAATCGAGGATGCCTCCCATGCCATTGGGGGGGGGTATCAGGGCGGGAAAATCGGGGATTGCCGCCATTCCGACATGACAGTGCTCAGCTTCCATGCGGTGAAGATCATCACCAGCGGGGAAGGGGGGATGATCCTGACCAACCGCGAGGATCTATACCGGAAGCTGCTTCTCCTCCGCTCCCACGGGATCGTGCGCGATCCCGCCCGGATGGTTTCCGAGCCAGACGGGCCTTGGTACTACCAGCAAATCGAGCTGGGATACAACTATCGCATGACGGACATCCAGGCCGCGCTGGGAGCCAGCCAGATGAACCGGCTGGACGAGTTCGTCGCCCGGCGCAATGACCTGGCGCGCCGCTACGACGAGGCGCTGAGCGCCCTACCTTTGCGCCTCCCCGCGGTTCGCCCTGACTGTTACTCCGCTTATCATCTCTACGTGGTGCAGATCGATCCGGCAAGGACCAAAGCAACGCGCCGGGAGGTGTTCGACGCACTGCGGAATGCCGGCATCGGTGCCAATGTCCATTACATCCCGGTCCACACCCAGCCCTACTACCAGCGGTTGGGTTTTCGCAGTGGCGATTTCCCCGAGGCCGAGGGCTATTACAGCCGGGCGATCAGCCTGCCGCTTTATTACGGCCTGAGCGAAGCGGAGCAGGATTTCGTGGTGGCCACCTTGAAGCAGGCCCTGGCGTGAAGATCGGCATCGGCGCGGTCCAGTTCGGAATGGATTACGGGATTTCCAATCGGGAAGGCCGGACGCCCGAGGTGGAAGTGAGGAACATCCTGGATGCCGCGGCGGGGAAGGGGGTGCGGCTCATCGACACCGCGGCGGGCTACGGGGCCAGCGAAGAGGTTTTGGGCCGCGCCCTTCCCCCCGGGCATGCGTTCAGGGTCGTCACCAAAACGCCCGGATTTTCGGGGAAGGGTATCGGCGAGCACGATGCCGAGCAATTGGAGATGGTCTTTCATCGCTCCCTGGCAAGGCTTGGCCAGCCGGCGGTGTATGGCCTGCTCGTCCACCATGCGGAGGATTTGCTGGCTGAAGGCGGTGAGCGGCTGATGGGGCGGATGGAAGCCCTCAAGGCGCGGGGATTGGTGGAGAAGATCGGCGTGTCGGTCTACACCGGGGAGCAGGTGGATGCGTTGCTGGCGCGTTATGGTCTCGATATTGTCCAGCTGCCTCTCAGCGTCCTGGATCAGCGCCTGCTGAGAAACGGGCAGCTGGCGAGGCTGAAGGCGGCCGGCACGGAGATCCACGTCCGCTCCGTCTTTCTCCAGGGATTGCTGCTGATGGCACCGGACGAGCTTCCTGCCTATTTTGCGCCGATCCGGGATCATCTGGCGGCTTATCGGGCATGCCTGGAGCGGGAAGGATGCGAGCCGCTGAAAGCCGCGCTGGATTTCGTGTTGCAGCTCGACGAAGTCGATGCGGTCATCTGCGGGGTGAACAACCGCCGGCAGCTGGAGGAGATCTGCCGCTGTGAGGCGGAAGCGCCGAAGATCCGGGATTTCCGCGCCTTTGCCCTGGACGATCCGAAATTCTTGAACCCGGCGAATTGGAAGATTCAATGAAACAGGATGACGTATTCGTTGCCGGAGAAGGCGATGCCTGGTTCTCCCGCAACCGGGAAGCGCTGACCGGAAGCGCGAAGATCGACTGGCCGATCCAGCTGGTGGATATGCTCGACGCCCGCCAGGAAATCAGGAGCGTGGTCGAGCTGGGATGCGCCAACGGCTGGCGGCTGAACAGGCTGTCGGAGATGCTGCAGGCGCGCTTCGTCGGCGTGGACGCCAGCCGGGAGGCTGTGGCCGACGGCAAGGCGCGCTTTCCCGCGCTGACCCTCCTGCAGGGAACGCTGGCCGATGTGCCGGTGCAGGAAGCGTTCGATCTGACGATCGTCAATTTTGTCCTGCACTGGGTGGACCGGCGGTCGCTTGCCCGGTCCGTGGCGGAGATCGACCGGGTGACCGGGGACGGCGGCTTCCTGATCGTGGGGGATTTTCTGCCGGACAATCCCCAGCGGCGGCGCTATCACCACTTGCCGGCAGAGCAGGTGTATACCTACAAACAGGACTATGCGAAGATTTTCGAGTCTCTGGGAACGTACCGGACGATCGCCCGCATCGCCTTCGATCACGATTCGCCCAGGCTGCAACTGCACAGCGGCGCCGGGGCCGCGCGCGGCGGGTGCGCCGTGCTCAAGAAATCCCTTGTCGGCTACTATCAGGAAACATGAAAATTCTCGCCATCCTGCAAGCCAGGTTTTCCTCCACCCGCCTGCCGGGCAAGGTGTTGAAGCCGATCCTGGGCAAGCCCATGCTGCGGCATCAGATCGAGCGCATCCGGCGCGCTCGCCGTATCGACAAGCTGATGGTGGCAACCAGCGCCCATCCATCGGACGACGCCTTGCAGAAGCTTTGCGCGGAGGCCGGCATCACCTGCCACCGGGGCAGCCTCGACGACGTACTCGATCGTTTCTACCAGGCGGCCCGCACCCAGGGGGTGGAATACGTGGTTCGCCTGACTGGGGATTGCCCCCTGGCCGATCCGGCGGTGATCGACCGGGTGGTTGACGCTTGCCTGGAAAGCGGCGCGGATTACGCCTCCAATGTTTTCCCCCCGACCTATCCCGACGGCCTCGACGTCGAGGTGTTCCGCTTCGCTGCGTTGGAGCGGGCCTGGAGAGAAGGGCGGCTGCCTTCCGAGCGGGAGCACGTGACCCCCTATATCCACCAGCATCCGGAACTGTTCCGCCAGGTGAACGTGTCGCAGGAAAACGATCTGTCTGCGCTGCGCTGGACGGTGGACAATCCGGCGGATTTCGAATTCGTGCGCGAGGTTTACGAGGCGCTTTATCCGCACAACCCGGCGTTTGCGACAGCGGACATCCTCGACCTGCTGGCGCGCCGGCCAGAGCTTGGCAAAATCAATACCCATCTCCAGCGCAACGAGGGCTATGCCAAATCGCTGGCGGAAGACCAGAGTTTTTTGAAATCGCGGGGAACATAGACGATGTCGGAACGCTATTTTCGGTCGGAACAGTACCTCGAGCGGGCCCTGAAGACGATCCCCCTGGCCAGCCAGACCTTCAGCAAGAGCCGCACCCAGTATCCCTGGGGCGTCTCGCCCTACTTCATCGCCCGCGGCCGGGGCAGCCGGGTATGGGATGTGGACGGCAACGAGTACATCGACTTCGTCAACAGCCTGGCGGCGATCAACCTGGGCTACAACGACCCGGACGTGACAGCGGCGGTGAAGACGCAACTGGAAGCGGGAGTGATCTTTTCGCTGCCGCATCCGATCGAGGCCGAGGTGGCGGAAAAACTGGTGGAGATGGTGCCCTGCGCCGAGATGGTGCGCTTCGGCAAGAACGGCTCCGATGCGACCGCCGGCGCCATCCGCCTGGCGCGGGCCTACACCGGCCGCGACCGGGTGGCGGTGTGCGGCTATCACGGCTGGCAGGACTGGTATATCGGCTCCACCGCCCGCTGGCGCGGCGTGCCGCAGGCGGTGCGCGAGCTTACCCATACGTTCGCCTACAACGATCTTCCTTCCCTGTCGACTTTGCTGGACGCCCATCCGGGCGAGTTTGCCGCGGTCATCCTGGAGCCGATGAACGTCGCGTGGCCGGCGGCCGGCTATCTGGAAGGCGTCAGGGAGCTTGCCCACAAGCACGGCGCGCTGCTGGTGTTCGACGAAACCATCACCGGCTTTCGCTATGCCAACGGCGGGGCGCAGGAATACTTCGGCGTCACCCCCGATCTCGCCACCTTCGGCAAGGGGCTGGCGAACGGCTATCCCGTGTCGGCCGTGGCCGGCCGGGCGGAGGTCATGAAGCTGATGGAGGAGATATTCTTTTCCTTCACTTTCGGCGGCGAAGCCCTGTCCCTGGCGGCGGCGCTGGCCACCATGAACAAGCTGCAAAGAGAACCCGTGATCGACACCCTGCGTGCGCGGGGCGAGCGGATACTCCAGGGCCTCGGCCAGTTGATCGAGGCCCACGGCCTTGCCGACGTGCTGTCAGTTGCCGGGCATCCTTCCTGGAACTTCCTGCTGATAAAGGATGCGCCCCCCTACAGCCAATGGCAGGTGAAGACCCTCCTCCTGCAGGAAATGTTTGCGCGGGGAATTCTGACGATCGGAACCCACAACATGTCTTTCGCCCACAGCCGGGAGGACGTCGAACGGCTGTTGGCGGCTTATGACGAGGTGTTGCCGATATTGAAGGACGCCGTGGATGGCCGCAAGTTGGAGCACGCATTGCGCTGCAAACCGCTCGAACCCTTGTTTAAGGTGCGTTGACTGATGAAGGTGGCGTTTCGCGCCGACGCCTCGATCGAAATGGGCAGCGGCCATGTGATGCGTTGTCTGACGCTGGCGGATGAGCTGCGGAGGCGCGGAGCGCTGGTAAGCTTCGTCAGCCGCGAATTGCCGGGAAACCTGAACCGCCTGATCGAGGCTAGGGGGTTTGCGGTCCATCGGCTGCCTTCCTCGGGTGATGATTCGACCATCAGCCTGCCGGCGGTTATCGAGGGAGGGTGGCTGATAATCGATCACTATGCCATAGGCCGTGAATGGGAAGCGTCGATGCGTCCCCACGTGAAAGGGATCATGGTGATCGACGATTTGGCCAAGCGCGCGCACGAATGCGACATCCTGCTCGACCAGAATTTCCATTTCGGGGCGCCGCGGCGATATGAAGGACTCTTGCCAGCCGGGGCATGCACCCTGCTGGGGCCGGGTTATGCGCTGGTGCGGCAGGAATTTGTCGAGGCGCGGCAACGGTGCTGCCGCGGGCGAGGGCCGTTACGGATCTTCGTTTGCTTCGGCGGCAGCGATCCAAAGAATGCGACCTCTCATGTGTTGAGGGCCATCCGGGCCCTCGGCCGCGATAATCTTGCCGTGGATGTGGTGATCGGTGCCGCCAACCCGCATCGGCGGGAGCTCGAGGCGCTGATGAGCTGTCCGGAGAGGGGCGACTTTTGCTGTCATGTCGATCCGGGGAATCTGGGCCAATTGATGGCTGCCGCCGATTTCTCGGTCACTTCAGGCGGCAGCCTGACGTGGGAAAGATACTGCGTCGGTTTGCCTGGCATGGTGATCGCGATCAGCGACAATCAGGAGGCTGTTTCACGCGAGCTGGGGGAGCTGGGTACGCATGTTTACTTGGGCCGCCTCGAGGATGTTTCCGCGGACAGCATGGCACGCAAGCTGGAAGAATATCTCGATCATCCCGAATGGCGCGGGGAAATGGGCGAGAAATGCCAGAAGCTTGTTGACGGGCAAGGGGCTTGCCGTGTGGCGGATATCTTGCTGGGTTGGTTTTGAAGGGATGAGCAGCTATGGAATCTTTTGATAATCGGGTGCGCGAGTTTTGGGAACACCGCGCGGCATTTCTCGAGCGTGCCGGTTCCAACGATCTTGTCGCCAAACAACTGGAAATTGCGGCGATTGCCAGGCATGTACGGGACGGCATGCAGGTGCTGGAAGTGGGGTGCGGCAACGGGATTACTGCCATAGAACTGGTGAGGCGGTTTGATATCGACCTGACCGGTCTGGACTATGCGGCCGAAATGATTCGGGCCGCCCGCGGTTTCCTTCAGGAAGGCGAGTCCGGTTTGCGTGGGCAGGTGCGGTTCGAGGTCGGGGATGTGCGAGACTTTCCTGCGATGGAGGGCCGGTTCGATCTGGCCTACACCGAGCGGGTGCTGATCAATCTTCCCGATTGGCCGGCGCAACGGGATGCGATCGCCACCATCATCTCCCAGCTTGCGCCGGGCGGGCGTTATCTGATGTGCGAGAACAGCCAAAACGGACTGGAAAGGATCAACGAGATGCGGCGAATGCTCGAACTCGAGCCGATTTTCCCTCCCTGGCATAACCGCTATCTGGTGGATGAGGAGGTGGCCGGATTGGCAATTCCCGGTGTCAGGCTGGTAGAGGTGGAATGCTATAGCTCGACCTATTATTTCCTGTCACGGGTCGTTAACGCCCGTCTTGCCGCGAACCAGGGCGAACAACCCAGCTACGACGCGCCGGTGAATCAGCTGGCGCTTCGTTTGCCGTCGATTGGGGACTTCGGGCAGGGCAAGTTGTGGATATGGGAGAAGAGTGCGGACCGGGTCCGCGGTGAAGGAGGTGACGCCCATGCTTGAGATCGCCGGAACGAAGATTGGCCGGGAGCAGCGCCCATTTATCATTGCCGAGATGTCCGGCAATCACAACCAGTCGTTGCACCGCGCGCTGGAGATCGTGGAAGCGGCGGCCAAAGCCGGAGCTCGGGCGCTGAAGATCCAGACGTATACGGCCGATACCATGACGCTCGATCTGAACGAAGGGGAGTTTCATATCGGCGATCCAGCCAGCTTATGGCAGGGCAAATCGCTCCATGCGCTTTACCAGGAGGCATACACCCCTTGGGAATGGCATCGGCCGATCTTTGAGCGTTGCAGGGAGCTCGGTATGATCGGTTTCAGTACGCCGTTCGACGAAACAGCGGTGGATTTTCTGGAAGAGCTGGGTGTTCCCTGCTACAAGATCGCTTCCTTCGAGAATACGGACATTCCCTTGATCCGCAAGGTCGCATCCACCGGAAAGCCGATGATCGTGTCCACCGGCATGGCGACGGCGTCCGAGCTGGACGAAACGGTGCGCACGGCCCGCGAAGCCGGCTGCAAGGATATTGTCCTTCTAAAATGCACGAGCACCTATCCTTCCACCCCCGAAAATACCAATATCCTCACCATTCCCCACATGCGCGAGCTTTTCGGCTGCGAGGTTGGCCTCTCCGATCACACCATGGGCATCGGCGTGGCTGTGGCCAGCGTCGCTTTGGGCGCTACAGTCATAGAGAAGCATTTCACCCTGCGCCGGGCCGACGGCGGGGTAGATTCGGCATTTTCCATGGAACCCCATGAAATGGCCGCGCTGGTTCTCGAATCCGAAAGGGCTTGGCAAGCGCTGGGACGAGTCACATACGGCCCTACCGAAGCGGAACGGAAGTCGCTGGCATTCCGTCGTTCCCTTTACATTGCGCGGGACATGGAGGCGGGAGAGGTATTGACCCCGGACAACATGCGTTCCATCAGGCCGGGAAACGGTCTTCCATGCAAGTACATGGATACGCTGCTGGGCAAACGGGTGTTGCGCCGTGTAAAGAAAGGAACGCCGGTCAGTTGGGATTTGGTGTAGGGAAGCATTGCAACTGCAGCAGAGGTGAGGTGTGTCCGGCAGCCGTGCCACGGGCTCGTCACCACAAAACAAGGGGAAGGTGTTGAAGACGAGGCGCGAAGAATTCTTTGACGAACTGGAAGCGAGGCTGGAGAAGAACCTCGCATTTTTCAGGGAGCGCATGCCGGGCGTGTACGAGCAGGTGAATCGCCAGGGGCTGCACGACGTGGACGTTGATTTGGATGGCGACGGCGAAGTCGTCATCACGATCGCCGGCCAGAAGATTCTCCAGAAACAGCTTGTCGAAGAGGCGGAGCAGCATCTCGCCCTGCTCAAAACCAGCGAGCGGCCGGTATTCTACATTCCCACCGACATCCCCGTCGACGTGCCCGAGCAATATATGCCAACGGATTGGGACAAGCTGTTCTACAACCCGGTCGATCAGGTGTCGCGGCACGCTCTTCACCGATCCATAAGCCAATATGTCCGGGACGGCGCGGAGGTAGCGCCACTTCCGGTATTCGGCGACAAGACCATTCCGATCCTGATCGTCTTCGGCACCGGCCATGGCTATCACCTGCAAAGGCTGGTCGAGGAATACGACATCTGGCAGCTGATCATCATCGACAACGATCCCGGCATCGCCCGGCTGTCGATGTGCCTGTTCGATTATCAGGAGCTTCTGGGGAAATACCTCCTGGGGGAGAAGACGGTCTGCCGCCGGGCGTTTTCCTACATCATTTCGAACGATTCTGTCGAGATTCTCGATCTCCTTACCAAGGAAATCCTGTCGAGCTTTCCCCCCTATTTCGTGAACGGCGCGGTCGGTTTTTACTCCGTCCGCGATACGCGTCTGTCCGCAGAGATCCAGGCCGCCCTGACCGACTGGTCCTGGAAATTCTATCGCGGCTGGGGATTCTTTGACGACGAAATGTTGTCCTTGCGGCATACCGTGCGCAACGTCAGGTCGAACCTCCCCTATGCCGCCAGGCCGGTTTCCGTGCCCAAGGGCAGCACGGCCTTCATCGTCGGTTCGGGGCCTTCGCTGGACGGGCTGGTCGAAATGCTCAAAAAGCATCGGGATGACGCGGTCGTCTTCGCCTGCGGCACGGCGGGAGGGATACTCCATCGGCACGGCATCGTGCCGGACTACCACGTCGAGATCGAACGGACGGATCTGACCACCGAAACGATCCTGCGCGACCTGCCGCAGGATTATCTGGACAGCGTGACGTTGCTGGGCCTGAGCGTGTTGCCGCCCAAGGTGTTCGAGTTGTTTAAAAAGGGAATGATGCTGTTCCGGCCCAACGACGCAGGAACGCAGCTATTTTCCAAGGTGCTGCGGAATCCTCCCCAGTTCATGACGACGCCGACGGTGACCAACGCCGGCTTCGATATCGCCCTCAAGTGGGGGTTTGAAAACATCTATCTGTTCGGCGTGGATCTGGGGTTCGTCGATAACCGGCAGCACCATTCCACCTCCTCCATCTATTACGCCAAGCAATCTTCGGAGGCGGAAGGTGATGCATTCGGCAAGGTATTTTCCGAGCTGACTTCCAAGCAGTTCGATGACCAGAAAAATTTGATGCGGGTGAAGGGCAACTTCCAGCCGGTCGTTTCTACCACCGATATTTTCAGTCTCGCGATTACCGCGTTTGAGGAATGCGCCCGCGATTTCCCAACGGTGAAAGTGTTCAATCTCAACGACGGAGCGTATATCAGGGGCACGATTCCGCTTCCGCCTGAAAAATTCGGCGGGCTCGAAGGTGGCGCCTCGAAAGAAGAGGCGGTGAGGCAAATCAGCGAGGCGATGGCGGACAGGTATGAATGTGATTCCAGCCGCGTCCTGAAATCCTTTGCGTCCGACTACGCCCAGTACATTAAAGGGATCAAGGAAATCTTCCCTTCCGTTCTCAAGCTGCAGCGCCGTGAGGATATCCTGGTGCTGCTCTATCGTCTTTACCAGGGCACCAGCGACGACAAGGCAAGAGGATCGCCCCCCGGCATCCTGCTGAGGGGATCGATCATGCACATGGCCAGGCTCATCTACGACTACAGCCTCAGGCTGCGCGAGGACGAGAAGGCGCTGGCGTTTGCGGCGGAGGGATTCAAGGTTTTCACCTCTTATCTGACCGCCACGGGCAATGTTGTTTCCGTGTTGCTCGACGAAGCGCGCCGTCGCAATTCGTCCTGACCCGCAATTTCTGGAGCCGGTATGCGGATGGCATCCCCGGATCAATGCAGGGATAAGCTTCATCTGCCTGAAAACATGCGAAAAAAATTTTCTAAAGTTTTGTTGTACTCCGCCGCTAACCTGACTAAGGCGGCAGGGATGTTTGCGGAGCCGCCCGAATCAGAGGTCTTTAGCAAACATCACTACAGAAAAGGAGTGCCAAAATGCCTCAACTAATCAACACTAATATCGCGTCGCTGAATGCGCAACGCAACCTGAATTCGAGCCAAACCAGCCTGGCTTCGTCTCTCCAGCGCCTGTCTTCCGGTCTGCGCATCAACAGCGCCAAGGACGATGCCGCAGGTCTGGCGATTTCCGAGCGCTTCACTGCCCAGATTCGCGGCCTCAACCAAGCCCAGCGCAACGCCAACGACGGCATCTCCCTGGCGCAAACCGCCGAGGGCGCGCTGGTGGAAGTCGGCGCCTCCCTCCAGCGGACGCGCGAGCTGGCAGTGCAGTCCGCCAACGCGACCAACAGCGCTGACGACCGTGCCAACCTGAACCTCGAAGTGCAGCAGATGATCGCGGAAATCGACCGGATCTCTTCCCAGACCGAATTCAACGGAAGCAAGATCCTCAACGTTTCCGGCGGCTTCACCGCCACCTTCCAGGTCGGCGCCAATGCCAACCAGGTGATTTCCACCACCGTGGACAACGTCTCGACCAGCAACATCGGCACCAAGACCAACTATACGACCATCACCGGCTACTCGGCGGATAGCTCGTTCGCCCACGCTCTTGGCAACCAGTCGGTCGTGGCTTTTTCGACCTCGAAGGTGAACAACGTCGCCGTCACCGACGTCCTGGCCGGCAATACCGCGGCGGAGAAGGTGAACGCGATCAACAACGCCTCTGCTACCAGCGGCGTCAGCGCCTTCTCCTACGGCAACTCCCTGGTAGGGACGGGATCGGCTGTGTCGCAGATGGCGTCCGGTTCGATGGCGGCCAACGAAGTGACGGTCAACGGCGTTGCCATCGGCGCGGCGGCGGACAGCGCGACCTCGTCGATGGTGGCCGCGATCAATGCCAAGTCTTCCTCTACCGGCGTCGAGGCTTACTATGACACGGGCAATGGCAAGATGGTGTTCTACAACGCCTCCTACGGCTCCGCCGCGGGTATCACGGTTTCCGTGACCGACTCCGACGTGGCGGCGACCCTTGGCGTGGCGAACGGTACCAACTCCGTCAGCGCCGGGCAGAACGGCCTGATCGTGCTGACCACCGACCTTACCTTCGGCGCCTCGGTGACTACCACCAGCATCAGCGCCGGCGGTATCGGTGGCGACACCTCCAGCGTCAATATCGCTGTCAACGCCGCCGATATCAAGACCCAGAACGTGTCGAGCGTCTCGGCTGCGAACCTCACCATCATCGCGGTGGACAAGGCGCTGGGTACGGTCAACAGCCTGCGCGCCCGTCTGGGTGCGGTGCAGAACCGGCTTGAATCCACGATTTCGAGCTTGCAGACCACGAGCGAGAACATGAGTTCTTCCCGTTCGCGGATCCGCGACGCCGACTTCGCGGCGGAAACCGCCAACCTCACCCGCGCCCAGATCTTGCAGCAAGCCGGCGTGGCGATGTTGGCACAGGCCAACCAGGTTCCCAACAACGTCCTCACGCTGTTGCGGTAATCCTGAAAAAGCAGGCGGCGCCGGGAAACCGGCAGCCGCCGGCTGCTTCCCCAAGCTTGCGGCTGCAAGGCCGCCAGCTTGCGAAAACAGCCAGAAAGAGCTATAAAACAGATAGCTAGGCTGTATGCGAGGTGCGATATGGCGATCCAACCAATTTCAGGCGCCGTTGCTGGCGCAGCCGATGCGATGGTATCGGCGCAACGCCCGGTTGATGTCCCGGTGAGGCCAGAGGCGGAGAGGGTGCAGGCTCCCGAGCCGGTTCGGCAAGCGGCGGCGGTTGATGCGCAGACCTTGCGGGAAAGTGTCCGGCAGGTGAACGAGTTCATTCGTCCGATGCAAAGCAACCTGCAATTCACCGTTGATGCGGACGTGCAGAAAACCGTGGTCAAGGTGGTGGACAGCGAAACCCGCGAGGTGATCCGGCAGATCCCTTCTGATGAGATGCTGGCGATTGCGCGGGCGCTGGACAGACTGCAGGGGCTTCTGGTCAAGCAACGCGCCTAGCCGGGTGTTGCGCTGCCGCTGCGAGAGCGGATTGGAGCAGTGTAAAATATCCATGCCACTGTGGCATGGGAGGGGGTTGTCATGGCGCTTTCTTCTCCGGGTCTGGGTTCCAATCTCGATGTAAACGGCATCATCAGCAAGCTGATGACGGTCGAGAGCCAGCCGCTGCAGAAGCTGGCGAAAAAGGAAGCAAGCTATCAGGCGCAGCTTTCCGCCTATGGCAGTCTCAGCGGCGCCCTGTCATCCTTTCAGGGTACCGTTAACGGACTGGCGAGCCTGTCCAAATTTCAGGCGCTTTCCGCCACGCCTGCCGATTCGACCATCCTGAGCGCCAGCGCATCATCGTCCGCGGCTGCCGGCAGCTACTCCGTGAACGTCGCCACCCTGGCGCAGGCACAAAGCGTGTACGCGGCAGGGCAGGCCAGCACGACGGCGGCAATCGGCAGCGGCGCCTCGACCACGCTCACCTTCCAGTTCGGATCGATCAGCGGCGGTACCCTGACGAACGGCAAATACACCGGCGCGACGTTCACCCAGGATGCGTCCCGCGCCAGCGGGACGGTGACCATCGACAGCAGCAACAACACCCTCGAAGGCATCCGTGACGCCGTCAATGCGGCAAATATCGGGGTCAGCGCGACCATCATCAACGATGGCAGCGCGACACCCAATCGTCTGGTTTTTACTTCCAAGACTTCGGGCGCGACCTCCGCCATGAAGATCGCGGTGAGCGGCGATGCATCGCTGAGCAGCCTGCTGGCTTACGATCCGGCGGGCACGCAAAACCTCACCCAAAGCGTGGTGGCGCAGAACGCCACGGCAACGATCAATGGCATTGCCGTCAGCAGTTCCACCAACACGCTTACCAGCGCCATTCAGGGAGTGACCCTGAATCTCGCCAAAGTGGGTGCGACCAATCTGACAGTGGCGCGCGATACCTCGGCGGTCCAATCTGCGGTTCAGTCGTTCGTGAACGCATACAACCAGCTGGACAAGACCCTGAAAAGCCTGAATGCCTACGATGCGCAGACGAAGCAGGCGGGGCCGCTTCAAGGGGATTATACGGTTGCCCTGATTCAGTCCCAGATCAAGAGCACGCTTTCCTCGCCGTTGACGGGGGTGGGGGGAAGCCTGACTTCCCTGAGCCAAATCGGGGTTTCCTTCCAGAAAGATGGGACGCTGGCCCTGGACACCGCCAAGCTCAACACGGCCATGAGCAGCAATTTCCTGGATGTGGGCGGGTTGTTTGCACCCATGGGGCGCACCACCGACAGTCTGGTGAGCTTCAGCAGCTCCACGACCAAGACCAAGCCCGGGAACTACACGGTTGAAGTCAGTTCGCTCGCTGCCCAGGGCAAGCTGACTGGCTCCGCCTCCTTCGCCAGGGGGTACGCCACCGGCTCCCAGGCGGCGGCATTGACGATAGCTGCGCCGAACGACGTGCTGAAGCTCACGCTGGACGGCGTGGGCCCGACCTCCGTCTCGCTCACCAATACCACCTACGCCAGTGCCGCCGCCCTCGTCACTGGCTTGCAGGCGGACATCGATGCCGCGCTGGGGGCGAACAAGGTGGTGGTGACCCAGAACAACGGCGTCCTGACTCTCAATTCCACCACCGCAGGCGGAGCTTCGGCCATGGCGGTTGATCCGACCAGCACGGCTTTGGCGACCCTGTTCGGCACGGCTACTTCGGGCTCGGGCACGGTAATCGCCAGCGGCGTGAACGACACCCTCAGCGTGACGGTGGACGGGACCAACGCTTCGGTCACGCTTTCTCCCGGCATTTACAGCGCTTCGGCGCTGGTCGCCCAGGTTCAGTCGGCGATCAACGGTGCCTCTGCGCTTTCTGCCGCCGGGGCGGGTGTCCAGGTATCGGAAAGCGCCGGCGTCATGACGATTACCTCGACCCGGTACGGCTCGGCGTCAAGCGTGAGCGTGTCCGGGAACGGCGCCAGCGGGATAATTGGCGTCGCGCCGACGGCCACAGCCGGAGCTGACGTTGCCGGCAAAATCGGGGGCGTCACCGCTTCTGCTTCCGGTCAGTATATGACCGGCATCGCGGGGGGCAATGCAGAAGGATTGAAGCTCCAGATCACCGGCGGTAATACCGGTGCGCGGGGATCCGTTTACTTTTCCGAGGGGTATGCCACCAAGCTGAACAGACTGCTGGACGGGTATTTGTCCAGCAGCGGCCTGGTGACGAGCAAGCGGGATGGAGTCCAGAAATCCATCAAGGACATCGGTAAATATCGCGAGACATTGAACGCTCGCCTTGCCGCGATAGAAGAGCGCTATCGCGCCCAGTTTACGGCTTTGGATAAGTCGGTTGCCAGTATGACGCAGACGAGCAATTTCTTGTCGCAGCAATTGGCCAATCTGCCCAAGTCCGGAGCGTAGCAATGTTCGATAAGGCAGTTAACATAGTGGCCGTTGCCCGGACGGTCGAGGGGGAAAAATGAATGCCACGACGCGCAATGCAGCAAGCGCCTATTCTCAGGTGGGGATTGAAACCGGCATCGCTGCGGCAAGCCCGCATAAACTGATTTCAATGCTGTTCGAAGGTGCGATCCTGTCCGTTTCCGCCGCCAAGGCGCATATGCAGCGCAGTGAAATAGCCGCCAAGGGCGAAGCTATTTCCAAAGCGATCGCAATCATCGACGAGGGGCTGAAAATCAGCCTTGATGAGAATGCGGGGGGAGAACTGGCGCAGAATTTGAAGGCGCTTTACGAATACATGTGCCACCGGCTGCTGATGGCCAACCTGAAAAACGAGATCGATCCCCTGGACGAGGTAAAGCGCTTGTTGACCGACCTGAAGAGCGCCTGGGACGAAATCGACAAGAAACCGGCGGCGGCTGCGGCAGCGGCCCCGGCGACCGAGCAGGTTCCCAATCGTCCGTCTCTCAGCTATGGCAAGGTCTAAAAAAATTGGAGAGCGGGAAACTTCTCGGCTGCTATGAGGAGCTGCGCCGACAGGCCCAGCAAATGCTGGAGTCCGCGAGGCAGGGCGATTGGAATGGCCTGATCGAATTGGAGCGGAAACGCGGCAGGCTGCTCGAAGACTTGGCAAGCGGGGAACAAGGCGGTTCGCAGGAGCCGGAGGTCCAGGAGAAGAAAGCTGTCCTGATCCGGCAGATTCTTGAAATCGACGGGGAAACCAGAGAGCTGGCCGAAGCCTGGTTGAAGGAACTGCAGGAAATACTGGGCAGCGTCGACACGGAACAGAAATTGCAGAAGGCTTATGGCTCGGGCTGAGCACCTCCGCGGAGGGATCGATGCAAACCCAATTTGGCCCCGTTTCGAAGGACATTGACCCTACCCCGCTTGCTGCCGCGACCGACCCGGTCGGCGGCGTCCATGACTCTGTACCGATTTCTCCGGATTCTAACCATCCCGGGCCAAGAGACTTGTGGCAGGAGCATATCCGCAAAAAGCGGCCGCCGCAGAAAAGGCCGCCAGACCGCCGGAAAAACGTGCCACCCGCTTCGGATCACCAGATAGACGAATACGTCTGAGCCTGTTCTCAGGGAAGGCGCGAAGTGGTATCGTAGGCGGCAGTTTTTTGAGCGGGGATATCACTTTGGAATCGTTCGTCATCACCTGGCGCGAGCTCCTGGTTGTCATCGTTCTGGTGCTGGCGGTTTACATTGCCGAATTGCTCCTGGTCATTCGTTCCAGCAAAGGGAGCGGCCTGAGCGTTTGGCGGCGCGGCGCGGTAGCCACGCAGCTCCGCACGCTGCAAGCGCTGGAAACCGAGGTGGCGCAGTTGCGCGAGCAGGTGGCCAAGCTGCAGTCCGAGCTGGAGCAGGTCAGGGCGGGACAGGCTATCGCAACACCCTACGGCCAGGCGATCAACATGGCACAGCACGGGCTCGACGTCGACGAAGTAGCCGCGAGATGCGGCATATCGCGCGGGGAGGCGGAGCTGATTGTTGCGCTCCACCGCGCAAACTCCTCAGCCTGATGCAGGGAGCGGGCAGATGAATGGCGCCTGAACCGGGAACGAAGCCATGATCCACAATGACGTCCTGAGTCAGCTTCAATTCCTGATCAAGACCTCGGCGCCGCCGCTGATCGAGGTCTCCCAGCAGCCGCTGGAATCTCCGCAGTGGGTGCCGGGCGAGAAAGTACAGGCGCATGTCGTGGCGAACTTGCCCAACGGCCGTTTCCAGGTTTTGATCGCGGACAAGACGCTGGATATGAACCTGCCGCGGAATACCCAGCCCGGCGATTCGCTCGAACTCACCTTCGTCACTGATCAACCCCGCCTTACTTTCGTGCTGTCGCGCGACCTGGTGGCGGCGCAGCCCGGCAAGGCCGCGGTTTCCCTGAGCGAAACGGCCCGCTTTCTCGGCGCGTTGCTGCAGAAAGTTTCGCAACCCCCGGCGGATGCCCCGACCGCGCCCTTGGCCAAGACACCGCCGCTGCTTTCCGGGCCGCCTGCCAGTATCCCCGACTTCGCTCAGGCATTGCGCAGCGCCGTTTCGCAAAGCGGGTTGTTTTACGAGTCGCACCAGGCGCAGTGGGTAAATGGCCAGCGGCCGCTGTCAGACTTGCTCATGGAGCCGCAGGGGCGGCTCTCCTCCCTCGCCGCGGCGCGCCTGTCCAGGTATGAGGGCAATGACGCAGGTTCTTTGGCCCCGCAGCCCGCAGAAAATACGGATGCCGCGCAAGCGGCGAGAGCCGCGAAAGCCGCCGGCTCCTCTGTGCCGCAGTTCGCAGGGACAGAGAAAATCGCCGGTTCCCCCGCCCCGCAAAGCCTTGGAACCGCGGATAGCGCCGACTTGCGCGCGCCGCAAGCCGCCAGAACCGCGGATGCGGCGCAAGCGGCAAAGGCTGCGGGCCCCGATCAGCCCGCGCATCCCGACACGCTGCCCCTGGTGCGCCAGCAGCTCGACGTGCTGGATGCGCGCCAAGTGGTGTGGCAGGGCCAAGTGTGGCCGGGACAGTCGATGGAATGGCAGATCGAGGAACGCAAGGGACACGAGCATGATCCGGACGCGCCGGCGGAGTGGCAGACCAGGCTGCGCTTGGATCTGCCCAGGCTGGGCGAAGTGGGTGCGGTGCTGGTGCTCAGCCCTCATGGGCTGAGGGTTCGCCTCGATACGAACGATGCCGCGACTGCTGGGCTGATGCGCGAACATCAGCCTGCCCTGCAGAGCGCGGTCGAGGCCGCCGGTCTCAAACTTGCGGAACTCGCGGTGAGGCTGGGAGACGTCCATGGATAAAGCCGATCCGCGCCGCAACGCGGTTGCGCTCGCTTACGGCGTGGGCGACGCCGCGCCGAAGGTGGTCGCAAAGGGGCGCGGCCTCCTGGCCGAGGCGATCATCGAACGGGCCAGGGAAGCGGGGGTGTACGTGCATGAATCGCCGGCGCTGGTGTCGCTCCTGATGCAGGTGGACCTGGATCAGCACATCCCGCCGGCTCTGTACCTCGCGGTGGCGGAGTTGCTGGCGTGGCTGTATCGGCTGGAGCACGGCGAAGGGTGAGTAAAGCTATGTAGATGGCTGGAGCGTAGCGCAACCCATCATGCGCGCCTCAGGTTTCCAACTGCTTCAACAGATCCGTTTCCAGCCGGATTACGGCTTTCGGGTTTTCCAGTTCTTCTCCCGCGATCAGGAAGGTGTCTTCGGCGCGCTCGCCGAGCGTGTTGATTTTTGCCGTGTGCAGATGGATGCGGTGGGCGACGAACACGCGGGCGATGCGCGACAGCAGCCCGGGCCGGTCTCCGGCGGTGACGGAGAGGATGTGGTAGGCGCCCTTTTCGTCCGGCCGGATGCTGACCTGTGGGGCGATGGGAAAGTGCTTCAGATGCCGGGATAGGCGCCCCTGCAGAGGTGGCTCTAGCGGGGTGTCTTGCAGCAGCCGCTGCGCCAATTCGTATTCGATGTAGGACAGCAGGTCGCGGTAGTGGCTTGTGCGGTTTTCCTCGTCCAGTATCAGGAAGCTGTCGAGCGCGTAGCCGTGGCGGGTCGTGTGGATCTTGGCCTCGACGATATTGAAGTTGACGCGTTCGAAAAAGCCGCAGATGCGGGCGAACAAGTCGTCCCGGTCGGCGGTGTAGATCATCACCTGGATGCCCTCGCCGGCGGCGGAGAGACGCGCCTTGACGATGGGCTGCACGCTGTTGACCTGCCGGTTCAGCAGGCGGGTATGCCACGCGATTTCCTGCGCTTCGTGGCGCAGGAAGTAGCCTTCGTCGAGCTGCGCCCATAGCGCCCGGTGAGCATTTTCGGGTATTGCGTGCTGGCGGAGGATGCGCAGCGCCTCGATCTGCCGCGCCTGCAGCTCTTCGCCGAGCGTCCCGGCGCCGCCGGTGAGATAGCGTCGGGCGGTGCGGAAAAGATCCTCTAGCAGCTTGCCCTTCCATGCATTCCACACTTTCGGGCTGGTGCCGCGGATGTCCGCCACGGTCAGAAGGTAGAGCGCGGCAAGATGCCGCTCGTCGCCCACCATTTTTGCGAACGCCGCAATGACGTCCGGATCGCTCAAATCCTGTTTTTGTGCGACGGCGGACATGGTGAGGTGATGTCCCACCAGCCACGCCACCATCTCGGCGTCGGTCTTGTCCAGGCCGTGAAGCTTGCAGAAACGGCGGGCGTCGGCGCATCCCAGGCGCGAGTGGTCGCCGCCGCGGCCCTTGGCGATGTCGTGGAACAGGGCGGAGAGAAACAATATTTCCGGCCGTTCGAAGGCGCTGATGAGCCGGCTGCACAGCGGGAATTCGTGGGCGTATTCGGGTACGGTGAAGCGCCGCAGGTTGCGCAGCACCATCAGGATGTGTTCGTCCACGGTGTAAACGTGGAACAGGTCGTGCTGCATCTGGCCGACGACGCGCCCGAAGGCCGGGATGTAGCGGCCGAGTATGCCGTATTGATTCATGCGCCGCAGCTCGTGGGTGATTCCCCGCGGCTGGCGCAAGATGTCCATGAACAGTGCGCGGTTTTGCGGATCGCGGCGGAACGCCGGCGTGATGAGCCGTGTCGCGCGCCACAGTGCGCGCAGCGTGGCGGCGCTCATGCCTTTGAGCTCGGAGTGCTGCTCCATCAGCAGAAAGCTTTCCAGGATGGCGTGGGGGTTGCGCTGGAAAACCTCATCGTCGCGCGCTTCCAGAACGCCGCCGCGCTCCTGGAAGTGCGGGCTGAGCGCCCTCGGCTCGGCGGCCTCGACCGGAAAAATCCGCGTGCGCAGATTCTGCAGCAGAATTTCGTTCAGCAGGCGGATTGCCTTGGCGGTACGGTAATAGCGCTGCATGAGCTGTTCGCTGGCGCTGCGGTTCTTCCGGTCGGCGAGTCCCAGTTCGGCCGCGAGCGGCACCTGGAAATCGAACAGCAGCCGGTCTTCGCGCCGCTTCGCCAGATAGTGCAGGCGGACGCGGAGATTCTGCAGGAAGCGTTCGTGGCGTTTTATCCGGCGCGCCTCGGCCCCTGTGATGAGGGATTGCGTCACCAGCTCCTGCCAGTTGTTGCCCAGCCCAAGCGCGTGGCTGATCCACAGGACGTTCTGCAAATCCCGCAAACCGCCCGGGCTGTCCTTGAGGTTGGGTTCGAGATTGTAGGCGGTGTCGTGGAAGCGGGTGTGGCGCTGTTGCTGTTCCAGGATTTTGGCTTCGAAGAAAGTGCGGCGGTCGAGGGCCGCATGCACCGCACTGTCGAATTCCGCGAACAGCCGCCGCTCGCCGCACAGCAGGCGCGCTTCCATCAGGTTGGTCTGGACGGTAACGTCCTTTTCCGCCTCGTCCAGGCACTGCGGCAGAGTGCGCACGCTGTGCCCGACTTCCAGGCCGATGTCCCACAGCAACGTGACAAGCCGCTCCAGGTTTTGCTGCATGCCGGCATCTGCCTCGCGCGGCAGCAGGACGAGCAGATCCACGTCGGAATGGGGAAACAGCTCGCCGCGCCCGTAGCCGCCGACGGCGATGAGCGACGCTTCGGGAGCCATGCGCACCGCCCGCCAGATATCTCCGAGCACGCCGTCCACGAGGCGGCAATGGCCGCGCAGCAGCACCGCGGCGTTGCCGCTGCGGCGATATGCTTCCATCAGCGCGGCACGGCCCTCCGCCAGGGCCCGCCGCCAGGCAACCGCCTGTTCGTCCGCCGGCAGGGGAGGAAGGGCTTGTCGCATGAACTCTACTTGGGTTTGGGCGGCGCGCCGGCGGAGACCGTCAGCACCTCGTAGCCGTCATCGGTCACCAGCACGGTATGCTCCCATTGCGCCGACAGGCTGTGGTCTTTGGTGACGATAGTCCAGCCGTCGCCGAGCTGGCGGATGTCGCGCCGGCCGGCGTTGATCATCGGCTCGATGGTGAAAGCCATGCCCGCCTGGAGTTTCAGGCCGGTGCCAGGCTTGCCGTAATGGAGTACCTGAGGTTCTTCATGGAAGGCGCGGCCGATGCCGTGGCCGCAGAATTCGCGCACGACGCTGTAGCCATATTTTTCGGCGTGGCGCTGGATGGCATGGCCGATGTCGCCGAGATGCGCGCCGGGACGGACCTGTTCGATGCCCAGCCACATGCATTCGTAAGTGACTTCGCACAGGCGTCTTGCCTGGATCGAGGGCTCGCCGACATAGAACATGCGGCTGGTATCGCCATGATAGCCGTCCTTGATCACCGTGATGTCGAGGTTGACGATGTCGCCATTCTTGAGCACGCGCTCGCCCGGCACGCCGTGGCAAACCTGGTGATTGACCGAAGCGCAGATCGAGCGGGGATAGGGATCGTGTCCGGAAGGTGCGTAATCGAGCGGGGCTGGGATGGTTCCCTGCACGTTCACCATGTAGTCATGGCAGAGCCTGTCCAATTCGCCCGTGCTGATGCCCGGCTTGACGAAAGGCTGAATGTAATCCAGCACCTCTGCCGCCAGTCTGCCGGCGACGCGCATTTTTTCGATTTCTTCCGGGGTCTTGATGGTGACGGGCATGGAACGGCGGAGCCTTGCTTAAAATCAATAAGCATAGTGGATCGGGCCGCCCAGATCAATCTTCGCCTTGAACCGTGGGCGGGGGCTGTGGTATGATCGCTGGCTAAATTTGGTCGGCCAGTCCGGCCGGATTGTGACGGCGAGATACGCCGAATTCGCACATCCGCCCCAAAGTACAGGGTGCCCGGTTTCCGGGTGGCATTTGGGTGGATGGAGGTTTAACCCTTACAGGAGCTTTGATCATGGCAGTAACCATGCGCCAGATGCTGGAAGCAGGCGTTCATTTCGGGCATCAGACCCGCTACTGGAATCCCAAGATGGCACCGTTCATCTTCGGCGACCGCAACAAGATTCACATCATCAACCTCGAGAAGTCCCTCCCGCTGTACGAAGAGGCGCTGAAATTCGTTCGGCAGCTGGCCGCAAACAAGGGCACCATCCTGTTCGTCGGCACCAAGCGCCAGGCGCGCGAGATCGTGACGGAGGAAGCGCAGCGCTGCGGCGCACCCTGCGTGGATCATCGCTGGCTGGGCGGCATGCTGACCAACTTCAAGACGGTGAAGCAGTCCATCAAGCGCCTGCATGAAATGGAAGCGATGCTGCAGGACGGCAGTCTGGATCGTTTGGCAAAGAAGGAAGCGTTGGGTATCCAGCGCGAGCTGGCCAAACTGGAGCGCAGCCTGGGCGGTATCAAGAACATGAACGGCCTGCCGGATGCGTTGTTCGTGATCGACGTGGGCCACGAAGATGGCGCGGTGGTCGAGGCCAACAAGCTGGGCATCCCGGTGGTGGGTATCGTGGATACCAACAACTCGCCGGCCGGCATCGATTATGTGATCCCCGGTAACGACGATTCGACCAAGGCGATCCGGCTGTACGCCCGCGGCGTGGCGGATGCGATTCTCGAAGGGCGCAGCCAGGTGATCCAGGAAATCGTCAAGGGCGAGGAATTCGTCGAGGTGAACGACGCGGCGGCCCAGCCCGCGAAATAGATCTCGCGACCGGAAAAGGGGGCGGCTGCCCCCTTTTTTGCAGGCAAGGCTTTTTGGGAATTCGTAAGGAATCGTAAGGAGTAGGACATGGCGGAAATCACCGCGAACATGGTGAAGGAACTGCGCGAGATCACCGGTCTCGGCATGATGGAATGCAAGAAGGCGCTGGCGGAAACCAGCGGCGACATGAAGGCGGCAGAGGATCTGCTGCGCATCAAGAGCGGCGCCAAAGCCAGCAAGGCGGCCGGCCGCGTGGCGGCTGAAGGCGTGGTGGGCAGCTTCATCAGCGCCGACGGCAAGCTGGGCGCGCTGGTCGAAGTCAACTGCGAAACCGATTTTGTGGCGAAGAATGCGGATTTCTTGGCTTTCGCCAAGGCCCTGGCACAACTGGTTGCCGAGAAGAATATCCGGGAAGTGGAGGCGCTCGCATCTGCCAGGATGGCTTCCGGCGAGGCGGTCGATGACGCGCGCAAGGCGCTGATCATGAAGCTGGGTGAGAACATCACGGTGCGCCGCGTGGCGCGTTTCGAGACCGGCGGCCGCCTGGCGGCTTACCTGCACGGCGCCAAGATAGGCGTGATGGTGGATCTGGCCAGCGGCGATGAGGCACTGGGCAAGGATCTGGCCATGCACATCGCGGCCAGCAAGCCGATCTGCGTTTCCAAAGAGCAGGTGCCGGCCGACATCCTGGCCAAAGAGCGCGAAATTTATACCGCCCAGGCAGCCGAAAGCGGCAAGCCGGCGAACATCATCGAGAAAATGGTGGAAGGCCGGATTACCAAGTATCTGGCAGAAGTGACCCTGCTCGGCCAGCCCTTCGTGAAGGACCCGGATCAGACCGTGGAGAAGCTGCTCGCCGCCAAGGGCGCCAAGGTCAACGCCTTCCAGATGTTCGTGGTGGGCGAGGGCATCGAGAAGAAAGTCGTGGATTACGCCGCCGAAGTCGCTGCCGCGGCGCAGGTGTAACGGATGACCGCCCCCGCCTATAAGCGCATTCTGGTCAAACTGTCCGGCGAAGCCCTGATGGGTGAGGACAGCTACGGCATCAACCGCGCCACCATCGATCGCATCGTGTCGGAAATTGCCGAGGTGGTGCGGCTCGGGGTGCAGGTCGGGGTGGTGATCGGCGGAGGCAACATCTTCCGCGGCGTGGCGCCGGCTGCGGCGGGGATGGACCGCGCCACAGCCGATTACATGGGCATGCTGGCGACGGTGATGAACGCACTGGCGCTGCAGGACGCGATGCGCCGCCAAGGTCTGGTGAGCCGGGTGCAGTCGGCCCTGACCATCGAGCAGGTGGCCGAGCCCTACATCCGCGGCAAGGCGATTCGCTATCTGGAGGAAGGCAAGGTCGTCATTTTCGGCGCCGGCACCGGCAACCCGTTCTTCACCACCGATACGGCGGCAGCGCTGCGCGGCATGGAAATGAACGTTGACGTCGTGCTGAAAGCCACCAAGGTGGACGGCGTCTACACCGACGATCCGAAAACGCACCCGGACGCCATGCGCTATCAGAAGCTCACCTTCGATGAGGCGATCATCCGTAATCTCAAGGTGATGGATGCGACCGCGCTGACACTGTGCCGCGACCAGAAGCTGCCGCTGTGCGTGTTCAGCATTTTCAAGCCGGGTGCGTTGAAGCGTGTGGTGATGGGCGAGGACGAAGGAACGCTGGTTTCTTGTTGACGGAATACTGCGGACACGGGATTTGCGATCCTCTCGCCGAGTGATTTGAGGAAGGAAACCGAGCATGATTGCGGAAATCAAAAAGAGCGCCGAGCAGAAGATGCAGAAAACCCTGGAGACGCTGAAAGCGGATCTGGGCAAGGTGCGCACCGGCCGTGCGCATACCGGCATTCTGGACCACGTGATGGTGGACTATTACGGTAATCCGACGCCGATCGCACAAGTGGGCAATCTGTCCCTGCAGGATGCCAGGACCATCACCGTCACGCCGTGGGAAAAGAAAATGGTGGGGGCGATCGAAAAGGCGATCCGCGATTCCGATCTGGGTCTCAATCCTTCCTCACAGGGCGACGTGATCCGCGTCCCCATGCCGCCTCTGACCGAGGAACGCCGCAAAGAGCTGATCAAGGTGGTGCGTGGCGAAGCGGAAAACGCCAAGGTGGCGGTGCGCAACGTGCGCCGCGACGCCAACTCGGCGCTCAAGGACCTGCTCAAGGACAAGGCGATCAGCGAAGACGAAGAGCGTCGTTCCCAGGACGAAATCCAGAAACTGACCGACCGTTTCATTGCGGAAGTCGACAAGATACTTCAGGCCAAAGAAGTGGATCTGATGGCGGTCTGACGTGGCTTCAGTGCCCAGCTCGACGCGCGCCATCCCGGAGGCCGCCCGGATTCCGCGCCATATCGCCGTGATCATGGACGGCAACGGCCGGTGGGCGAAGAAGCGCCTCCTTCCGCGCATCATGGGTCATCGCCGCGGAGTGGAAACGGTTCGGGACATGGTCAAGGCCTGCATTGAACGCGGCGTCGAATATCTCACCCTCTTTGCCTTCAGTAGCGAGAACTGGCGCCGGCCCAAGGACGAGGTGTCGCTGCTGATGGAGCTGTTCATCCGGGCGCTGGAGCAGGAGGCGAACCGGCTCCATGCGAACGGCGTCCGCCTCAAGGTCATCGGCGACGTTGGGCGCTTCGAACCCCGGCTGGCCGAACTGATCCGGGCGGCCGAGCGGCTCACCCAGGACAATACCCGCCTGACCCTCACCATTGCGGCAAATTACGGCGGGCGCTGGGATATCATGCAGGCGGTGCAGAAGATGCTCGGTGAGCATCCCTCTCTTGCTCCGGACTTCACCGAGGACGATCTTGCGCCCTATCTCTCGATGAGCTACGCGCCGGAGCCGGACTTGTTCATCCGCACCGGCGGCGAGCAGCGCATCAGCAATTTCCTGCTGTGGCAGTTGGCCTATACCGAGCTGTACTTCACTTCCGCCTTGTGGCCCGATTTCGATGCCGCCCAGCTGGACAAGGCGATCAAGTCTTACCAGCAGCGGGAGCGGCGCTTCGGGCGGACCAGCGAGCAGTTGCAGGAAAACCATGCTTAAAACGCGCGTGATTACTGCCTTGATATTGCTGCCGGCATTTCTGGCCGCGCTGTTTTTCCTTCCCCATCTCGGCTGGGAAGTGCTGATGGCGGCCGTGGTGCTGGTGGCGGCGAAGGAATGGAGCAAGCTTGCCGGCTTCTCCGCCCCGGGCGCCATTGCTTATCTCGCCGTCACGGCGGTGCTGCTGGTCGGGGCGCATTTTCTGCTGCGCCCCGCCAATTACTCGGTTTACTACCTTATGGCGGCAGCGAGCGTATTCTGGCTGGTGATTGCGCCGCTATGGCTGAAATTCGGCTGGCAGGTGCGCCATCCCCCGGCGCTCGCCATCACCGGCTGGATGGTGCTGATCCCGACCTGGCTGGCCGCGGCCGATCTGCGTGCTTCCAGCCCTGTTTTGCTGCTGTTCGTGATGGCGGTGGTATGGATCGCCGACAGCGCCGCCTATTTTGCCGGCAGGAAATGGGGACGGCACAAGCTGGCGCCCGCCATCAGCCCCGGCAAAACCTGGGAGGGCGTTGCGGGGGCATTGGTTGCGGTCACGGCAGGCGGGGTGGTCTTCAGCTACGCCGCAGGCGTGATGGCAGAGCTGGGGAAGGCGAGCATTTTCATCATGACGGCAATCCTGTGGCTGCTCACCGCGGTCAGCGTCCTGGGCGACCTGTTTGAGTCGCATCTGAAGCGCCAGGCCGGCGTGAAAGACAGCGGCACGATTCTTCCCGGCCACGGCGGGATGCTCGACCGGATCGACAGCCTGACGGCGGTGCTGCCGGTCGCGGCTTGGATCTGGTATTTCTTCCTGTACTGGAGTTTCAATCGTGGCTGATGTGCAGAATCTCACCGTTCTCGGCGCCACGGGCACCATCGGCATGAACACGCTCGACGTGGTAGCCCGCCATCCCGGACGCTTCCGGGTGGTTGCGCTGAGCGCCAATTCGCAGGTCGAACGCCTGTTCGAGCAGTGCCGGCAGTTCGGTCCCGATTATGCGGTGCTGCTCGATCCGGATGCAGCGGAGCAGCTCGAGCGGAAGGTCGCGGCGGCCGGGCTAGCCACGCAAGTGCTGTGCGGGATCGAAGCACTGGAAAAAGTGGCGTCGCTGCCCGAGGTGGATAGCGTGATGGCGGCGATCGTCGGCGCCGCCGGCCTGCGTCCCGCGCTCGCCGCGGCCAAGGCAGGCAAGCGCATCCTGCTGGCGAACAAGGAGACGCTGGTGATGTCCGGCAGCATCTTCATGGATGCGGTGGCCCGCAACAGCGCCACGCTGCTGCCGATAGACAGCGAACACAACGCCATCTTTCAGTCGTTGCCGCGCGATTTCGCCCGCGGCCTGAGCGCGGTGGGCGTGCGGCGCATCCTGCTCACTGCCTCGGGCGGGCCGTTCCGCAAGATGCCGTCGGCCGAACTGGAGCACGTCACGCCGCAACAGGCGTGCGCCCACCCCAACTGGGTGATGGGGCGCAAGATTTCGGTGGATTCGGCCACCATGATGAACAAGGGGCTGGAAGTGATCGAGGCGCGCTGGCTGTTCGACGCCGACGCTTCCCGCATCGAGGTGGTGGTGCATCCGCAGAGCGTGATCCATTCCCTGGTGGAATACGTTGACGGTTCTGTCTTGGCGCAGCTCGGCAATCCCGACATGCGCACGCCGATCGCGTATGCGCTAGGCTTTCCCGAACGCATCGAGGCCGGCGTGGCGCCGCTGGATCTGTTCCGGATCGGCCGCCTCGATTTCGAGGCGCCGGACTTCGCCCGCTTTCCCTGCCTGGGGCTGGCCTACCAGGCGCTCAAGCAGGGAGGCACCGCCCCTGCGATACTCAACGCCGCCAACGAAGTGGCGGTGGCGTCCTTCCTGGAAGAACGGATGCCGTTTCAGGCGATTCCCGCCATGATCGAGCATGCCCTGGAAGAGGTGAGCGCCACGCCCGCAACCGTGCTGGAAGACGTGTTGCGCGCCGATGCCCTGGCGCGCGAGGCGGCCGGCGCCTGGCTACGCCAGACCTGCTGCTGACCGGAATGAATCTGCTGTTCACTCTGGCCGCCTTTGCCCTGGCGCTGGGTATATTGATCGTGGTGCACGAGTACGGCCACTATCTGGCTGCCCGCCTGTGCAACGTCAAGGTGCTGCGTTTTTCCATCGGCTTCGGCAAGCCGCTCGCGGCCTGGCGGATCGGGCGCGATGGCACGGAATGGGCGGTGGCGGCGTTTCCTCTCGGCGGCTACGTCAAGATGCTCGACGAGCGCGAAGGCGAGGTTGCGCCGCAGGAGCTTCATCGTGCCTTCAACCGGCAGCCTGCGCCGCGCCGCATGCTGATCGTCGCCGCCGGGCCGTTCGCCAACTTCCTGCTGGCGGTTCTCCTGTACTGGGTATTGTTCGTCCACGGTGTTTCCGGACTGAGGCCGATGCTGGGCGAGGCGCCGCCCGCCACGCCGGCAGCCATGGCGGATTTCACGCGGGGCGAGACCATTGTCAGGATCGCCGGCGAGCCGGTCATCACCTGGCAGGACGTGCGACTGGTCTTGCTCGAGCATGCCGGGAAGAAGGAGCCGGTGGAGGTGGAAACCCGCAACGAGCGCGAGGAAATCCAGTTTCACCGGCTCGATTTGAGCGCGCTCGGTCCGGCGGAGATGGACGGCGATTTTCTGGCAAAGCTGGGGCTGACACAGTTCCGGCCGGTGCTGCGCCCGGTGATCGGCAAGGTTCTGCCGCAGGGAGCGGCGGAGCGCGCCGGGTTGCAGGCGGGTGATGAGATCATCGCCGTGAATGGGGAGCCAGTAAAGCGCTGGGAAGATTGGGTTCAACTGGTGCGGCGCAGCCCGGACCGTTTATTGCGCGTGGAAATCCGCCGCGGCGGGAAATTGGTCGAGACCGAGCTCACCCCGGTGGTGGCGATGGAAGGCGGTGCGGCGGTCGGCAAGATCGGCGCCGCTCCCGCCGTGGATGAGGCGTCGATGCGCAGGCTTGTGGTCGAGGTGCGCTATCCGCCGCTGCAGGCGCTGGAGGAGGCGCTGCGCAAAACCTGGGATACTTCGGTGTTCAGCCTGAAAATGGTGGGAAAAATGGTTTTGGGCGAGGTTTCTCTGAAAAACCTCAGCGGCCCCATCACCATCGCGGATTACGCCGGGCAGTCGGCCCAGCTCGGGTGGGTGCCCTACCTCAGCTTCCTGGCGCTGATCAGCATCAGCCTGGGGGTGCTCAATTTGTTGCCCGTCCCGTTATTGGACGGGGGGCATTTGATGTATCATATGGCGGAAATTATAAAGGGGGGACCGATTTCCGAAAAAGCCATGGAAATTGGGCAGCGAGTCGGCATCGCGGTGCTGCTGGCGCTGATGCTTTTT
>JBFMFB010000013.1:0-55565 GCA_040752115.1 Pseudomonadota bacterium | reverse complement strand
CCACTGTCAAGCAGAACGCCGAAAACGCCAAGCAGGCCAACCAGCTTGCAGTTAGCGCTTCCGACGTCGCCGGTAAGGGCGGGCGGGCGGTGGGTCAGGTTGTCGACACCATGAGCTCGATCAACGAGAGCTCGCGCAAGATCGTGGACATCATCAGCGTGATCGACGGCATCGCCTTCCAGACCAACATCCTGGCGCTCAACGCCGCGGTCGAGGCGGCCCGCGCCGGCGAGCAGGGGCGCGGCTTCGCGGTGGTGGCGGCGGAAGTGAGGAACCTCGCCCAACGCTCCGCCGCGGCAGCCAAGGAAATCAAATCCCTGATCGGCGACTCCGTGGGCAAGGTGGAAAACGGCGCCAAACTGGTGGAACAGGCCGGCCAGACCATGGAAGAGATCGTCACCTCGATCAAGCGCGTGACCGACATCATGGCCGAAATCTCCGCCGCCTCGGTCGAGCAGAGCACCGGCATCGAACAGGTCAACCAGGCGATCACCCAGATGGACGACGTCACCCAGCAGAACGCCGCGCTGGTGGAACAGGCCGCGGCCTCCGCCGAATCGCTGGAGGAGCAGGCGCAGAACCTGGCCAAGGCGGTGAGCGTGTTCAGGCTGAGCGACGGCGGCGAGACCTCTTCCTTCGAGCGCCGGACTGCGGCCAAGCCCGCTGCGCCCAGGCCTGTTGCGAAAGCCGCCGTCAAGCCGGTTCCGGCCTCTCTGGCAAAAAAAACCGCGGTCGCAGTCAAGCCTTCGAATGACAGCGATGACGAGTGGAAGGAGTTCTAGGCAGAAATGTAGGGCGCATCAGCCGGAGGCGCAATGCGTCGGAAGCAGAGGTTCCATCCGGCGCAATGCGCTTCGCTTATTGCGCCCTATATGAGTATGTAGGATGGGTGGAGCCCAGCGTAACCCATCATTGGAAAAGGGGAGCCGGCTTCGATGGGCTACGGCTAGCGCCTCCACCCATCCTACATAACCGCAGATCGGTCATGCAACAAAAAAGGGGGCAGCATGGATATGGATCAGGCGTTGCAGACGTTCATCGTCGAGAGCCGCGAACTACTCCAGGCGATGGAGGAGTCGCTGCTTTATCTCGAGACCGCGCCGGGCGACCGGGACGCGATCAACGCCATGTTCCGCACCGCGCATACCATCAAGGGCTCGGCCGGCCTGTTCGGGCTCGACCACATCGTGGCCTTCACTCATGTGGTGGAGAACGTGCTGGACAAGGTCCGCGACGGCGAGGTGGCGATCGACGGCGATCTGACCGCGCTGCTTCTATCATGCGGCGATCATATCGGAATGCTTGTGGACAGGGTCGTCGGAGAGGGGGGCAGCCCCGATGCCGACACCCAGGCCACCGGCGCGATGCTGATCGACAGGCTGCGCCGCTATCTCGATACGGAGCCGACAGCCACCCCCGAGGCGGCCATGCCGGCACAGTGCGAGGCCGAGGTGGAAGCGAGCGGCGGCGGCCCGGTCGGCAGGGACACCTGGCACATCTCGCTGCGCTTCGGCCGCGACGTCCTGCGCAACGGCATGGATCCCCTGTCCTTCATCCGCTACCTTGCCACCCTGGGCGAAATCGTCAGCACCACAACGCTGCTCGATGCCATGCCGCCTGCGGCGGAAATGGATCCGGAATCCTGCTACCTCGGCCTGGAACTCGACTTCCGCAGCGATGCCGCCAAGGAGACCATCGAAAGCGTATTCGAATTCGTGCGCGACGATTGCACCATCCACATTCTGCCGCCGTACAGCAGGATTTCCGAATATATTCGGCTGATCAACGAACTGCCCGAAGATAAGGTGCGCCTGGGCGAAATCCTGGTTGCCAGTGGCGCCCTGACAAAAAACGAACTGGAGGAAGGGCTGGCCGCCCAGAACAGCCGGATTGCCGAAAATCTGAAAGCTGAAGGTCAGGATTTGGCCGCGCCGGTGCAGCCGCTGGGGGAAATCCTGACGGAGCAGGGCGTGGTGCAGGGGGAAGTGGTGGGCGCGGCGCTGGAGAAACAGAAGCAGGTCAAGGATCACAAGGCGCAGGAAGCCAGGCTGATCCGCATCCAGGCCGACAAGCTGGACCAGCTCATCAACCTGGTGGGCGAGCTGGTGATCGCCGGCGCCTCGGCTTCACTGCTGGCACAGCGCGCACGCGATTCTGCGCTGTGCGAGGCGACTTCCACCGTGTCGCGGCTGGTGGAGGAAATCCGCGACAGCGCGCTGCAGCTGCGCATGGTGCAGATCGGCGAGACCTTCAGTCGGTTTCATCGCGTGGTGCGCGACGTGGCCAGGGAGCTGGGCAAGGAAATCGAGCTGGCTGTCAGTGGCGCGGAGACCGAGCTGGACAAGTCGGTGGTGGAAAAGATCGGCGATCCCCTCATGCACCTGGTGCGCAACGCCATGGATCACGGCATCGAGGCGGCAGAAGCGCGCGCTGCGCGCGGCAAGCCGGCGAAAGGCACGGTGCGGCTCAATGCCTACCACGATTCGGGCAGCATCGTGATCGAGGTGGGCGACGACGGCGGCGGCCTCAACCGGGAGAAAATCCTGAACAAGGCGCTGGAACGGGGAATCGTGAGCCCCGGCCAGAGCCTGAGCGACCAGGAAGTGTACGGCCTGATTTTCGAGGCGGGTTTTTCCACGGCGGAGCAGGTGACCAACCTCTCCGGCCGCGGCGTCGGCATGGACGTGGTGCGGCGCAACATCGAGGCATTGCGCGGTTCGGTGGAAATCGACAGCCAGGCCGGCATCGGCACGACCATCCGCATCCGGCTACCGCTGACACTGGCGATCATCGACGGCTTCCTGATGGGCGTGGGCGGCGCTTCCTACATCGTGCCGCTGGACATGGTGGTGGAATGCATCGAATTGTCGGAAGGCGAGCGGCGGGAAATGGGTGAACGCAGCGCTTTCATCAATCTGCGCGGCGAAGTACTGCCTTTTCTGAGGCTGCGGGAGCTGTTCGAGGTGCAGGGCAAACCCGGCCGCCGCGAGAATATCGTGGTGGTGCAGTATGCCGGACAAAAAGCCGGGCTGGTGGTGGACGAGTTGATGGGCGAATTCCAGACGGTGATCAAGCCGCTTGGCAAGCTTTTCGGCAATCTGCGGGGAATCTCCGGCTCCACCATCCTCGGCAGCGGCGAGGTGGCGCTGATTCTCGACGTGCCGGCCCTGGTGCAGCAGGCGGCGAGCGTGGAGGCGGATTCCGTTTCGTCTTTTCAGACAACGCGGGCAGCACTGGTCCGTTAGGTTTTGCGGTTCAAACTGTGGGGAGGAGGACAAGATGTTCAGGAACATGAAAATCGGTGTGCAGCTCGGTCTGGGATTCGGCGTGATCGTGGCCTTGATGTCGCTCATCGCCGCAATCGGCATCAACCGGCTGACCAGTGTCAATGAGGCGCTGAACGGGGTGGTCAACGATGCCTGGCCCAAGACGGTGATGGCGAACCAGATCATCGAGAACGTCAACGAAATCGCGGTGTCGCTGCGAAACATGATGCTGACCAACAACAAGGCGGATATCCAGAAGCAGGTTGAGTGCATCCACGCTTCACGGAAAGTCATCGGGGAAGATATCGAGAAGCTGCAGAAAGTGATGGTTCTGCCCAAGGACAAGGAGATGCTGGGCAATATCATGGAGGCGCGCGCCAAGTACGTCGCCGGGCAGGAACAGCTCATCAAGCTGGTTACCGAAGAGCGGCTAGAAGAGGCGAAGGCCTACCTGAACAACGAGCTCCGCCCCATGCTCAGGGCCTACAAGGAGACCATCAAGAAGCTGGTCGCGTCTCAGGGAGAGCACATGGAAGAGGCCGGAAAAGGCGCGCACGAGACGGCGCTGGCAGCGCGCAACCAAGTGCTCGCGATCTGGGGGATCGCGGCCGTGCTGGCGGCCGGCATCGCATTCTGGGTGGTCTTCCGCCTGCTCCGTCAGTTGGGCGGGGAGCCCCATGTGGTGGCGGAAATCGCCCGCCGGCTTGCGGACGGCGATCTCGCGGTGGCGGTCGTCACCAAGGAACGGGACCACAGCAGCCTGATGTATGCGATGAAAACCTTGGTGGAAAAACTGTCGCGGGTCATTGCCGATGTGCGCGGGGCAACGGACAACATTTCCAGCGCTTCGGAACAAGTCAGCGCCACGGCACAGTCGCTGTCGCAGGCGGCGAGCGAGCAGGCGGCGAGCGTGGAGGAAACCAGCGCCTCGATCGAGCAGATGAGCGCGTCCGTTGCCCAGAACACCGAGAATGCCAAAGTTACCGACGGCATGGCGGCAAAGGCATCCAAGGAGGCCACGGAGGGTGGCGAGGCAGTGAAGGCGACCGTCGCGGCGATGAAACAGATCGCCGACAAGATCGGCATCATCGACGACATCGCTTACCAGACCAACCTGCTGGCGCTCAATGCTGCCATCGAAGCGGCGCGCGCGGGTGAGCACGGCAAGGGGTTCGCCGTGGTGGCGGCGGAAGTGCGCAAGCTGGCCGAACGCAGCCAGGTTGCGGCGCAGGAGATCGGCGAGGTGGCGGGCAGCAGCGTCGAATTGGCGGAGAAGGCCGGCCGACTGCTTGACGAGATCGTGCCTTCGATCAACAAGACCTCGGACCTGGTGCAGGAAATCACCGCCGCTTCGGAGGAGCAGTCCTCGGGCGTGGCGCAGATCAATTCCGCCATGAGCCAGTTGAGCCAGACCACTCAGCAGAACGCATCCTCATCCGAAGAACTCGCCGCAACGGCTGAGGAATTGAGCGGCCAGGCAGAGCAATTGCAGCAGGTGATGGCCTTCTTCAAGCTCGAGAAAAGCGCCGGTGCTCCGGCCGCCAAGGCGGTGGCAAAGAAAACGGCGGCTTCCGGACGCAGAGCACTCGCGATGGCACCATCGCTCGATGCCGCTCCCAACGACTCGGAATTCGTCAAATTCTAGGAGATCATGCCATGGGCACAGCGGTGCAGAAGGAACAGCGGGCAGAGGTCGCCACCAACGAGGAAGGGCAGAGCCAATACCTCACCTTCATGCTCGGCGGAGAGATGTTCGCCATCGGCATCCTGAATATCAAGGAAATCATCGAATATGGTCAACTCACAACGGTGCCGATGATGCCTGGATTCATTCGCGGCGTGATCAACCTGCGCGGCAGCGTGGTGCCGGTAGTGGATCTTGCCGCCCGCTTCGGCAGAAAGAGCGCGGACGTCACCCGGCGCACCTGTATCGTCATCCTCGAAATCGAGGCGGAAGGGGAGCGGCAGGATATCGGGGTGGTGGTGGACACCGTCAACGAGGTGCTGGAAATTCCCCCATCGGAGATCGAGCCCGCTCCTACGTTTGGCGCCAAGATACGTGCCGACTTTATTCGAGGAATGGGAAAGGTCAACAGCAAGTTTGTCATCATCCTGAATGTCAGCCATGTGCTATCCATCGACGAATTGGCAATGTTGACCCAGGTCGAGCCATCGACTGTTTCTTCCGAGGGGCGGGAATAAGGGAGTCAAGCGAGGGTGGATGCGATAACCATCACTGACCAGGAATTCAGCCAGTTTCAGAAACTGTTTCACCAGATCGCCGGCATCAATTTGTCCGACGCAAAGAAGCCACTGGTGTGTGGGCGTTTGGGAAAGCGCCTGAAACATTACCGGCTCGGCACCTACGGCGAATACTACCGCCTGCTGATGAACGGGCAGCACTCCGGTGAGCTGCAGACCGCGATCGATTTGCTGACGACCAACGAAACCCATTTTTTCCGCGAGTCCAAGCATTTCGATTTTCTGCGTGAAAAAATCCTGCCGGGATGGAAATCGGGCCGTCAGTTCAGGGTATGGAGCGCCGCCTGCTCCTCGGGGGAAGAGCCCTACAGCATCGCCATGACCGTGGCGAGCCATCTGCCCAACACGCCGTGGGAAGTGCTCGGCTCGGACATCTGTACGGCGGTTCTCGAAAAAGCCCGCGCCGGCCATTACCCCATGGATAGCGCAAGGAGCATTCCCGCGAACTATCTTGCGGAATACTGCCTCAAGGGAATCGGTGCCCAGGAAGGCACCTTCCTGATCGACGGCAAACTGCGCAACCGGGTGAAATTCATGCAGATCAATCTGAACAACGCTTTGCCGAGCGTCGGCGAATTCGACGTGATCTTTCTGCGCAACGTGATGATCTATTTCGACCTGGAGATGAAGCGGCGGGTGGTTGGGCGGCTGCTGCAGCAGCTCAGATCCGGCGGTTTCTTAATCATCGGCCATTCCGAAAGCTTGAATGGGGTGACGGATGACTTGCAGCCGGTGGCGACCACGGTGTACCGCAGACCCTAGTATTTGGGCCGATTAATTACGAAACATGGGGGATGTGTAGGTTGGGTTAGCGGCTTCATCGCGTAACCCAACAAACCTAACCCTCAACACCTGCGTTCGCCAGGAAGATTTGGACTTGTTGGGTTACGGCGCAAAAAGCCGCGCCTAACCCAACCTACATGAAGACGCCGCAAATCGGCCGGCAGCACCCGCGAAGGCCGGCGGTACAAATTGGATCAGGGGAAAATTATCCGTATGCACCGTTTAACATGGCCTTCGTTCAATTTCAGGGCCGGTCTGGTGAAATGTCCGGGCTAGGCCATGGCGGCACGCAAGGATCATGTCAATGTATTCCTGAATCCCGGGGATTTCTATTTCTGCGAGGCCGGGACGCGGCTGCACACCCTTCTTGGTTCGTGCGTTGCGATCACGCTGTGGCACCCCAAGCTGCGGATCGGCGGAATGTGCCATTACCTGTTGCCGGATCGCGCATTTCGTACCAAAAACCACAAGCTTGACGGTCGTTACGCCGACGAGGCGGTTCAGTTGTTTCTGCTGGAAGTGACCCGGCATGATACGCGCCCGAAGGACTATCACGTCAAAATCTTCGGCGGCGGCAACATGTTCCCCGGACGTGCGAAAAATCACATGGAGGTGGGAATACGCAACATCGAGATGGCGCGGCGGCTGCTCACGGAATCCGGTTTTATCCTCAGTGTCGAGGATGTGGGTGGTGCGGGCCACCGCAAGATCGTTTTCGATCTGTGGAGCGGAGATGTCTGGGTCAGGCAGCCGAAGGATCACCTGGTCATCAAATTTGCCGAAAAATAAAAAAGGCAGTTAACCACGAATGACACGAATGTTCACGAATAGCCATGACGCCACTCGGAGGCTGTGCTATCTGGACGGTGTGCTACAAATCGGTTGCACTTTGCCGTTTTTATTCGTGTTCATTCGTGTCATTCGTGGCCAAAAACGCTTTTTCCGGGATCAAAATAGCCGATGGAAAAAATAAAAGTTTTGTTGGTGGACGATTCGGCGGTGGTGCGCCAGGTGATGCAAATGATCCTGGAGCGGGAGCCCGGAATCCAGGTCGTTGGCGCCGCATCCGATCCTCTCTTCGCCATGGAGAAGATGAACAGGGCGTGGCCGGATGTGATCGTGCTGGACGTGGAGATGCCGCGCATGGACGGTATCGCCTTCCTGAAGAAAATCATGGCGGAGCGCCCTACGCCGGTGGTGATCTGCTCGACCCTGACGGAAAAGGGGGCGGAAACCACCATGCAGGCGATGTCCGCCGGAGCGGTGGGCATCATTACCAAGCCCAAGATCGGGCTCAAGAATTTTCTGCAAAACACCTCATCGGAGCTGGTTGCAGCAATCAAGGAAGCAGCGCAAGCCAAAGTCCGGCGCCTGAAAGTCCCGCCTCCTGCGGCGCCGCTCAATGTGGCGCCGAAACTGAGCGCGGATGCGATTCTCGCCGCACCCGGCAGCCACGCCATGGCGCAGACCACCGAGCGCATCGTCGCCATCGGTACTTCCACCGGCGGCACGCAGGCGCTGGAAGTGGTGCTGACGGCGCTGCCCCGCGTTTGCCCCGGCATGGTGATCGTGCAGCACATGCCGGAAAAATTCACGGCCTCGTTTGCCGCGCGCCTCAACAGCCTGTGCCAGATCGAGGTCAAGGAAGCGCAGAACAACGACCGGGTGATCCCCGGCCGCGCCCTGATCGCGCCGGGCGGGCGGCACATGCTGCTCAAGCGCAGCGGCGCCTACTATCACGTGGAAATCGTCGAGGGGCCGCCGGTCAGCCGCCATTGCCCGTCGGTGGATGTGCTGTTCCGCTCGGTGGCCAAGTTCGCCGGCAAAAATGCAACCGGCATCATCATGACCGGCATGGGCGACGACGGTGCCAGGGGATTGAAGGAAATGCACGAGGCGGGGGCTGGCACCGTCGCTCAGGACGAGGAGTCCTGCGTCGTGTTCGGCATGCCCAAGGAAGCGATCAAGCTGGGTGCGGTGGACAAGGTGCTGCCGCTGCAGGAAATTCCCAGGGCCGTCCTGGCGGGTTGAACCTGGCCGCGCTGGACACCGGCGCAACGAAGCCGTTGCGAAAACATTCATAATTCAGTACCGTCCCGCCTGAGTTGCATACGGAAAGGGAGAGGGTGCTAAACGCGATCTGGATCGGGTTTTTCCTCATCGCTTTTGCGATGGGGCTGGGCAAGCTGATTTTTCTCGGCCAGCCGGACGTCTTCGCGCAGATGATGAAGGCCGCTTTCGACATGTCCCGGACGGCTTTCGAGATCGCGCTGGGGCTGACCGGGGTGATGGCGCTATGGCTCGGTGTGATGCGCATCGGCGAGCATGCCGGCTTTCTGCAATTTCTCACGCGGCTGCTCAATCCGCTGTTCGCGCGCCTCATGCCCGAGGTGCCGCCCAACCACCCGGCGCTCGGTTCGATCACCATGAACATGGCGGCCAACATGCTCGGCCTGGACAACGCCGCCACGCCGATGGGCCTCAAGGCGATGCGCGAGCTGCAAATGCTCAACCCTTCGCCGGACACCGCCACCAATGCCCAGATCCTGTTCCTGGTGATCAACGCTTCCTCCGTCACCCTGCTGCCCATCACCATCTTCACCTACCGCGCCCAGCTCGGCGCTGCCGATCCCACCGATGTGTTCATCCCGATCCTGATCGCCACCTACGCTTCTACCCTGGTCGGGCTGCTCGCGGTTGCGGCGATGCAGCGCATCAATCTGCTGGATCGCGTAGTGCTGGCCTATCTCGGCGGCATCACGCTGCTCGTGGCGGGCATCGTGGCCTATTTCGCCCAACTCGACCCGCAGACCATGCAGCGGCAGTCGGCTTTCGCCAGCAATTTCCTGCTGTTCTCCCTGGTGGTCGGCTTTCTCGCCGGGGCGATGGTCAAGCGGGTGAACGCCTACGAAGCCTTCATCGAGGGAGCCAAGGAGGGCTTTCACATCGCCGTCGGCATCATTCCCTATCTGGTCGCGATGCTGGTCGCAATCGGCGTGTTTCGTGCCAGCGGCGCGATGGAGGCCGCGCTCGGCGGCGTCCGCTGGCTGGTCGGTTTCATGGGCCTGGACGCGCGCTTCGTGGAGGGGCTGCCGACCGCCTTGATGAAGCCTTTGAGCGGCAGCGGCGCGCGCGCCATGATGATCGACACCATGAAAACCTTCGGCCCAGACTCCTTCGCCGGCCGCCTGGCAAGCGTCGTCCAGGGCAGTACCGAGACGACGTTCTACGTGCTGGCGGTATACTTCGGCGCGGTCGGCATCCGCCGCGTGCGCCACGCCCTGGCCTGCGGGCTGCTGGCGGATCTGGGCGGGTTCGTGGCGGCGGTTTTCGTGGCTTACCTGTTTTTCGGCTAGCAGGGCGAATTTTTGCGCGAACGCCGCCTTTTGCCTCTACCCCGGCCGCCCAAATTGCCTTAAACTCCGCCTGGTATCGTCGAAGGGATGGATGGATGAGCGATTTAAAACAACGAGCGCTGGATTATCACCAGTTCCCCAAGCCCGGCAAGATTTCCGTGGAGTCTTCCAAGCCCTGCGCCACCGCGGCGGAGCTTGCGCTCGCCTATACGCCGGGGGTGGCCGAGCCGGTGCGGGAAATCGCCCGCGATCCGGAGAATGCCTACCGTTATACCGCCAAGGGTAATCTGGTGGCCGTGATTTCCGACGGCACGGCGATTCTCGGGCTGGGCGATCTGGGTCCCCTGGCGAGCAAGCCGGTGATGGAAGGGAAGGGCATCCTGTTCAAGCGCTTCGCCGGCATCGACGTGTTCGACATCGAGGTCAACGCGCCCAGCGTTGAGTCCTTCATCGAAACCGTGGTGAACATTTCGCCGACCTTTGGCGGCATCAACCTGGAAGACATCGCGGCGCCGCATTGCTTCGTGATCGAGAAGGCGCTGAAGGAGCGGCTCGACATTCCGGTGTTCCACGACGATCAGCACGGCACGGCGGTGATCATCTGCGCCGGTCTGCTCAACGCGCTGGAGCTGCAAGGGAAGAAGCTGGCCGATGTGAAGCTGGTGTGCCTCGGCGCGGGGGCGGCGGGGCTCGCGGGCATGCGGCTCCTGATCGCGATGGGCGCGAAGAAGGAGAACATGATCCTGGTGGACAGCAAGGGCGTGATCCACGCCGGCCGCACCGATCTCAACGAATACAAGCAGGAGTTCGCGCAGCAAACCGGCAAGCGTACCCTGGCCGATGCGATGGCCGGAGCGGACGTGTTCATCGGCGTTTCCGGCCCGAATCTGGTGACGCAGGAGATGGTGAAAAGCATGGCGCCGAAGCCGGTCGTGTTCGCCATGGCCAACCCCGATCCGGAGATTCTGCCGAAGGACGCCCACACCGCGCGCGGCGATCTGATCATGGCCACCGGGCGCTCGGATTTCCCCAATCAGGTCAACAACGTACTCGGCTTTCCGTTCATTTTCCGGGGGGCGCTCGACGCGCGCGCGAAAAGCATTACTCAGGAAATGATGATTGCTGCCGTTAAGGCACTGGCGGCGCTTGCCCGCGAGCCCGTGCCGGAGGAAGTGCTGAGAGCCTACAACGTGAAGGAAATGTCCTTCGGCAAGGAATACATTCTGCCCAAGCCGTTCGACCCCCGCCTGATCGAGCGCGTGCCGCAGGCGGTGGCCAAAGCAGCAAAACAAGAAAGCTGAGGGATGGCGAAGAAACGCCCGATTTACCTTAACCTGTTCAAAATCAAACTGCCGCTGCCCGGCGTGGTGTCCTTCCTGCACCGCATCAGCGGCGCGCTGCTGTTCATCGCGATTCCTTTCCTGCTGGCGATATTCCAGCAGTCGCTGGGCTCGGCGGAGGGCTTCGGACAGATGCGCGAGTGTCTTGCTTCGCCGCCCGTCAAGCTGCTGGTCGTGGGCACAGCCTGGGCGTTTTTCCATCACTTTTTCGCCGGTCTGCGCTTCCTCGCGCTTGACCTTCATCTCGGCGGCGATCTTCCACAGGCGCGCAAGACCAGCGCGGCCGCCCTGGCCGGTGGCATCGCGGCGGCTTTGCTGACGGGGGCGTGCATATGGTGAACCGCGTCGTCGTTGGTGCCCACTACGGTCTGCGCGACTGGCTGATGCAACGTGTTACCGCCGTGGTGATGGCGCTGTACGCAATTTTCATGCTGGGCTTCCTGCTCACTCACCCGCCGCTGCAATTCGCCGACTGGCAGGCGCTGTTCAGCCGGCAGTGGATGCGCCTGGCGAGCCTGCTGTTTTTCTTCGCGCTGTACCTGCACGCCTGGGTCGGGGTGCGCGATATTCTGATGGATTACGTGCATGGCACCCTTCTCAGGCTGGCGTTGCAGCTTGCCGCAATCCTTGCCCTGATCGCCTATGCCGCATGGTCGGTGCAGATTCTGTGGGGGCTCAAATGAGCATTCCAAAGCGGACATTCGATGCGGTGATCATAGGCGGCGGCGGGGCGGGGCTGCGCGCCGCGCTGCAACTGGCGCAGGCCGATCTCAAGGTGGCGGTGGTGTCCAAGGTGTTTCCTACCCGCTCCCATACCGTGTCCGCCCAGGGCGGCATCGCCGCTTCGCTCGGCAACGTCAGCGACGACAACTGGCACTGGCACATGTACGACACCGTCAAGGGGTCGGACTATCTCGGCGATCAGGATGCGATCGAGTTCATGTGCCGGCAGGCGAACGAGGCGGTGATCGAGCTGGAGCACTACGGCATGCCGTTCGACCGGCTGGAGAACGGCAAGATCTACCAGCGCCCCTTCGGCGGCATGACGCAGAACTACGGCGGCTCCCCGGCGGTGCGCACCTGCGCGGCGGCCGACCGCACCGGCCACGCCATGCTGCACACTCTGTACCAGCGCAACATCGCCGCCAGTACCCATTTCTTCGAGGAATATTTTGCCGTCGATCTGGTGATGGACCGGCAGGGCTACGCCTTGGGCGTGGTGGCGTTGGGCATCGAATCGGGCGAACCGATCTTCATCGAGGCGCGCGCCACGCTGCTCGCCACCGGCGGCGCGGGACGCATCTTCTCCGCCACCACCAACGCGCTGATCAACACCGGCGACGGCCTGGGCATGGCCCTGCGCGCCGGCATCCCGCTGGAGGATATGGAGTTCTGGCAGTTCCATCCGACCGGCATCTACGGTGCCGGCGTGCTGGTGACCGAGGGCGTGCGCGGCGAGGGCGGCTATCTCGTCAACAGGGACGGCGAGCGCTTCATGGAGCGCTACGCACCCAACGCCAAGGATCTCGCTTCGCGCGATGTGGTGTCGCGCGCCATGGCGGTGGAAATCTTCGAGGGGCGCGGCTGCGGGCCGGAAGCCGACCACGTGCTGCTCAAGCTCGACCACCTCGGGCCGGAAGTCATCAAGCAGCGCCTGCCGGGTATCCGCGAGCTGGCGCTCAAGTTCGCCCACGTCGATCCGATTTTGGCACCGATTCCGGTGGTGCCCACGGTGCACTACATGATGGGCGGCATTCCCACCAATCTCCACGGCCAGGTCGTGGCGCCCACCCGCACCGGCCCGGAAGAGGCGGTGCCGGGGCTGTATGCTATCGGCGAATGCGCCTGCGTTTCGGTGCACGGCGCCAACCGGCTGGGCAGCAATTCGCTGCTCGATCTGGTGGTGTTCGGCCGCGCCGCCGGCAACCATGTGATCGAATACCTGAAGGAAAACCCCTTCCCCCGCGTGGCCCCCCCCGATGCGCTCGATCTGGTCAGAGCGCGGCTGGCGCGCTGGGAGGAAAAGCGCAGCGACGGCATCACCGTGCCGGAATTGCGCGAACAGATGCGCAAGACTATGCAGCTTCACTGCGGCGTGTTCCGCAAGGAGGGCGTGCTGCAGGAAGGGGTGAAGAAGATGATGGAGATCGCCGCCAAGCTGCCGGACGTGATCCTGCGCGACCATAGCAAGGTGTTCAACACCGGCCGCATCGAGGCGCTGGAGCTGGAAAACCTGATGGGCGTGGCGCTCGCCACCATGGTGTCGGCAGCAGCGCGCAAGGAAAGCCGCGGCGCCCACGCGCGCGACGATTATCCCGAGCGCGACGACGACAACTGGCTGAAGCACAGCCTGTATTTCAGCGAAGGGCACCGCCTGGACTATAAGCCGGTTCGGCTGAAACCGCTGACGGTGGAAGCGTTCCAGCCGAAGCGGAGAACGTATTGAGTGAGGCGTTAGGAGTGAGGTGTTAGGGGTTAGGAGCTTTTTCCGCCTCACCCCTAACGCCTCACCCCTCACGCTTCACCAGGGAGCAACAAATGCATTTCAGAATCTACCGCTACAATCCGGAAACCGACGACCAACCTTACATGCAGGACGTCGAGCTGGACATCGAGCCGGGGGACAAGATGCTCCTGGATGCCATCCTGTTGATCAAGGCGCAGGACGAGACCCTGAGCGTGCGCCGCTCCTGCCGGGAAGGGGTGTGCGGCTCGGATGCCATGAACATCAACGGGCGCAACGGTCTGGCCTGCGTGACGCCGCTGTCCTCGCTCAAGGAGCCGATCGAGCTGCGCCCGCTGCCCGGGCTGCCGGTGATCCGCGACCTAGTGGTGGACATGAGCCAGTTCTACAAGCAGTACCGCTCGATCAAGCCCTACGTCATCAACAACGAGCCGGAGCCGGAGATCGAGCGGCTGCAGTCGCCGGAGGAGCGCGCCGAGCTGGACGGGCTGTACGAGTGCATCCTGTGCGCCTGCTGCTCCACTTCCTGCCCGTCGTTCTGGTGGAACCCGGACAAGTTCGTCGGCCCGGCGGGGCTGCTGCAAGCCTACCGCTTCATCGCCGACAGCCGCGATCAGGCCACCAGCGAGCGGCTGGACAACCTGGAAGATCCCTACCGGCTGTTCCGCTGCCACAGCATCATGAACTGCGTCGACGTGTGCCCCAAGGGCTTGAATCCGACGCGGGCGATCGGCAAGATCAAGGATCTGCTGGTGAAGAGGACGGTTTGAGTTGGGTGAAGCGTGAGGAGTGAGGAGTGAGGAGTGAGGAGTGAGGAGTGAGGAGGTAGGAAAATTTGAGGGGGAGGTTGATACCGCGCCTCACGCCTCACGCCTCACGCCTCACGATCAACGCCGCCTCCGCTGGCGCTGCCGGCGCGGGATGCTGGAGCTGGATCTGCCGCTGGAGCGGTTTCTGGAAACGCATTACCATGCGTTGACGGATGGGGAGAAAGGCGCTTTCGAGCGCCTGCTGGATTATTCCGATCCTGACCTGTGGGAGCTGATCCGCGACGGGCGGGAAACCGGAGATGTGACGGTGGATAGGGTGGTAGCGCGTTTGCGCGGCGATATATAACGAGCCAAGAAATGCAAGTTTCCACGGATGACACGAATAACCACGAATAAAGACACTGGACGTGAAAACGTCCGGAGCGCCTGATTGGCGATATGCTATTGGAGTAGTGCACCGAGTATTCGTGAACATTCGTGTAAATTCGTGGTTAATCGTTTTTTCTAAGCTTACAGATGGAGCAACACATGGCTGACCGCATGGCATATCTGGATCTGGGGGAAGGCGGGGAGCGCATCGGGCTGCCGGTGCGTTCCGGTACGCTGGGCCCCGACGTGATCGACATCCGCAATCTGGGCAAGCATGGCGTGTTTACTTATGACCCCGGCTTTCTTTCGACGGCGAGCTGCAATTCCAGCATCACCTTCATCGACGGCGACCAGGGGGTGCTCTTGTACCGCGGCTACCCGATCGAGCAACTGGCGGAGCAGGCCGATTTCCTCGAGGTGTGCTACCTGCTCCTGTACGGCGAGCTGCCCCCCGCCGAACAGAAGGCGACATTCGTGCGCACGGTGCGCGAGCACACCATGGTGCACGACCAGATCACCAATTTCTTCAAGGGATTCCGCCGCGACGCCCATCCCATGGCGGTGATGGTGGGGGTGGTGGGGGCCCTGTCTGCCTTCTACCACGATGCGCTCGATATCAATAACCCGCGCCACCGCGAGATTTCGGCGTTCCGGCTGCTCGCCAAGGTGCCGACCATCGCGGCAATGTGCTACAAGTACAACATCGGCCAGCCTTTTGCCTATCCGCGCAATTCGCTGTCCTACGCCGAGAACTTCCTGCACATGATGTTCTCCACGCCGTGCGAGGAATACCGGGCCAACCCGGTGCTGGTGCGGGCGCTCGACCGCATTTTCGTTCTTCATGCCGACCACGAGCAGAACGCCTCCACCTCTACCGTGCGTCTGGCGGGGTCGAGCGGCGCCAATCCTTTCGCCTGCATCGCCGCAGGGATCGCCTCGCTGTGGGGGCCGGCTCACGGCGGCGCCAACGAGGCGGTGCTGAACATGCTGGAGGAAATCGGCGATGTGTCGAACATTCCGAAATTCATCGCCCGCGCCAAGGACAAGAACGATACGTTCCGCCTGATGGGCTTCGGCCATCGCGTCTACAAGAATTTCGACCCCCGCGCCAGCCTGATGCGCAAGACCTGTCACGAGGTGCTGGACGATCTCGGCATGCACGACAACAAGCTGTTCAGGATCGCGCTGGAGCTGGAGCGGATCGCGCTGGAGGACGAGTATTTTATCGCCAAGAAGCTCTACCCCAACGTGGACTTTTATTCCGGCATCGTGCTGCGCGCCATGGGCATTCCGACCAACATGTTCACCGCAATCTTCGCCATTTCCCGCACCATCGGCTGGGTGGCGCAGTGGAACGAAATGATTTCCGACCCCGAGCAGAAAATCGGCCGGCCGCGCCAGCTTTATCTGGGGCATGGGAAACGGGATTTCGTGGAGACGGAGAAGCGTAAGGGGTGAGGAGTGAAAAGTGAGGAGTGAGGAGTGAGGAGTGAGGAGTGAGGAGTGAGGAGTGAGGAGTGAGGAGTGAGGAGTGAGGAGTGAGGAGTGAGGAGTGAGGAGCGGCCTCGCCTTGCGCCTCACCCCTCGCGCCTCACCGCACAAGAGGAGGTCGCAATGAGCGCGATGCAGGACATGCTGGAAAGTTCTTACCTGTCCGGAGCGAATGCCCCGTTCATCGAGGAGTTGTACGAATCCTATCTCGACAATCCTGCCGCGGTTGACGAGGAATGGCGCGCCTATTTCGATCGCCTGCAGAAGCTGCCGGGCGCGCCGCGTGACGTTCCCCATTCGCCGGTCATCAAGGCATTCGAGCTGCGGGCCAAGCAGCCCCCCGCGCTGTTCCCTGCGCCGACGTCCTGCGATGCGGTGGCGGCGCAGGAACGAAAGCAGGTGCATGTGCTGCAGTTGATCAACGCCCACCGTTTTCTCGGCGTCCGGGTCGCGAATCTCGACCCTTTGCAGCGCCGGGAGCGGCTCCATGTGCCCGAACTCGATCCTTCCTACCACGGCTTCACCGAAGCCGACATGGATACGGTGTACAGCACCGGTTCCCTGGTAGGCCCGCCCCAGGCCACGCTGCGCGAGATCGTGCAGGCGGTGAAGGAAACCTACTGCGGCAACATCGGCGCGGAATACATGTATATTTCTGCAACCGAGCAGAAGCGCTGGATCCAGCAGCGCCTGGAGAGCTGCCGCTCCCGGCCGAAATATTCGCCCGAGGTGAAGCGGCGCATCCTGGAGCGCCTCACCGCCGCGGAAACGCTGGAAAAATACCTGCATACCCGTTTCGTCGGCCAGAAGCGCTTTTCGCTCGAAGGCGGGGAAAGCCTGATCCCGCTGCTGGACGGGCTGGTGCAATCCGCCGGCGGCCAGAAGGTCCAAGGCATCGTCATCGGCATGGCCCATCGCGGCCGTCTCAACGTGCTGGTCAACACGCTGGGCAAGCAGCCCCGCGAACTGTTCGAGGAATTCGAGGGCAAGCATCACGGCGAGCTTTCCGCCGGTGACGTCAAGTATCACCAGGGTTTTTCCTGCGATGTGGCGACGCCGGGCGGGCCGGTGCATCTCGCGCTGGCATTCAACCCTTCTCATCTCGAGATCGTCAATCCGGTGGTGGAGGGGTCGGTGCGCGCTCGTCAGCATCGCATGGGCGACCGTCAGGGCAAGCTGGTGCTGCCGGTGCTGATTCACGGCGACGCCGCCTTCGCCGGCCAGGGGGTGGTGATGGAAGCCCTCAACATGTCGCAGACCCGCGGCTTCCGCACCGGCGGCACAGTGCACATTGTGGTCAACAACCAGATCGGCTTCACCACTTCCGACCCGCGCGACACGCGCTCTTCCCTGTATTGCACCGACGTGGCGAAAATGGTGGAGGCGCCGGTGTTCCACGTCAACGGCGACGACCCGGAGGCGGTGCTGCTGGTGACGCAAATCGCGCTGGATTTCCGCATGACTTTCGGTTGCGACGTCGTGATCGACCTGCTGTGCTTCCGCCGCCTCGGCCACAACGAGCAGGACGAGCCGATGGTCACCCAGCCGCTGATGTACAAGCAGATCGCCAAGCATCCCGGCACGCGCAAGCTCTATGCCGACAGGCTGGCGGCGGAAGGCACGGTGGGCGTGGAAGAGCCGGAGGCGATGATCAAGGCGTACCGCGACGCGCTGGATGCCGGCGAGCTGCCGTCCCAGCCGGTTCTGACCAAATTCCGCCAGGCCCACGCGGTGGATTGGGCGCCGTTTAGGGATACTCCCTGGACGCACCCCGCCGATACCGCTGTGCCCAAGGCCGATTTGCGGCGGCTGGCGGGGCGGCTTACTGCCGTTCCGGAAAACTTCAAGCTCCATCCGCGGGTGGAGAAGATCATCGCTGACCGCCGCCTGATGGGCGAGGGCAAGCTGCCGCTGGACTGGGGGATGGCGGAAAACCTGGCCTATGCCACCTTGCTGGAGAACGGCTTCAGCATTCGCATTTCCGGTCAGGACAGCGGGCGTGGCACCTTCTTCCATCGCCATGCCGTGCTGCACGACCAGAACCGGGAGAAATGGGATGCCGGCGCGTACATTCCGCTGCAGTTCATTTCCGAGGGCCAGCCGCATTTCCTGGTGATCGACTCGCTGCTGTCGGAGGCGGCGGTGCTCGGCTTCGAGTACGGCTACTCCACCGCCGAGCCGAACGAGTTGGTGATCTGGGAGGCGCAGTTCGGCGATTTCGCCAACGGCGCCCAGGTGGTGATCGACCAGTTCATCAGCGCCGGGGAAGCGAAGTGGGGCCGCATGTGCGGCCTGGTGATGCTGCTGCCGCATGGCTACGAGGGCCAGGGGCCGGAGCATTCCTCGGCGCGCCTGGAGCGTTACCTGCAGCTGTGCGCCGAAAACAACATCCAAGTGTGCGTGCCCAGCACTCCGGCGCAGATGTTCCACATGCTGCGGCGCCAGATGCTGCGCCCCTACCGCAAGCCGCTGATCGTGATGAGCCCGAAGAGCATGCTGCGCCACAAGGATTCCGTATCCTTGCTCGACGAGCTTGCCCGCGGCGGATTCCAGCCGATAATCGGCGAGAGCGATGCGCTGGACGCAAAAAAAGTGAGGCGCGTGGTTGCCTGCTGCGGCAAGGTGTACTACGACCTCCTCGCGGCACGCCGCGAGCGCAATATCAAGGACATCGCCATCGTCCGCATCGAGCAGCTCTATCCTTTTCCGACGGAGCAGTTCTGCGCCGAGCTGAAGCGCTATCCGAAGGCCGCGGAACTGGTATGGGCGCAAGAAGAGCCGCAGAATCAGGGGGCCTGGTACCAGACCCAGCACCACCTGCGCGAGTGCATGCTGCCGAAGCAGACCCTATCCTATGCCGGCCGCCCGCCCTCCGCTTCGCCGGCGGTGGGCTACGCGGCCAAGCATGTCGAGCAGCAGAAGGCGCTGGTGAACGCGGCGCTTGCTTGAGGCTGATGAAAAATTCGGCCACGAATGACACGAATTGACACGAATGATCGGGGCTGCGGCGGAGCGCAGTCCGAACGGATGCGGTGCGAAGGCGGTCGTCGAACTGCGCCGGAATACTCGTGAACATTCGTGTCATTCGTGTCATTCGTGGCAAAAATGCAAAACCGGAGAACAACAACCATGCTAGTCGAAGTGAAAATTCCCGTCCTGTCCGAGTCGGTGGCCGAAGCTACATTGCTATCCTGGCATAAACGCGAGGGCGAATTCGTCAACCGCGACGAGAACCTGGTGGATGTGGAGACCGACAAGGTGGTGCTGGAACTGCCGGCTCCGGCCAGCGGCGTGCTGAAAAACGTGCTGAAAGGCGACGGCGCGACGGTGTTGAGCGAGGAGATCGTCGCGACCATCGACACCGCCGCGTCGGCGGAAAAAGGGGAGACCAGGCCGGCTGCCAAGGCTGAAGCCGTTCCAGCCAGGGCGGCACAGGCGGCGGCAGCACCCGCCGCGGCAGCCTTGAGTCCGGCGGTGCGCAAGCTGGTGGCCGAGAATCAGTTGGCTCCGGAGGCGATTCCTGCTACCGGGCGCGGGGGCAGGCTGACCAAAGGGGATGTTCTGACGTACTTGGAAACCAAGCCCGCGAGCGCAGAAATGACGGGCCTCGCCGCCCCGGCCTTGGGCGAGCGGCCCGAGCAGCGGGTGCCGATGACGCGGCTGCGTGCCCGCGTGGCGGAAAGGCTGCTGGAGGCGCAGCATACCAACGCGATCCTGACCACCTTCAATGAAGTCAACATGCAGCCGGTGATGGCCTTACGTGCCCGCTACAAGGATCATTTTGAGAAGGAACACAAGGTCAAGCTCGGCTACATGTCGTTTTTCGTCAAGGCGGCGGTAGCGGCGCTGAAGCACTTTCCGGTGGTCAATGCCTCGGTGGACGGCAGCGACATCGTTTACCACGGCTATTACGACATCGGCGTGGCAGTGAGCAGCCCGCGCGGCCTGGTGGTGCCGATCCTGCGCAACGTCGATCTCGTTTCCTTCGCCGAGATCGAGGCGCAGATCGTCGAGTTCGGGCAAAAAGCCAAGGACGGCAAACTGGCTCTCGAGGAGCTCACCGGCGGCACTTTCTCCATCACCAACGGCGGTATCTTCGGCTCGATGATGTCTACCCCCATCATCAATCCTCCCCAAAGCGCCATTCTCGGCATGCACAAGATCTACGAGCGTCCGGTGGCGGAGAACGGCCAGGTGGTGATCCGTCCGATGATGTACCTCGCGCTTTCCTACGACCACCGCATCATCGACGGGCGCGAGGCGGTGCTGTTCCTAGCGGCGGTCAAGGAGGCGCTGGAAGATCCGGCGCGGCTGTTGCTGCAGGTGTGAGTGAAGGCGTGAGGCATGAAGGGTGAGGGGTGAGGCGGTGTTGCCCTCACTCCTTACGCCTCACGCCTCCCCGATAGAAAGGACAATCATGGCGCAATTATTCGATGTCGCGGTGATCGGCGCGGGTCCGGCGGGCTATGTGGCGGCGATCCGCGCGGCGCAGCTGGGCTTGCGGACGGTTTGCATCGACAACTGGAAGAATCCGGCGGGGCAGCCCAGCCTGGGCGGCACCTGTCTCAATGTCGGCTGCATTCCTTCCAAGGCGTTGCTCGAATCCTCCGAGCTGTACGAGCGCATGCAGCACCGGTTTGCCGCGCACGGCATCGTGGTGGAGAAGGCGCGGCTGGATCTGGCGGCGATGATGGCGCGCAAGGAAAAAATCGTCCACACGCTCACCGACGGCATCCAGGTGCTGTTCCGGAAAAACAAGGTGACGTTCCTGCCGGGCCGGGGCAGTTTGGTGCCGGGCGGCGAGCATCCGGTTTCGGTGGAAGTCGAAGGCAAGGAGGGCGTGACGCTGATCGAAGCCAGGCACATCATCGTCGCCAGCGGTTCCCGGCCGACGGAGCTCGATATGGCGCCGTTCGACCACGAGCGGGTGGTGGACAGCAGCGGCGCGCTGGCTTTCACGGAAGTGCCGAAGCGATTGGGGATCATCGGCGCCGGGGTGATCGCGCTGGAACTTGGCAGCGTGTGGCGACGGCTGGGCGCCGAGGTGACGCTGCTGAAGTCGAGCGAGGGCCTGCTGCCCAATGTCGATGAGCAGGTGGCGAAGGAAGCGCACCGTCTGCTGGCCGCGCAGGGGCTGGATTTCCGCATGGGTGCCGCCATCAGGTCGATCAGGACTGCCAGGAAGCAGGTTGCGGTGGAATTCAGTGACAAGGACGGCGAGCACAAGCTCCAGTTCGACCGGTTGGTGGTGGCGGTGGGCCGCACGCCCAATACCGAGGGGTTGGGAGCGGAGAAGGTCGGGCTCAAGCTGGACGGCAAGGGCCGCATCGAGGTGGACGAGCGCTGCGCCACCAATCTGCCGAATATCTGGGCCGTTGGCGACGTGGTGCGCGGTCCGATGCTGGCGCACAAAGGCTCGGAGGAAGGCGTTGCGGTGGCGGAGCAGATTGCGGGGCAGGCCGGCCACGTGAACTACCAGACCATTCCCGGGGTGATCTACACCGCGCCGGAAATCGCCTGGGTCGGTCAGACCGAGCAGGAGTTGAAAGCGGCGGGAGCGGAATACGTCAAGGGTGTGTTTCCGTTCTCGGCCAACGGCCGCGCCCACGCCCTCGACGGTGTGCCGGGTTTCGCCAAGATTCTGGCGCACGCCAAGACCGACCGCGTCCTCGGTGTCCACATCATCGGCCCGTATGCCTCGGAGCTGATCGGCGAAGCGGTGGTGGCGATGGAATTCGGCGCCAGCGCCGAGGATCTGGCCCGCACCGTCCATGCCCATCCATCCCTTGCCGAAGCGTTGCACGAAGCGGCGCTGGGCGTGGACAAGCGCGCGATCCACCTTTGATTGTCTACCCCGGAAGAGGTGTTTCGGCCACGAATGACACGAATGTTCACGAATAATCGGGACGTTATGCATAGACGCGTGTCCGCCGGGAGGATGTGCTGCAAGCTCGTCTCACTCCATTGGTTTTATTCGTATTAATTCGTGTCATTCGTGGCTAAAAGCCGTTGTTTATTTCATCCCTCCGTCGTTTCGCGATGAACGGCCGACATCTTCCCTCCTCGATAGCATCCCTTCCAGCCGGCGGCGGTGTGGCGGATTGTATCCAGGCCCTGGCGGAAGAACGCGGCTATCAACTGGATGATTCCCAGCTTCTGGCAGTGCGGCATCTGCAGCGGCTTTGCAACGATCTGTCGAAGGCCGGGGCGCTCGGTCGTCTCCCCCTCTTCAAGCGGTTCACGAGGAAAAATGCGCCGCGCGGCGTATACCTATGGGGTGGCGTCGGGCGTGGGAAAAGTTTTCTCATGGATGGCTTTTTCTCCTGCGCGTCGGTCGCACACAAGAAGCGCGTCCATTTTCACCATCTCATGCAGGAAATTCATGCCGGATTGAAAACCGCAACCGGCCACGCCGACCCCCTGGCGCCCGTCGCGAGGGAGATCAGTCGGCATACCCGCTTGCTGTGCCTCGATGAATTTCATGTCAATGACATCGCCGATGCGATGCTGATGCGCGGCCTGCTGCAGGCATTGCTGGCGGAAGGGGTGGTGCTGGTTATCACCTCCAACAGCGAGCCGGGCGATTTATACCGCAACGGCCTTCAGCGGGGGCAGTTTTTGCCGGCAATCGCCTTGATCAGGGAGCGGTTCGAGGTAGTCAGGGTCGAAGGCGGGGCGGATTACCGCCAACGGGAACTGGAACAGGCGCCGCGCTATTATGCGCCGCCGGACGACGGGGCAGAGCGGGCTTTGGCAGGCATATTCGATGCGGTTGCCGGTGGCAGGGGCGAGGCCCAAGCTACGCTGAATGTCCTGGGGCGGCCGCTGGTCGTGCGGCGCGTGGCGCCCGGCGCGGCGTGGTTCGATTTTCACGCGCTTTGCGGCGGGCCGCGCGGCAAGGCGGATTACATCGAAATCGCCAGACGTTTCCCCACCGTGCTGATCTCCGGCGTGCCGCAGATGACGCCGCCGCTCGCTGCCGAGGCGCGGCGCTTCGTCTGGCTGGTGGACGAGCTCTATGACCGCCGCGTCAGGTTGTTTATCTCCAGTGCGGCCTCTCTTCCCGACCTGTACCGCGGCGCGTTGATCGGCGAGGATTTCGACCGTACCCTGAGCCGGCTCAAGGAGATGCAGTCGCGGGAGTATGGGGAGCCGTAGCCGGGAATTTCTCTCAGGGAGCGAGGGAAGCTCTGAATCAGAGCTTCCCGAGGGCGGGAGGGGCTTTACAGGCCGAGCATTTCCACCCAAGCCAGCGCTTCCAGATGGGCGTTGTTGACCTGTTCCGGATCCATTTGCAGCGAGCCGGCAATCTTTTCGATGCGTTCCAGGTGGGAGTCTTCGCAGGCCTCCGTCAGCATCAGGAAGGGTCCGTAGATGCCCTTCCGGTTCAGCAGCGCATCGCTGATCGGCTCCGAGAGATGCAGCTTGTCCAGAATGTCATCCATCGGCATTTCCAGCATGGCGTCCAGCAATGAGAAAATGCCGACGATGAACAGGTTGTCCCATTCGGTTTTTTCCAGAAAATTCTGCCCCAGGAGCTCGGTCAGGCGTCCACGTGTGATCGCGGTTTTGGTCAGCGCCGGAGGCGTCGAATCGCCGCTGGCCGTTGCCAGAAGCAGCGTCAGCCAGCGGTATAGTTGCTGGTAGCCCAGGATCGCCAGGGCATGCTGGATGGACTGGATTTCGCAGGACAGACCGAAGCCGACGGAATTGATGTAGCGCAGCAGTTTGAAGGAAAGCGCCACGTCGCCCTTGAAGCCGTTTTCGATGTCTTTGATTTGGGCGTTGTTGCGCACCCTGTCGAGCAGGTTCAGCACGGTCGAATGCGCCGGATTGATGACTTTTGCGGTCAGCGTTTCGGGATGGGCAAAATGGTAGCCCTGGAAATAGTTGAACCCCAACTCCTTGCAAAACTGGAACTCGCCTTTCGTTTCGACCTTTTCTGCGACCATGGTGATCGAGGAATCTTCCAGCGAGCGCATCAGTGCGGCAGTTTTTTCGCGCCCCAACTGCTGGATGTCGGCTTTCACGTAGCTGGCGATTTCGAGCAGCGGCGCGCGGATGGAAGTGTGCTCGTAATCGTCCAGCGCAATGTGAAAGCCCTTGGCGCGCAGCGCGCGGCAGCGGGTGAGCAGTTTCGGGGTAATTTCCACGTCTTCCAGCAGTTCCAGCACGACGCGCTGGGGCGGCAGCAGCTCGAGGAAGTCGCTGTGCAGCATGTCGGCGCCGATGTTGATGAAGGCGAGCTTGTCGCCAAGCAGCCATTTCGTGCCCATGTTGCTGAGGGTGTTGACCAGCACGCTGGTGCCGGCATGCATGTCGTTGACGATCTGCGCAGTGGAAGCGTCGGCGCTGTGCCGGAACAGGAGTTCGTAGCCGATGATTTTCTGCTGCTTGTCCAGGATGGGTTGACGGGCGATATAGGCTTGGTTGTGCATAAGGTATGTAGTCGATGGAACTGTTAGTTGTTTTAGGGAAGCTCAGAAAAAGTGGCTGCGCATTTTTTCAGAGCTTCCTTAGACGGCTTGTGCAAACAATCTGGCGCGCGTGCCGTCCGGGTTCATTTTGAGCAGTTCTTCCATGTCAAGTACGAGCACTACCGAGCCGTCGCCGGACAGCGTTGCACCGGCGATCCCCTTGGGTTTGATGTCGAGCAGGGGCTTGATCACCACGTCGTCGCGCCCGACGAAACTATCGATTGCCAGCACAAAGGCAGCCTCGGAGGATTGCATGAGCACCCCGAACGCCGGGGTGGAGGTTTGCGGCCAGCCGATCAGGCTGGCGAGGGACCGCACTGCCAGCACCTCGTCGCGCACCACCATGGTGGCCCGGCCCGACACTTGTTTGATCTCCTTGGGGTCGATCGGGATGATTTCGCGCACCATGGACAATGGTACTGCGAAGGGCTGTTCGCCAGAACGCACGATAAGCACCGGCAAAATCGCCAAGGTGAGCGGAAGGGAGATAGTGAAAGTGCTGCCCTGCCCGATGATCGACTCGATGTCGATCCGCCCGTTCAGCTTCTGGATATTGGTGCGCACCACATCCATGCCGACACCCCGGCCGGAAACGTCGGACACCTGATCCTTGGTGGAGAATCCCGGCAGGAAAATGAGGTGCAGGCTTTGGCGGTCGTCCAGGCTGTTCGCCGCTTCAGCGTCAATGATGCCTTTCTCCAGCGCTTTTTGGCGGAGCGTGTCGGGGCGCATGCCGCGACCGTCATCGGAGATTTCGATGATGATGTGATCGCCTGCCTGGGAGGCGGAAAGGCGTACCACGCTTTTCGCAGGCTTGCCCGCAGCGGCGCGTTCCTCCGGGCTGTCCACGCCGTGATCAACTGCATTGCGCACCAGGTGAACCAGCGGATCGTTCAGGTCCTCGATCATGGTCTTGTCGATCTCGGTTTCCTCGCCGGACAGCACCAGTTCGACATCCTTGCCCAGCTGCCGCGCCAGATCGCGGGCCAATCGCGGGTACTTCTGGAACAGCCGTCCGATGGGCTGCATCCGGGTTTTCATGACCGCATTCTGCAGATCGCCGACCAGAAGATCGAGCTGGCTTACCGCCTCGTCCAGCGCCTTGAGGGTGCCGGCATCCCGCTTGCCCTGCAGGATATCCGCGCGCAGGCATGTCAGGCGGTTTTTGGTGAGGCCGATTTCGCCCGTCAGGTTCAGCACCTGGTCGAGGCGGTTGGTGTCGATGCGGATGGTCGTTTCCTTTACCGCAGCCTGTTGCGCTATTGCGGCTTTCGGGGCGGGGGCCGGCTTCGGTTCGGGATGGGGTTCCGGCGCGGCTTGAGGGGCATGTTGAGGCGCCTCGCTGACCAGGGAGTGGTACAGCGTGTGCCAATCCGGTTCGTGCTGGCCTTGTTGCGGGGCATGGCCTTCCGAAGTTTGCTGGGGGGGTTCCACTGCCGCGGTGGGTTTCAGGGGCTCTATCTTGTTTCCCGAGATCGCCGCTTCCAGAGCCGACATCAAGGTCTTGTCCGCGGGCTCCGGCAGCCGTCCCTGAGTGAGATAGTCGAACATTCCGCGCACCACGGCGGTGGCAGCGAGGATCACATCCATGAGTTCCGGCGTGAGCTTCAGCTCCCCGTTGCGCAGTTTGTCGAACAGGTTCTCAGTGCGGTGGCACAGCTCAACCAGGGCGTTGACGTTGAGGAATCCGGCTCCGCCTTTGATGGTGTGGAAACCCCGGAAGATGTCGTTCAGCAACGACTTGTCGTCCGGGTTCTTTTCCAGCTCGACGAGCTTGTTGTCCACGCCGGACAGCAGCTCCGTCGCCTCCATGAGGAAGTCCTGCAACAGCTCTTCCATGCCGGCGAAATGGCTCATGGTCCCCCCGTTTCTAGTTTCGAGTTGTAAGAAGCTGTTTAAAAAATTACTGCGCGTGCGTGATGCAGAGTCGGGCGGTGCTCGGAATCCTCATGTACTTCCTTGTACATCCCGGTTCCTGTGCTCCGTTCTCCCCTGCCTGACGCACGCTCGCAACATTTTTTAAACAGCTTCTAAGTTTCAAGTTGCTGGCCGGGAATCCGGAGACCGAAGTCGAGTCGATCAAAATCCCAGACTCTCCAGCAGTTCGTCCACCTGGTTCTGGCTGGTCAGCACGTCTGTCCGGCCTTCGGCATTGATGACCGGGCCGTTCAGCAAGCTGGCGTCGACTTCCATTTTCTTTTCCGGTGGTGTGCTCTGGATCAGCAGCTCCAGCAACTGATTTTCCATCTTCTGGGCAAGTTCGATCACTTTCTTGATGACCTGGCCGGTCAGATCCTGGAAATCCTGTGCCATGACGATTTCCATGAGCTGGGCATTGGTTGCCTTGGTATGGCTGGGCACTTCCTGGAGGTAGCTTCGTGTTTCCGCCACCAGTTGCTTGAATTCCTCCAAGCCGAGCTGTTTGTCGAAGAGGCGCTGCCACTGTTGCGACAAGGCCGTCGCGCCCGCTTCCAGTTTTTCCTGGAAGGGTTTGGCTGCTTCGGTGGCATTGAGCGCTCGCTCGGCAGCCTGTTCGGTCATCGCCGCGATGTAGTTGAGACGTTCGCGCGTATCCGGGATGGTGTTTACCGCCGTTTCCAACGATTTGTCATAGCCGAGTTCGCGCAGGGTGTCGTGCAGTTTGCGCGTGAGGTGGCCGAGCTGGGAATACACCGTTTCGTCACCGCTCACCGCTGGTTGGCTGGCGACACTTTCCGCTGCGGCAGGCGGGGCTTCGTTCGCGGGAGCCGGGGCGCTGTTGGCCGTGACAATGCTATCGAACAAAGCCTCCAATTCGTCCGAATCGCCGGTTTCTTGTGGAGCGTTGCTCACTGGACACCTCCCTATTTACCCATCTTCTCAAAAATTTTGTTGAGCTTTTCTTCCAGCGTCGCAGCGGTAAATGGCTTGACAACATAGCCGCTGGCGCCTGCTTGGGCCGCCTCGATGATGTTTTCCTTTTTTGCTTCGGCGGTCACCATCAGCACCGGCAGATGCTTGAGAGTTTCATCCGCACGGATTGCCTTGAGCAGTTCGATGCCCGTCATGTTGGGCATGTTCCAGTCGCTGACGACAAATTCAAAATTTCCGCCCCGCAGCTTGCTGAGGGCCACGACCCCGTCTTCCGCTTCGTCGGCGTTGGTAAAGCCCAGCTCCTTGAGCAGGTTGCGTACAATCCGCCGCATCGTCGAGAAATCATCGACGATGAGAAATTTCATGTTCTTGTCAGGCATGACGAACTACTCCATACGCATTATTGTCTTTATAACATCGGGCGCTCCGAAGAGCGAAGCTTGCCTCGATACGATCCAGTCATTATACGATGCCTGCCGTTTGCCGCCCCGGATCATCGCGCAAGCAGCGGCCGCAGCGTTTCCGCCAGCACGACCGGGTCGAATTTGGCGACATAGGCATCCACGCCCACGCTCTTGCCCATCGCCCGGTTGGCTTCCGAGGAAAGGGAAGAGTGCATCACCACCGGGATATCCTGGAAGCGGCTATCCGATTTGATGTTCTTCGTCAGAACGTATCCATCCATTTCCGGCATTTCGGCATCGGTCAGGATCAGGGCGATTTGCTGGTGCAACGGAATGCCGTCGTGCTGGGCGCGCGACGCGAGATTTTGCAGCCGCTCCCACGCTTCCAGGCCGTCGGTCGCTTGCTGGTATTTGACGCCCATCTTGTCCAGCACCATGACGATCTCCTTGCGCGCGATGGCGGAATCGTCAACGAAGAACAGGCTCCGATCCGTTCCGGATTCGACCGGAGCAAGCTCCGGTATCGGCTCCATGCCAAGAGCATTAACCAAAATCTGTTCTACGTCCAGGATGGATATCAGCCTGCCATCCGGCAGTTCGGTGATGGCGGTGATCAGTCCCTCGTTCCCGGCCAGCATCGATTGCGGCGGTTTGATTTTTTCCCAGTCCACGCGGATGATCCGGTCCACGCTGTGCACCAGAAATCCTTGGGTGTGCTTGCTGTATTCGGTCACGATCATGGTGTGGCCGGTGTCTTCCGGGACGTTTTCGAGGTTGATGAATTTCGCCAGGGCGATCACCGGTATGATATTGCCGCGCAGCGAAATGACGCCTTCCACACCGTGCGGCATATTCGGGGTCTTGGTGATGAAAGGAGTCTGGGAAACCTCGCGTACCTTGAATACGTTGATTCCGAAGAGCTCCCCGGTGCCCAGGGAAAACAGCAGGATTTCCATTTTGTTGGAACCGGCCAGCTTGGTTCTGGCATCGACGGATTCGATCAGCGCCTGGTTTTCTTGTGTCGTCATCTTAACCTCGGTCAGCCTAACAGGCGGGTCAAAATTTCAGCCAGTTTTTTGGGTTCGAATTTGGAGACATAGCCGTCAACCCCGACCGACTGGCCCAGTTGCTGGTTGGACATGCCGCTCAGGGAAGAATGCATGATGACCGGGATGCCGGCGAAGCGGGGGTCGCTCTTTATTTTTCTGGTCAGCATGTAGCCGTCCATTTCCGGCATTTCAACGTCCGTCAGGATGAGCTGGATGACGTTTGACATGGGTGTTTTCGTTGCCTCGGCATAGTCGGCCAGTTTTTGCAATTCCTCCCATGCCTGCTTGCCATTGGTCGCGCTCTTGAAATGAATGTTGAGCGGGGTCAGGGTATGTTCGATCTGCTTTCTGGCAACCGGGGAGTCGTCGGCAAAAAATATGGTGCGTGCCTGAGCGAGTGGCGCGACCCCCGTGTAAAAATCCTCGTCCTCGAAATTGCTGGTCTCGGCCAGGATTTTTTCCACGTCCATCAGCATCACCAGCCGGCCATCTGCCAATTCCGTGACTGCCGTTACGAGTCCCCCCATCTGTGCGGTGAGCATCTCCGGCGGAACCCTGACCGAGGACCAATCCAGCCGCAAGATGGTATCCACGCTTTCCACCAGAAAGCCCTGGGTTCGCGAGTTGTACTCGGTGACAATCATGATTTCCGGCTTGCAGTCGGTTTCGATGCCGGCGTATTTGATGAGGTCCACCACCGGGACCAGGACGCCGCGCAGGCTGACCATGCCTTCCACTGCTGGCGGCATTTCCGGCGCGCGGGTGATTTCCGGCACCCGCATGACCTCGCGCACCTTGAAGACATTGATGCCGAAGGTTTCCTTGCGGCCGTTGCGCAGGTCCGTGCCGAGCGTGAACAGCAGGATTTCCAGCTTGTTCGTGCCGGCAAGCTTGGTTCGGGCATCGATGCTTTTTAGCAGTTCTGACATGGCTGACTCCGTAAATGGCCCGCACTAAAGGTTTTTCACACTTTGAACCGGTTGGCGGCGCCGTTCAAGTCGTTGGCAAGCTGCTCCAGATGATGGATGGCTTCCGAAGTCTCATTTACGGCCAGGCTGTTTGCTTCAGTCATTTGTGCAATTTTTTCTACATTTTGTGCAATTTCGTTGCTGACCGCCGTTTGTTCCCTGACGGAGGAAGTTATGTTGTCCACGCCGTGCGCGGCGCCGGTGACTGAATTGGCCGCCTCCGACAGTACCGTGGCGACATTTTCCAGGAAATCCTGGCTGGATTGCAGGGATTGCCGGCCGCGCTGAATCGCTTTTTCTACTGACAGCGATTGTTCGCCAAGCACATGAGTGACGGTGTCGATCTGGCTTGCCGATTGCGCGGATTTTTCGGCCAGCTTGCGCACTTCATCGGCCACCACCGCGAATCCGCGTCCCTGCTCGCCTGCCCGGGCCGCTTCGATTGCCGCGTTGAGCGCCAGCAGATTGGTTTGCTCCGCAATATCCTTGACCTGTTTGGTCATGCTAGTGATAGTTCTGGTGCTGCGGACAAATTCATTCACCGCATTTTCGATTTCGCCAACCGCGGTTTCAACTTCCGTCACCTCGCCGATTAGCCCCGACATACTTTCGTTCCCCTTTTGGGTCTGTTCCAGGCTGTTTTGCGCCATCTGATGCACGCCTTCCGCATTCTCGGCAACCGATGCGATGCTGACGGTCATTTCCTCCACCGCAGCGGCGGTGCCGGCCGCCGCGTCGTTTTGCTGCTGCGAGCCCTCGGCAACCTGGGCGGTCGAGGCCGACAATTGCGAGGCCGCATGGTAGACTTTTTCGCTACTGGAGCGGACCTCGCGGATGATGCTCTGGAAGTTTTCCGTCATGGCATTGAACGCCTTCGCAATTGCGCCGATCTCGTCATTGCCGTGAACGGCGGCGCGCCTGCTGAGATCGCCGTCCCGCTGCATGGTGGTCATGGTTGCCTCCAGTTCGCTGACCGAGCGCGCGATCCCCCGGATGATATGGAAAGCCGCCAGCAGGACCATCGCAATGCCGGCAGCGGTGAAAACGATAGTCATATTGCGGTAGTTTTCGTAGCGGCGCTCCGAATTTTCATGCTCCTGTCTGGCTACGTTTTCGCTCAGCCGGAACAGGGCAGTACGGGTAGCGTAGGCAGTCTCGAAGGTGGGGTTGATCACATCCAGCAGAAGTTGCGTGGCTTCGTCGTATTTTCCGGCGAGGATGGCCGCCCGGGCGGGCATGATGCCGGCGCTGACGTAATGGGTTCGCTGGGCGGCATGCGCTTCGGCTAGCTTGGCTTCTTCCGGCGTCATGTGACGGGTGACATATTTTTTCCATAATTTCGTAATTTCGTCGCGGTTCGCCAGAATTTTGTCGGTATGCACGGTGACCGGGTGGTCGTGCCTTCTGCTGCTCTCTTGGGAGGGATTGTGCTGCAGCGCGAGCAGGATTTGGGTGCGGTTGTCCATCATGCGCTGCCCGATCTCGGCCAGTTCCACGGCCGGCACCAGTTGGTCTTCATAGCCGGAAGTTATGGTGTGGTTGAACAAGTTGAGTACATACAAACCGGAGAGCCCGCAGTTGAGAAGAAGAAATGCCATTAACCCGGCGCCGGCAATCAGGCGGGTTTTGAGTTTCATGTTGTGAAGCATTGAGTTTTATCCCAGCTAAAGTTTGAAATTCAAAGCCGGTTTTTTTTTGTTTTTCGAGGCCAAGGTCGGCCCCGGCTAAACGGTATGTGGCGAGCTTCTGTTATCGCATTGTAGTGGAATCCGAAATTTGTGTAACGGCATCTTCCCATAAAAATTTAGTCTTCGCCAAGTTTGGGACTGCCGCGGGCTTGGCGCTGCAGGCCGAGGATCGGTTTCGGAACCGCCAACTCAAGTCTTCGCAAGCTGCAGGACTTATTCAGAGGTTCCTTCTATAATGGCCGCAGGATGGCGTTCTCGTCGGCCAGGCGGTGTCTTCGAATGTTAGCGAACATGGGGCTATCAAGGATGTCCGACATCAGAAATAATCAAGTCAGCCCGCAGGAGCTGGAGCAGGCGTTCAACCTGTTCAATCAGGCATCGGCCGAACTGGCCGGCGCATACCACGAGTTGCAGCAACAGGTGGAGCGCCTCACGACCGAATTGGCAGTGGCGAACGGCGAATTGCGCCGCCAGTTTCTGGAGAAGGAGGCGCTGTCTCAGCGGCTGGGCATGCTGCTGGCCGCGCTGCCCGCCGGGGTGGTGGTGCTGGACCAGCTCGGAATCGTGCGGGAGGCCAATGCCGCGGCCAAACACATGCTTGGCGAGCCGCTGCTGGAGCAGTCATGGGAGGCGGTGGCGGCGCGCGATTTGCGGCAGACGGCGACGCCTCACGAGTGGGAATTAGGGGGAGAGGCGGCGCAACGGTTGAGCATTTCCAGCAACCCCCTGGACTCCGCCGGCGGCTGCATCCTGCTGCTGCACGACATCACTGAGGCGCATGCCATGCAAATTGAGCTGGAACGCCACCGGCGCCTTTCCGCGATGGGGGAGATGGCGGCAGGGCTGGCGCATCAGCTGCGCACGCCTCTCGCCACCGCGCTTCTCTATACCGCAAATCTGGGCAAAGCCGGCTTGCCCGAGGGTGAGCGCGTCCGTTTCGCCGAAAAAGCGCTGGCACGTTTGCGCCACCTGGAGCATCTGATTCAGGATATGCTGCTGTTTGTGAAGGGCGAGACGGGAGAGCGCGAATCCTTTCCGATTTCCGCTCTGCTGGCCGAACTGCAGCAAATCATGGAGCCGCAGATGGCGCAGCACGGCGTGCCGTTTTCGCTGGCGGACCGCAGCGGCGGGAGCTGCATCATGGCCAATCGCAAGCCTCTTGTCGGTGCGCTTGTTAACTTGCTGGAGAATGCGATGCAGGCCTGCCAGGGCGGTGGAGAGGTGTGTCTGGGCGCCGGGCCGGTTGCCGCAGGACAGATCGCGCTGGTCGTGAAGGATACCGGCCGCGGCTTTGATGCGAGTGTGGAAGACCGCTTGTTCGAGCCGTTTTTTACCACCCGCGCGGAAGGTACCGGCCTCGGGCTGGCGATCGTGCGCAATGTGGTGCAGGCGCACGGTGGCGAGGTGAGGGTGAAGTCGGCGCCGGGAGCGGGAAGCGAGTTTGTGGTGTTGTTGCCGGCGACGAGCGTCCCGGCCTGAATCCGAGAGTTTATGAAGACACTGCCCATTCTGATTGTCGAGGACGACCGCGATCTGCGCGAAGCCCTGTGCGATACGCTGGCTTTGGCCGGCTACGAGGCCATCGCCGTGGAGAGCGGCCCGGCTGCGCTGGACGTCCTGCAAAGACGAAGAGTCGGACTGGTCGTGACCGATGTCCAGATGCAGCCGATGGACGGGCATGCATTGCTGCGCGAAATAAGGTTGAACCATCCCCAGGTTCCGGTGCTGCTGATGACCGCCTACGGCATGATCGACAAGGCGGTGGAGGCGATGCGTGCCGGCGCGTGCAACTACCTGACCAAGCCGTTTGAGCCGGACAGTCTGTTGGCGGAGGTGGTGCGATACATGCTGCCGGCGCCGGCGGAAGAGAGTGGCGAAATGATTGCCCAGGATCCTCATTCGACGGAATTGCTGGCGCTGGCGCAACGGGTTGCAGCTACCTCCGCCACGGTGCTGATTACCGGAGAATCCGGTACCGGCAAGGAAGTGGTGGCGCGCTTTATCCACAATCATTCGGCGCGTGCCGCCATGCCTTTTGTCGCCATCAACTGCGCTGCGATACCGGAAAATCTGCTCGAATCCACCTTGTTCGGCCACGAAAAAGGCGCTTTCACCGGCGCCGCCCAGGCTCAGCCGGGCAAGTTCGAGCAGGCCCAGGGCGGCACCCTGCTGCTGGACGAAATTTCCGAAATGCCGTTGCCGCTGCAGGCGAAGCTTCTGCGCGTGCTGCAGGAGCGGGAGGTGGAGCGGGTCGGCGGGCGCAAGGCCATTCCGCTGGATATACGCGTGCTTGCAACCTCCAACCGCGACATGCCGGCGGAGGTGGCGCGCGGGGCGTTTCGCGAAGACCTCTACTACCGCCTGAACGTGTTCCCGCTGCGTGTTCCCTCGCTGCGGGAGCGGCCGCAGGATATCCCATTCCTGGCCCGGCATGTCGTCAACCGTTTCGCGGGAGGGCTCGGGCGGCACGGCTTGAGCCTGTCCGCCGCAGCCGAAAGGCGATTGACGCAATATCCCTGGCCGGGTAACATCAGGGAACTTGAAAATGTCATGCAGCGCGCCATTATTCTTGCGCCGGGCGACGTGATCGACGTGGATCTGCTTCATCTTCCGGTCCTTCCCGAGGAAGGGAGCGGCAGGTCCGATGCCGAGGCATCGGGGGGGGCGCTGGACATGAAGTCGGCGGAGCGCGCACACATTCTGGAAACGCTGGCGGCGGTGGGCGGGTCGCGCAAGCTGGCGGCGCAGCGGCTCGGCATCAGCGAGCGCACGCTGCGGCATAAGCTGCAGCAGTACCGGGAAGAGAACGACAAGTCCGGCGATGTGACGGTGGCCTGAGCCGGGCGCGCCAGAGGGCATGAAATTTGCTTGAGTTTCAGGTGCGTGGCGTTGTCAGGAATAGCAATGGAGATTCGAGATGAATACCCAAGGAATTGATCAGCTGCTGAGCCAATTGCGCGCTGCTTCGGCTGCGGCGGCTGGCGGCGAGGCTCAGGCCGCACCGGAAGGGGCGGATTTTGCCACCCTTCTCAAGTCTTCCATCGATCAAGTCAACAGTGCCCAGCAGGAGGCTGCAGGGTTAGCGAAAGGGTTCGAAATGGGAGGCCCCAACGCAAACCTGCAGGACGTGATGATTTCCCTGCAGAAGGCAAACATTTCCTTTCAAACCATGGTGCAGGTACGCAACAAGCTGGTGACGGCGTATCAGGAAGTCATGAACATGCAGGTGTGACCCGGCCCGATGCGTGCCGGAATACGCAACGGGATGTGGGGAGTGACGGGTCTGGCCGCTGGCCAGTCGGGGTTGGCATCATAGATTTCACGGAAGTTCACAAAGACAGGGCGCGAGTATGGCAGTAGCACCGCAGGATACATTGCTCGCCCGGTTGCTCAGGTTCAACCAGCTCACCAATCAGCAAAAACTGGGGCTCATTTTCGGCTTGGCCGCTGCCGTTGCCTTGGCAGTCGGCGCATGGATGTGGTCTCAGACCCCGGATTACCGGGTGCTCTACAGTAACCTGTCCGATCGCGACGGTGGAGCGATCATCACCTCCCTGCAGCAAATGAACGTGCCCTACAAAATGGCCGAGGGCGGAGGCGCCGTTCTGGTGCCCGCCAACCAGGTATACGAGGTGCGTTTGCGCCTGGCATCCCAGGGGCTTCCCAAAGGCAGCGTGGTGGGTTTCGAGTTGATGGAAAATCAGAAACTCGGAACCAGTCAGTTCTTGGAGCAGGTCAATTATCAACGCGCCCTGGAAGGGGAGATCACCCGTTCCATCCAGTCTCTTTCCGCCGTCCAGGGGGCGCGCGTCCATCTGGCCATCCCGCGCCCATCCGTGTTCATCCGCGAACAACAGAAACCCAGCGCTTCGGTCCTGCTCAGCCTGCATCCGGGAAAGGTTCTGGATCCGGCCCAGGTGAGCGGCATCATTCACCTGATCGCGAGCAGCGTGCCGGATCTGCCGGTGAAGAACGTGACGGTGGTGGACCAGAACGGCAATCTGCTGAGCGGGGAAGGTGCAGCCGCACATATCGGGCTTGATCCGGGGCAACTGGATTATCTGCACCAGGTCGAGCAGAGCTATGCCAAACGCATCGAATCCATCCTGACTCCCATTACCGGACCGGGTAACGTGCGGGCGCAGGTGGCGGCAGACCTCGACTTTTCCCAGATCGAGCAAACCGCAGAAACCTTCAAGCCAAACCCGGCGCCGGCCGAGGCGGCGATTCGCAGCCAGCAAACCAGCGAAGCTGTGGGCAGTACCCTGCCGTCCCCCAGCGGGGTGCCGGGCGCCCTGTCCAACCAGCCGCCGGGCGCCGCGAGCGCGCCACTCTCCACGACTGCCGCGCCAGCCGCCGCCCAAAACGGCGCACAGCAGGCCGCCACCAATACGCGCAAGGAAGCGACAGTCAACTATGAGGTGGACAAGACCATCAAGCACATCAAGCAGCCGGTCGGAACCATCAAACGCCTGTCTGTGGCGGTGGTGGTCAATAACCGGAAAACGGCGGGCAAGGACGGCAAAGCCAGCGCCAAGCCGTTGTCGGCTGCAGAAATGGCGCAGATCAACAGTCTTGTCAAGGAGGCCATGGGCTTCAATCAGGTGCGGGGCGATACGCTGAACGTGGTCAACGCCGCATTTTCCGCCGGCGACATGGAAGAAATTCCTGCGCTGCCGATGTGGAAGGATCCCGCAAACCTGGCCTTGGTCAAGGAGATCGTGAAAAATCTGGTGATCGCGGGGGTGGTGTTTTATCTCGTATTCGGCGTGCTGCGGCCGCTGCTGCGCGAATTGGCGCGCCCGCCGCGGGCGCCGGAGCCGGTGCCGGCCGTCGAGGCAGAGATAGCAAGGGCGAAGAGTGCCGCCAGCTATGAGGAGAATTTGAAGGCCGCGAAAGAGGTGGCTCGGCAGGATCCCAGGATGGTGGCAAACGTGGTGAAGGATTGGGTGGGGCGTGAATGAGTGAGGAGGGAATCCAGAAAAGCGCCATTCTGCTCATGACGCTGGGCGAGGAAGAGGCCGTGGAAGTGTTCAAGTACCTCAGCCCCAAGGAAGTGCAGAAGCTCGGGGCGGCCATGGCGGCGCTCAATAACGTCAAGCGCGAAAAAGTGGAAGAGGTGATCCAGGAATTTTGCGCCCATGCGGAAGAAAAAAGCACGGTGGGCATGGCTTCCGAGGAATATATCCGGTCGGTGCTTACCAAGGCGCTGGGCAGCGACCGGGCAGCCAACCTGATCGACCGCATCCTTCACGGCGGCGATACCAGCGGCATAGAAAGCCTGAAGTGGATGGACGGCGCCGCAGTTGCGGAGCTGATCAAGAACGAGCACCCGCAGATCATCGCCACGATTCTGGTGCATCTGGACCGGGATCAGGCGAGCGAGGTGCTGGGGTTTTTCAGCGAGCGCCTGCGCAACGACGTGATCCTGCGCATCGCCACGCTGGACGGCATCCAGCCGGCGGCGCTGAAGGAGCTGAACGACGTGCTGACCAAACTGCTGGCGGGCAGCAACAACATCAAGAAAAGCGCCATGGGAGGCGTGCGGGCGGCAGCCGAAATGCTGAATTTCATGGGTACGACCCAGGAAACGGCGGTGATTGCGAGCGTCAGGGATTACGATCCGGAGCTCGCCCAGAAAATCCAGGACGAGATGTTTGTGTTCGACAACCTGCTGGATCTCGACGACCGCGCGATCCAGCTGCTGCTGCGCGAAGTACAGTCGGAATCCCTGATCGTCGCGCTGAAAGGCACCAGCGAAGAGCTTCGCGAAAAGATATTCAAGAACATGTCGCAGCGCGCTGCGGAAATGCTGCGTGACGATCTCGAGGCCAAGGGGCCGGTGCGCCTCTCCGAGGTCGAGGCGGAGCAGAAGGAAATCCTGAAGATCGTGCGGCGGCTGGCGGACGAAGGCCAGATCATTCTGGGCGGCAAGGGAGAAGAGGCATTTGTCTGACAGGACGTTGAAAAATGTTGCGACCGATGCCACGGCGAGAAGAAAAACGGCGAAAAACCGGCGCTTGCAGATGGTAAATCAGGATTTTGAGCCGTTTTCCGGCAAAGCATTGGCAAGCGTTGTCGTTTTCAACACCCTGCCAGGGAGGCTCTGACAGAGATGAGCGCCGCCAAGATTATCCCCAAAGAGCAGTTGAGTGCCTACCAGCGCTGGGAGATGGACGCGCTGGGCGACCCGCCGCCCGCCGAAAAAGCCGGGGACGGCAGCGATGTGGTGCTGCCCACGGCAGAAGAAGTCGAACGCATTCACCAGCAGGCCAGCCAGGAGGGATTTGCTGCCGGCTACCAGGAAGGAAAGGCGCAGGCGCAGGCCGAGGCGCAGTGCCTGAATCAGTTGCTGACCGGGGTGGCCGAGGAAATGCGGCAGCTCGAACAGAATTTGGGGCAGCAGATGGTGGCGCTGATTCTGGAAGTGTCCAAGCAGATGCTGCGCCAAGCGCTGAAGGTCCGCCCAGAGCTGATGGTGTCGGTGGTGCGCGAGGCAATCAACAGCCTGCCCCAGGCGGGCCAGCATCCCCATCTGATCCTGCATCCCCGTGATGCGGCACTGGTGCGCTCGCACATGGCAGAGGAGCTAGCGCATGCGCATTGGCGCATTGTCGAGGATAATCATATCCAGCCGGGCGGCTGCCGGCTGGAGACCGCCAGCAGCGAAATCGACGCTACCATGGAAAGCCGCTGGCAGCAGATCGTGGCGTCGCTGGGGCAGAGCGGCGGCTGGCTCGATTGAGCGGGAGCGTGGCCGTGGGTCTGACCGAAAGCTGGCGAAGTTTTCTCGAAGATTGCCGCGAGGCGGCTGAGGCGTCCAGCCCCTGGGCCGCGACCGGCCGTTTGACCCGCGCCACCGGCTTGGTGATGGAAGCAGTCGGACTTAAGCTGGCGGTCGGCAGCAGTTGTGTCGTTTCCCTGCCGGACGGACAAAAAGTCGATGCGGAGGTGGTCGGATTCGCCGGCGACAGGCTGCTGCTGATGCCTTCTACCGATGTTTACGGGCTCGTTCCGGGTTCCAGGGTCATCCCCGTCTACAGCAACGTTCAGCACCCTCCCAAACCAGGCAGCCCTTATATCCGCGGGCGGCGGGCCGAGGACCGGGTCAAGCAGGTGGCGGTGGGGTACGGGCTGCTGGGGCGGGTGGTGGACGGCAGCGGGAGGCCGCTGGACGCATTGGGGCCGCTGCGGACCGATAGCCACGTTCCGCTGCAAAGCCGTCCCTTCAATCCCCTGGCACGAGTGCCGATCCGGGATGTGCTGGATGTCGGGGTGCGTACCATCAATGCGCTGCTGACGGTAGGGCGCGGACAGCGGATGGGACTGTTCGCCGGCAGCGGGGTCGGCAAGAGCGTGCTGCTTGGTATGATGGCTCGCTACACCAGCGCGGATATCATCGTCGTCGGCTTGATCGGCGAACGGGGGCGCGAGGTCAAGGAATTCATCGAAAACACCCTCGGTGCAGAAGGACTGGCCCGTTCCGTGGTGGTGGCGGCCCCGGCCGATACTCCGCCGCTGCTGCGCTTGCACGGCGCAGCCTATGCCACGGCCATTGCCGAGTATTTCCGCGATCAGGGGAAGCACGTCCTCCTGATCATGGATTCGCTCACCCGTTTTGCCATGGCGCAGCGGGAAATCGCGCTTGCCATCGGCGAACCGCCCGCCACCAAAGGCTACCCCCCCTCCGTTTTCGCCAAACTGCCGCAGCTGGTGGAGCGCGCCGGCAATGGCCGGGACAACAGCGGTTCGATTACCGCGTTCTACACCGTCCTCACCGAGGGGGATGACCAGCAGGACCCCATTGCCGATGCCGCCCGCGCCATTCTGGACGGGCACGTGGTGCTGTCGCGCAGCCTTGCCGACCAGGGGCACTATCCCGCGATCGACATCGAAGCTTCCGTCAGCCGCGCGATCACCGAGTTGGTGAGCCCGCAGCAGCTCGAACAGGTGCGGCGCTTCAAGTTTCTGTATTCGCGCTATCAGCGCAGCCGGGACCTGATCAGCGTAGGGGCCTATGCCAAGGGGCACGACCTGGTGCTGGATGAAGCGATTGCCGCCCATCCTCGGCTGGAGGCATTTCTTCAGCAGGATATGCGGCAGCGCGTGAATCTCGCCGAAAGCTGTGCCCAGCTGGCGGCGCTGTTCGGTCTCCACTGAGTCGCGTAGCTCATAGCCATGCCGCGGCGCTTCACCCTGCAACCCTTGCTCGATTTGGCGGAGAGCCGCAGCGAAAAGGCGGCCAAGGCGCTTGCCGCGCTCAAGGCGCGCTGGCAGGAGGCCGAAGAGAAGCTGCGGCAGCTTCAGCAGTATCGGGAAAGCTATCGCGAGCGCCTGCGGCAAACGTCTGGAGCGGGAATGTCGGCGACCGCATGGCGGGATTATCAGGCATTCATGAACAAGCTGGATGCCGCCATCAGGCAGCAACAGGAAGAGGTGGTGCGCTGCGAGGACCAATGGAAGGCGGGGCAGCGCGAATGGCTGGCGCACCGGCGGGACGTGAAAGCGTTCGACACCTTGTCGCAACGCCATCGGCGCAGCGAGGCGAAGCGGGCGGAAAAAGCGGAACAGCGCGAGCAGGATGAGTTTGCCAGAAAAATATTCGAGCGAGGTCGGCCGACCGGCGAGGACGAATGATTCGCATATGGCATGCATATTGCTTGGCTTGGGGCATCAAGTTCGGCTGGATGCTTTAGGAAAGGAGAGCAAATGCAAAGCTTACCCGTATCAGCAGCAATCGCGCCGGCTCCGGCGGCCAATGCCGGCTCGGCTGCCGGAAGCAGCGTCCCCGCCGAGTTGTCCGGGCAGGCCGACGGGGTATTCAGCGAGATGTTGGAGCAACAGATCAAGGGCATGGAGATGTCGCTCCGCTTCCGCCCGGATGAACTGCCATTCGCGGCGGCCAAGGGGGCGGTGAAGGAAGATGATACGGATGCGGCGGTAGGGCAGCTGGAGCCGGATATTGTCGAAGCAGTCGTTGCGCCAGACCTGCGCGGCTTGGTTGCAGCGGCCGCACCGGTGCTGATCGGCGAGGCACAGCCTTCACCCGCTTCAGATACCCATCCCGGCGAGAAGCGGTCGCCGGATATTGAAATCGCGACCGCGACAGACCAGCGCGGCGAGGCCGCACAAATCGCGCCCTTGCTGGCTGGGGTGGTGCAGCCGGCTTCGCCGAGCGGCAAATCCGCAGCCGATCCCATGATGGCCGCAGGTGTTGGCGGCAATCGTTCGGATTCTGCTGTCGTTTCTTCCCCCCTTGCCGCCACTGACGATCGCGCGCCGCAAAAGCCGGGCGAAGCCCTGGCGGCTGGAAAGGGTTTGGCGGCGGCAGAATTTGCCGCGGGCGGCAATATGTTGCCGCGGGATGCGGCGGAGAAAACAGAGGCGAAACCCGTCGCCGCTATGGCGGATCCGAATCCCGCTCGCTTTACGGCCGACGCGCCGGGTGCTGGCAGCCGGTCGGACATTGCCGCAGCGCCGCCTCTTCCGGCAACGGCTTCCCCCGTCTCCTCCCCCTCCCGTGCGATGACTGTCGAGCCTGCCGTGGGTGCGGCCGCATGGGGGGATGCGCTGGGGCAGAAAGTCGTCTGGCTGGCCTCCCAGAACCAGCAAGTTGCAGAGCTGCATCTGAACCCGCCCAGCCTCGGGCCGCTGGAGGTGCGGTTGTCCATCAGCAACGATCAGGCGAGCGCCTTGTTCGTTTCGCATCATCCCGCGGTTCGGGACGCGATCGAATCTGCCATGCCGCGGCTGCGCGACATGCTTGCGGACAACGGCATCATGCTCGGCAACGCAACGGTGAGCGCCGAATCGTTCACTCGACAGCAAGCATTCCAGCAAGAGGCGGGGCAATCTTCCCGGCAGGATGCCGCCCCGTTCGTCCTGGCGGGCGATAATATCCAGGCTGTTCGCGGCATCACGGCGTTTCGGTCCGGCGGGAACGGGCTGGTGGATACCTTCGCCTGAAGCGCCTGGTGACCGCAGGTGCCGGCCGACGGCCAAAACATGAAGCTGATTTTGTAGCTTGTCTCGGGGAGAGTGACGTCATGGAGCAAAAGATTGGGCCTTCCGCTGAGGAAGGAGGCATGAGGATAGTGGTGGTAGGCGGCCATACCGGGGGCACCAGTTTCATATCCCAAGCCCGCCGCTTCAGCGACGAGGCATCGATCACCCTGCTGGAACGAGGGGCTTACGTGGGGTACGTCTCCTGCGGCCTGGCCTACTATCTTGGCGGGGTCGTCAAAAACCGTTCCACGCTGCTGCCGATGCTGCCGGAGACGCTTGCCAGGCGCTTCGGGGTGGACGTGCGCGCAAAGCATGAAGTGGTATCCGTTGATCGTGTGCTCAAGACCGTGACGGTGCGGGACGTCGAGCGGAACGAACTCTACAGCCTGCCCTACGACAAGCTGGTGCTCGCGCCCGGCGCAACGCCGGCCAGGCCGGCCATTCCCGGTGTCGGGCTGCCGAATGTGTTTGCGTTGCGCAGGATCGAGGATGTGGATGCGATCACGGCGTGGATCGCTGAAAACAACCCGCGCCATGCCACCGTCGTCGGCGGCTCCTTCATCGGCCTGGAGGTAGTGGAGAATCTGAAGCGGCGCGGGCTGGACGTGACCCTGGTCGAACGGGCGGCGCAAGTGATGCCGCGTATCGACCGGGAAATGGCCGCGCTGCTGCATCAGCATCTGGCCGCGCATGGGGTCGGGATGCGGCTGGGCAGTACGGTGATGGGATTCGAGCCGCAGGGCGATAGGTTGAAGGTGAACGTCGAGAACGGCGATGCGCTGGAAACCGACATGGTCGTGCTGGCGCTCGGGCTGGTGCCGTCAACCTCGCTCGCTCGCGACGCGGGGCTTGAAATCGGCGATCTGGGCGGCATCAAGGTCGACGCATTTCTGCGCACTTCCGACCCAGATATTTATGCTCTCGGCGATGTGGTGCAAACGCAGTGCGCGCTTACCGGGGAAAGTGCCCTCGCCCAGCTTGCCGGCCCGATCACCCGGCAGGCGCGCGTCGCGGCGGCGCATGTTTTCGGGCGGAATACCGCGTACAAAGGGGCCCTCGGTACCTTCATCTGCAAAGTGTTCGATCTCGCCGTGGCGATGACGGGGGTCTCCGAAAATACCCTGAAGAAACTGGGGCGGGACTACCGCAAGATCATCGTTCCCGCCACCAACCATGTTACCTATTATCCGGGCGCGAAACCGTTATACCTGAAGCTGCTGTTCTGCCCGGAGACCGGCAAGGTGCTGGGCGCCCAGGCGGTCGGGGAGGAGGGGGCGGACAAGCGCATCGACGTGCTCGCGACGGCCATTGCCTCCGGCATGACGGTCGGCGAGCTCGAATACCTGGAGCTCAGCTACGCGCCGCCCTACGGTGCGCCGAAGGATGCGGTGAACGTGGCGGGAGCCATGGCGGCGGGCGTGATGCGAGGCGGCAGGAGGCTCATTTATGCCGAGGATCTTACCGAAAGCGCGGACGACCTGCTGGTTCTCGACGTCCGCACGCCCGCCGAATTCGAGGCCGGCACCATTCCCGGAGCCGTCCACATACCGGATCACCAGCTACGGGAGCGGTTCGGCGAGCTGCCGAAGGACAAACGGATCATCGTGAGCTGCCAGATTGGGTCGAAGGCGAATGTCATGCAGCGTTTCCTGACGATGCAGGGATTCGACGCCTATACCCTGATGGGCGGCCATCTGGCGTGGATGATGGTCAACAACTGCCTGCCTGTGCCGGGCAAACCGGTTGCGGGCGCGCAGGCCTCCATGCCGGGAATGCCGGCGATCAGGGAAGAACGGCGCCGGCTCGCCGGCAGGCGCTGCGCGGAGGATCGCAGATCGGCAGGCAACGCGGTGTCCGGGGCGGAGCAGCGGGCCGCCCAGGATAGAAGGCAAGCAGGAGACAGGCGGCGCCCCTGGCAGGGCGCCAATCTCGACGTGCGCGGTCTGAACTGCCCCGGTCCCATCCTGAAGGTGCGCGAGCAGATGGGCAAGCTTTCTGCCGGCGACATGATCAGGATCGAAGCCTCCGATCCCGCATTCCCGAAAGATCTGGCCGCATGGTGCGAGAAGTCGGAGGTCACGCTTCTCCACGCCTTCTGCTCTCCGACCAATAGCGTCGCCGTCTGCCGGAAGGAAAGATAAGCTCGCCTGCCGGCAGTCGTGCCGGGATGTGCAAGCCGTTATTATTCAATGAGATAATAACGGCTTGCGTATTTTTGTGGCCCTTCTTTGAAGACCTTCGCGCGTTGCCGGGTTCAAGATGCGGCGTCGAAGTGTTTTGCCGGATATTACAAAGAACATAAATTACCATCCCAAATCACTTGTTTTTTATGTTTTTTGGGGTTATAACTCTTTCCCAAGTCGGAAGGGGGTGGGCGTGGGTTTGCATCAAAGGGAGTGCGATGGCCAAGGATAAGGGGAAGCAAGCGTTGCCTGACGAAGGAGCGGGTGAGGAACCGCCGAAGAAAAAGGGCAAGCTGAAGTTGTTGATTCTAATCGCGCTGCTGCTGGCGGTCGGAGGCGGCGGAGCCGCATGGTTCTTCCTCCAGCAGGAACCGCACGCCGCCACCGCCAAAGTCGAGGCACCCAAGCCGCCGGTTTTCGTGACACTGGAGCCTTTTACCGTCAACCTGGCGGGGGAAAGCGCCGAGCGTTACCTGCAAGTCGGCATAGACTTCAAGGTGGCGGATTCCAAGGTGGTGGATGCCGTCAAGCTGCACATGCCCGAGATTCGCAATAGCCTCTTGCTGGTGCTTTCCAGCAAGCGGGCGGAGGATATTTCCACGGTGGAGGGCAAGCAGAAGCTGAGCGCGGAAATTCTGGTCCAGGCCAACAAGCCGATCGGCGCCAAGGCGCCGGGGCAGGGCGTGGTGGGCGTGTTTTTCACCTCTTTTGTCATTCAATGACGGGACATGGCTGACGACATCTTATCCCAGGACGAGGTAGACGCCCTGCTCAAGGGCGTCACCGGCGAAACCGAGGAGGTTGCGGAGGAGCAGGAGGGGGGCGGGGTACGCCCCTACAACATCGCCAAGCAGGAGCGTATCGTTCGCGGCCGCATGCCCGGCCTGGAGCTGATCAACGAACGCTTCGCCCGCCTGTTCCGCATCGGCCTGTTCAATCTCATCCGCCGCACCGCCGAGATTTCGGTGGGGCCGGTGCGGGTGCTGAAATACAGCGAATTCGTCCGCAACCTGGTGGTGCCGACCAATCTGAATCTGGTCCACATCAAGCCGTTGCGGGGCACGGCCCTGTTCATCTTCGATCCCAACCTGGTGTTTCTGGTGGTGGACAACCTCTTTGGCGGCGACGGCCGGTTCCACATGCGGGTCGAAGGGCGGGATTTCACGCCGACCGAACAACGGGTCATCCGCAACATGGTCGACATCGTGTTCGCGGAAATGACGAAATGCTGGGGTCCGATGTACCCGGTCGAGTTCGAATACATCCGCTCGGAAATGAACACCCAGTTCGCCAACATCGCCACCCCCAGCGAAGTGGTGGTGGTCACCACCTTCAATATCGAGCTGGGCTCCGTCGGCGGCGACTTTCACGTGTGTTTGCCCTATGCTATGATCGAGCCGATTCGCGATATTCTCTACAGCAGCATGCAGGGCGAACGTCTGGAGGTGGACGAGCGCTGGACCAAGCTGCTGTCGAAGCAGATCCAGGCGGCGGAGGTGAATCTGGTGGCAAATTTGGGGGAAACGCCGGTGACGCTCGGCCAGGTGTTGAACATGAAAGTCGGCGACGTGATTTCTCTGGACATTCCGGAGGCCATCGTCGCAGAAGTGGACGGCGTGCCGGTGTTCGAGTGCAAATACGGCGTGCTGAACGGTCAGTACGCGCTCAAGGTCAACAAGATATTAGCCGGCCAGGAAGACGGGGCTTAAGAGGGCAGCATGGCTGAAGACGAGGCTAAAGGTCCGAGCGCCGAAGACGATTGGGCGGCTGCAATGGCCGAGCAGGAAGCCGCACCGGCTGCCGGCACGGCGGCCCCGGCGGCGGAGGATGACTGGGCGGCGGCGATGGCCGAGCAAAGCCAGGTCGCCGCCTCTGCACCCGCTGCGGAAACCAAAGCCCAGCCGCAGGTTTCGCCGGTTTCGTTCGAGCAGCTTTCCGCCGGCGCTCCTGCTGGCATGGCGAACAGCCTCGACATGATCCTGGATATCCCGGTCAATCTCACCGTCGAGCTCGGGCGCACCAAGCTCGCCATCCGCAGCCTGCTGCAGCTGGCGCAGGGCTCGGTGGTGGAGCTCGACGGCCTGGCCGGCGAGCCGATGAACGTGCTGGTCAACGGCTGCCTCATCGCCCAGGGTGAGGTCGTGGTGGTGAACGACAAATTTGGCATCCGCCTGACCGACATCATTTCGCCTTCCGAACGCATCCGCAAGCTCAACCGATGAAGCTGGCGCGAATTCTCGCAGCAGGCGCGCCGGCGACCGCAGCGCTGTTCTCGTTTCAGGCGCTGGCTGCCCAAACCCAGGCCCAGGCCGCGCTTCCTCCCTCTCCGGTTTCTTTCGTCGCCATGCTGCAGGTGCTGCTCGGCCTCGCCCTGGTGCTCGCGGCGGTGGCCGGCTCCGCCTGGCTGCTGCGGCGCCTGTCGCCGGGACAGGCCGGCGCGGGCGGCGCCATGAAAATCGTGGGCGGCCTCGCGGTCGGCCCCAAGGAACGGGTGGTGCTGGTGGAGATCGGCGAAACCTGGTTGCTGCTGGGCGTGGCGCCAGGTCAGGTGACGACGCTGCACACCCTGTCCAGACTCGAAGAGTTTGGCGGCGCGCAGGAGACACCCGCCGGCGAGCGCCGGTTCTCCGCCTGGCTCAAGGATGTGATGAGCCGCCGCGCCGCGGGCCAGGGGGAATAAGCGGATGGCCGGGTGGGGCGCGCAAAGGGCTGAAGCAGGGCTGCGGCGGCTGGCTGCAATCCTGCTGCTGTTCGCGCCGCTGACGGCCTGGGCGGCCGATCCCGGCTTTCCCGCGCTGACCAGCACCCCCGCGCCCGGTGGCGGGCAAACCTACTCCCTCAGCATCCAGACCCTGCTGTTCCTCACCGCGCTCACCTTCCTGCCGGCGCTGCTGCTGATGATGACCGCGTTCACCCGCATCATCATCGTGCTCTCCCTGCTGCGGCAGGCGCTGGGCACGCTGCAGACGCCGCCCAACCAGGTGCTGGTCGGGCTGTCGCTGTTCCTCACCTTTTTCGTCATGGCGCCGGTATTCGACAAGATCTACACCGAGGCCTACCTGCCCTACACCGAACAGAAGATCGGCCTCACCCAGGCCATGGAGAAAGGCGTCGTGCCGCTGAAAACCTTCATGCTGCGCCAGACGCGGCAGGAGGATCTGGCCCTGTTCGTCAAGATTTCCAACAGCAAGCCGCTGGATGGGCCGGATGCGGTGCCGCTGAAAATCCTGGTCCCCGCCTATGTCACCAGCGAGCTCAAGACCGCCTTCCAGATCGGTTTCGTGGTGTTCATCCCGTTCCTGATCATTGACATGGTGGTGGCGAGCGTGCTGATGTCCATGGGCATGATGATGCTCTCGCCGGTGATCATTTCGCTGCCGTTCAAGCTGATGCTGTTCGTGCTGGTGGACGGCTGGAATCTGATGCTGGGCTCCCTGGTGGCGAGCTTCTACACATGAATCCCGAAACCATCATGACCATCGGCCGCCAGGCGCTCGAGCTGACCGTGCTGGTGTCGGCCCCATTGCTGCTCGCGGCGCTGATCACCGGGCTGCTGGTCAGCATCTTCCAGGCGGCGACCCAGATCAACGAAATGACGCTGTCGTTCATCCCCAAGCTGCTGGTGATGTTCCTGGTGATGATCATCGCCGGGCCATGGATGATCGGCCTGATGGTCGATTACATGCGCCAGCTGTTTTCCAGCATCCCCGGCCTGGTGGGGTGATCCCGCTCCGGCACGGAAGCGCAAAGCCATGCTCAGCGTCACCTCCGCCCAACTCAATGCCTGGATCGTCGCCTTCATCTGGCCGCTTGCCCGCATCGCCGCCCTGATCGCCAGCTCGCCCGTCCTGGGCAACCCAAGCTTTCCCCGCCGCGCCAAAATAGGGCTGGCGCTTGCCATTACCATCGTCGTCGCCCCGACGCTTCCTCCCATGCCCCAGGTCGAGCCGGGCTCGGCGGCGGGCCTGCTGATTCTCGGCCAGCAGATGCTGATCGGACTGGCGATGGGGTTCGCCATGCGCATCGTGTTCGTTGCCGTGGAAACCGTGGGCAACATCGCCGGCCTGCAGATGGGCCTGGGCTTCGCCACGTTCTTCGACCCCGTCAATTCGGCGCAGGTGCCGGTGCTGGGGCAGTTCCTCGGGGTGTTGTTCACCCTGGTGTTTCTGGCGCTGAACGGCCATTTGCTGATGATCGAAACGCTTGCCGAAAGCTTCCGCGTCCTGCCGGTCGGAGCGGCCCCGCTTTCCGCTGCAGGCTGGAAGGCGCTCGCCGCCTGGGGCGGCGAAATCTTCCGCGCCGGGGTACTGCTCTCGCTGCCGGTGATCGCCGCGCTGCTCATCACCAACCTCGCCATCGGCATCATGACCCGCGCCGCCCCGCAGCTCAACATCTTCGCTGTGGGCTTTCCGCTTACGCTCGCCGCCGGCTTCTTCACCCTGATCCTGACCCTGCCGTACCTGGCCCCGCTGCTGGAACGCCTGATGCACGACGGCCTGCAAATGATGCTGCGCATCGCGCAGATGGCCCGGCCCGGCTAGGCTGATTAAGTGATCGAGGGGGAAGAGGCTTCCCCTTGCTAAAGGTGGATCGAAGGGGATTCGGACTTTCCCCCTCGTCAAACGGCGGGCGAGGGGGATTCAAACTTCCCCCTTGATAAAGGGGGATTGAGGGGGATTTGCGGGAGCTGGCTGATGGAATCGCACCTTGCTGAAACCGGGGCCAAAGCCCCCTCGGAGTGGGTGGCGCGCTGGGCGGGCTGCATCCCGCATCCCGGCCGGGTGCTGGACCTTGCGTGCGGCGCCGGTCGGCACACCCGTTATCTGGCCGGGCTGGGTTACGAAGTGGAAGCGGCGGATCGCGACATTTCACGGCTCGGGGAAGCCGCGCACCTGCCGGGTGTGACCGTGCGCCAGGCCGATTTCGAAAACGCCCCCTGGCCCTACCGGGCAGGGGAATTCGCCGGCATCGTCGTCGCCAACTACCTGCATCGCCCGCTGTTCCCGCACCTGCTGGCCTCGCTCGCACCCGGCGGCATCCTGATCGACGAAACCTTCGCCGCCGGCCAGGAGCGCTATGGCAAGCCGACCAATCCCGATTTCTTGCTGCGCCCCGGAGAACTGCTGGAAGTGGTGCGCGGCAGGCTGCGTGTCCTCGCCTACGAGGATGTCTTCATCAGTCGCCCCGCCCCGGCCAGGGTGCAGCGCATCTGTGCGGTTTCGCCGGCGGAGGCGGAGGTGCCGGAGTGCCGGTGAGCCAAAATGGATCATCCCCGCCGCAGCAAGAATCTGTTTTCAGCAGCCGACGAAAGGTTTTCTCCGCCTGACCGGCGGCGCCCAAAACAACGCCTTCTCCCTCAACCTTTTCGCCCGACAGCCGTTATTACATTTACAGGCCGCGTGGTTGGATATTCGGAAGATTGGAGGTGTCAAATGTACAGCATCATGGATATTTGCACGGGCGAGATCGAAGCGGGCTCGGTGGATTCCGGCGACTACGACACCGAAGTGCTGTGCGCGGGCTGGAATCCCGGCGTGACGGCGATGCGGCAGGAGCATGCGCAGCTGGCGGTGCAGGTGATCGACCGCGCGGCGCATGGCGAGATGCCGCCGGACGTTGCCGTGGCGAATCTGGACGCGTTTCTGGAAAGAATGTACTTGAGCCAGCGCTGAGCTGGTAAAGGCCGGAATCATTCGATAGGGCGCCTTCGGTGGGGCGCCCTTTTTTGTATGATCTGAGAAGAAGCTTTTTTAGCCACGAATGTTCACGAATGGTTACGCCGCTTGGATGGTCTGCTGCAAATCGGTCGCACTTCATTGTTCTTGTTCGTGGTTATTCGTGTCATTCGTGGCCAAATGCTGTTTTTGGGATGATGGTGATCCTCATCTGCCCGCCGCATTTCCGTGCGGTGGGCCGTTCGTGATGAACTGCGCGCCGGGAGGCTTCCGTAAACATGGCCAGCGAACACTTTACCTGCGACATTTCGGCCCGCATCTGGGACGTGAAATACCGCTACCGCGAGGAGGGGGCGATCCGGGACGCCATGCTGGAGGATAGCTGGCGGCGCGTTGCCCGCGCGCTGGCTGCCGTCGAGAAGGCGGATCAGGCGAGCGAATGGGAGCGGCGTTTTTACACGGCGCTGGAAGATTTCCGCTTCCTGCCCGGCGGGCGCATCCAGGCGGGGGCCGGCACGCGCCACCAGGTCACGCTGTTCAACTGTTTCGTCATGGGCACCATCGAGGATTCGATGGAGGGCATTTTCGAGGCGCTCAAGGAAGGGGCGCTCACCATGCAGCAGGGCGGCGGCATCGGCATGGATTTCTCCACTCTGCGTCCGCGTGGCATGCCGGCGCGCGGCGTGGGGGTGGCGGCCACCGGCCCGCTTTCCTTCATGCATATCTGGGACAGCATGTGCGCCACCGTGCTTTCCACCGGCGCGCGCCGCGGTGCGATGATGGCGACGCTGCGCTGCGATCACCCGGATATCGAGGATTTTATCGAAGCCAAGCGCGATCCCACCGTGCTGCGCCATTTCAACCTGTCGGTGCTGGTGAGCGACGATTTCATGCGGGCGGTGCGGGACGGGGCGGACTGGCCGCTGGTGTTCCCGCTGGGAGAAGGAGAATCGGCAGGCGGGGGGACGGTCGAGCGGCTGTGGTCGGGCGCGGCCGCGCCGCAGCCGTGCCGGGTGGTGCGGCGGGTGGAGGCGCGGGCGCTGTGGCGCAAGATCATGAGCGCCACTTACGATTACGCCGAGCCGGGGGTGATTTTCATCGACCGGATCAACCGGCTGAACAATCTCTGGTATTGCGAGCGGATCAGCGCCACCAACCCCTGCGGAGAAATCCCGCTTCCCTCCTATGGGGCGTGCAATCTGGGCTCGGTGAACCTCACTGCGTTCGTCCGGGCACCGTTCACGCCGGAAGCCAGGCTCGATCTGGAAGGCGTCGGCGCGACCGCGGCGGTCGGGGCGCGCATACTGGACAATGTGTACGAGGCGTCGCGCTTCCCGCTCAAAAAGCAGGCCGAATCGGCGCGGTCCTCGCGCCGCATCGGGCTGGGGCTGACCGGGCTGGCCGATGCGCTGGTCATGCTGGGCATTCCTTACGGCAGCGAGGCGTCGTTCAAACTCGCCGGCGAGATCATGCGAACCATCTGCCACAGCGCCTACCGCACCTCGATCATGCTGGCCCGGGAGAAAGGCGCTTTCCCACGCTTCGAGGCCGAGCCGTACCTGCAGAGCGAATTCGTCCGCAACCTGCCGCACGACATCCAGGAAGGCATCCGCCGGGACGGCATCCGCAACAGCCATCTCACCGCCATTGCGCCGACCGGCACCATCAGCTTGCTGGCCAACAATGTTTCCAGCGGGCTGGAGCCGGTTTATGAACTCGCCTATTCGCGCCGGGTGCGGCAGGCGGACGGCAGCCTGGGAATGTTCAGGGTGGAGGATTACGCTTACCACCTGTTCCGCCAGTTGCGCGGCGAGGAAGCGCCGCTGCCGCCGGCTTTCGTCGTCGCGGCGGATGTCGCGCCCTCCGCGCATCTGGCCATGCAGGCGGCGCTGCAGCATCACGTGGACAATTCCATTTCCAAAACCATCAACGTGCCCGAGGCGTTCGGCTTCGAGCAGTTCGGCTCCCTTTACCAGCAGGCCTACGATCTGGGCCTGAAAGGCTGCACCACCTTCCGCCCCAATCCGGTCACCGGCCAGGTGCTGGTGGCGGAAGAGAAGGACGTGGCGGAAAGGCAGTGCTGCTCGATCGAGCGCGAGGCTGACTGAACCCCGATATTCGGGTAAACTACCGCTTTTTCGTTGGGTTGCAGGGTCATGCTGAAAGGCAGTCTGGTAGCGATTATCACGCCCATGTTCGAGGACGGCGGTCTGGACTTCGAGCGGCTCGGCGCGCTGGTTGATTTCCACGTGCGCGAAGGGACCGACGGCATCGTCGTCGTCGGCACCACCGGCGAATCTCCCACGGTCGATTTCGAGGAGCACTGCCTCCTGATCCGCAAGACGGTGGAGTTCGCGGCGGGGCGAATCCCGGTGATCGCCGGCACCGGCGCCAATTCGACCAGCGAAGCGATCGAGCTGACGCAGTGCGCCAAGAATGCCGGCGCGGATTCCTGTCTGCTGGTTGTTCCCTACTACAACAAACCCACCCAGGAAGGGCTGTACCGTCATTTCAGGGCCGTCGCCGAGGCGGTGGATATCCCGCAGATTCTCTACAACGTGCCGGGGCGCACCGGCTGCGATCTTTTCAACGACACGGCGCTGCGGCTGGCCCAGATTCCCAATATCGTCGGCATCAAGGACGCGACCGGCAGCCTGGAGCGCAATACGGAGCTGATTCTGCGCGCGCCGGAGGGATTTGCGCTGTACTCGGGCGACGACGCCACTGCGCTCCCGTTCATGCTGATGGGCGGGCACGGCGTGATTTCCGTCACCGCCAACGTGGCGCCGAAGATGATGCATGAGATGTGCGCGGCGGCGTTCCGCGGGGACGCGGCGGCTGCGCGGGCAATCAACGCCAGGCTGTTCGCTTTGCACCAGAAGTTGTTTGTCGAGGCCAACCCGATTCCGGTCAAGTGGGTGGCCGCGCAGATGGGGCTGATCGGCAACGGCATCCGGCTGCCGCTCACGCCGCTTTCGGAAGGGCATCACGAATCGTTGAGGCAGGCGATGCGCCAGGCCGGAATCGCTGCGTAAGCAGGTTTAACCAGGGACAAGACATGAAGGCTGGCAGGCTGGTGGTTGCGGTGGTGGCGGTGGCAGTTCTTGCAGGCTGCAACGTGCTGCAGGGCAAGAAAATCGACTACAAATCGGCAGGCAAGCTGCCGCCGCTCGAAGTGCCGCCGGACCTCACTGCGCCCGCCGCGGACGACCGCTATGCGGTGCCCGACATTTCGCCGCAAGGCAGCGCCACCTTCTCGGCTTACAGCAAGGAGCGCGGTGCCCAGCCGCAGCCGGGTGCGTCCGGTCTGCTGCCGCAGCAGGGCAAAGTGACGGTCGAGCGCGCGGGCGCGCAGCGCTGGCTGGCGGTGCGCGCCACGCCGGAAGAAGTGTGGCCGGTGGTGAAGGAGTTCTGGCAGGAGATGGGATTTCTCATCAAGACCGAAGCGCCCGAGGCCGGCCTGATGGAGACCGACTGGGCGGAGAACCGCGCCAAGATCCCGATGGATCCGATCCGCAACGTGCTTTCCAAGGTGGTGGACGGGCTGTATTCCACCTCCGAGCGCGACAAGTTCCGCACCCGGTTGGAGCGCGGCGCAGAAACCGGGGTGACGGAAATCTACATCAGCCACCGCGGCATGATCGAAGTGTTCGAGAATGCCTCCAGCGGCCGCACCGTGTGGCAGCCGCGCCCCTCCGATCCGGAACTCGAGGCCGAGATGCTGCGCCGCCTGATGACGCGCTTCGGCGTGGAGGAAGCGCGCGCCCAGTCGCTGATGGCGGCGAGCGCTGTGGCCGAGCGGGCGAAGATCAACCGCGCGCCGGATGGTGCGTCCAGCCTGACCGTCAACGATCCATTCGACCGCGCCTGGCGCCGCGTCGGGCTGGTGCTGGATCGCATCGGCTTTACCGTGATAGACCGCGACCGCTCGCAAGGGCTGTATTTCGTGCGCTACGTCGATCCCGAGGCGGATGCCGCCAAAAAGGAAGAAGGGTGGCTGTCCAAGCTCTGGAAGGGCGACGGCGGCAAATCCGCGCCCCAGGAACAGTATCGCATCCTGGTAAAAGAGGCGGATGGCGCAACGACAGTGCAGGTGCAGAATAAAGAGGGCCGCATCGAAACTTCGGAAACCGGCACCCGGATTCTCAATCTCCTCTACGAACAGTTGAAATAACCGCCTGCCGCCATGCGCTTTGCTTCCCTGGGCAGCGGCAGCAGCGGCAACGCGATGGTGGTCGAGGCAGGGCGCACGCGGGTGATGCTGGACTGCGGTTTCGGCATCCGCGACACCGTCGGCAGGCTGGCCCGTCTTGGTCTGTCTCCCGAAGACTTGTGCGGAATTGTGGTGACGCACGAACACACCGACCACATCGGCGGCGTCGCCAAATTCGCATCCAAATTCAACCTCCCGGTATGGCTGACGCACGGCACGCTGAGCGCGGCATCGACCCGCTTCCAGAATTTCCCCCACCTTTGCCCGATCGACAGCCATGCCCGGTTCGCTGTCGGCGATCTGGAAATCGAGCCGTTCCCGGTTCCTCACGATGCCCGCGAACCGGTGCAGTATGTGTTTGGCGACGGCAAGCGGCGGCTTGGTGTGCTGACCGACGCAGGCGCTTCAACGGCGCATATCGAGGCGACCCTGAGCGGCTGCGACGCGCTGGTGCTGGAGTGTAATCATGACATCGGCATGTTGCGCGATGGACCTTATCCGCCGGTGCTGAAGCGGCGGGTGGCCGGCCGTTTCGGCCATCTGGACAATGAAGCGGCGGCACAACTGCTGGCAAAACTGGAGAGCGGCCGCCTGCAGCATGTGGTGGCAGCCCATCTGAGCGAGAAAAACAATACGCCGGAATTGGCGCGGGCTGCGTTGAGTGGCGCGTTAGGCTGCGACTGGAAATGGATCGGGGTAGCGGATCAGGCCAATGGTTTGGGGTGGCGGCAAATCGTGTAACCAGATTGCCGATTGTTCGACAGGAAATAAAAAAGCCGGCTTTTCAGCCGGCTTTTTTTACTGCATTGACCCGCCAGAATTACTTCTTGGCTTCGCCAGCGGGAGCAGCGGCAGGAGCAGCGCCTTCGGCAGGCTTGGCTTCACCAGCCGGAGCAGCAGCCGGAGCGCCTTCGGCAGGCTTGGCTTCACCAGCCGGAGCAGCGGCAGGAGCGGGGGCTTCAGCTTTGGGGGCTTCAGCGGCAGGAGCGGGAGCGGCAGGAGCGGGAGCCTCTTCTTTTTTGCCGCAAGCGGTCAATGTCAGTGCCAACAGGGCGGCGAGCAGGAGTGAGTGTTTCATGTACCTTTCCTTTGTTAGATGAAGTTATCGAAAATCCAGTGGAAATCGGTCATCAAAGCTGATTTCGACCGACAAAAAAAATTTTAGCAGGTTCTGAAAATATTTCCAGTACCTTGCGCGATATCGTATTAAAAATAGTTCATATCCAACTATTGCGATCTATTCTACGGAGTTCGATCGCTTAAGGCAAGCCGAGGGCAAGGAACTCTGGGCGCAATGAAGTCTGCTATCTTTGGTTAAATCGGTTAGAATGCAGCCATAGGTGGAGCGAGGTGTTTATGCTGCAAATTGGACGCCCTGCGCCGGGGTTTAGCTTGCCCGACGCGGACATGGAGATGGTCAGGCTGTCGGAATTCAAGGGCAAGAATGTGGCGCTGTATTTTTACCCCAAGGACGATACGCCGGGTTGCACGATCGAGGCGCTGGAGTTCAGCGATCTGGAAGACGAGTTTGCCCGGCTTGATACCGTTGTTCTGGGAGTGAGCCGGGACGATTGCCTGAGTCACGCATCCTTCAGGGACAAGCACGGGATTACGGTGCGGCTTCTGGCCGATGCCGAAGGTGATGTTTGCAGGAAGTACGGGGTGTGGCAGGAAAAAGAGAAGGATGGAGTGAAGAAGATGGGGATTGTGCGCTCCACCTTTATCATCGATAAACAGGGGATTCTGCGCCATGCGCTGAACAGCGTGAACTTCCGCGGACATGCCGCCGAAGTGATGAATCTCGTCAAGGAACTGGAGTAAGTGTCGGTGCGCGTTTAAAATTACCCAGTCCTGCGCGTTGAATTTTACCCAGGCACTTTAGCCGCCAATTCATGGTGGCGGTTGCGGATAAGTGTAGCTCAATCTTGCCTCCCGGATGGTTGGTAACG
>JBFMFB010000012.1:0-71301 GCA_040752115.1 Pseudomonadota bacterium | reverse complement strand
TTTGTTGCGGCGACGCTGGCGCTGGTGTGGTATTTCAACCGCACCTTCGTCACGCCGGTGGTGACGATCTCGGAGCAGGTCGAGCGCATTGGGCGCGGCGATCTGACCGCTGCCGTCGAGTCCGGCGGCAGGGACGAGGTTGCGCTGGTGGGCAGCAACGTGAACCGGATGATTGCTTCCCTGAAAGAGATGATCGGCGGAATCCTGAATTCCGCCGGCAACGTCGCCGGCGTAATGGAAAGCGTGAAAGAACGGGCGGAAAAGGTCGAGGCGGGAGGGCGCAGGCAGGAGGAGCTGACCGAGCAGCTGGCCGCGGCGACGGAAGAGATCGCCCAGATCATGTCGGAAATCGCGAAGAGCACCTCGCTTGCGGCGGAAAGCTCGGAAAGGGCGATGGCGATCGCGGGAGAGGGCAAGCAAATCGCCGACGGGGCCGTGGCAACGGTAAACGGCGTTTATTCTTCCACGCAGCAGCTGGCCGGAATCGTGGATCGGCTGAATCAGAGCGTCGGCGAGATCGAGGGGATTCTGGCGGTCATTTCCAACATCGCCGGGCAGACCAATCTTCTGGCGCTCAACGCGGCCATCGAGGCGGCGCGTGCCGGCGAGCAGGGGCGCGGCTTCGCTGTGGTGGCGGACGAGGTCAGAAAGCTTGCCGAGCGCACCATCCAGGCGACCAAGGAAATCGCCGAGAAGATCGAGGCGCTGCAGGCCGAGTCAGCCGAAACGACCAAATCGATGGGGGAGGCCACCGAGCAGGTGACTGCGGCCAATCAGAGCATCCAGCAGGTGGAGGGGGCGCTGCAATCCATTACCGAAGCCGTGCAGAGCACCCGCGACCAGATCACGCGCATCGCCGCCGCCGTGGAGGAGCAGACCGCCACTTCGCAGGATGTGGCCGACAACGTGGGCAGGAACATCGAAATCACCCGTGGCATGACGGCGGAGATGGCCATCCTGGACAAGGTGAACGAGGTGATGCTCATCGTGGAGGAGTTGCGGGGGTTCGCCGAGAAATTCAGGGTATAGCGCTTCGATCAGGGACGCTCTGAAAAAGTGAGCGAGCGGGATGAAGCGCAAGGCGCCCGGCGCACAGCGACCGAGAAAACGAAGTTTCAGCGAACGCTCACTTCGCGCAGCGAAGTTAAGCCCGTCAGGGCGGCGGGAGCTACATATCAAAAGGATAGGCGAGGGAGCGAGTACCGCGCAACGCAGCGATTCGCCCGCGCAGCCACTTTTTCAGAGCGTCCTTAGGCACGGGCGCTCCTCTCCGCTCCGGCTATCCGTTATGCTTGCCGGGATGAACAGATTTCTCAAATATGGCTTGCTCGCGTTCGCCGGGCTGGCCGTCCTTCTTCCGATATTCTTCGCCCTTGTCGCGGCGACGCTCGATCCCAATGACTTCAAGCCGCAGTTCGCCGCGCTGGTCGAGGCGAAGAGCCATCGCACCCTGACCGTGCCCGGAAATATCAAGCTCGCCTTCTTCCCCCGGTTCGCCATGGACATCGGCCGGGCCACCCTGAGCGAATATGGCAGCCCCGCGGAATTCGCGTCAATCGAGGGAGCGCGCCTCGATCTTGCCTGGCTGCCGCTGCTGCGCGGCGAACTTTCGGCCGGGAAGATCCGGGTGGACGGGCTGCGCGTCAGGCTGGTGCGCCGCAGGGACGGCAGCACCAATTTCGACGATCTGCTGCGGCCCGGCCAGACCCGCTTCGAAATCGCCGGATTGCGCGCCACCGGCGCGGCGGTTTTCAGCGACGAGGCGGGGGGCCGGCAGCTTGCCGTCACTGATCTGAAACTCGAAACCGGGCCGCTGGGTGGCGGTCGGGCCGGGGATGCGTCTGCACACTTCAATCTGCGAAGCGACGAGCCGGCGCTGGATATCCGGATCGACGCCAACGGCCGGTTGGCGCTCGACAATCGTGCCGGGCGCTTGACGTGGCAGGGCCTGACGATGACGGCAAGGGGCGAGGCCGGCGGCCTGTCCGGTCTGGTTCTGACCGCAACAGGGAACATCGAATCGGAGCGGCGGGCGAAGCACTGGCTGCTGCAGGACATCGGGATCACGGTGGCGGGGCGGCGGGGCGACGCCGCCTTCGGTGCCGATTTGCACATTCCGCAATTGGCGGATCGCGGCGACGCGCTTCATGCGGATGTTCTGGCGGCGGGGCTGGAATGGCGTCAGGGGAAAAGCGTGTTCCGCGCCAAACTGGACGGCCGGCTCGATCTCGACCTGGAGAAGGGGCGGATCGTTCTGCCGCAGCTTGCCGCAAGCATGAATTTCCGCCCTTCCGGCTCGCGGTCGGGCGGCTCGGCGCAGCTTTCCGGCATCGCCTTGCTCGACCTTGGGGACAAGAGCGCACACCTCGACATGGCCGGCCGGCTGGACGGCGGCAGGATAAAAATCGGGCTTGCCGCGAGCGGGGCGGGTATGCCACGGTATGCCTTCGACATGGACGCCGAGCGCCTCGATCTGGACCGCTATTTACCGCTAGCCCCGTCCGCCGCGGCCCGGCATCAAGCCGATTTTTCCTGGCTGAAGCGTTTCGACGTGTGGGGCCGGCTGCATGTCGGCGAATTGAAAATGACCGGAGCAATATCCAGGAACGTCACGTTTGAGATTGCGCCGCTTGCATCCGGTAAATAACTCAGGTATAAACTTTAAACTGAGTCTTGTGCCATTTTTAAGAAAAAACGCATTCCTTTCGTTTTAAGTCGCCCTGTCCAACAACAAAAAGTTGTTTTTGTGGAGGAGGTCATAATGCGAGTCACAAGGAGGCAGTTTTTCAAACTCTGCGGCGCGGGGATGGGAGGGTCGAGCCTGGCCATGCTCGGTTTTTCCCCGAGCGAGGCGCTGGCCGAAGTGCGCAACTTCAAGCTGGCGCGCACCACCGAAACCCGCAGCACCTGTCCCTACTGTTCGGTGAGTTGCGGCCTGATCATGCACAGCCTGGGCGACAAGTCCAAGAATGCCGCATCCGAGATCATCCATATCGAGGGCGACCCGGACCATCCGGTGAATCGCGGCACCTTGTGCCCGAAGGGCGCCGCGCTGGTCGATTTCATCCATAGCCCCAACCGCCTCAAATACCCGGAATACCGCGCACCCGGTTCAAAAGAATGGAAGCGCATTTCCTGGGACGAGGCTTTTTCGCGCATCGCCCGCCTGATGAAGGACGACCGCGACAAGAATTTCATCGCCAGGAATGCCGATAACGTCACGGTCAACCGCTGGCTGACCACCGGCTTCCTGGCGGCATCCGCTTCCAGCAACGAATCCGGCTACCTCACCCACAAGGTCGTCCGCTCACTCGGGATCATCGCCCTCGACAACCAGGCACGCGTCTGACACGGACCTACGGTGGCAAGTCTTGCCCCTACGTTCGGTCGCGGCGCGATGACCAATCACTGGGTCGATATCAAGAATGCGAATGTCGTTCTGGTGATGGGCGGCAACGCCGCCGAGGCGCACCCCTGCGGCTTCAAGTGGGTGACGGAAGCGAAAGCGCACAACAAGGCCAAGCTGATCGTGGTGGATCCGCGCTTCACGCGCTCCGCTGCGGTCTCGGACTACTACGCGCCGATCCGCACCGGCACCGACATCGCCTTTCTCGGCGGGGTGATCAACTATCTGCTCGCTCACGACAAGATCCAGCACCAGTACGTCAAGGCTTACACCAACGCCAGCTATCTGGTGAACGAGGATTTCCGCTTCGAAGACGGGCTGTTCTCGGGCTACGATGCCGCCAAGCGCAAGTACGATCCGTCCTCCTGGGGTTATCAGCTGGACGAGAACGGCTATGTGAAGGTGGATGAAACCATGCAGCATCCGCGCTGCGTGATGAGCCTGTTGAAAGCGCATTATTCGCGCTACACGCCGGAAGTGGTGAGCAACATCACTGGCACGCCCAAGGACCAGTTCCTCAAGGTGTGCGAAATGATGGCCGAGACGGCGGCGCCGGACAAAACCCTCACCATCCTCTATGCGCTCGGCTGGACGCAGCATTCCACCGGCTCGCAGATGATCCGCACCATGGCGATGATCCAGTTGCTGCTGGGCAATGTCGGCATGGCAGGAGGCGGGGTAAATGCGCTCAGGGGCCACTCCAACATCCAGGGGCTGACCGATCTGGGGTTGCTGTCCAACCTGCTGCCGGGTTATATGACGCTGCCCGGCGACAAGGAGACAACGCGCAAGGAATATCTGGAGAAGCGCACGCCCAAGCCGCTGCGGCCGAATCAGATGAATTTTGCGCAGAATTTCCCGAAATGGCACACCAGCCTGATGAAGGCGTGGTTCGGCAAGGCGGCGACGGCGGAGAACGATTTCTGCTATGACTGGCTGCCCAAGCTCGACAAGGTCTACGACGTCCTGCAGGTTTTCGAGCTGATGAACCAGGGCAAGCTGAACGGCTATTTCTGCCAGGGCTTCAATCCGCTGGCTTCGTTCCCGAACAAGGCCAAGATCAGCGGCGCGTTGGCCAAGCTGAAATACCTGGTGGTGATCGATCCGCTGGCAACCGAAACTTCGTGCTTCTGGGAGAACCATCCCGAGTACAACGACGTCAAGACCAAGGCCATCCAGACCGAAGTATTCAGACTGCCGTCCACCTGCTTTGCCGAGGATGACGGCTCGCTCACCAACTCCGGGCGCTGGCTGCAATGGCACTACAAAGGCGCGGAGCCGCCGGGCGAGGCCAAGGCAGACACCGAGATCATGGCCGGCCTGTTCCTGCGCCTGCGCGAGCTGTACAAGAAGGAAGGTGGCCCTTTCCCGGACGCCATCGTGAACCTGACCTGGGCGCACAAGATTCCTCATGCTCCCTCACCCGAGGAGCTGGCGATGGAGTACAACGGCAAGGCGCTCGCCGACGTGCTTGATCCCAAAGACCCGACCAAAGTGCTAGTCAAGGCGGGAGAACAACTGCCCGGCTTCGCCATGTTGCGCGACGACGGTTCGACCTCCTGCGGCTGCTGGATCTATGCCGGCTCCTGGACGGAGAAGGGCAACCAGATGGCGCGCCGCGACAACAGCGACCCCTACGGCATCGGCCAGACGATCAACTGGGCCTGGGCGTGGCCGGCGAACCGGCGCGTGCTGTACAACCGCGCCTCGTGCGATCCGTCCGGCAAGCCGTGGGATCCCAAGCGCAAGCTCATCGCTTGGGACGGCGCCAAGTGGGCGGGCAGCGACATTCCCGACATGCGGCCGGATGCGGCACCCGAGGAGGGCGTGATGCCGTTCATCATGACCCCGGAAGGGGTGGCGCGGCTGTTTGTCCCGGCGGGCATGGCGGACGGGCCGTTCCCCGAACACTACGAGCCGTTCGAGACGCCGATCGACACCAACCCGCTTCATCCCAAGGTGGTGAGCAACCCGGCGGCGCGCGTGTTCAAGGGCGACCTGGAGATGTTCGGCAAGGCCAAGGATTTCCCCTATGCCGCAACCACCTACCGCCTGACCGAGCATTTCCATTTCTGGACCAAGCACGCCCGCGCCAACGCCGTCACCCAGCCGCAGCAGTTCGTCGAGATCGGCGAAGAGCTGGCGAAGGAGAAAGGCATCAAGGCCGGCGATATGGTCAAGGTGCGCTCCAATCGCGGCTACCTCAAGGCGGTGGCGGTGGTGACCAAGCGCATCAAGGCGCTCACCGTCAACGGCAAGAAGGTGCACACCGTGGGTGTCCCGCTCCACTGGGGATTCAAGGGCGTGGCCAAGAACGGTTATATCACCAATACCCTGACGCCGTTCGTGGGCGACGCGAACACCCAGACGCCGGAGTTCAAATCGTTCCTCGTTGACATCGAGAAGGCCTGACGTCCGGACGATCGGGGCATCGAGCCTTTCGGTGAAGGCTGGCCGGGTGCAAAGCGCCCGGTTAAGCCGGAACCAAGAGGCCATAAGGAGATAAGTCATGGCACTGCAATCACTGGATATCCAACGCCGCTCCGCCACCACCACGCCTCCACCGGGCCAGCGCCAGACGGTCGAGGTGGCCAAGCTGATCGACGTTTCCAAGTGCATCGGCTGCAAGGCTTGCCAGGCAGCCTGCATGGAATGGAACGACCTGCGCGACGAAGTGGGGACCAACGCCGGGACGTACGACAACCCGCGCGACCTCACCGAAAATTCCTGGACGGTGATGCGCTACGCCGAGGTGGAAACCGAAGGCAAGCTGGAGTGGCTGATCCGCAAGGACGGCTGCATGCACTGCGCCGATCCCGGCTGCCTCAAGGCTTGTCCCGCGCCGGGGGCGATCGTGCAATACAGCAACGGCATCGTGGACTTCCACGAGGAGAACTGCATCGGTTGCGGCTACTGCATCGCCGGCTGCCCGTTCAATGTCCCGCGCATCTCCAAGAAGGACAGCAAGGCGTACAAGTGCACGCTGTGTTCCGACCGGGTTTCGGTCGGGCTGGAGCCGGCGTGCGTGAAGACCTGTCCGACCGGCGCCATCGTGTTCGGCTCCAAGGAGGATATGGTTCAGCATGCCGAGGAGCGCATCGGCGACCTCAAGGAGCGCGGTTTCAAGAATGCCGGCCTGTACGATCCGAAAGGCGTGGGCGGCACGCATGTCATGTATGTGCTCCAGCATGCCGATCAACCGCAGCTCTACAGCAACCTGCCCAAGGAACCGCACATCAGCCCGCTGGTCGGCCTGTGGAAGGGGGCGGCCAAACCGCTTGGGCTGCTTGCCCTGGGGCTGACTGCGCTGGCCGGATTTTTCCACTACATTAAAGTGGGGCCGAATGAGGTCGAGCAGGAAAAGGAAAGCGAAATAGGCTCATAGCGCCGTTTGAAGCAGGGACTGCAGTTAAAAGGAGCTGAACCATGACTACCCGATCCAATCTCGTCGTCCGCTACACCGCCCCGCAGCGATTCAATCACTGGGCGGTGGCGATTGCTTTCGTCCTGCTCGCGTTGTCCGGGCTGGCGCTGTTCCATCCCGCCATGTACTGGCTTGCCAATCTGTTCGGCGGCGGGCCGTGGACGCGCATTCTGCACCCCTTCATCGGGGTCGTGATGGCCGCATTTTTTCTCGTCCTTGCGGCGAGGCTGTGGCGCCACAACCGCATGACCGACAACGACCGCAAGTGGCTCGGCAAAATCGGCGACGTGCTCGCCAATCGCGAGCAGGGACTGCCGGAGGTGGGGCGTTACAATGCGGGGCAGAAGATGCTGTTCAAGACCATGGTGGCGTGCATGCTGCTGCTGTTCGTATCCGGTGTGGTGTTCTGGCGGCCGTACTTTGCTCCGGCGTTTCCCCTCGACATGATCCGGTTCGCCGCGGTGGTCCATGCCGCAGCCGCTTTCGTGCTGATCGCCGGCATCATCGTTCACATCTACGCCGCGATCTGGATTAAGGGCACGCTGGGTGCCATGACGCGGGGCACGGTGACTCCCGCCTGGGCGAAAAAGCATCATCCCGGCTGGTATCGCGAAATCGGCGGGGGAAGCTAACGCATGAGCCGCATACTCGAACCGGGGGAGATCGAATCCGCCATCGCCGCGCCGTTTCTGCGCCTGCCCGAACGCCGTGTGTTCGAGGAGCGGGCCGCACGCTTCGAAGAGCTTGCGCCGGGCAATATGCTGGGGGATTATCTCGTTTTCCTTGCCAAGCTGGCGCGGGCGCAGCAGCAGGCGCTGAATGTTTTTCCCGAGGTGCCGTTGCCGGGTGAGGAAGAATTGCGCCGCAGCCTGGAATATCGCATGCTGCCGCTCGGAGTGCACGGCTGGCGGCGCGATCCCGGGTGGCGGCAGGCGCTGGCGCAGATTCTCGCCGCGGTCGAGGTCGAAGCGCTGCCCCCGCCGGCCGCTGCTGCTGTCGCCCGTCTTTCGCGGAGCGGGGCGGACGAGCTGGAAAAGCTGGCCGAAGCGCTGCTCGCCGGCGATTATGCCGGGATCGATCGCGCCGGGGCGGTGTTCGTCGCGGCGGCGCTGCAGGTATACTGGACGCACATGGCCCTGACGCTGCGCGCCGGAGATGCCGGACGGCTCGAACAGCCGAACCTCTGCCCGGTGTGCGGCTCGCTGCCGGTTGCCAGCATCGTTCGCATCGGCGGCGCGGAGGAGGGGTTGCGCTACCTTTCCTGCTCACTGTGCAGCGCCGAATGGAACATGGCGCGGATCAAGTGCACTCATTGCGACACCGCCAAGGGGCCGGAATATTACGCGATCGAAGGCGGGCCGGAGGCGGTCAAGGCCGAAACCTGCGACACCTGCGACAGCTACCTGAAGATCATGTACATGGGCAAGGACGCGCGGGTGAGCCCGGTCGCCGACGATATCGCCACCATGGCGCTCGATCTGCTGATGGCGGAAAACGGCCGCGAGCGCTGCGGCCCGAATCTGTTCCTGCTGCCGGGGGAAGATTGATTTTTCCCAAGGGGCAAATTAAGCTCGTGTGATCGTGCAGCCAAAACCATCCCAGGTCGCCCGTGCGGCGCCGGCTTCCCCCCCGGATTTTTCCTCCCTTCCCTCGGTCGACCGCGTGCTCAATCTCGCGCCGGTCCAGGCGCTGGCGGCGCAGTATGGCCGCACTGCGGTGACGGGCGCGGCCCGTGCGCTGCTCGACGAAGCGCGCCAAATCCTGACTGCGGGCGAAGCGCTGCCGCCAGATGCCTTTACCGATGGCGGGCTTGGCCGGCGCCTTGCGGCGCGGCTGGAAGCGGCCATGCAGCCTTCGCTCAGGCCTGTGTTCAACCTCACCGGCACAGTGCTGCACACCAATCTCGGCCGCGCGCTGATGCCGAAAAGCGCGGTGGAAGCGGTGACCGCCGTGATGGCGCAGCCCTGCAACCTGGAATTCGATCTCGGCAGCGGCAGCCGCGGCGAGCGTGACCAGCACGTGGAAGGCCTGCTGTGCGAACTCACCGGCGCCGAGGCCGCGCTGGTAGTCAACAACAATGCCGCGGCGGTATTTCTTGCGCTGAACACCCTTGCCCAGCGCAAGGAAGCCATCGTGTCCCGCGGCGAGCTGATCGAAATCGGCGGTTCGTTCCGCATTCCCGACATCATGTCGCGCGCCGGCTGCAGATTGCGCGAAGTGGGTACGACCAACCGCACCCATCGGGCCGATTTCGAACAGGCGATCGGCCCGCGCACTGCGCTTCTGCTCAAAGTGCATACCAGCAACTACGCCATCCAGGGATTCACCGCGGCGGTCGCCGAGAAGGATCTGGCGGCGGTGGCGAAGGCGCACGGCCTGCCCTTCATTGTGGATCTCGGCAGCGGCACGCTCATCGACCTCAAAGCCTACGGCCTGCCGCACGAGCCGACGCCGCGCGAGGCATTGGCCGCCGGCGCCGATCTGGTCACCTTCAGCGGCGACAAGCTGCTGGGCGGGCCGCAGGCGGGGATGATCGTCGGGCGCAGGGAGTTGATTGCGAGGATTCGCAAGAACCCCCTCAAACGTGCGCTGCGCGTGGACAAGATGACGCTTGCTGCGCTTGAGGCCGTGCTGCGCCTTTACCGCACGCCCGAGCTGCTGGCGCGAGAGCTTCCCACCCTGCGCTTTCTTGCCCGCCCGCCGGCCCAGATCGAGGAGCAGGCGGAGCGTCTGCTGCCCGCGCTGCAGCGGGCGCTCGAAGGCCGCGCCGAAGCGGCGCTCAAGCCCTGCATGAGCCAGATCGGCAGCGGCTCGCTGCCGGCGGACCTGCTTCCCAGCATGGCGTTGGCGCTCACTCCTTCGGTTAGTGGCCGCGGGCCGGGCACCGCGCTCAAGCAGTTGGCTGCTGCTCTGCGCGCGTTGCCGATGCCGGTGATCGGCCGGATCGAGGACGGCGCATTGCTGCTCGATTTGCGCTGCCTGGATGACGAGGCTGGGTTTCTGCGCCAATTGCAGTTCACCAGGCACGCATGACGCGCGAATTTGCGGCTCAACCCTGAACCATGATTATCGGCACCGCAGGCCACATCGACCACGGCAAGACCTCGCTGGTGCGAGCGCTCACCGGCGTGGACACCGATCGGCTGAAGGAGGAGAAAGCCCGCGGCATCACCATCGACCTCGGCTATGCCTACCGGCCGCTCGCCAATGGCGATGTGTTGGGCTTCATAGACGTGCCGGGGCACGAGAGATTCGTCCACAACATGCTGGCCGGCGCCACCGCCGTCGATTTCGTGCTGCTGGTGGTGGCGGCCGATGACGGACCGATGCCGCAGACCCGCGAGCACCTGCGGATTCTCGACTTGCTCGGGCTGAAAAGGGGGGCGGTCGCACTCACCAAACGCGATCTGGTTGACGCTTCGCGCTTGTCGGAAGCCAGAGCCGAGGCACAGGCACTGCTTTCCGGCACGGTGCTTGCCGGCAGCCCGATATTTCCGGTTTCCGCGGTCGGCGGCGAAGACGTCGCCGCTTTGCGCACTCATCTGGAGAGCCAGGCAGCCGCGCTTCCGCCCATAGACGTGAGCGGACACTTTCGCTTGGCGGTTGACCGATGTTTTTCGCGTTCCGGCACCGGCACGGTGGTGACCGGCACGGCATTCTCGGGAACAGTACGGCCAGGCGACCGGCTTCTGATTTCTCCCGCCGGTATCGAAGTCCGGGTGCGCGGCATCCATGCCCAAAATCGGCCCGCGGAATTCGGCCAAGCTGGCCAGCGCTGCGCGCTTAACCTTGCCGGCCAGTTCGAGAGGAGCGACATCCAGCGCGGCGACTGGGTGGTGGGCGCGCCGCTGCATTCCCCTGTCCAGCGCTTCGATGCTCGGATGCAAGTGCTTGCTCACGAAAGCAAGCCGCTCCGCCACTGGACGCCGGTCCACATCCATCTCGGCGCCGCCGACGTCACCGGCCGTGTGGCAACGCTTGAAGGAGAGGCGATCGAGCCGGGGCATTCCGCTTTGGTGCAGCTGGTTCTCGACCGGCCGATTTCCGCGCTGTGGGGCGACCGGTTCGTTATTCGCGACCAATCGGCAAGCCGTACCGTGGGCGGCGGAGCGGTTCTCGAGCCGTTTCCGCCGGCGCGGGGGCGCCGTGCGCCGGCCAGGATTTCGATGCTGCAAGCAAGCCGGGAATCGGATCGTGCGCTAGCGCTCACTCGCGCACTTGAGCAAGCGCCGTCAGGCATCGACCTTGCCCGCTTCGCGCTTTCCCGCAACCTCGGGGACGAGGTTCAGGCGGTATGGCGGGCGGCTGCGGCCAAGGTAATCGGGGTACCGCCGGCGCAACTCGGATTTTCTGCGGCACGTTGGGAAGCGTTGAAGCACGCGGTGCTGGGCGTCCTTGCCGAAGAACACCGGCGCGCCCCGGACATGCCCGGGGTCGAGCGCGAACGGCTGCGGCGCATGGCAGCGCCGGCACTGCCTTCGGCCGCGTTCGCCGTGCTGGCGGATGAACTGCTGCAAGCGGAAGCGTTGGCGCGCAACGGTTCGTGGCTGCACCTGCCCGGTCATCGAATCACTCTGGGACAGGCGGAAGAGAAACTGTGGCAGCGGATTTCGCCGCTGCTGCGCGAAACGCCTTACCAGCCGCCGCGGGTGAGAGACATCGCCCGCGCGCTCGGCATGGATGAAGACCCAGTGCGCCAGTTGCTGCGCCGCGTGGCGCGCCTGGGCGAAGTGTATCCGGTTGCCCACGACCACTACTTCGACAGGGAGGCAGTGGTTGAGCTGGCCGCAATGGTCAAATCCGCCGCACTCGAGTCGGGCGCGGCGCGCGCCGCCGAAATCCGCGACCGCATCGGCACCGGGCGCAAGCTCGCCATCCAGATACTGGAATTTTTCGACCGCGTCGGCTATACCCGCCGGGTACGCGACGACCATCTGCTGCGGCGCGACGATTTCCTGTAATGGCGATATGTTGCACGGCAACCCGGTTTGGCGGTAATGTCGCACCGTTTCCCGGAAGAGAATCGTCCCCCGGTGGGGCGGCCGGACTTCAAATCCGGTAAGGGCCGCCAGTCGGTTCTTGGTGGGTTCGACTCCCACTCTCTTCCGCCACCCCCTTCCAAGCAATTCCGAGAAAATCCATAGCTCGCGGAATATCGGTCGCCAAGAGCCGATTTCCGTGCCTTCATGCCTTGTGCCAGTGCCATCCACCCCAAAGTGGCGCCTACCCCCGGTGCGGGGAATGAAACCTAACTGAAGCCCGCGCATCAAATTTGCTAATGCCGCAACCGTTGAATTCCGCAGTCGATGCGCCAATGCTTCCGGAAGTGAGGTTTCGATTTCGTCGCGCTGGGCGCCCGTAATCCAAATATGTCGCAATAGACAAGGAGGACCGGATGTTGAAACTGAATGTGAATGGACAGACCCACCGGGTCGATGTGCTGCCCGACACGCCGTTGCTGTGGGTGCTGCGCGATGCCATCGGACTCACCGGAACCAAATATGGCTGCGGCTGCGCTGCTGGCCCGGAATCCGAAGCCCTCCGATGCCGACGTCGATTTCCCGGCGATTTGAAATAGCTGTGAAAGATTTCGGGCATCAGTTCTGATGTTTCTTCTTTAATCGACTATGGAGGTGCAATCATGGCTACGAAGACAAGTTCGCGCACTACGACAAAAGCTCGCTCTCTCTCGGCTTCGGTGCGGGAGATCAGCCCCGAGCAGCGCGAAACCGTGATCCGCGAGGCTGCCTATTTTCGCTACCTGGAACGGGGTGCTGCGCCGGGTAACGACCTTGAGGACTGGTTCGCGGCCGAAGCTCAACTTTTCGGAAGCGCGGCGGAGCTGCAAGCGCCCGAACCGGATGAGACGGCGGTTTTGGGGATGCAGGAAGGCGGTCCCCACGGCTTCTGGGAGGACGACGCATTGAAGCGGATCGTCAAGCAGCATCCGCGCAAGGACATTCCCCGGGTTGAAAGCATCGAGCCCCGGCAAGCGCCGGCCAAGGAATAACCCTTGAATTGGGAAAGAACGATTGAGGAAGTTCTGGAAAAGCGGCTGCGCGGACGAATCGCTGCGTTGCGCGGGGCGAACGTCCGCTGAAACTTCGTTTTCCCGGTCGCCATGCGCCTTGCGCTTCATCCATGCTCGCACTTTTTCAGAGCTTCCCTAAAGGAGACACGATAATGGGTACGCATAGATTTCTCGCATTGGTCTTGGTTCTTCTGATGCTTGTCATCCCGCGCTTCGGGCAGGCGCAGTCCATGGATCAGCTCGGCAAGGTCGACTTCCAAAATTCCTGCAGTCCCGCCGTGCAGGAAAGCTTCCAGCGCGCGGTCGCGATGCTGCACTCGTTCCGGTACGTCGAGACGGAGAAGGCCTTTCGTGAGGTGCTGAAGCAGGACCCATCCTGCGCGATCGCGACGTGGGGCATCGCCGCCATCCTGATGTCAAACCCGCTCGCCGGCGTCGGTCCGTCGCCGCAGTGGGCCGAGCGCGCGCAAGCGGCGATCGACGAGGGCCGGAAGATCGGCGCGAAGACGCAACGCGAGCGCGATTACATCGAGGCCGTTGCCGCCTATTACGAAGACTGGGCGAACCGGCCCGAGCGCACGCGCCAACTCAATCGCGCCCGGGCGTTCGAGTCGCTGGCCGCGCGCTATCCGGGCGACGACGAGGCGCAGATCTTCTATGCGCTCTACCTGGCCGCAACGCAGTCGCTCGCCGACCAGAGCTACAAGACCTATCTCACCGCGGCCGAATCGCTCGAGAAACAGTTCGCGAAGCACCCGGACCATCCTGGCATCGCGCACTATCTGATCCACTGCTATGACGCGCCGCCCATTGCGTCGAAGGGGCTGCCGGCCGCGCGGCGCTATGCGAGCATCGCCCCATCGGCGCCGCACGCGCTGCACATGCCGTCGCACATCTTCACCCGCGTCGGCTCGTGGTCCGAATCGATCGCCACCAACGAGCGCTCCGCAGCGGCCGCGAAGCAGGACAAGGACTTCGACGAGCAGCTCCACGCGATGGACTACATGGTTTACGCCCAGCTGCAGCTCGCCCATGACAGTGACGCGCGCCGTGTGATGGACGAGGGCACCACGATCACCGGGTTCACCACGCTGCGCTTCGCCGGGCCCTATGCCCAGGCGGCAATGCCGGCGCGCTACGCGATCGAGCGGGGCGACTGGAAGCAGGCGATGACCCTCGAGCCGCGCCCGAGCCAGTTCCCGTTCACCGTCGCCCTCACGCACTTCGCGCGTGCCCTTGGCGCTGCCCGGAGCGGAAACGCAGCGGCAGCGGAGAAGGACGTCCAGGATCTCGTCCGGCTGCGCGACGCGCTGAAGGCGGCGCAGAACGAGTACTGGGCGAACGAGGTCGAGGTCAGCCGACTCGGCGCCGCGGCCTGGACAGCGCTCGCGCGGGGCAAGCACGACGAGGCGCTCAGCCTCATGCGCAGTGCGGCGAACATCGAGGACAAGAACGAAAAGCACATCGTGACGCCAGGGCGGATCGTGCCCGCGCGCGAGCTGCTCGGCGAGATGCTGCTCGAACTGAAGCGCCCGGCGGATGCGCTCAAGGAGTTCGAGGCATCGCAAGTGCGTGAGCCCGAGCGCTTCCGCGGCTACTACGGCGCAGCGCAGGCGGCCGCGCAGAATGGCGACAAGGCGAAGGCCAAGCGCTACTTTGCGCGACTGGTGGAAGTCGCCGGGCAGGGCACTGCACGACCGGAGCTCGCGCGGGCGCGCGCGTTCCTGGCCGCGAACCCGTGACGGTACTCCATGCTGGCGCAGTGGTACTTCGTGCGGGGCCGAAAGAGGCTCTTATAGGGCAACTAAACTGAACCTGGCCCCTTCGGATACGCATCTATTTTCCAAAGATTATCAGCCCGCTGATGTAGGCAAAACCTATGGCCACGCTCACGACGAACATGACGATGGCGACAACCACGCTGATAGCCATGGCCGAGAGTGAATAGACAACCTCTTCGCCAAAGGTGGTCTTGCCAAACGAGTCCGCTTCGTCCAGCGCGATGATGCTCTGCGGCCAGGCCCTGTTTACGAGAATCTCGTTTGCCTTCCTGTAGTCGCCGGCCAGAACGGCTGCGCACGCCGGCTCCATCCCCTCTTTGAGGAATTGTTCGTGCTCCGCCAGATATTTGTCCATCTGCGCACGTTGCTGGTCCGTCAGCTTGTGATTCACGATCCCCGCAATGATCGCGGCCACTTCATCGCGATTCCTGTTGATCGCATCGATGTGATCCGTCACCGGGTGGGGGTGCATGTCCCTGAATGGGCTGTCCGGGGCGTGCTGCACTGCCTGGAAAAGCTCGCCCCGGCTGTTGGCAGCCAGAATGCTGGCCTTGAGGATTTTTTCGTAAATTTTCAGGGATTCCATTTTTTGCCCTCCTTGCGGAATACACAAATTACGCATTTGAATCTGAGGCGCACCCTTGTATCCGAGCGATTTCACCAGTGTATATACGACCATCAATTTTTTACCGAGTTGCGAGCCACCGCTCACAAGAGAGGGAGTTTGCGACTTCAAAACCCGTGAAAATATGCCATTTTCAGCGGATAATATGCCACTCGATCTTGCCGCCTTCCTTTTCCGTCGCAACAGGTCGCCCCAATTGGATTTCTCTGCCCGCCTAATCACCTGGCATGCCGAGCACGGCCGCCACGACCTGCCCTGGCAGGGCACGCGCGATCCTTATGCGGTGTGGCTGTCGGAGATCATGCTGCAGCAGACTCAGGTGGCGACGGTGATTCCCTATTACCGGCGCTTTCTCGCGCGCTTCCCCGATATCGCCGCTCTGGCCGCGGCGACCGAGGACGAGGTGCTGCAATGCTGGAGCGGTTTGGGATACTACTCGCGCGGGCGCAACCTGCATCGCGCCGCGCGGCTGATCGTGGACGGCCATGCCGGAATTTTTCCGTCCGAGTTCGAGAAGATCCTCTCCTTGCCCGGTGTCGGGCGTTCCACCGCTGCTGCCATCTCGGCCTTCGCTTTCGGCCAGCGCCGCGCCATTCTCGACGGCAACGTGAAGCGGGTGCTTACCCGCTATCTCGGCATCGAGGGTTATCCGGGCGGAAAGAACGTCGAAAGCGAACTCTGGCGACAGGCCGGGCAACTTCTGCCGGAAACCGGCATCGAAGCCTATACCCAGGCGCTGATGGATCTGGGTGCGACGGTATGCACCCGCACGCGCCCGGCCTGCGGCGAGTGTCCGGTGGCAAACGGCTGTTACGCCCGCCGCGAGGGCAGAACGGCCGAGCTGCCCTCATCCCGGTCCAGAAAGGCTTTGCCGAAAAAAGAAACGGTGATGCTGATCATTATGCACCGGGGCGAAATCCTGCTCGAGAAGCGCCCGCCGGCCGGCATTTGGGGCGGGCTGTGGAGTTTTCCCGAGACCGAAGCGGGGGCCGATTTCGCGCGGGTGTGCGTCGAGAGGTTCGGCGTCGCGGTAGAACAGCGGAAACGTCTGCCCGCCATCGACCATGCCTTCACCCATTTCAGGTTGCGCATCGTGCCTCAGCCGCTGCGGGTAACTGAAAATGTGCACCAGGCGCGCCAGGGCGGATTTCTCTGGCTGTCGCCCGAGGACGCCGGGGATGCCGCGGTGCCGGCCCCGGTGCGGAAAATTCTGCTGAAGCTGATGCAAGGGGACGGCGGTTCCCCTCTCCCCGACCCTCCCCCTCAAGCGGGGGAGGGAGCGAGCGCCCTCTCTCCCGCAGGCGGGAGCGAGTTGGAGCGCGGGCCGGCCTGATCGAAACAACATCTCATTGGTTGTCCGGCCGGCGTGGCGTATGCGGACGGTCTGCTCTTGTAACGGCGGGGGGCGCCAGGACATGAGAACGCGAACACGCGAAGCTGCACTTTGCCTGGCGCTGCTGCTTCTTGCGCCCGGCTGGCTGGTGGCGGCTTCGCCGCCGGTGATGGTGCTGAAGATCGATGGGGCGATCGGCCCCGCGACGGCGGACTACGTGGTGCGCGGCTTGGCGCATGCCGCCGGGCAGAAAGCTCAACTGGCGGTGCTGCAGATGGATACGCCGGGCGGACTCGATCCTTCGATGCGCCAGATCATCAAGGCGATTCTTGCCTCGCCAGTGCCGGTGGCGGCCTATGTCGCGCCGAGCGGTGCGCGCGCCGCCAGCGCCGGCACCTACATCCTCTACGCCAGCCACGTCGCCGCGATGGCGCCGGGCACCAACCTGGGGGCCGCCACTCCGGTGCAGATCGGCGTGCCCCCCGATTTTCCCGAACCGGAGAAGCCTGCGCCAAGGCGAGCCGGGGACGAAGCGAAACCCGGTGATGCCCAGGCTCCGGCCGGCACCTCCAGACAGGCCCTGAGCCGGAAGCAGGTCAGCGATGCGGCCGCCTATATCCGCAGCCTGGCGCAGATGCGCGGCCGCAACGCGGAATGGGCGGAGCAGGCGGTGCGCGAGGCGGTGAGCGTGCCGGCCGAGGATGCGCTGAAGCTCAAGGTGGTTGACTACGTTGCCGCCGACCTGCCCCAGTTGTTGCGGCAACTCGACGGCAGGAAGGTGAACATGCCAGGCGGGGAGGTCCTGCTGGCGACCGCCGACGTGTTGCTGCTCAGTTACGAGCCGGACTGGCGCACCAGGCTGCTGGCGGTCATCACCGCCCCCAGCATCGCGCTGATCCTGATGATGATCGGCGTCTACGGGCTGTTCTTCGAGTTCACCTCGCCCGGTTTCGGCGTGGCCGGCGTGCTCGGCGCGATCTGCCTGCTGCTGGCGCTGTATGCCCTGCATCTGCTGCCGGTGAACTACGCCGGGATGGCACTGATCCTGCTGGGCATTTCGTTCATGGTCGCGGAGGCGTTTTTTCCCGGCTTCGGCGTGCTCGGCATCGGGGGCATTGCCGCTTTCGTGGTCGGCGGGTTGATCCTGATCGACACCGAACTGCCGGGCTTCGGCATTCCCCTCGGGCTGATCGTCGCCGTCGCCGTGGCGAGCGCGCTCCTGCTCGGGCTGGTCGGCGGCATGGCGCTGAAGGCACGGCGGCGCCGGGTGGTGAGCGGCGACGAGGACCTGGTCGGCAGCGTCGGCGAAATGCTGGAGTTTGCCGAAACTGAAGGATGGGCGCGGATTCACGGCGAGAACTGGCGCGTGCGGACCCGATCCCACTTGCGGCGCGGGCAGAAAGTGCGCGTTCTGGCCCGAGACGGCCTGGTGCTCCAGGTCGAGCCCACGGAAGCGGAAACCTGACGGGCATGCCCCGTTGCCCTCCCCCGTAAGTGGGAGAGGGGGACGAAGGCTGGCTGTGCGAGCTTCACTTTTAAGGAGAGTAACCATGTTTGAGTTGGGGTTCGGCGGCACCGCACTGGCGATCGTCGTGTTGGTCGCCGCATCATTTCGCATCCTGCGCGAATACGAGCGCGGCGTGGTGTTCATGCTCGGCCGATTCTGGAAGGTCAAGGGGCCGGGCCTGGTGGTCGTGATTCCCGGCGTTCAGCAGATGGTGCGTGTCGATCTGCGCACGGTAGTGCTCGATGTGCCGACCCAGGACGTGATTTCGCGCGACAACGTCTCGGTCAAGGTCAGCGCCGTGGTGTATCTGCGTGTGGTCGATCCGCAGAAGGCGATCATTCAGGTCGAGGACTTTCTCAATGCCACCAGCCAATTCGCGCAGACCACGCTGCGGGCTGTGCTCGGCAAGCACGAACTGGATGAAATGCTGTCCGAGCGCGAGCGGCTCAACCTGGACATCCAGCAGGTGCTGGACGCGCAAACCGACACTTGGGGAATCAAGGTGGCCAATGTGGAAATCAAGCATGTCGACATCGACGAGTCGATGGTGCGCGCCATTGCGAAGCAGGCCGAAGCGGAGCGGGAGCGACGCGCCAAGGTGATCCATGCCGAGGGCGAACTGCAAGCCTCGGAGAAGCTGCTGCAGGCTGCGCAAATGCTGGCACACCAGCCGGAGGCGATGCAGTTGCGCTATCTGCAGACGCTCGCTGCCATCGCCGGGGACAAGACCAATACCATCGTTTTTCCGGTTCCGGGTGATTTCATGGAATTGCTGACCCGCCAGAAATCATGATGCGCGGATCGAGGTGCTGCATGTTTACGATACCGATCATGATGACTGGATGCGCCAAGCGGGACTGAACGACGGAATATCACGCGCCACGTCAGCAAGGACGTGGCCAATGCGGCGGACTGCGACGTGCTGTTGTGCTACTGAAGCCGTGCCGCGAGCCGCACAGACAAGCAGGTTGCGCATGAAACATCCGGGCTAGGGCTATCGCCCGCGCGCCAGTTCCACCGTTAGCCGCGCCAGCCCCGACGTGACCCGGGCAAGACGCTCGTAGTTCAGCTTGTCCGGTGTGTCGCTGCGGGCGTGGTAATCAGGATAGCGGAACAGGGCAGTATCGGTGACCATGAGCGCGGGGTAGCCCTCCCTCCAGAACGACCAGTGATCAGACCAGTGCACGCTCCCCATCCATCCCGGCGCGGCCAGCCCCTGCGAGGGAAAGGCGGTATGGGAGCGGAAGGAGCGGACACAGCCGCGCACCAGTTCGCGCGAGGCGAGGTTGCCGACGAAGGCAACAAAATCGCCCGTGCCGGGGTAAACCAGGCCGAAGGGGAACGGGTAACGCTGGCTGTCCGGCGCATCCGTGTAGTAGCCGAGAGTCTCCAGCGACAGCATGGCGGCAATGTTTTCGCCGCGTGCCCGTGTCCGTTGCGCATAGTGGCGGCTGCCCATGTCCCCGGTGTAGAAGAAGGGCGGTTCCTCGTTGACGAAAGCGACGAAACGCACGCTGCGCCGGGAGGGCCGTCCTGCCAGCAGGCGCGCGATCTCGAGCATGGCGGCGATGCCGCTGGCGTTGTCGTTCGCCCCCGGGGTACCCCGCACCGTGTCGTAATGCGCTCCGACCAGCACGATCTCGCCGGGCGCCGAGGTGCCGACAAGCTCGGCCTCGATGTTGCGCACCGTCTTGCCCGCCACGGTGAAGGACTGCGAGGTCACGGCGTAACCCGAACTCCGCAGCGCGGCCTCGATGTAGGAAGCGGCTTCCTCCAGCGCCTCCGGCCGCCATGGATGCCGCTCCCCGATCCGTCCTGCCAGCGCCCCTACATGCAGGCCCAACCGGTCGCGCAGTTGCGCCTCCTCATTGGTGAGCGGCGGCAGCGCTCCAGCATGAGGGCGTCCGGGCATGTTTGTCATGTACCAAAGCCCCCCCAGCAACGCGACAACCGGGGCAAGCCACAGCATGATGCGGCGCCAGCGCCTGATCATGCCAGGGCGGCGCATTCCGGATGCCGCGAGCATGAACAGCCGCGTCCGGCTCATGCCCCGATCTCCGCCTGACGCTCGGCCAGCAGCGCGTCCACCGCGCGCCACATGCGCCATGCATCGGGCAGCTCGCGGCCGAGGAATTCCCTGCTGAGGATGGGCGACGGCGACAAGTCAACGTGGCCGAGGATGCGCCGGATGATGAACAGGCGCGCCTGGCCGGGCGGGGCGGCGGCGGCCAGGGCGATGCTTTCCGGGTAGGGAATGAGATTGTCGTTCTCGCCGTGCACCAGGATCAGGCGCGCCCTGAGGCGGCCGATATCCTTGTTGTGCAGGGACAACGCGGCAATGTCGGCGCGCAGGCCGGGCGGCAGCGCCGCGGTGAGTTGCGGCACGCGCCCCGGGTCGGTATTGGTGAGGAGCGCGTACACCGCCCTGCCCTCTGGCCCGAGGCCGGGCGCGAGGCGGGAGATGTCCGCCGCGACATCCTTGAGCTTGATGGCAACCATCTGCTCCACGATCACCCGGTCGCGCGGCGGCAGGTGGGGCAGGCTGCTCTTGGCGAACACCATCCTGCCGTAGTCGTCCGGCTTGAGGTAATGCCAGCGGCCCTCGTGCTCGAACCAGCCGGTGGTGAAGTAGGAGACGGCGCGCGCCAGGTCGTGATAGCCTCCCACCCCCAGGACGAAGCGCACCCGGTCCCGAATATCTTCTTCCAGCGCCGCCAGCACCGCCGGTCCCACCGCATAGCTGAAAGCGCCGATGCCAGCGCGCCCTCCGGGCGCAAGTTCCGGGCGGCTGGCGAGGTAGGCGAAGGCGTCCGCCACCACGCGAGCGTCCGTCGGCTGGATGCGTAGATCGCGGAAGCCCGGCAGATCCGGAACGAGCACCGCGAAGCGGACGCGAGCGAGTGTCGCGGCGAAGGCCGCAAGACGCGGGTCGTCCTTGCCGCCGGGCACCGCGCCGGGTACCAGCACGATTGCGGCCTCGGGTGCGCCCGTGCCAGGCAGGTACAAGTCGCCGCGGTGAAGGCGTCCGGCGATCACATAGGAGACGGGTGTTCGCGCCGGGCTGGCGGTGACGGTTTTCAATCGGGAAGGGCCGTCGCCTGCGCCGGCGTCGATGAGCGCCAGCAGCGACTCATAGCCGCGCGTCGGCGCACAGCCGGCCAGCAACAGCAGGCAGACCAGCATGGCCCAGGCGCTTCCGCGCGGAAATTGGGCGCCTGGTTGCGGGGCAGGCGCCCCCGCCGCCAATGCCGGGTTCATGGATTTTCACCGCGACCGCAGGGCCGCCGCAGCCTGAGCATGCGCAGCACCCAGCAGGCGGCCAGAGCGGCGCAGACGTGCTTGACGGTATGGCCACTGACGATCCCGCCCAGGGCGAAAATCTGCCGGTCGAGGAATTCGGCGCCGAGCGCCGCGGTGTACCAGCCGAGCACCGCCAGCGCATCGCCGCCGCGGGTGTAGCGGGGTGGAAACAGCAGGATGAGCAGCGGAATCAGCAGCGCCGGGTAGAACTGCACCATGCCGTAAGGGCGCAGATCGCCCGCCCCCAACGCCTCGGTGGCGCCCCAGTAGAGCACGGAGGCCGCCCCCGCAGCCAGGAGCGCCGGCAACAGCGCCAGCCCCGCTGCGACGCCGACGCGCTCGACGATGATCGCCGCCAGCCAGGACATGAGGGCAATGGTCAGCGCCAGGCGGTCCCACAGCAGCCGCCCGTTGTCGGGTTCCAGATGGTACCAGGCCGAGGCGACGCCAGTCAGCGCCAGGCCGAGAAAGAATGCCAGATACGGCCAGCGTTCGCGGCGCTGCCGGAAGGCTGCATTTCCTCCCGTGGCGAGGAGCCAACGCAGGCCGGCCGCGCCCGCCAGCACGAACAGGCCGTTGGAGGCCACATTGAGGAAGTTGGGCAGGCCCAGGAAGGCGCGTCGGTCGGCGAAGTCGTGGTAGCTGGGCCACTGCGGAACGGGCGGCAGGGAGGCGGCGAGGACGCCCACCGCCACAGTAAGCAGCACAAGCAGCAACAGGCGCGTCCGGCGGGGGTGGTTGCCGTCGTGGTGTGGCGAAGCAGAACGGGTCATGGGGCCAGATCCGGAAAAATGTCGGCATTGGCGCCGCGAGTGTCTCAATAATCCTAAAAAAGCGATTAACCACGAATTTGCACAAATGAGGCACGAATGTTCACGAATAATCAACGAATTAACCATTCTTGCTTGGCTCATCCGTTAGGGGAGGCGAAATTATGTCCTAACTATTTGTGCTCGTTCGTGAAAATTCGTGTCATTCGTGGTTAACTGCCGTTTTAAGGATAATACCTTTACTGGGCGAAGCGCCAAAACTTCGTGCGGTCGGCTTGTTGTAAACTGCCTGGGGGGCAAGTGAGCAGGAGGCTGTACGCTTAAATCTTGCTGCCGGTGGACGGCTCGGAAAACTCCGACCGCGCGGCGCGGCATCTGATCGGTATGGCCGCTCCCGGCCATGACGTTACCGCCTTGGCCGGGCTGGCGCCGGTGGCAAATCATCGGCTTGATAGCTACGCGCTTTACTAAGGAAACATTCGTGCAGGACATGAAGCAACAACCGGTCTGGTCGGTTTCGGGCGATGAGGCGCTGACCCGCCTGGACACTACCATCCACGGCTTGACCGAGGCCGAAGCGCGGCGCCGGTTGGAACGTCATGGGCCCAACCGCCTCACGGAAAAGCTGCCGCGTCCGGCCTGGATGAAGTTCCTGGACCAGTTCAAGGATCTGCTGGTGGTGGTACTGATCGGTGCGGCGGCGCTGGCTGGTGCTGTCGGCGACATCAAAGACGCTGCGGTGATCCTGATAGTGGTGGTGTTCAATGCTTGCCTCGGTTTCTACCAGGAGCTTCGCGCAGAGGCAACACTGGCTGCGCTCAAGAAGATGCTGGCGCAATACGCCCGGGTGCGGCGTGGCGGCGAAGTGCTGCAGATCCCCGCCGAGAGTCTTGCCCCCGGCGACATCGTGTTGCTGGAGGCGGGCGACCGGGTGCCCGCCGATGCCCGTGTGCTGGCGGCGCACAATGCCGAGGTGGCGGAAGCGGCATTGACCGGAGAATCCCACTCCGTGGGCAAGTACGCCGAGGCGCTTCCGCCGGGGGAGCACCCGCTGGCCGAACGCTTCAACATGGTGTTCATGAACACTGTGGTGACCCGCGGCCGGATCGAGGCGCTGGTCTCCGCCACCGGCATGGAAACCGAGATGGGCCGCATCACCGACCTGCTGGAGTCGGCGAAGGAAACCCCCACTCCGTTGCAAATCCAGCTCGACGGACTGGGCAAACGCCTCGCCATCATCGCCGGCGCAGTGGTGACCTTGATTTTCGCGTTCGGCATCCTGCGCGGCGCTCCGCTGGTGCAGACTATCATGACGTCCATTGCCCTGGCCGTGGCCGCCATCCCGGAGGGGCTGCCGGCGGTGGTGACGGTGACGTTGGCCATCGGCATGCACCGCATGGCGAAGAACCGCGCCATCGTAAAAAAACTGTCGGCGGTGGAAACCTTGGGCTCGACCTCGGTGATCTGCTCCGACAAGACCGGCACCTTGACCCTCAACCAGATGACCGCGCGCAAGCTGTTCTACCGGGGGCGGCGTTTTTCCGTCTCGGGCGAGGGCTATGCCGGCGAGGGCGAGATCACCGCAGAAGACAATTCGCTGCTGCCGGACTTTCTCCCATTGCTGGCGCCCGCTGTCCTGTGCAACGAAAGCCGTATCCGTGACGGCCAGCTCATCGGCGATCCCACGGAGGGTGCACTGCTGGCGCTGGCCGCCAAGGGCGGAGCCGATCCCGAGAGCCTGGCCGAGCACAGCCCGCGCATTGCCGAAATCCCTTTCGATTCGGCGCACAAGTTCATGGCCACCTTCCATCATGACGGCGAACGGGTACGCATGGTTCTCAAGGGCGCCCCCGACGTACTGCTGACGCGTGCCGATCGGCATCTCGATGTAGTTGGTGAGGCGCCTCTCGACGATGAAACCCGCGCCGCCTTCGAGGCAGAGAATGCCCGTCTCGCTGGCCAGGCCATGCGTGTGCTGGCGGTGGCCAGTCGCGACATTCCGGCGCAGCAATTCAACCCCGCCGGCGATCTGATGGTTTGGGCACAGGGGCTGACCTTGGTCGGCCTGGTCGGTATCATCGACCCGCCACGGCCCGAGGCGCGCGACGCGATCCGCCTGTGCAGGCAGGCGGGCATTCAGGTGAAGATGATTACCGGCGACCACGCTGTCACCGCCGCCGCCATCGCCCGCGAACTGGGCCTGGAAGGTGCGGTGCTGACCGGCGCGGAACTCGACCGGGCCGACGTCGCCGAACTTTCCAGCCACATCGAGGAAACTGCCGTGTTCGCCCGCGTCGCGCCCGAGCACAAGGTCAAGATCGTCCAGGCGCTGAAGGCGCGCGGCCATGTCGTCGCCATGACTGGCGACGGCGTCAACGACGCCCCGGCGCTGAAGAACGCCGACATCGGTGTGGCGATGGGCATCACCGGCACAGAGGTGACCAAGGAAGCCGCCACCATGGTGCTTACCGACGACAACTTTGCCACCATCGTCGGCGCGGTCAAGGAAGGCCGCACCATCTACGACAACATCGTCAAGTTCGTACGTTTCCAGCTCTCCACCAACGTCGGCGCCATCCTGACCGTGGTCGGCGCGCAGTTGCTGGGGTTGCCCACTCCATTGACGGCAGTCCAGATTCTGTGGATCAACATCATCATGGACGGTCCTCCCGCCATGACCCTGGGGCTGGAGCCCTCGCGCCCCAGCATAATGAACGAGCCGCCACGCAGCACCGAAGCGCGCATTCTCACCCTGCCGCGCTTCTGGCGCCTGCTTGCCTATGGCACAATCATGGCGGCGGGCACCATCGGGGTGTTTTCGTACGGGTTGTCGTCCGGCGGGATTGAACACGCTTTGACGCTGGCCTTCACCACTTTCGTGCTGTTCCAGTTCTTCAACGTGTTCAACGTCCGCACCGAGCACAGCACCGCTTTCAACCGTCAGTTTTTCGCCAACGGCAAGCTGTGGAGTGCGCTGATCGGGGTGGTGGCATTGCAGGTAGTGGTGGTGCACTGGAGCCCGGCCCAGGCCATATTTGGCACCGTGGACTTGAGTCTGTATGACTGGGGGCTGGCCGGGCTGGTCGCCGCCAGCGTGCTGTTGCTGGAAGAGGCCAGGAAGCTTCCGGGCCAGCTGCGGAAGCGGTTCCCGGGATCGCCGCAATGACATCCCTGCACAGGGCATCGCCGTGAATCCTGCACCAGATTGTGTTCATTCGCGAACATTCGTGTCATTCGTGGTTAACCGCTTTTCCTTCAAAACGAAACGATGCTGATCGACACCCACTGCCACCTCGACGCCGCCGAGTTCGACGCCGACCGCGACGCGGTGGCGGCGCGCGCGCGTGCGGCGGGGGTGGAGATCATGGTGGTGCCAGGCGTGGAGCGCGGCGGGTTCGGTGCGGTACTGGCGACCTGCCGGCGCCATCCGGGCTGCTATCCGGCGCTGGGGATTCATCCGCTGTATGTGGAGCGGGCGCAGCCGGCGGATTTGGACGAATTGCGCGCGGACGTCGGCCGCTTCCACCCGGTTGCGGTCGGGGAGATCGGGCTGGATTTTTACGTTTCCGATTATGACCGCGACCGGCAGGAATTCTATTTTAGCGAGCAGTTGAAGATTGCCGTGGAGTTCGACCTGCCGGTGCTGCTGCATATCCGTAAAGCCCAGGATGTCGCGCTCAAGTTGCTGCGGCGCCATAGGGTAAAAGGCGGGATCGCCCATGCTTTCAGCGGTAGCCGCCAGCAGGCGGAAGAGTTTATCAAGCTCGGTTTCAAGCTCGGCTTCGGCGGCGCCATGACCTTCGATCGTGCAACGCGTCTGCGCGAACTGGCCGCCACACTGCCGCTGGAATCCATCGTGCTGGAAACCGATGCGCCTGATATTCCGCCTGCGTTCATCGGCAAGGCGCGCAACAGCCCGGAATATTTGCCGCAAATCGCGCAGGTGCTGGCGGGGCTGCGCGGCCTCACCCAAGCGGAGATCGCGTGTGCGACCGGGGAGAACGCCCGCAGGGTGCTTATGTTCGATGTGGTATGATCCGCGCTTTTCAAAAATGATTTCCCTGCCGCCATGCCTGATCCCGTCCGGAAAATCAGCGCCGTGATTCTCGCCGGCGGGCGGGGTCAGCGCATGAACGGGCAGGACAAAGGGCTGGTGCCGTTGCTCGGCCGTCCGATGATCGCCTGGGTGCTGGAGCGCATTGCGCCCCAGGTGGACGAGTTGTTCATCAGCGCCAACCGCAATCTTGAGCAATACCGGGCATTCGGCTATCTGGTGCTGGAAGATACCCTGCCTGATTTTCCCGGTCCCCTCGCCGGATTGCACCGCGCCATGGAAGCGGCGGCACACCCCTTGATACTGTGCGCCCCGTGCGACACCCCGTTCCTCCCATCGGATCTTGCGGCGCGCCTCCTGACAGGGTTGGAGGGAGGTGCGGCAGAGGTGGCGGTTCCTTTTTCCGGCGGCCGTGCCCACCCGGCGATCTGCCTGGTTCGGCGCGAGCTGCGGGCGGACCTGGGCGATTTTCTGTCCGCCGGCGGGCGGCGGGTCGGGGAGTGGCAGCGGCGGCTGAGGCGGGTGGAAGTGCCGTTCGAAGAGTGCGGAGCGTTCCTGAACATCAACACGCCGGCAGAGCTTCAGATGGAGTGACGCGGTTCTTTTCCATCTGCCGGGCCGAAGCGATGGCGGGCGGCAGTTCCAATTTCTTCGGCGGGATGCAAATTGCTCGTTCAGAGCCCCAAGGCAAAACGACGAAAACCGAGCTCGGCCGAGGCCCGGCATGCCGGGTGGAAACAGGGTCGAATTTTGATATAATCGCCATTTTTTGAACTTTTTTCTTGTCTCTATGTAGGGATCGCGATATGAGCAAAAACGAAGTGGATCGCAGCAAACGGAGATTCCTGGTCGCCGCGACCGCTGCCGTCGGAGGGGTGGCGGCAGTCGGAACCGCAGTGCCGTTCGTTCTGAGCATGATGCCCAGCGCGCGGGCGAAGGCAGCGGGCGCGCCGGTGGAAGCGGATATCTCGAAGATCGAGCCGGGCATGCTGGTCGCCTTCGAGTGGCGCGGCAAGCCGGTGTGGATCGTCAACCGCACCAAGGAGATGCTGGATCTGTTGGGCAAGCATGACGACAAGCTGGCCGATCCCAAATCCGAGGCACCGCAGCAGCCGGATTACTGCAAGAATCCGACGCGTTCGATCAAGCCGCAATATCTCGTGGCGGTCGGCATCTGTACGCATCTCGGCTGTTCGCCGATGTACCGCAAGGAAGTCGGGCCGGCCGACTTGGGCGCCGACTGGCCGGGCGGGTTCTTTTGCCCCTGCCACGGCTCCAAATTCGACCTGGCCGCGCGCGTGTTCAAGGGCGTTCCTGCGCCGACCAACCTGGTCATCCCCCCCCACAAGTATCTGAGCGATACGCGGATTCTCATCGGCGAAGACAGCAAGGGAGCCTGATAAATGAACAGCATGACACGTTTTATGAAGTGGATGGATGACCGCTTTCCGCTTACGTCCACCTGGGAAGCGCACCTGTCCAAATACTACGCTCCGAAGAATTTCAACTTCTGGTATTTCTTCGGCTCGCTGGCGTTGCTGGTACTGGTGATCCAGATCGTCACCGGTATTTTCCTGACCATGCATTACAAGCCGGACGCCAATCTGGCCTTCGCCTCCGTCGAGTACATCATGCGCGACGTGGATTGGGGCTGGTTGATCCGCTACATGCACTCCACCGGCGCGTCCGCCTTCTTCATCGTGGTGTACCTGCACATGTTCCGCGGCCTGATCTACGGTTCGCACCGTAAGCCGCGCGAGCTGATCTGGATCTTCGGCATGCTGATTTATCTGGCGTTGATGGCCGAAGCGTTCTTCGGCTATCTGCTGCCGTGGGGCCAGATGTCTTACTGGGGCGCGCAGGTGATCGTCAACCTGTTTACCTCGATCCCGGTGATCGGCCCCGATCTTGGGGTGTGGATTCGCGGCGACTACGTGATCTCCGACGCCACGCTGAACCGCTTCTTCGCCTTTCACGTGATCGCCGTGCCGCTCATCCTGCTGGCCCTGATCGTGGCACACATCGTGGCGCTGCACGAAGTGGGCTCCAATAACCCGGACGGCGTCGAGATCAAGAAGAACAAGGATCCGCAGACCGGAATCCCGCTGGACGGCATCCCTTTCCACCCCTATTACACGGTGAAGGATATTGCGGGCGTGGCCGGGTTTCTGATCCTGTTCGCTGCAGTGGTGTTCTTCGCGCCGGAAATGGGCGGCTTCTTCATCGAGCACCCCAACTTCGAACCGGCTGACCCGATGAAGACCCCGCCGCATATCGCGCCGGTGTGGTATTTCACGCCGTTCTACGCGATTCTGCGCGCGGTGCCGTCGTTTGCCGGTACGCAGGTGTGGGGCGTGATCGCGATGGGCGTGGCGGTGGTGATCCTGTTCTTCCTTCCCTGGTTGGACAAAGGCAAGGTCAAATCCATCCGCTATCGCGGCGGGCTTTACAAGGCTTTCCTCGCCGCATTCGTGGTTAGCTTCATCGGTCTCGGCTATCTTGGCACGCAACCCGCAACGGCCTTGTATACCTTCTTTGCGCAGGTGTTGAGCGTGGTGTATTTCGCGTTCTTCTTCCTGATGCCGTGGTACACCAAGATTGACAAGACCAAACCGGAACCAGAAAGGGTGACAGGCTAAAATGAGAAAACTCCTATTTGTATTGCTGCTGGCGCCGGCAATGGCGCTGGCCTCGGGCGGGGACGTGCATCTGGACAAGGCCCCGGTTGATCTGGGCAACAAGGCGTCGCTGCAGCGCGGCGCGGAAACCTTCGTTACCTACTGTCTGAACTGCCACAGCGCCGCCTATATGCGCTACAACCGGCTGCAGGACATCGGGCTGACGGAAGAGCAGATCAAGGCCAAATACATGTTCACCGCCGAAAAAACCGGCGAAACCATGAACGTCGCCATGAGCAAGAAAGAGGCGAAAGAATGGTTCGGTGCGACGCCGCCGGATCTGTCCGTGATCGCCCGTGCCCGCGGCGCCGATTGGCTGTATACCTACCTGCGCACCTTCTACCGCGACGAGACCCGTCCGACGGGCTGGAACAACCTGGTGTTCGACAAGGTCGGCATGCCGCACATTCTGTACCAGTTCCAGGGGGAACAGGTGCTGCAGCACGCCGAGGGCAAGGGCGAGCACGCCGGCAAGCTGGTGCTGGCCAAGCCGGGCACCCTGAAACCGGCGGAGTATGATGCCATGGTGGGAGATCTGGTCAACTACCTGGTGTTCATGGGCGAGCCGGTCAGGCAGACCCGCCAGAACCTGGGCTGGATCGTTCTCGCATTCCTGGGTATCTTTTTCGTGGTGTCCTACGCTCTATATAAAGAGTACTGGAAAGACATCCACTAGGCGCGTTAGTAACGAAGCGAAAGAGGGCCAGTCGTGTTTCCCGGCACGGCTGGCCTTGCCGCTTCCCGGCCCCCGAACGCCGCGTGAAACGAAGGTTGGAGCGGGCTCGTTGCGATGCAACGAGCCCGAGAACGATGGCTTAATGTCCGCTACGAGTGGCAAAAATTATGATGACCCTTTATTCCGGTACCACCTGCCCTTTCAGCCAGCGCTGCCGCATCGTGCTGTACGAAAAAGGGATGGACTTCCAAATCATTGACGTCGACTTGCACAACCTGCCGGATGATCTGGCAGTGATGAACCCGTACAACAAGGTCCCCGTGCTGGTCGAGCGCGACCTTATCCTGTACGAGGCGAACATCATCAACGAATACATCGACGAGCGCTTCCCGCATCCTCAGTTGATGCCGGCGGATCCCGTGATGCGCGGCAGGGCGCGGCTGTTCCTGTTCCGTTTCGAAAAGGAATTGTTCAGCCATATCGAGGCCGTGGAGCATGGCAGCCAGAAAGCGGCAGACAAGGCCCGGGGCATCATCCGGGACAACCTTGCGCAGATCGCCCCGCTGTTCGTCAAGCAAAAATACATGCTGGGCGAAGAGTTCTCCATGCTGGACGTGGCGATCGCGCCGCTGCTGTGGCGCCTCGAATACTACGACATCAGCCTGCCCAAGCAGGCGGCGCCGCTACTGAAATACGCCGAACGTCTGTTTTCGCGCCCGGCCTACATCGAAGCGATGACGCCTTCCGAAAAGGCAATGCGCAAGTAAGGGATTCCGGTAGTGAGCGCGCTCTCGACCAAACCCTATCTGATCCGCGCCATCTACGAATGGTGCGTGGACAGCGGGCTGACTCCCTACCTCGCGGTGGCGGTGGACGAACAGACCCGTGTGCCGCCGGAATATGTCAAAGAGGGCGAAATCGTCCTGAACATCGGGCCCGCCGCCACACCTAACCTGGTGATCGACAATTCGGCAATCCGGTTTTCGGCGCGCTTCGGCGGAATCTCGCGCGATATCTTCGTGCCGGTGAGCGCGGTCATCGGCATCTACGCCCGCGAAAGCGGCCAAGGCCTGTTTTTCGGCAGGGAAGATGAGACGCTTCAGGAGGGCGGCGAGGCGACCGGGCCGTCCGCCGGCGCTCCCGCGCCCGATGACCGCCCGCCCGTGGGGCCCGGCCGCGGCAAGCCGTCGCTCAAAGTGGTGAAATAGCCCGCCCCCTGCGATTGCCGCGGCGTGGCAAACCTCCTATAATTCGCCCCAACGCCGGCATAGCTCAGCAGGTAGAGCAGCTGATTTGTAATCAGAAGGTCGTGGGTTCGATTCCTATTGCCGGCACCATATTTCGCTTCCGGTCAGCGCGTTGGGCGAAGCGCTTCCAGTTGGCATATTTTAATTTCGTTTGACACCCGCCGAGAAAGCCGCCATAATCGCGAGTTTCGTTCGGAGGGGTTCCCGAGCGGTCAAAGGGATCAGACTGTAAATCTGACGGCTCTGCCTTCGAAGGTTCGAATCCTTCCCCCTCCACCAAAATTAAGCCAGCGGATGAAGAGCGGCGGAAAGCAGCCGGTAAGGGGCTTGTGTTTTTGAACCGCGGAGAAGCGCGGGTGTAGCTCAATGGTAGAGCAGAAGCCTTCCAAGCTTACGACGAGGGTTCGATTCCCTTCACCCGCTCCAGTTGTGTATCGAGGCATCGGTTTATTGCCCATGTGGCTCAGTGGTAGAGCACTCCCTTGGTAAGGGAGAGGTCGCGAGTCCGATTCTCGCCATGGGCACCATTTTTTGGTTGTGGTACTTAAAAACAAGTGCACGTTTGAGGGAACTATCATGGCAAAAGGCAAATTTGAGCGGACGAAACCGCACGTAAACGTGGGGACGATTGGCCACGTGGACCATGGCAAGACCACGCTGACGGCGGCGATCACCACGATTCTGTCGAAGAAGTTTGGCGGCGAAGCGAAGAACTACGCCGACATTGACTCGGCGCCGGAAGAAAAGGCGCGCGGCATCACCATCAACACCGCGCACGTCGAGTACGAAACCGAAAACCGCCACTACGCCCACGTTGACTGCCCCGGCCACGCCGACTACGTCAAGAACATGATCACCGGCGCGGCGCAAATGGACGGCGCCATCCTGGTTGTCTCCGCCGCCGACGGCCCGATGCCGCAAACGCGCGAACACATCCTGCTCGCCCGTCAGGTCGGCGTCCCGTACATCATCGTCTACATGAACAAAGCCGACATGGTGGACGACCCCGAACTGCTCGAACTGGTCGAAATGGAAGTGCGCGAACTGCTCAACAAATACGACTTCCCCGGCGACGACACCCCCATCGTCATCGGCTCCGCCCTCAAAGCGCTCGAAGGCGACCAAAGCGACATCGGCGAACCCTCCATCTTCAAGCTCGCCGCCGCCCTGGACAGCTACATCCCCGAGCCCAAGCGCGCCATCGACGGCGCCTTCCTCATGCCGGTCGAAGACGTCTTCTCCATCTCCGGGCGCGGCACCGTCGTCACCGGCCGTGTCGAGCGTGGCATCATCAAAGTTGGCGACGAAGTCGAAATCGTCGGCCTCAAGCCCACCATCAAAACCACCTGCACCGGCGTCGAAATGTTCCGCAAACTGCTCGACCAAGGCCAGGCCGGAGACAACGTTGGCGTCCTGCTGCGCGGCACCAAGCGTGAAGAAGTCGAGCGCGGCCAAGTTCTGGCCAAACCCGGCTCGATCACCCCGCACACCAAATTCACGGCGGAGATCTACGTCCTGTCCAAAGACGAAGGCGGCCGTCACACCCCGTTCTTCAACGGCTACCGTCCGCAATTCTACTTCCGCACCACCGACGTAACCGGCGCGGTCGAACTGCCTGCGGGCACCGAAATGGTGATGCCTGGCGACAACGTCTCGGTGACGGTGGCCCTGATTGCGCCGATCGCCATGGAAGAAGGACTGCGATTCGCGATTCGCGAAGGCGGCCGCACTGTCGGCGCCGGCGTGGTGGCGAAGGTTATCGAATAAGTGAGGTGTGAAGAGTGAGGGGTGAGGAGTGGAGTTTTCCCCCTCACGCCTTGCCCCTCACGAAATTTTAGGCCAGTAGCTCAATTGGTAGAGCGTCGGTCTCCAAAACCGAAGGTTGGGGGTTCGAGACCCTCCTGGCCTGCCAAAATTTACTAAGGCCAAAACGGGCGAAAAAGAAATGCGGACGCCCGCGGCATCCAAGCCGTCCGGCTTGCCTTTTTTGGCTTTTGAACATGACGATAACGGATAAAATCAAGCTGAGCCTGGCGCTCCTGCTGATGAGCGCAGGAGTGGCGGGGTATTATTTTTTGGCCGAGCACGCCATGGTGCTGCGCGTGGTCACCGTGTTGACGGGCGTGGCGCTGGCGGTTGCGGTGATGTGGTTCACCGAACCGGGCAAGCAGTTCTTTGCATTTTGCAAGGAATCAGCAGCCGAGACGCGTAAGGTGGTGTGGCCGACCCGCAAGGAAACGCTGCAGACCACAGGGGTGGTTATCCTGCTGGTGGTCGTGGTGGCGGTGTTCCTGTGGATCGTGGACGCATCCCTGCTGTGGGCGGTCAAGCTGCTGATGGGCCAGGGGGGACAATGACGAAACGTTGGTATGTGGTGCATGCCTATTCCGGCTTTGAGAAGAGCGTGGCACGGGCCCTGCAGGAGCGCATCGATCGTGCCGGCATGCAGGACAAGTTCGGGCAGATTCTGGTGCCGGTAGAAGAAGTGGTCGAGATGAAGGGCGGCCAGAAGGCGATCAGCGAGCGCAAGTTTTTTCCGGGCTACGTGTTGGTCCAGATGGAAATGACCGACGAAAGCTGGCATCTGGTCAAGAGCACGCCCAAGGTCAGCGGTTTTGTCGGCGGTACGGCGCTGAAGCCGACACCGATCAGCGACAAGGAAGTGGCGGAGATCCTCCAGCAGATCCAGGAGGGTGTGGAGAAGCCCAAGCCCAAGGTGCTGTTCGAAGTGGGCGAGGCGGTACGTGTCACGGAAGGTCCTTTCAACGATTTCCACGGCGTGGTCGAGGAAGTGAACTACGACAAGAACAAGCTGCGCGTGTCGGTGCTGATTTTCGGGCGCGCCACGCCGGTTGAGCTCGATTTCGGGCAGGTGGAAAAAGCGTAAGAGCAGGTTTGTTGCAACGGGGAGCCACGCCGGACAGCCATCCGGCGGCAAGTGGCGCTTGAACCCATATTTCAGGAGTAAATGACGTGGCAAAGAAAATTGTTGGCTATATCAAGCTGCAAGTGCCCGCCGGCAAGGCGAATCCGAGTCCGCCCATCGGCCCGGCGCTGGGCCAGCGCGGCCTTAATATTATGGAGTTCTGCAAGGCTTTCAATGCCGCGACCCAGGGCATGGAAGCGGGGCTGCCGATACCGGTGGTGATTACCGCTTACGCCGACAAGAGCTTCACCTTCGTGATGAAGACGCCGCCGGCGACCGTGCTGATCAAAAAAGCCGCCGGCCTGCAGAAAGGCAGTGCGCGCCCGCACACCGACAAGGTGGGCAAGCTGACGCGCGCCCAGGCCGAGGACATCGCCAAGGCCAAGATGCCGGATTTGACCGCGGCCGACATGGACGCTGCGGTGCGCACCATTGCGGGCAGCGCTCGCAGCATGGGCGTTGAAGTGGAGGGGGTATAACATGGCACGCTTGTCCAAACGGATGAAGGCTCTCAAGAGCAAGGTCGACCGCAACAAGCTGTATCCGCTGGCCGATGCGCTGGCGCTGGTCAAGGAAGCTGCAACTGCGAAATTCGATGAATCCATCGACGTCGCGGTGAATCTCGGCGTGGACGCGCGCAAGTCGGACCAGGTGGTGCGCGGCTCCGTGGTGCTGCCCCGCGGCACCGGCAAGACCGTGCGCGTGGCGGTGTTCGCCCAAGGCGCTGCGGCCGAGGCTGCAAAGGTCGCGGGTGCCGATATCGTCGGCTTCGACGATCTCGCCGCCGAGGTGAAAGCCGGCAAGATGGATTTCGATGTGGTGATCGCCAGCCCCGACGCGATGCGCGTGGTCGGTCAACTGGGCCAGATTCTCGGCCCCCGCGGCTTGATGCCGAATCCCAAGGTCGGCACCGTGACGCCGGACGTGGCCGGCGCCGTGAAGAATGCCAAGGCGGGCCAGGTGCAATACCGCACCGACAAGGGCGGTATCGTGCAATGCACCATTGGGCGCAAATCGTTCAGCGACGAGGCTCTGCGCGAGAATCTGCTGGCGCTGGTGGATGCCCTGAACCGCGCCAAACCGGCCACCGCCAAGGGCGTGTTCATGAAGAAAATTGCCATCTCCAGCACCATGGGGGTGGGCGTCAGGGTGGATCAATCCACGCTGGCGGGATAAGAGCTTTGGGCTGCCGGGTTTCCGCCCGGCAGGTTGTCAAAGACCGTAGAGGTTCGGTAAAGAGTGAGGAGTTAGGGGCGAGGCGAGGTTTTTCTGATCCCCGGCGCCAACTCTTTAACTGCGGACTTAATTGTTGAGGAATGGGGCATGGCGCGGTGGGGTTTTCCCCCTCACGCCTTACTCCTCACGCTCTACGCAGATGGCGCACCCGAAAACAGGATTTTGTTTCTCCTGACGAAAGGTCGCCGGGTTGAAGGATGAGGGACGGAGGATGAAGCATCCTTCCGCCTTCCGCCTTCATCCTTTTTGTTAAAAAGGAGAGTAGACCTTGAGTCTCAATCTTGAAGAAAAGAAAGCGGTTGTGGCCGAAATCAGCGCCCAGTTGGGGAATGCCCAGGCGATTGTGCTGGCCGAATACCGGGGCATGGAAGTGGGGGACATGACGGCGCTGCGTGCCAAGGCGCGCGCTTCCGGCGTGTACCTGCGCGTGCTCAAGAACACCCTGGCGCGCCGCGCCGTGGCGGAGACTCCGTTCTCCGGCCTGGCCGAGCACATGGTGGGGCCGCTCGCGTACGGCATTTCCGCGGATCCGGTTGCGGCAGCGAAGGTGATGCACGATTTTGCCAAAGGCAACGAAAAATTCGTGGTGAAAGCCGGTGCGATGGCGAATTACGTGATGTCCGCCAAGGATGTTGCGAGCCTCGCCACCATGCCGAGCCGCGAAGAGCTGCTGGCAAAGCTGCTGGGCACCATGCAGGCGCCGGTTGCGAAGTTCGTGCAGACCCTCAACGAAGTGCCGACCAAGTTCGTGCGCGGTCTTGCCGCCGTTCGCGACGCCAAGCAGGCCGCTTGACAGATCTGAATCGCGGGGCTTTCCCGTTGTTCGAAACCTTTATTCATTTAGGAGAAAATCATGGCTGTTGCCAAAGCTGACATTCTGGATGCAATTGCGAGCATGTCCGTGCTCGAGCTGTCCGAGCTGATCAAGGAAATGGAAGAGAAATTCGGCGTTTCCGCCGCCGCCACCGCGGTTGCGGTCGCTGCTCCGGCAGCCGGCGCCGCTGCTCCGGCTGCGGAAGAGAAGACCGAATTCGATGTTATTCTGACCAACGCCGGCGACAACAAGGTCAACACCATCAAGGTGGTGCGCGCCATCACCGGCCTGGGCCTGAAGGAAGCCAAAGACCTGGTCGACGGCGCTCCCAAGCCGATCAAGGAAGGTATTTCCAAAGCCGACGCCGACGCCATTGCCAAGCAACTGGCTGAAGCTGGCGCTGCTTGCGAAATCAAGTAAATCGCATCCTACGGAAAGCAGGCTGGCGGGATTTTCCCCGCCGGCCTTTTTCCGTTTGTTGGAAGAGATCAGAAGATAGGGGGTTCGTTTCCCGCCTTCTATCTTCTGAACTCTGCTGCCGCAGGTACTCCATGGAGACATTATGAGCTACTCTTTTACCGAGAAAAAACGCATCCGCAAAAGTTTCGCCAAGCGCGCCAGCGTGTTGCCGGTGCCGTTCCTGCTGGCAACGCAGTTGGATTCCTACACTTCGTTCCTGCAGGCCGAACTGACGCCGCCCAAGCGCAAGAACGAGGGGCTGCAGGCTGCCTTCAACACCATCTTCCCGATCGCCAGCCATTCCGGCAACGCGAAGCTGGATTTCGTGAGCTATACCTTGGGCGAGCCGCCGTTCGACGTGGTCGAATGCCAGCAGCGCGGCCTGACCTTCGCCGCCCCGCTGCGCGTCAAAGTGCGCATGACGCTGATGGACAAGGAGGCGTCCAAGCCGACGGTGAAGGAAGTCAAGGAGCAGGAAGTCTATATGGGCGAGATTCCGCTCATGACCAAAAACGGCTCGTTCGTGATCAACGGCACCGAGCGGGTGATCGTATCCCAGCTGCATCGCAGTCCGGGCGTGTTCTTCGAGCACGACCGCGGCAAGACCCATTCTTCCGGCAAACTGCTGTTCTCGGCGCGCATCATTCCTTATCGCGGCTCGTGGCTGGACTTCGAGTTCGACCCCAAGGACTACCTCTATTTCCGCGTCGACCGCCGCCGCAAGATGCCGGTCACGACGCTGCTCAAGGCGCTGGGCTATTCCCCCGAGCAGATCCTGGCGATGTTCTTCGTCACCGATACCTTTCATCTCGCCAAGAAAGGCGTCCAGTTCGAGCTGGTGCCCGAGCGCCTGCGCGGCGAAGTGGCGAAATTCGACATTGCTGCCAAGGGCGGCGCGGTGATCGTGCCGAAGGACAAGCGCATCACGGTCAAGCACATCCGGGAAATGGAAGCCGCAGGTATCAAGAAGGTGGGGGTGCCGGACGAGTTCCTGGTCGGCCGGGTGCTGGCCCAGAACATCGTGGACAAGGAAAGCGGCGAGATCATCGCGCAGGCCAACGACGAAGTCACCGATGCGCTGCTGGAAAAATTGCAAGCCGCCGGTGTGGCCAAGATCCACACCATCTATACCAACGACCTGGATCAGGGGCCTTACATCTCCCAGACCCTGCGCATTGACGAAACCGCGGATCAGAACGCCGCCCAGGTTGCGATCTACCGCATGATGCGCCCAGGCGAGCCGCCCACCGAGGAAGCGGTGCAGGCGCTGTTTACCGGTCTGTTTTTCAGCGAGGAGCGCTACGACCTGTCCGCAGTGGGCCGCATGAAATTCAACCGCCGCGTCGGCCGCGAGGAACTGGCCGGGCCGGCCACCCTCAGCAATGACGACATCATTGCGGTGATCAAGATCCTGGTTGATCTGCGCAACGGCAAGGGCGAGATCGACGACATCGATCACCTCGGCAACCGCCGGGTGCGCTCGGTGGGCGAGCTGGTGGAAAATCAGTTCCGCGCCGGGCTGGTGCGCGTCGAACGTGCGGTGAAGGAACGCTTGAGCCAGGCCGAATCCGAGAACCTGATGCCGCACGACCTGATCAACGCCAAGCCGGTATCGGGCGCGATCAAGGAGTTTTTCGGTTCTTCACAGCTGTCGCAGTTCATGGACCAGACCAACCCGCTGTCGGAGATTACCCACAAGCGCCGCGTTTCCGCGCTGGGCCCCGGCGGGCTGACGCGGGAGCGGGCCGGCTTCGAGGTGCGCGACGTGCATCCGACCCATTACGGCCGCGTATGCCCGATCGAGACGCCGGAAGGCCCGAACATCGGCCTGATCAACTCGCTGGCACTGTATGCGCGCACCAACGAGTACGGCTTTCTCGAGACCCCTTACCGCAAGGTGGCAAACGGCAAGGTGACCAACAAGATCGACTATTTGTCGGCGATCGAGGAAGGCCAGTACGTGATCGCCCAGGCCAATGCCCAGCTGGACAAGAGCGGCAAATTCAAGGACGAGCTGGTGTCGTGCCGCCATCACAATGAGTTCGCGCTGACTTCGCCGGAGCACGTGCAATACATGGACGTGGCGCCAAGCCAGATCGTGTCCGTGGCTGCCTCGCTGATCCCGTTCCTGGAACATGACGACGCCAACCGCGCGCTGATGGGCTCCAACATGCAACGCCAGGCCGTGCCCTGCCTGCGCGCGGAGAAGCCCCTGGTGGGCACCGGCATCGAGCGCACCGTGGCGGTGGACTCGGGCACCACAGTGCAGGCACGCCGCGGCGGTGTGGTGGATTACGTGGACGCCAGCCGCATCGTGGTGCGGGTGCACGACGAAGAAACCCTGGCCGGCGAAGTGGGCGTGGACATCTACAACCTGACCAAATACACGCGTTCCAACCAGAACACCAATATCAACCAGCGGCCGCTGGTCAAGGTGGGGGACGTGATCGGCAAGGGCGACGTGGTTGCCGACGGCGCGTCTACCGACATGGGCGAGCTGGCGCTGGGCCAGAACATGCTGGTGGCGTTCATGCCATGGAACGGTTTCAACTTCGAGGACTCTATTCTCATATCCGAGCGCGTGGTGGCGGATGACCGCTATACCTCCATCCACATCGAGGAGCTCTCCGTGGTTGCCCGCGATACCAAGCTCGGGCCGGAGGAAATCACCCCCGACATTTCCAATCTGAGCGAGCAGATGCTTTCGCGCCTGGATGAATCCGGCATTGTCTACATCGGCGCCGAAGTCGAGGCGGGCGACGTGCTGGTGGGCAAAGTCACGCCCAAGGGCGAGACCCAGCTTACCCCGGAAGAGAAGCTGCTGCGCGCGATTTTCGGCGAGAAGGCTTCCGATGTGAAGGATACGAGTCTGCGCCTGCCGTCCGGGATGTCCGGCACCGTGATCGACGTCCAGGTGTTTACCCGTGAAGGCATCGAGCGCGACAAGCGTGCGCAGCAGATCATCGACGACGAGCTGGCGCGCTTCAAGAAAGACCTGGCAGACCAGATGCGGATCGTCGAGGACGACACCTTCGGCCGGATCGAGCGCCTCCTGGTCGGCAAGACCGCGAACGGGGGTCCGAAGAAGCTGGCCAAAGGCACCAAGCTCACCAAGACCTATCTGTCCGAAGTCGAGCGCCACCACTGGTTCGACATCCGCCTGGCGGACGAGGAAACGAGCCGGCAGCTCGAACAGCTGAAGGAAAGCCTGGCGCAGAAGCGGGTGGAATTCGACGCCATGTTCGAGGAGAAGAAGAAGAAGCTTACCAGCGGCGACGAACTGCCCCCGGGCGTGCAGAAGATGGTCAAGGTGTACGTTGCGGTCAAGCGGCGGCTGCAGCCCGGCGACAAGATGGCCGGGCGCCACGGCAACAAGGGCGTGATCTCCAAGATCGTGCCGGTCGAGGACATGCCGTTCATGGCCGACGGGATGCCGATGGACATCGTGCTGAATCCGCTGGGCGTGCCTTCCCGGATGAACGTGGGGCAGATCCTGGAAACCCATCTCGGCTGGGCAGCCAAGGGCCTGGGGATGAAAATCGGCGAAGCACTGAAGGCCCAAAAAAAGAGCATGGCCAAGGATATCCGCGCGTTTCTGGAGAAAATCTACAACCGCACCGGCAAACCGGAGGAGATCGGCGACCTGAGCGACGACGAGGTGATCGAGCTGGCAAGGAACCTCGAGAGCGGCGTGCCGTTTGCGACCCCGGTATTCGATGGCGCGAGCGAGGAAGAAATCAAGGACATGCTGGAGCTGGCGGGATTGCCGCGATCCGGCCAGGTGACGCTGCACGACGGCCGCACCGGCGAGGCGTTCGAGCGCCCCGTCACGGTGGGCTACATGCACGTGCTCAAGCTGCACCACCTGGTGGACGACAAGATGCACGCGCGCTCTACCGGCCCATACAGCCTGGTGACGCAGCAGCCCCTGGGCGGCAAGGCGCAGTTCGGCGGCCAGCGCTTCGGCGAGATGGAGGTATGGGCGCTCGAAGCCTACGGCGCGGCCTATACCCTGCAGGAAATGCTGACCGTGAAATCGGACGACGTCTCCGGGCGCACCAAGGTGTACGAGAGCATCGTCAAGGGCGAGCACAAGATCGATGCCGGCATGCCGGAGTCGTTCAATGTGCTGGTGAAGGAAATTCGCTCGCTGGCAATCGACATCGATCTGGACCGTTACTAATTCGGTGAGGAGTGAGGAGTAAGGAGAGAGGGGGAAGTCCCTCGCCTCACGCTTCACGCTTCACGCCTCACGGAGGTAAATATGAAAGCACTGCTCGATTTATTCAAACAGGTCACCCAGGAAGAAGAATTCGATGCGATCAAGATCGCGCTGGCTTCCCCGGAGAAGATCCGCTCCTGGTCCTATGGCGAGGTGAAGAAACCGGAAACCATCAACTACCGCACCTTCAAGCCGGAGCGGGATGGTTTGTTCTGCGCCAAGATTTTCGGCCCGACCAAGGATTACGAGTGCATCTGCGGCAAATACAAGCGCCTCAAGCACCGCGGCGTGATCTGCGAAAAATGCGGCGTCGAAGTGACGCTGTCCAAAGTGCGCCGCGAGCGGATGGGCCATATCGAACTGGCCAGCCCGGTTGCGCATATCTGGTTCCTGAAGTCCCTGCCTTCGCGGCTTGGCATGGTGCTCGACATGGCGCTGCGCGACATCGAGCGCGTCCTGTACTTCGAGGCCTATGTCGTGACCGACCCCGGCATGACGCCCCTCAACCGCTGCCAACTGCTGTCGGAAGACGACTATCTGGCCAAGGTGGAAGAATACGGCGACGAGTTTTCCGCCAGCATGGGCGCGGAGGGCGTGCGCGAGCTGCTGCGCTCGCTGGATCTCGATGCCGAAATTGAAAGGCTGCGGCGCGAGCTGGAGGCAACCGGTTCCGACACCAAGATCAAGAAGATCGCCAAGCGCCTCAAGGTGCTGGAGGCATTCCAGAAATCCGGCATCCGGCCGGACTGGATGATCCTCGAGGTGCTGCCGGTGCTGCCGCCCGAGCTGCGCCCCCTGGTGCCGCTCGATGGCGGGCGCTTCGCCACCAGCGACCTCAACGACCTGTACCGCCGCGTCATCAACCGCAATAACCGCCTGAAGCGCCTGCTCGAACTCAAGGCGCCGGAAATCATCGTGCGCAACGAGAAGCGCATGCTGCAGGAGGCGGTGGACTCGCTGCTGGACAACGGCCGCCGCGGCAAGGCCATGACCGGCGCGAACAAGCGGCCGCTGAAGTCGCTCGCCGACATGATCAAGGGCAAGGGCGGCCGCTTCCGCCAGAACCTGCTGGGTAAGCGCGTCGACTATTCCGGGCGCTCGGTGATCGTGGTGGGGCCGCAACTGAAACTGCACCAGTGCGGCCTGCCCAAGAAGATGGCGCTGGAGCTGTTCAAGCCATTCATTTTCCACAAGCTCGAAGTGCTGGGGCTGGCCACCACCATCAAGGCCGCCAAGCGCCTGGTGGAAGAGGAAGGACCGGAAGTGTGGGACATCCTGGAAGAGGTGATCCGCGAGCATCCGGTGCTGCTGAACCGCGCGCCGACCCTGCACCGCCTCGGCATCCAGGCTTTCGAGCCGGTGCTGATCGAGGGCAAGGCGATCCAGCTGCACCCGCTGGTATGCGCCGCGTTCAACGCCGACTTCGACGGCGACCAGATGGCGGTGCACGTGCCGCTGTCGCTGGAAGCGCAGATGGAAGCGCGCACCCTGATGCTGGCCAGCAACAACGTATTGTCGCCCGCCAACGGCGAGCCGATCATCGTGCCGTCGCAGGACATCGTGCTGGGGCTTTACTACGTGACGCGCGAGCGCATCAACGCCAAGGGCGAGGGCACGTTCTTCGCCGACGTGGGAGAAGTGTCGCGCGCTTATGAATCGCGGCAGGTAGACCTTCACGCCAGGATCACGGTGCGCATCAAGGAATACGAACCGCTGGCCGATGGCGAGAAGCGCGAGAAGATCACCCGTTATGAAACCACTGTCGGGCGCGCGCTGCTGGCCGAGCTTTTGCCTGCCGGCCTGCCGTTTTCGGTGGTCAACAAGCCGCTCAAGAAAAAGGAAATCTCCAGACTCATCAACACCAGCTTCCGCCGTTGCGGCCTGCGCGAGACGGTGATTCTCGCCGACAAGCTGATGTATACGGGCTTCAGCTACGCGGCCCGCGCCGGCATTTCCATCGCCGTGGACGACATGCTGGTGCCGACCCAGAAGGATGAAATCATCAGCGCCGCCGAGAAGGAAGTGAAGGAGATCGAAATGCAGTACTCCTCCGGCCTGGTGACGCAGGGCGAACGCTACAACAAGGTGGTGGACATCTGGGGTCGCGCCGGCGACGTCGTGGCCAAGGCCATGATGGAGCAGCTCGGCTCCCAGGAAGTGACCGACCGGGAAGGCAAGAAGGTGCGGCAGGAATCCTTCAACTCGATCTACATGATGGCCGACTCCGGCGCCCGCGGCTCGGCGGCGCAGATTCGCCAGCTCGCCGGCATGCGCGGCCTGATGGCCAAACCCGACGGCTCGATCATCGAAACGCCGATTACCGCGAACTTCCGCGAAGGGCTGAACGTGCTGCAGTACTTCATTTCCACGCACGGCGCGCGCAAGGGTCTGGCCGATACTGCGCTGAAGACCGCGAACTCCGGCTACCTCACCCGGCGGCTGGTGGACGTCACCCAGGACCTGGTGGTGACCGAGCATGACTGCGGCACCAGCCAGGGCGTGGCGTTGAAGGCGCTGGTCGAGGGCGGCGAGGTGGTCGAGGCTTTGCGCGAGCGCATTCTTGGCCGTTCCACTGCAGTCGAAGTGCTGCATCCCGAAACCGGCGCGGTGGTTTACGAGGCCGGCGTGCTTCTGGACGAGGACGCGGTAGAGCAGATCGAGGCCCTGGGCATCGACGAAGTCAAGGTGCGCACGCCGCTCACCTGCGAGACCCGCTATGGCCTGTGTGCCAAGTGCTACGGTCGGGATCTGGGTCGCGGCCAACTGGTAAATGTGGGAGAGGCGGTCGGCGTGATCGCGGCGCAGTCGATCGGCGAACCCGGCACCCAGCTTACCATGCGCACGTTCCACATCGGCGGTGCGGCATCCCGCGCGGCAATGGCGAGCCAGATCGAGCTCAAGTCGAACGGCACCGTGCGCTTTGCTTCCACCATGCGCTACGTGACCAACGCCCGCGGCGAACAGATCGTCATTTCCCGCAGCGGCGAGGCCATCATTCAAGACGACAATGGCCGCGAGCGCGAGCGGCACAAGGTGCCCTACGGCGCCACGCTGCTGGCGACCGACGGCGCCGTGGTGAAGGCCGGCCAGGTGCTGGCGACCTGGGATCCGCATACCCGCCCCATCATCACGGAATATGCCGGCAAGGTGCGGTTCGAGAACGTCGAGGAAGGCGTAACCGTCGCCAAGCAGATCGACGAGGTGACCGGTCTGTCCACCTTGGTCGTGATCGATCCCAAGCGGCGCGGAACCGGCGCATCCAAGGGTCTGCGCCCGCAAGTCAAGCTGCTCGACGAGAAGGGTGAGGAAGTCAAGAACGCCGGTACCGATCTGCCGGTGAACATTACCTTCCAGATCGGTTCCATCATCACCGTGAAGAACGGCCAGGAAGTCGGCGTCGGCGAGGTGCTGGCGCGCATTCCGCAGGAAACTTCCAAGACCCGCGACATCACCGGCGGTTTGCCGCGCGTGGCCGAGCTGTTCGAGGCACGTTCGCCCAAGGATGCGGGCCTGCTGGCCGAGGTCACCGGCACCATCTCCTTCGGCAAGGATACCAAGGGCAAGCAGCGTCTGGTGATCACCGATCTCGACGGCGTGGCGCACGAATACCTGATTCCGAAAGACAAGCACGTCACCGCGCATGACGGCCAGGTGGTCAACAAAGGCGAGTCCATCGTCGACGGCCCGGCCGATCCGCACGACATCCTGCGCCTGCTGGGTGTGGAAGCGCTGGCGCGCTACATCGCCGATGAAGTGCAGGACGTGTACCGGTTGCAGGGCGTGAAGATCAACGACAAGCACATCGAGGTGATCGTGCGCCAGATGCTGCGCCGCGTTGTGGTGACCAATCCGGGGGATACCTACTTTATTCAAGGCGAGCAGGTGGAGCGCGCGGACGTGCTGGCGGAGAACGAACGCGTCCAGGCCGAAGGCAAGCAGCCTGCCCTCTATGAGGACATCCTGCTGGGCATCACCAAGGCCTCGCTGTCTACGGACTCCTTCATTTCCGCCGCTTCCTTCCAGGAAACCACGCGCGTGCTGACCGAAGCCGCAATCATGGGCAAGAAGGACGAGCTGCGCGGCCTGAAGGAAAACGTGATTGTCGGCCGACTCATCCCGGCGGGCACTGGCTTGGCCTATCATTCCACCCGGCGCAAGCAGAAGCTGGGGGTTGATATGGCGGAAGGCGCCGAAATCGTCGAGGAAGCCCCGGCCGTCACGCAGGATGACGAACAGGCCGCTTGACAGTGGGTTGCTAAGCAAATACAATCCACAATCTTTTTAGCTGCGACGCGAAAAACCCGGTGAAAAGCGGGGAAAGTCGCGCTAGACCAAAAATTTCAGGGACGGCTTTGCCGTCCCGTCATTTTTATTTAGGGATTAACACATGCCAACGATCAACCAATTGGTGCGCAAGCCGCGTTCGGCGAAGCGTGTGAAGAGCAAGGTGCCGGCGCTCGAGAGCTGCCCCCAGCGGCGCGGCGTTTGCACGCGCGTCTACACGACGACGCCGAAAAAACCGAACTCCGCCCTGCGCAAGGTGGCACGCGTGCGCTTGACCAACGGGTTCGAGGTGACCAGCTACATTGGCGGCGAAGGCCACAATCTGCAGGAGCACTCGGTGGTGCTGATCCGCGGCGGTCGTGTGAAGGATTTGCCGGGCGTGCGCTATCACACGGTGCGCGGCAGTCTGGACACGGCGGGTGTGAAGGATCGCAAGCAAGGTCGCTCCAAGTACGGCGCCAAGCGCCCGAAAGCGGCTTAAATCTTTAAGAGTTGACCGAGGTAATCATGCCAAGACGCAGAGAAGTGCCGAAACGGGAAGTGCTGCCGGATCCGAAATACAGCAGCCAGGAAGTCGCCAAGTTCGTCAATGTGCTGATGACGCGCGGCAAGAAGGCTGTCGCCGAGCGGATTATTTACGGCGCGCTGGAACAGGTCGAGAAGAAGAGCGGCAAGAACCCGCTCGAGGTGTTCGCTCAGGCGCTGTCCAATATCCGCCCGATGGTGGAAGTGAAGAGCCGGCGTGTTGGCGGTGCCAACTATCAGGTGCCGGTCGAGGTGCGCCCGCTGCGTCGCACCGCGCTGGCGATGCGCTGGCTTCGGGATGCGGCGCGCAAGCGCGGCGAGAAATCCATGGGCTTCCGGTTGGCGGGCGAGTTGCTGGATGCGGCCGAGGGCCGCGGCAGCGCGGTCAAGAAGCGCGAAGAAGTGCACCGCATGGCCGAAGCCAACAAGGCTTTCGCGCATTATCGCTTTTAAGGTTTCGACCACAGAGGCACAGAGACACGGGGTTTGTTTGCAGAGATCGGCTCTGTGTCTCCGTGGTGAATGAAAAGCACATATTAAGGTTTATCGAAAGTGGCACGCAAAACACCAATCGAACGTTATCGCAACATCGGCATCAGTGCGCACATTGATGCGGGTAAAACCACGACCACGGAACGCATCCTGTTTTACACCGGCGTTTCCCACAAGATCGGCGAAGTGCATGACGGCGCCGCTACCATGGACTGGATGGAGCAGGAGCAGGAGCGCGGCATTACCATCACCTCCGCGGCGACGACCTGCTTCTGGCGGGGGATGGACAACAACTACCCCGAACATCGCATCAACATCATCGATACGCCGGGACACGTGGACTTCACCATCGAGGTGGAGCGTTCCATGCGCGTTCTCGATGGCGCGTGCATGGTGTATTGCGCCGTGGGCGGCGTGCAGCCGCAGTCGGAGACGGTGTGGCGCCAAGCCAATAAATACGGCGTGCCGCGGCTTGCTTTCGTCAACAAGATGGACCGTTCCGGCGCCAATTTTTTCAAGGTCTACGAGCAGATGAAGGCCCGTCTGAAGGCCAATCCGGTGCCCCTGCAGGTGCCGATCGGCGCGGAAGACAAATTCGAGGGCGTGATCGACCTGATTCGCATGAAGGCGATCTACTGGGATGAGGCGTCCCAGGGCATGAAATTCGAGCTGCGCGATATTCCGGCCGACCTTGCCGCCACGGCGAAAGAGTGGCGCGAGAAGATGGTGGAAAGCGCGGCCGAAGCATCCGAAGACCTGATGAACAAGTATCTGGAAGAAGGCGATCTGGATGCGGCTGACATCAAGAAGGGCTTGCGCGCGCGCACCATTTCCAGCGAGATCGTGCCGATGCTGTGCGGTTCCGCATTCAAGAACAAGGGTGTCCAGGCGATGCTGGATGCCGTCATCGAACTCCTGCCGTCGCCGGTCGATATCCCGCCGGTGGAAGGCGAGCTGGAAAATGGCCAGGTCGGCGCCCGCAAGGCGAGCGACGACGAGCCGTTCTCCGGTCTGGCGTTCAAGATCATGACCGACCCGTTCGTCGGGCAGCTGATTTTCTTCCGCGTCTATTCCGGGGTGGTGAATTCCGGCGACACGATCTACAACCCGGTCAAGGGCAGGAAAGAGCGTATCGGGCGGATTTTGCAGATGCACGCCAACCAGCGCGACGAAATCAAGGAAGTGCGCGCGGGCGACATCGCCGCTGCGGTGGGCCTGAAAGAGGCGACCACCGGCGACACGCTGTGCGATCTGAACAACGTGATCACGTTGGAGCGCATGGTATTCCCCGAGCCGGTGATTCACGTGGCAGTGGAACCGAAGACCAAGGCCGACCAGGAGAAGATGGGCATTGCGCTGAATCGCCTGGCTCAGGAGGATCCTTCGTTCCGCGTGCGCACCGATGAGGAAACGAACCAGACCATCATTTCCGGGATGGGCGAGCTGCATCTCGAAATCTTGGTTGACCGCATGAAGCGCGAATTCGGCGTCGAGGCCAATGTGGGCGCGCCGCAGGTGGCGTACCGCGAAGCGATCCGTAAGGCGGTCGAGGTTGAAGGCAAGTTCGTCAAGCAATCCGGCGGCCGCGGCCAGTACGGCCACGTCTGGATCAAGCTGGAGCCGAACGAAGCCGGCAAGGGATACGAATTCGTCGATGCCATCAAGGGCGGCACCGTACCGCGCGAGTATATTCCCGCGGTCGACAAGGGATTGCAGGAGACGCTGCCCAACGGCGTGTTGGCCGGCTTCCCGGTGGTGGACGTCAAGGTCACGCTGTTCGACGGTTCTTACCATGATGTGGACTCGAACGAAAACGCATTCAAGATGGCCGCGTCCATGGCGTTCAAAGACGGCATGCGCAAGGCCGATCCGGTGCTGCTCGAGCCGATGATGGCGGTGGAAGTGGAAACGCCGGAAGAGAACATGGGCGACGTGATGGGCGACCTTTCCTCCCGCCGCGGCATGATCCAGGGTATGGAAGACTTGCCCACCGGCAAGGCGATCAAGGCGGAAGTGCCGCTTGCCGAAATGTTCGGCTATTCCACGACGCTTCGGTCGCTGTCGCAGGGGCGCGCCACCTACACCATGGAGTTCAAGCACTACTCCGAGGCGCCGAAGCATGTCGCCGACGCGGTGATCAGCAAGAAATAATTGTTTATTAGAGGGAACTATCATGGCAAAAGGCAAATTTGAGCGGACGAAACCGCACGTAAACGTGGGGACGATTGGCCACGTGGACCATGGCAAGACCACGCTGACGGCGGCGATCACCACGATTCTGTCGAAGAAGTTTGGCGGCGAAGCGAAGAACTACGCCGACATTGACTCGGCGCCGGAAGAAAAGGCGCGCGGCATCACCATCAACACCGCGCACGTCGAGTACGAAACCGAAAACCGCCACTACGCCCACGTTGACTGCCCCGGCCACGCCGACTACGTCAAGAACATGATCACCGGCGCGGCGCAAATGGACGGCGCCATCCTGGTTGTCTCCGCCGCCGACGGCCCGATGCCGCAAACGCGCGAACACATCCTGCTCGCCCGTCAGGTCGGCGTCCCGTACATCATCGTCTACATGAACAAAGCCGACATGGTGGACGACCCCGAACTGCTCGAACTGGTCGAAATGGAAGTGCGCGAACTGCTCAACAAATACGACTTCCCCGGCGACGACACCCCCATCGTCATCGGCTCCGCCCTCAAAGCGCTCGAAGGCGACCAAAGCGACATCGGCGAACCCTCCATCTTCAAGCTCGCCGCCGCCCTGGACAGCTACATCCCCGAGCCCAAGCGCGCCATCGACGGCGCCTTCCTCATGCCGGTCGAAGACGTCTTCTCCATCTCCGGGCGCGGCACCGTCGTCACCGGCCGTGTCGAGCGTGGCATCATCAAAGTTGGCGACGAAGTCGAAATCGTCGGCCTCAAGCCCACCATCAAAACCACCTGCACCGGCGTCGAAATGTTCCGCAAACTGCTCGACCAAGGCCAGGCCGGAGACAACGTTGGCGTCCTGCTGCGCGGCACCAAGCGTGAAGAAGTCGAGCGCGGCCAAGTTCTGGCCAAACCCGGCTCGATCACCCCGCACACCAAATTCACGGCGGAGATCTACGTCCTGTCCAAAGACGAAGGCGGCCGTCACACCCCGTTCTTCAACGGCTACCGTCCGCAATTCTACTTCCGCACCACCGACGTAACCGGCGCGGTCGAACTGCCTGCGGGCACCGAAATGGTGATGCCTGGCGACAACGTCTCGGTGACGGTGGCCCTGATTGCGCCGATCGCCATGGAAGAAGGACTGCGATTCGCGATTCGCGAAGGCGGCCGCACGGTCGGCGCCGGCGTGGTGGCGAAGGTTATTGAATAAGTGAGGTGTGAAGAGTGAGGGGAAAGGAGCGGACGGCTCGAAACGACAGACTCCTCACTCCTAACCCCTAACTCCTCACAGGAAAATAAACATGCAAAGCCAGAAAATTCGTATTCGTCTCAAGGCATTCGACTACCATCTGATCGATCAGTCGGCGCTGGAGATCGTTGAGACCGCCAAGCGCACGGGCGCGGTAGTCAAGGGCCCCGTGCCTTTGCCGACGCGCATCGAGCGCTTTGACGTGTTGCGTTCGCCGCACGTCAACAAGACCTCGCGCGACCAGTTCGAAATCCGCACCCATCTGCGTCTGATGGACATCATCGATCCCACCGACAAGACGGTGGATGCGCTGATGAAGCTGGATTTGCCAGCCGGCGTGGACGTCGAAATCAAGTTGTAGTTGCAGGGCGGGGTTTTGCCCTGCCGATAATGAAAGAAGCCGGTCAATCGTAATCGGCGTTGTTAAAGGAAAATAATGATGAGCTTAGGACTAGTCGGTCGCAAGATTGGCATGACGCGCATCTTTACCGAAGACGGCGATTCCGTCGCGGTGACGGTGGTGGATGTGTCCAACAACCGCGTGACCCAGATCAAGACTCCCGAAACCGACGGCTATGCCGCGGTGCAGGTTACCTTCGGAGCGCGCCGCCCGAATCGCGTCAGCCAGCCCATGGTCGGACATTTCGCCAAAGCGGGCGTGGAAGCCGGGCATATTCTGCGGGAATTCCCCGTGAGCAGCGAAGAGCTGGCGAAGTTCGCGCTGGGCGGAACGATCGGTGCAGATATTTTTCAGCCCGGACAGAAGGTGGACGTCACCGGTACCTCGCACGGCAAGGGTTTCAGCGGCGTGATCAAGCGCCACAACTTCAGTTCCAACCGTGCCAGCCATGGCAATTCCCGTTCCCACAACACCCCCGGTTCCATCGGCCAGGCGCAGGACCCCGGCCGCGTGTTCCCCGGCAAGCGCATGGCAGGCCACTACGGCGCCGTGAAGCGCACCGTGCAGAAACTGGAGATCGTGCGGGTTGATGCAGAACGCCAGTTGCTGTTGATCAGCGGCGCTGTCCCCGGTTCCAAAGGCGGTGATGTGATGATTCGTCCGAGCGTGAAGGCAGGTGCATGATGGAGCTGAAACTGATTAACGAACAAGGTCAGGCGACGGCGAACGTCGCTGCGTCCGACGCCGCGTTTGGCCGCGAATTCAATGAGGCGCTGGTTCATCAGGTGGTGACCGCGTTCATGGCCAACGCGCGTACCGGAACCCGTGCCCAGAAGGGCCGTTCGGATGTTGCCAAGAGCACGCGCAAACCGTGGCGCCAGAAGGGTACCGGCCGCGCTCGCGCGGGTATGGCTTCCAGCCCGCTGTGGCGGGGAGGCGGCAAGATTTTCCCGAGCAGCCCGGACGAGAATTTCAGCCACAAGGTGAACAAGAAAATGCACCGCGCCGGCATGTGCGCCATTCTGTCCGAACTGGCGCGGCAGGGCCGTCTTTCAGTGGTGGAAGAGTTCAAGGTGGATTCGCCGAAGACCAAAGTGTTGGCGCAGAAAATCAAGACGATGGGGTTCGACAGCGTGCTGGTGCTGACCGATGATCTGGATGAGAACCTTTATCTGTCCTCGCGCAACCTGCCGCACGTGCTGGTGGTGGAAGCGCAGCATGCCGATCCAGTGAATCTGGTGCGCTTTTCCAACGTGCTGCTGACCCGCAGCGCGGTGAAGAAAATTGAGGAGATGCTGGGATGAGTGCCGCTAAATTCAATCAGGAACGGCTGATGCAGGTCATTCTGGCGCCGCAGATATCGGAAAAGGCCACCATGGTCGCGGACAAGCATGAGCAGGTCGCATTCCGGGTGGTGAGCAACGCTACCAAGCCGGAGATCAAGGCGGCGGTCGAGCTGCTGTTCAAGGTCGAAGTGGCCGGCGTGCAACTGCTGAACGTGAAAGGCAAGGCCAAGCGCCACGGCCGGACACAGGGACGGCGGCAAGACTGGAAGAAGGCGTATGTCGCGCTCAAGCCCGGTCAAGAGATCAACTTTGCGGCCGGTGAGTAGGAGAGAAAGCCATGGCAATCATTAAGGTAAAACCGACTTCCGCCGGCCGGCGCGCAGTTGTCAAGATCGTGACGCCGGAGTTGCACAAGGGGGCGCCCCATGCGCCGCTGCTTCGTGCCCAGTCGAAGAATGCTGGCCGCAACAACAACGGCCACATTACTACTCGCCACCAGGGCGGCGGCCACAAGCAGCACTACCGTGTCGTGGATTTCCGCCGCGACAAGGACGGCGTGCCGGCAAAGGTGGAGCGTCTCGAATACGATCCGAACCGCAGCGCGCATCTGGCGCTCCTGTGCTACGCGGACGGCGAGCGCCGCTACATCATCGCGCCGAAGGGCGTGGCCGCCGGCATGCAGCTGATCAGCGGCTCGGACTCTCCGATCAAGGTCGGCAACGCGCTGCCGCTGAGAAACATTCCGGTGGGCACCACGATCCACTGCATCGAAATGCTGCCCGGCAAGGGCGCGCAGTTGGCCCGCTCGGCAGGCACTTCGGTGCAGCTGCTGGCGCGCGAGGGCAGCTATGCCCAGTTGCGGCTGCGCTCCGGCGAGATACGCAAGGTGCATGTGGACTGCAAGGCGACCATCGGCGAGGTGGGTAACTCCGAGCACAGTCTGCGTTCGATCGGCAAGGCAGGCGCCATGCGTTGGCGCGGGGTTCGCCCGACGGTGCGCGGTGTGGCGATGAACCCGATTGACCATCCGCACGGCGGCGGCGAAGGCAAGACGGCTGCCGGACGTCATCCGGTGAGTCCGTGGGGCACGCCGACCAAAGGGTATCGCACGCGCAAGAACAAACGCACGCAAGGCATGATCGTGCGCCGCCGTCCTTCGAACAAGAGGTAATCTGATATGGCACGTTCTATTAAAAAAGGCCCGTTTGTCGACGCTCACCTGATCAAAAAGGTGGAGGCGGCCCGGGCGACCAACGACAAGCGCCCGATCAAGACCTGGTCGCGCCGTTCCACGGTGCTGCCCGACTTCGTCGGCTTGACCATCGCCATCCACAACGGCAAGCAGCATATTCCGGTGTACATCAACGAGAATATGGTCGGCCACAAGCTCGGCGAATTTTCCTTGACGCGCACCTTCAAAGGGCATGCCGCGGACAAGAAGGCGAAGAAATAAGGAGGCATGATGAGAGTGACAGCAGTACTACGCGGTACCCGCCTTTCGGCTCAGAAGGGCCGTCTGGTGGCTGACCAGATCCGCGGGCTCCCGGTCGAGCGCGCGCTCAACATCCTGACCTTCAGCCCGAAGAAGGGCGCAGTCATCATCAAGAAGGTGTTGGAGTCGGCCATTGCGAATGCAGAGCATAACGAAGGCGCGGACATCGACGAACTGAAAGTGGCCACGATCTGCGTGGACGAGGGCACGACACTGAAGCGCTTCCGCGCTCGTGCCAAGGGCCGGGGCGCGCGCATTCTCAAGCCGACCTGCCATATTACCGTGACCGTTGGCGACTGAGAGGACATACGATGGGACAGAAAATACATCCGACAGGCTTTCGCCTGAGCGTTCTGAAAAATTGGTCGTCGAAGTGGTTTGCGAACAGCAAGAACTTTGGCGGCATGTTGCGCGACGACATCAAGGTTCGTGCCTTTCTGAAGCAGAAGCTGGCGCATGCCGCAGTCGGCAGAATCGTCATCGAGCGCCCCGCGCGCGATGCCAAGATCACGATTTACAGCGCCCGGCCGGGCGTGGTGATCGGCAAGAAAGGCGAGGATATCGAATCTCTCAAGGTGCAGCTGCAGAAGCTGATGGGCGTGCCGGTTCACCTCAATATCGAGGAGATCCGCAAGCCTGAGACCGACGCGCAACTGATCGCCGAGAACATCGCCGCTCAGCTTGAAAAGCGCATCATGTTCCGCCGCGCCATGAAACGCGCGATGCAGAACGCCATGCGTCTTGGCGCCCAGGGGATCAAGATCATGAGCTCGGGCCGGCTGAATGGCATCGAAATCGCGCGCACCGAATGGTATCGCGAAGGGCGTGTGCCGCTGCATACGCTGCGTGCCGACATCGACTATGGTACGGCAGAAGCCAAGACCACCTATGGCGTTATCGGCATCAAGGTATGGGTATTCAAGGGCGAGGTGCTGGGCAAGGGCGAGCAGCCCGTAGCGGCGCCCGAACCGGAAAAGAAAGTAAGAAAGTCAGGAGCGAAACATGCTGCAGCCAGCTAGACTGAAATACCGCAAACAGCAAAAGGGCCGCAACACTGGGATCGCCACTCGGGGCAACAAGGTGAGCTTCGGCGAGTACGGTCTGAAAGCGGTCGGCCGCGGCCGTTTGACGGCACGCCAGATTGAAGCCGCGCGCCGTGCCATGACGCGCCACATCAAGCGCGGCGGGCGCATCTGGATCCGCATCTATCCGGATAAGCCCATCTCCGCCAAGCCCGCTGAAGTGCGGATGGGTAACGGCAAGGGCAACCCGGAGTTTTACGTAGCCGAGATCCAGCCCGGCAAGGTGCTGTACGAAATGGACGGCGTCGACGAGGGGCTGGCGCGCGAGGCATTCCGCCTGGCCGCGGCCAAGCTGCCGATCGCGACTACTTTTGTTGTTCGACACGTGGGTAGCTAAATGATGAAAGCCAGCGAATTGAGAGCCAAATCGGTAGATGAGCTGAACCAGGAACTGGTCGAGTTGCTGCGCGCCCAGTTCGGCCTGCGCATGCAGATTGCCACTCAGCAAAGCAACAAGACCGATCAGTTGGGCAAGGTGCGCAAGGATATTGCGCGGGTGCGCACGTTGATAAGTGAAAAGGCGAGACAGGCATGAGCGCGGAAAAAGTGACGCGCGCGCTGATTGGGCGCGTGGTGAGCGACAAGATGGATAAAACCGTTACGGTTCTGGTCGAACGCAAGGTGAAGCATCCGCTTTACGGCAAGGTGATTCGGCGGTCGAAGAAATATCATGCGCACGATGAAAACAACGAGTTCCACGAAGGCGACCTGGTGATGATCGAGGAATGCCGGCCGCTTGCAAAAACGAAAACGTGGCGGGTTGCCAAGCTCGTTGAGAAAGCCGCTTGATATTCGGCTTGCGTGGCTGGATAAAAAACGCTAAACTAGTTTGCTTTGCTAGCGACACCCCGGGGAGCGGCAGTCGCTGCCGCCGGGGGCCAAAACTGACCGTCGGTGCAGTACTGCGGCATCCATCCCGGATGCGCTGGATGACGGCTTAAGTTGGAGACATCTAATGATACAAATGCAATCCCTGCTGGATGTTGCGGATAACACCGGTGCGCGCTCGATTATGTGCATCAAGGTGCTAGGCGGCTCCAAGCGTCGTTATGCCGGAATCGGCGATATCATCAAGGTCAGCATCAAGGATGCCGCGCCGCGCGGTCGCGTGAAAAAGGGCGAGATCTACAACGCCGTCGTGGTACGGACGGCAAAGGGCGTGCGTCGGGCCGACGGTTCGCTGATCAAGTTCGATGGTAACGCGGCGGTGTTGTTGAACAACAAGTTGGAGCCGATTGGCACCCGTATTTTCGGCCCGGTTACGCGCGAGCTGCGCACCGAGCGCTTCATGAAAATCGTGTCGCTGGCGCCCGAAGTGCTGTAAGGAGGCAAGATGCACAAGATTCGCAAAGGCGATGACGTCATCGTCATCACCGGTAAGGACCGGGACAAGCGTGGCTCCGTGCTGCGCGTGCTGGCATCCGGTCACGTGGTGGTGGAGGGTGTGAACACGGTCAAGAAACACCAGAAACCCAACCCGATGAAAGGGGCAACCGGGGGCATCGTCGAGAAGGAAATGCCGATCGATGTATCCAATGTTGCGTTGTTTAACCCGGCCACCAAAAAGGCGGACCGTGTTGGCTTCAAGCAGTTGGACGATGGGCGCAAGGTGCGTTATTTCAAGTCCAACGGCGAAGTGATTGACGCGTAAGGATCGAACATGGCTCGTTTGCAGCAGTATTACAAGGACGTGGTCGCCAAGCAGTTGATGCAGCAGTTTGGCTACAAGAGCGTGATGGAGGTGCCGCGGATCGTCAAGATTACGCTCAACATGGGCGTGGGCGAGGCGGTCGCGGACAAGAAGGTGATGGACCATGCGGTAGGCGACATGCAAAAGATCGCCGGCCAGAAGCCGGTCGTAACGAAGGCGCGCAAATCCATCGCCGGTTTCAAAATTCGCGATGATTATCCGGTGGGCTGCATGGTGACGCTGCGGAAGGAGAGGATGTTTGAATTCCTCGACCGGCTGGTGACCGTGGCGATGCCGCGCATCCGCGATTTCCGCGGTATTTCCGGCAAGTCCTTTGACGGCCGCGGCAACTACAACATGGGCGTGCGCGAGCAGATCATTTTTCCGGAAATCGAATACGACAAAGTCGATGCGCTGCGCGGCATGAACATTACGATCACGACCACCGCCAAGACCGACGAAGAGGCCCGCGCCCTGTTGGCGGCGTTTAAATTCCCGTTCAAGAACTGAGGTTGAGATGGCAAAACAATCCTTGATCAATCGTGAGCAAAAGCGCCGCGAAACGGTAAAGAAGTTCGCCGCAAAGCGTGCCGAGTTGCTGGCGGTGATTAACAACACCAAGCTGAGCGATGAAGAGCGTCACGCTGCCCGCCTCAAACTGCAGCAACTGCCGCGCGATGCCAGTCCGGTGCGGCTGCGCAACCGGTGTTCGCTGACCGGGCGGCCGCGTGGCGTGTTCAGCAAGTTCGGGCTCGGCCGCACCAAGCTGCGTGAATTCGCCATGCGTGGCGAGATCCCCGGTGTGACTAAGGCCAGCTGGTAACGGGAGAGAATTGAAATGAGTATGAGTGATCCGATTGCCGATATGCTGACCCGCATCCGCAACGCCCAGCGTGCGGAAAAGCCGGCGGTTTCCATGCCTTCGTCCAAGATCAAGGCGGCGATTGCGAAAGTGCTGAAAGACGAGGGATACATCGAGGATTTTGCCGTGCGCAGTGATGCCGGCAAATCGCTGCTCGATATCCGGCTGAAATACTACGCCGGCCGTCCGGTAATTGAAAAAATTGAACGTGTCAGCCGGCCTGGCTTGCGCGTTTACAAGGGTAACGACGAGATCCCCAAGGTCATGAACGGATTGGGCGTGGCCATCGTTTCCACCTCCAGGGGGGTGATGACCGACCGCAAGGCGCGCGCCAGCGGTGTGGGCGGCGAAGTTCTTTGTGTTGTGGCATGACGAGGTAAACCATGTCCAGAATTGCTAAAAATCCGGTAATGGTGCCGACGGGCGTCGAAGTGACGCTGTCGGCCGATGAAGTCAAGGTGAAGGGGCCGCTCGGCTTGTTGCAGCAGAAGTTGAACCGCGATGTCACGGTGGAGCGGGACGGCAATATGATCCGTTGCGCCGCCGCCAATGACTCGCAGCAGGCGCGGGCGATGTCCGGCACCGTGCGTGCCCTGCTCGCCAACATGGTGAAAGGCGTTTCGCAGGGTTTCGAGAAAAAACTGACCCTGATCGGCGTGGGTTACCGTGCCCAGGCCAAAGGCGATGTGCTGAGCCTTGCGCTGGGATTTTCCCATCCGGTCGAGCACAAGATGCCTGCGGGTATCAAGGTCGAAACGCCCAGCCAGACCGAGATCGTGATCAAGGGCGTCGACAAGCAGCAGGTTGGTCAGGTTGCCGCGGAAGTGCGCGCATACCGTAAACCCGAGCCGTATAAGGGCAAGGGCGTGCGCTATGCCGACGAAGTGGTGATCAAGAAAGAAACCAAGAAGAAATAGTAGAGGCAAAAGTCATGGATAGAAAGCAGGCTCGTTTGCGCAGGGCACGTAAAACCCGTGCCAAACTCGCAGAGTTGAAAGCAGTGCGCCTCGCGGTGCATCGCACCAATTGCCATATTTACGCGCAGATCATCGACGCGGCCGGCGACAAGGTGCTGGCCAGCGCCTCTACCGCCGAAGCCGAGGTGCGCAAGGAACTGCCCGGCGGCGGCAACGTCAAGGCTGCTGCGCTTGTCGGCAAGCGTATCGCTGAAAAGGCGAAAGGCCTTGGGATCGAAAAAGTGGCGTTTGACCGCTCCGGCTTCAAATATCACGGGCGAGTCAAGGCGTTGGCGGAAGCGGCTCGTGAAAACGGCCTGGCGTTTTAATCGGGGACGATGATGGCGAAAGTTGAGATGGAAGAACGCGGCGACGGTCTGCAGGAGAAGATGATCGGCGTGAACCGCGTCACCAAGGTGGTGAAGGGCGGCCGGATCATGGCGTTTGCCGCGCTGACCGTGGTCGGCGACGGTGACGGCGGCATCGGCATGGGCAAGGGCAAGGCGAAGGAAGTGCCGGTGGCGGTGCAGAAGGCGATGGAACAAGCCCGCCGCAACATGGTGAAGGTCAGCCTGAAGAACGGCACGCTCCAGCACGCGGTTGTCGGCGAGCATGGCGCAGCCAAGGTTTACATGCAGCCTGCCTCCGAAGGTACCGGAATTATCGCCGGTGGCCCGATGCGCGCCATTTTTGAAGTGATGGGTGTGCACAACGTGCTGGCCAAATGCATCGGTTCCACCAATCCTTACAACATGGTGCGTGCCACGATCAACGGTTTGCTGGCCATGAACACGCCGTCGGAAGTGGCGGCCAAGCGCGGCAAAACGGTAGAAGAAATCCTGGAGTAAACGATGGCGAAAGCAAGCAAAAGCAAAACGCTGAAAGTGACGCTGGTCAAGAGCGTGATCGGCACCATCGAGGCGCATCGCGCCTGCGTCCGCGGCCTCGGGTTGCGGCGCCTCAATCATACGGTCGAGGTGCAGGATACGCCCGCGATACGGGGCATGATCAACAAGGTGAATTACCTGGTGAAGTGCGAGGGATAAATGCAACTGAACAATCTAAAACCGGCTGAGGGCAGCAAGCACGCCAGAAAGCGCGTTGGACGCGGCATCGGTTGCGGCTGGGGCAAGACTTGCGGCCGTGGCCACAAGGGGCAGAAGTCCCGCACCGGCGGTTTCCACAAGGTTGGCTTCGAGGGCGGGCAAATGCCGCTGCAGCGCCGGCTGCCGAAGCGCGGTTTCGTGTCCCTGACCAAGGGCGACACCGCGCAAGTGCGTTTGTCGGACCTGAATGGCCTGCCGGTTGACGCGGTCGATATCCTGGTGCTGAAGCAGGCCGGAATCGTGCCGATGGGCGCGCGGAGCGCGAAGGTGTTTCTGTCCGGGGCGATCGAGCGTGCGGTCAAGCTGCAGGGCGTGTTGGTGACCAAGGGCGCGCGGGCTGCGATTGAAGCTGCCGGCGGCAGCATTGCCGGAGTGGAGTGATTTTGGCGATCGGTAATCCGGGGCTGGGAGCGGGGAGCAAATTCGGCGACCTGAAACAGCGGCTGTTCTTCCTGCTCGGCGCGCTGATCGTCTATCGGATCGGCGCGCATATTCCCGTGCCGGGAATCGATCCCGCCGTTCTGGAGTCGCTGTTCCGCTCGCAGCAGGGCGGCATCCTGGGCATGTTCAACATGTTCTCGGGCGGCGCGTTGTCGCGCTTCACCGTGTTTGCGCTCGGGATCATGCCGTACATTTCGGCTTCCATCATCATGCAGTTGATGACGGTGGTCTCGCCCCAGATGGAGCAGTTGAAGAAGGAAGGCGAAGCGGGGCGCAAGAAGATTACCCAGTACACCCGCTACGGAACGGTGTTTCTGGCGCTGTTCCAGGGGCTTGGCATCGCCATCGCGCTCGAGTCGCAACCCGGCCTGGTGCTGGAGCCCGGGCTGATGTTCCGGTTGACCACGGTCACGACGCTGGTGACCGGCACCATGTTCCTGATGTGGCTGGGTGAGCAGATCACCGAGCGCGGCATCGGCAACGGCATTTCGATCATTATTTTTGCGGGTATCGTTGCCGGGCTGCCGCACGCCATCGGCGGCACGCTGGAACTGGCGCGGACCGGGGCGTTCTCGATCCCGCTGGTGCTGATGCTGTTCGTGTTGTCCGTGGCGGTAACGGCATTCGTGATTTTTGTCGAGCGCGGGCAGCGCAAGATTCTGGTGAACTACGCCAAGCGGCAGGTGGGGCGGCAGATCGTCGGCGGGCAGAGCTCGCATTTGCCGCTTAAACTGAACATGTCGGGCGTGATCCCGCCGATTTTTGCGTCTAGCATCATCCTGTTCCCGGCGACGCTGGCGGGCTGGTTCGGCAGCAGCGAGCGCATGAGCTGGTTGAAGGACGTCGGAAGCGTTCTCTCGCCGGGCCAGCCGCTGTATGTAATTTTTTACGCCGCTGCGATTATCTTCTTCTGTTTTTTTTACACCGCGCTGGTGTTTAATTCGAAAGAAACCGCAGACAACCTGAAAAAGAGCGGGGTTTTCGTGCCGGGGATCCGACCGGGTGAGCAAACCGCCAAATATATTGACCGCATCCTGACGCGCCTGACCCTGGCCGGAGCACTGTATATCACGCTGGTGTGCCTGCTGCCGGAATTCCTGATCGTCAAGTGGAACGTGCCGTTTTACTTCGGCGGCACGTCGCTTCTGATCATCGTGGTCGTGATCATGGATTTCATGGCGCAGGTTCAGGCGTATCTGATGTCCCATCAGTACGAGAGTCTGTTGAAGAAGGCGAGTTTCAAGGGCGGCTCATTGCCGCGCTGAATCGACCGGTTCTGAAACTAATTGCGGGAAGTTATGGCGAAAGAAGAGACGATCGAAATGCAAGGGGAGGTGCTGGAAAACCTGCCGAACGCCACCTTTCGCGTCAAGCTCGAAAACGGGCATGTGGTGTTGGGGTACATTTCCGGGAAAATGCGGATGCACTACATCCGCATCCTGCCCGGAGACAAGGTAACGGTCGAGTTGACTCCTTACGATCTGACGCGGGGACGGATTACCTTCCGCGCCAAGTGATCAAGTGATACGGAACACGAGCAAGGGTTGCTCATCGAGAATTTGTAAGAGAAGTTGCTGAACCTGGAGAATGTCATGAGAGTACGTGCATCAGTAAAAAAAATCTGCCGCAAATGCAAGATGGTAAGACGGCAGGGCGTTTTGCGCGTGATTTGTGAAGACCCCCGCCACAAGCAACGTCAAGGTTGATTGGTGTGCGTTGGGGTGTTACAATTCCACCTTTTTTCATTTTGTAATTTGCTGTTGGGAGTGAGTGCATGGCCCGCATTGCTGGGGTAAATATCCCGAACCATCAACACGCCGAAATTGCGCTGACCGCCATTTTTGGCATCGGGCGCAGCCGTGCCCGCAAGATTTGCGAGGCGGCGGGCGTTAACGTTTCCACCAAGATCAAGGACCTCGGCAGCGGCGAAGTCGAAAAGCTGCGCGATGAGGTGGCGAAGTTCACGGTGGAAGGCGATCTGCGCCGCGAAGTCTCAATGAGCATCAAGCGCCTGATGGACCTTGGCTGCTACCGCGGCTTGCGCCATCGCCGCGGCTTGCCGGTTCGCGGACAGCGTACACGCACCAATGCGCGCACACGCAAGGGACCGCGCAAGGCGATCCGCGCCACCAAATAATTTCGGCCGCCACAAGGATTAAGGAACAGGGTTATGGCAAAAGCAAACGTTCGGGTGCGCAAGAAAGTAAAGAAGAATGTGGCCGAGGGCATTGCCCACATTCACGCATCGTTTAACAACACCATCGTGACCATCACCGATCGCCAAGGCAATGCCTTGTCGTGGGCGACGTCGGGTGGCAGCGGTTTCCGCGGTTCGCGCAAGAGCACGCCGTTCGCCGCGCAGGTCGCGGCTGAACACGCCGGCAAGGCTGCCCAGGAATACGGTGTGAAAAACCTCGAGGTGAGGATCAAGGGCCCTGGCCCCGGCCGCGAATCCGCAGTCCGGGCGTTGAACGCCGTTGGTTTTAAGATTACGGGCATTTCCGACGTGACGCCCATTCCGCATAACGGATGCCGTCCGCCGAAGAAGCGCCGCATTTAATCGCAGGAGAGTACCTTGGCTAGAAATCTCGATCCCAAATGCCGCCAGTGCCGCCGAGAAGGCGAGAAGCTGTTTCTGAAGGGTGAAAAATGCTTCACCGACAAGTGCGGTGTGGAAAAAAGAAGCTACGCGCCCGGCCAGCACGGCCAGAAGCAGGCGCGGCTGTCCGGCTATGCCGTGCAATTGCGCGAGAAGCAGAAGCTGCGCCGCACCTATGGGATTCTGGAAGGGCAGTTCCGCGGCTACTATCAGGAAGCTGACCGGATTCGCGGCGTGACCGGCGAGAACCTGCTGCAACTGCTGGAAGGCCGGCTGGACAACGTCGCCTACCGCATGGGCTTCGGTTCATCGCGCACCGAGGCACGCCAGATCGTGCGGCATAACTCCATCCTGGTAAACGGGCGCCGCGTCAACATTCCGTCGTACCAGGTGAAGCCCGGTGACGTCGTGGAAGTGGCGGAGAAAGCCAAACAGCAATTGCGCATCAAGGGCGCGGTCGAGGCTGCCGAACAGCGTGGGTTTCCAGAGTGGATCGAGGTGGATGTGAAGGCATTGAAAGGCACCTACAAGGCCAAGCCGCAGCGCGCCGAACTGCCTGCCACCATTAACGAGCATCTCGTGGTGGAATTGTACTCGAAGTAATCGGGAAGCTATTTACTAGAGGGACTACCCATGCAAAGCAGCACCGCAGAATTTCTCAAGCCGCGCGTCGTCGACGTGCAGAGCCAGTCGCCGATGCGCGCGCGGGTCACCATGGAACCGTTCGAGCGCGGGTACGGGCACACGCTCGGCAATGCACTGCGTCGTATCCTGCTGTCCTCCATGCCTGGTTTTGCCATTACCCAGGTTCAAATCGAAGGCGTCGTGCATGAATATTCCGCGATCGAAGGCGTGCAGGAAGACGTGGTGGACATTCTGCTCAACCTCAAGGGGATTGCGCTCAAGCTGCACAACCGCGGCGAAATTACGCTGACCCTTGCGAAAAAGGGCGAGGGCCCGGTGACCGCCGGCGACATCGAAGCGCCCCACGACGTGGAGATCGTCAATCCGGATCATGTGATTGCCCATCTCACCAAGGGCGGCAAGCTGAATATGCAGATCAAGGTCGAGGGTGGGCGCGGTTATCAGCCCGTGACCTCACGGCGCGTTTCCGAAGAAGAGCGCATCATCGGCGCGATCATGGTGGACGCCTCCTTCAGCCCGGTGCGCCGTGTTGCCTATGCGGTCGAGAGCGCGCGCGTGGAACAGCGCACCGATCTCGACAAGCTGGTGATGGACATCGAAACCAACGGCGTGGTGGATCCGGAGGAAGCGATCCGCTATGCCGCGCGGATCCTGGTTGACCAACTGTCCGTGTTTGCCGAACTGAAAGGCACGCCGGCGGAAGTGGAGTCGCCCAAGGCGCCGCAGGTCGATCCGATCCTGCTGCGTCCGGTGGATGACCTGGAACTGACGGTCCGTTCCGCCAACTGCCTCAAGGCCGAGAATATCTATTACATTGGCGACCTCATTCAGCGCAGCGAAAATGAACTGCTCAAGACCCCGAACCTGGGCCGCAAGTCGCTGAACGAGATCAAGGACGTGCTGGCTTCCAAAGGCCTGACCCTCGGCATGAAACTGGAAAACTGGCCGCCGGCAGGGTTGGAAAAAGCGTAAGGGCTGCAAGGCATTCACCCCTGGTGGCAATGGAACGTTGCCGGTTTCAGTGAAGGCTAACCTTCAGGTTAGCCGGAGCTAAAACTGGCCGCCGGCAGGGTTGGAAAAAGCGTAAGAGCTGCACGGAAAAGGCTTTAAAGAGGCGCCGCGCGTGAGCGGCAAAATCGAAGGAAGGATTTATCATGCGTCACCGCTTATCGAATCGCAAACTGAATCGCACCACCAGTCACCGTCTGGCGATGCTGCGCAACATGGCGAACGCCCTGCTGCGTCACGAAGTAATCAAGACCACGCTGCCCAAGGCCAAGGAGCTGCGCCGGGTGGCCGAACCGCTGATCACGCTGGGCAAGAAGCCGTCGCTGTCCAACCGCCGCCTGGCGTTCGACCGCCTGCGCGACCGCGAGATCGTGGTCAAGTTGTTCGACGTGCTGGGCCCGCGCTACCAGAAACGCAGCGGCGGTTATCTGCGCATCCTCAAGTGCGGCTTCCGTCTCGGCGACAACGCGCCGATGGCGCTGGTCGAGCTGGTTGACCGGCCGGAGGCGGCAGAGGTGGTTGAAGAGGCCGCTGCATAAGGCATCAGGATAGCTGTCGAGAAAGCCGGGTTTATGCCCGGCTTTTTCTTTTTCTGGCGAGCATGCGAGCGTAAAATGGCCGCATGATTGTCCTGCTTACCGATTTCGGCTCATCGGATTTATATGCCGGCCAGGTCAAGGCGGCAATTCTGGCGCATGCGCCCGATGCCGTAATCGTGGACTTGCTGCATGATGTTCCTGCGTTTTCACCCAAGGCCGGAGCGCACCTTCTCGCCGCGCTGGCGCCGCAATTTCCCGTCGGTTCGGTATTTTTTGCGGTAGTGGACCCAGGGGTAGGCGGACAACGCGATGCGGTGGCGCTGCTGGCTGACGAGAAATGGTATGTGGGGCCGGACAACGGGCTGTTGTCAGTGGTGGCGGCCCGGTCTGCTAGCTGCGAGCATTGGCGCATTGCGTGGCGCCCTCGAAATCTCTCATGTTCCTTCCACGGCCGCGATCTGTTTGCACCGGTCGCAGCCTGGCTTGATCATGGCACGTTTCCTCACGGCAAATTGGAAGATATCGCCGAGCTCCAGGTGAACTACGGGAGCGCAGATCTGGCCGAAATCATCTATCTGGACCATTACGGCAATGCCATGACCGGCCTGCGGACGGGGCAGATTTCACGCAGCGCGAAAATTGTCTTTGGCTGCCATGCGCTCGGTTATGCACGAGTGTTTTCCGATGTTCCTGCGGGCCAGGCTTTCTGGTATGAAAACAGCAATGGACTGGTTGAAATTGCCGTCAACAGCGGATGCGCCGCAGAGAAACTGGGGCTGCGAGTGGGGCAGGCGATCAGCTTCGGTTGTTAACCCGGCCCTGCCCGTTGCAGCCCTATTTTTTCCTTGGATCATCCGCCGGGCTGACGTAATTGATGACCCACGGTCCAATGCCATGAAGCTGAACGATGGTTTCTTCCCCCGTCCACCCGAAATGGTTGGTCCTGGGCTGCATGATGGCAACGCTGCCCGCCGGTAATGGCCTGGTTTTGGACGGATCAGCCTTGTCCCCGATTCCGAGGTTGAAGGTGCCGGAAATAACCGTGACATGCTCAATGGCAGGATGCCAATGGGCAGGAATTTTATAGTTGGCGGGGAATTTCAGGCGGAAGGTAAACGGCATCGCCTCGTTCAGCGGGCCTTCGATCACGGCGATCTTTGCACCCGGCGGCAGTGACGGAACATCCGCCCATTTAAGATCGCCCGGCAAGAGCATGATGTGGTCGGAAGGGCTATCTGCCCACGTTGAGGGTGGAATGAGCAAACCGAGCGCGAATGCCAGAGGCAGCGCGACTATCTGTAAGATTTTCATTTTTTTCTCCATCCAGGTTTAACCGCCAAGACGCCAAGGGCGCCAGGAAAGCGGGGGTTACGAAAACCATCTCAGGAAGGCGGCGGCAGCAAGAGCGGTTGCGCCCAGCCCGAGCAGCGTGGACCAGGCGTGGTTGCGTCCCGCCTCCGTCCACATCGCCGCGGCACGCAGATAGGCGGCGGCGAGCAGGAATCCCGCCACGGCGCATGCCATTTTTATCAGCAGCGCCGCAATGGCGATGGCGTGGATGTCGGGAAGCTGGCCGTAGCCGAGGTAACTGATCGCGCCGAAAGCGGCGCCGCTCGCGCCTTGCACCATCCAGCCGAATAGCACAAGCCAGGCCAGTTTGCGCCGCGTATCCGGATCCGGCTGCGCCGGCCATTGTGCGAACAGCGCGCCGCCGACTACCGCGGCCGCGCCGAAGTTGTGGGCGACCTGGACGGCGGTGTATGCCAGGTTCTGCCAGTCCATGGGCGGCTCACTGCACCGTGACTTTAACGCACTGCTCCACGCCGATCGGGGTGTGGCCCTTGCTGACCACCTTGATGCAGAGGTTGTGCTCCCCCGGAGAAAGCGCGTTCAGCGTGTGGCTTCCCTTGAGCTTGCGCAGCACCGCTTCTTCCTTGCCATCCACGTAGAGATGAGTGTGATCGCCCTTGGGGCCGGGTTTCACGTCATATTCGATTTTGGGTGCCGTCATGGCATCCAACTTGGCGCCTTCGGCGGGGGAGATGATCCGGACCGAGGCTTCCTCGGCGGCAAAAGCCGTGGAAGCAACGAAGGCCAGGGCGGAAAGAATCATCAGGCGGTTCAGTTTGCGCATGGTTGTCTCCTTGTCTTGGTAACCGGGGGCCTGCCAAGGATGAGACACGCGATCACCGGCCTGCGTTCAATACGCCCTTCAGGTACCGCCCGGTGAAGCTCGCCGGATTGCCCGCCACCGCTTCCGGCGTGCCTTCGGCAATGATTCGGCCGCCGCCGTCGCCGCCTTCGGGGCCGAGATCCAGAACCCAGTCCGCAGTCTTGATGACATCCAGGTTGTGCTCGATCACCACCACGGTATTGCCGTGCTCGCGCAGACGGTGCAGCACCTTGAGCAGCATTTCGATGTCGTGGAAATGCAGGCCGGTGGTGGGCTCGTCCAGAATATAGAGGGTGCGGCCGGTGTCGCGTTTCGAGAGTTCGAGCGCGAGTTTCACCCGCTGCGCCTCGCCGCCGGACAGGGTGGTCGCGCTTTGCCCCAGGGTGACGTAGCCCAGGCCGACGTCGAGCAGGGTCTGAAGCTTGCGCGCCACCACCGGCACCGGGCTGAAGAATTCATGGGCCTGCTCCACGGTCATGGCGAGGATTCCGTCGATGCTCTTGCCCTTGTACTGGATTTCCAGGGTTTCGCGGTTGTAGCGCTTGCCGTGGCAGACGTCGCAGGGAACGTAGATATCCGGCAGGAAGTGCATTTCCACCTTGATCACGCCATCGCCCTGGCAGGCCTCGCAGCGCCCGCCCTTGACGTTGAACGAAAAGCGCCCCGGCCCGTAGCCGCGTTCGCGCGCCTGCGGCACGCCGGAGAACAGCTCGCGGATGGGGGTGAACAGGCCGGTGTAGGTGGCCGGATTGGAGCGCGGGGTGCGGCCGATCGGGCCCTGGTCCACATTGATTACCTTGTCGAAGAACTCCAGCCCGCGGATGTCCTCGAACGGCGCAGGTTCCGTGGTGGAGCCGTAAAGATGGCGCGCCACGGCGTGGTACAACGTATCGTTGATGAGCGTGGATTTGCCCGATCCGGACACGCCGGTAATGCACACCAGCAGGCCCACCGGCAAATTGAGCGTGACGTTCTTGAGATTGTTGCCGCCGGCGCCGACGAGCTGCAGCATGCGCCGCCGATCGGGCTGGTGGCGCTTTTTCGGCACGGGGATGCTGCGCTTGCCCGACAGATACTGGCCGGTGAGCGAGGCCGGGTCGGCCTCGATCTCCTCCGGCGTGCCCTGGGCGACGATCCGGCCGCCGTGCTCGCCTGCCCCTGGGCCCATGTCCACCACGTGATCGGCAGTGCGAATGGCATCCTCGTCGTGTTCCACCACGATCACCGAGTTGCCGAGATCGCGCAGCCGCTTCAGCGTGGAGAGCAGGCGGTCGTTGTCGCGCTGGTGGAGGCCGATGGAGGGCTCGTCCAGCACGTACATCACGCCGGTCAGCCCCGAGCCGATCTGGCTCGCCAGCCGGATGCGCTGCGCCTCGCCGCCGGAGAGGGTATCGGCGGAGCGGTCGAGCGAGAGATAGTCCAGTCCGACATTGGTAAGGAATTGCAGGCGGCTGCCGATCTCCTTGACGATTTTTTCGGCGATGGCCTGCTTCTGCCCGGACAACGCGATGCCGTGGAAGAAATCCAGCGCCTGCGTGAGCGGCAGGCGGCTGATCTCGAAAATCGCCTTGCCGCCGACCCGCACGTGCCGCGCCTCCAGCCGCAGACGGGTGCCGTCGCACTCCGGGCAGGGGCGGGAGTTGAGATATTTGGCCAGCTCCTCGCGCACCATGGTCGAGTCGGTTTCGCGGTAGCGCCGCTCCAGGTTGGGGATGATGCCCTCGAACGCATGGACATGCCTGGCGCCTTTTTCGCCGGGATAGCGGAAGGCGATTTCTTCATTGCCGCTGCCGAACAGGACGACCTGCCGGATGCGCTCCGGCAGGATTTCGAACGGCACCTCGACATCGAAGTTGTAGTGCGCCGCCAGGTTTTGCAGCATCTGGAAATAGTACTGGTTGCGCCGATCCCAGCCCTTGATCGCGCCAGAAGCCAGGGAAAGATGGGGGAAAGCCACCACCCGCCTGGGATCGAAGAAGCTGATCTGCCCCAGGCCGTCGCAGCGCTGGCAGGCGCCCATCGGGTTGTTGAAGGAGAACAGCCGCGGCTCCAGCTCGGCGAGCGAGTAGTTGCACACCGGGCAGGCGAACTTGGCGGAAAACAGATGCTCGCGCCCGCTATCCATCTCCACCGCCAGGGCGCGGCCCTCCGAATGGCGCAGCGCGGTCTCGAACGATTCCGCCAGGCGCTGCTTCATGTCCACATGCACCTTGAGCCGATCCACCACCACGTCGATGGTGTGCTTCTTGTTCTTCGCCAGCTTGGGCAGGCTGTCGATCTCGTGCACCTTGCCGTCGATGCGCAGCCGCACGAAGCCCTGCGCGCGCAGCTCGTCGAACAGATCGGCCTGCTCGCCCTTGCGGCCCGCCACCAGCGGCGAGAGGATCATCAGCTTGGTGTCCTCCGGCAGCGCCAGCACATGGTCCACCATCTGCGAAACGCTCTGCGCCGAAAGGCCGATATTGTGCTCGGGACAATAAGGATCGCCGACGCGGGCGTACAGCAGGCGCAGGTAATCGTGGATTTCGGTCACGGTGCCGACGGTCGAGCGCGGGTTGTGCGAAGTGGCCTTCTGCTCGATGGAGATCGCCGGCGACAGCCCCTCGATCAGGTCCACGTCGGGCTTTTCCATCAACTGCAGGAACTGGCGCGCGTAGGCCGAGAGCGATTCGACGTAGCGCCGCTGTCCTTCGGCGTAGAGCGTGTCGAACGCCAGCGACGACTTGCCCGAGCCGGACAGCCCGGTGATGACCACGAGCTGGTTGCGGGGAATGTCGAGGTTGATGTTCTTCAGGTTGTGCGTGCGCGCACCGCGGATCTTGATGGTTTCCATGTTTCCTCGAACCGCCGGGAAGGTGCAATGGACAGGATTGACAGGATTTTTCAGGATTTACAGGAAAAAATCCTGTCTATTCTGGGTCCCTGCGTCCGGCGGTGAACAAGACTCAAAATTTAAAACGCAACCTGCTAATATACTCAATTTTTTCGCTTTACCCAATCCGCTTATGCACAACAATTCCGAAAAGATGACCCCGCTCGAGCTGCGCGCCAGCGCCGGTCTGGCGGGAATTTTCGGTCTGCGCATGCTCGGCATGTTCCTCATCCTGCCGGTATTCGCCATCTACGCCCACACCCTGCCGGGCGGCGACAACCACACCCTGATCGGGCTGACGCTGGGCGCCTACGGGCTCACCCAGGCGCTGTTCCAGTTGCCGTTCGGCATGGCGTCGGACCGCTGGGGCCGCAAGCGGGTGATCTACTTCGGCCTGGTGGTGTTCGCCCTCGGCAGCTTCATCGCGGCGGTTGGCCAGGACATCCATACCGTCATGCTGGGGCGGGTGATCCAGGGCGCAGGCGCGATCAACGCCGCGGTCACCGCGCTCCTCGCCGACCTCACCCGCGAGGAGCATCGCACCAAGGCGATGGCCATGATCGGCTCCACCATCGGCCTGGCGTTCGCCTTCTCCATGGCGGCCGGCCCGGCGTTCTACCACTGGATCGGCGTGCCCGGCATCTTCGCCATGACCGGCATCCTGGCGCTGGCGGCGGTAGGTGTCATCTACGCCGTCATCCCCAACCCCGTCGCCAGCCATTTCCATTCGGATGCCGAGGTCGCCCCGGCACGGCTTTCCAGCGTGCTGCGCGACGGCCAGCTATTGCGCCTCAATTTCGGCATCTTCGCCCTGCACGCGGCGCAAATGGCGATGTTCGTGGTGATCCCCTTCGCCCTCAAGGAAACCGGCGGGCTGCCGGAGAGCCAGCACTGGAAGATCTACCTGCCGGTGATGCTGGCGGCGTTCGCCGTGATGGTGCCGGCGATCGTCGTCGGCGAGAAGAAAGCCAAACTCAAGCCGGTGTTCGTTGCCGCCGTCGCCGCCCTGCTCCTCTCGCAACTCCTGATGACCGCGCTGATCCATGGCTTCTGGGGCATCGTTGCGATGCTGCTGCTGTTCTTCATCGCCTTCAACATCCTCGAAGCCAGCCTGCCCTCGCTGGTTTCCAAGATTGCGCCCGCTCAGGCCAAGGGCACGGCGATGGGGGTGTATAATACTTCGCAGGCGTTCGGCCTGTTCGTGGGCGGCGCGGTCGGTGGCTTCCTCTCCCACAACTTCGGCTACGGAGCGGTGTTCGCTTTCGGCGCTGCACTGAGCGCCGCCTGGCTGTATCTTGCCGCCACCATGCGGGCGCCGCAGGCGGTGAGCAGCAAAATGTTCCACGTCGCGGAAATGAGCGCCGACCGCGCACGCGAGCTCACGCACAAGCTCATGACGGTGCGCGGCGTAGCGGAAGCAATCGTCGTCGCGGAAGAGGGCGTGGCCTACCTCAAGGTGAACATGGCCGGATGGGACGAGCAGGGCGTTATGAAACTAATCGGGGAGACAGCGTAAATGGCATCCGTAAACAAGGTAATTCTGGTCGGCAATCTGGGCAAGGACCCCGAAGTCCGCTATATGCCCAGCGGCGAAGCGATCACCAACATCACCGTGGCGACCACGGACACCTGGAAGGACAAGAACGGCGAAAAGCAAGAGCGCACCGAATGGCACCGCGTCGCCTTCTTCGGCAAGCTCGCCGAAATCGCCGGCGAATACCTCAAGAAAGGCAGCCAGGTGTACCTGGAAGGCCGGCTGCAAACCCGCAAGTGGCAGGACAAGGAAGGCCACGACCGCTACACCACCGAAATCGTCGCCGACCGCATGCAAATGCTCGGCAGCCGCGGCGGCAGCAATAGCTTCGAAGTGGTGGAAAAGGAAGGCGGCTCCGCTTCGGCGCCCGCCAAGGCCAAGCCGGCCAAGAGCGGCGGGGAGTTTGACGACATCGAGGATGATATTCCGTTCTGACGGGGGGCACGAAAAGGCCTTTGCGGTTGACGAAAAGGCCCATTGCGTTACATAATGTTTTGTGAGTCGGGTGCGCTGACCTTTTTGCAGGGCATTGAGATTTTATCTCTCCTGGCTCACCAAACAAATTCAGACAGGCCGCGTTTTTACGCGGCCTGTTTTCATTTGAAGGATTGGCATGCACCTGTTATATCTTGATGAATCCGGCTCCGTAGCAGATCCTTCCCAAAAATATTTTGTGCTCGCAGGGGTATCAGTATTCGAGCGCAAGACCCACTGGGTTGAACAGCAGCTGAATCAGATTGCCCATCGCTTTGCTCCACATGATCCTTACTCGATCGAATTGCATGGTTCTCCCATGCGTTCTGGGAGAGATGGTTGGAAAAGTTACCCATTGCAAGACCGAATGCATGCTATCAAAGACGCATTGAATGTCGGTGTTGCGGGACATTCTCTCAAAGGGGTGAGGCTTTTCGGTGCGGTGGTTAAGAAAAGCGCCCTCGCCGGAAAACAGGATCCTGTTGAGCACGCTTTTGAGCAGTTATCCAGTCGCTTCGACATGTTCCTCAAGCGGTTGTGTGCCAAGCATGACGACAGGCAGCGTGGCATTATCCTGTTTGATAAGTCTTCCACAGAGATGCGTATCCAAACAATGGCTCGCGAATTCAAATACGCGGGACATTCTTGGGGGAAAACAAAAAACTACGCTGAAGTACCGGTTTTCCTGGACTCAAAGGCATCACGCCTTATCCAGCTAGCAGACTTGGTGGCGTTTGCCCTGTATCGTTTTTATGAGGCTGGCGACAATTCACTCTACGATGCGATTAAACATAGCTTTGATAGTGAAGGAGGTATCGAGCATCAGTAGTGTCCGGTTAACTTACAAATTCAGGCGCCGATACTGAGCATTGGCGCGGCTTACAGAGCAATTTAATTTGGTGCCGATTTGAAATCAGTTTACCCATATTCCGGTTCGAGTAACTTCCAG
>JBFMFB010000011.1:0-72538 GCA_040752115.1 Pseudomonadota bacterium | reverse complement strand
TCTTTCGGTGTCTGTTTTTGAGAAAACCCAGCTATCTCAAGCCTTCACAGGCAGCGTTCTGGTCTCAGAACAGGTCGATTTCGCTAACCAACTAAATTTGTTCGAGTTTTAACCGGACAGTATTGATGTTCCATCCGTTCCAAGTTGCAGGTGAGAATTATTCTCATCTAAATGGAAACGAATTGCAACGATTTTTTTGGCCTCGGCGATCAGCCCACCAGATTGCGAGGGGTACCCGCGGCAAACGCCTCGATGTTGGCGATCAGCTGGTCTGCAAGAATCTGCATCGCCTCGCGGCTGGCCCAGGCGACGTGCGGGGTGACGATCAGGGTGGGCAAATCGCAGTCCAGCAGGCGATTGCCCTGGCGCGGCGGCTCTACCGTCAGCACATCGGTTCCCGCCCCGGCGATCCGTCCCTGGCGCAGCGCATCCAGCAGCGCCGCTTCGTCCACGATCCCGCCGCGGGCGGCGTTGATCAGCAGGGCCGAGGGTTTCATCAGCGCGAATTCGGCGGCGCCGATCAGGTTGCGCGTCGCCTCGGTCAGCGGCAGGTGCAGGGTCAGCACATCGCTTTGCCGCAGCACCTCCTCGAACGGCGCGTAGCCGGGCCGGATCACCACCGCGTCCTTGTGCTCGGCGAACAGCGCCTGCATGCCGAAGGCGCGCGCCAGCTGCGCCACCGCCTCGCCCAGCGCGCCGCGGCCGATGATTCCCAGGGTGCTGCCGTGGATATCGCGGATCGGATGAGTGAACAGGCAGAACTGTTCCGACTGCTGCCACAAGCCGCGCTTCAGGTCGGCGCGATAGGCGAGCAGATTGCGGCGCAGCGCCAGCACCATCATGAAGACATGCTCCGGCACCGCATGCACGGCGTAGTTGCGGATGTTGGCGACGGCGACGCCGTGCGCGCGGCACCACTCGACGTCGATGTGATTGACCCCGGTGGCCGCCGCCGCGATCAATTTCAGCTTCGGCAGCTGTGCCAGGGTTTCGGCGCGCAGCGGCACCTTGTTGGTGATGGCGATGGTGGCGTCCCTGAGGCGCCCGACGATGTCCGCCGGCGCGGTGACGGCATGCTCCTGCCACCGGTGGGGAAAATCCGGCCGGCGCACGTCGGCTTCCAGCGTTGAGCGGTCGAGAAAGACGATGTGCTCCATGTCTCACTCCGAAAAAATGGCGGCAACGGAGTTCGTGGATGAGCCGCGTCGCTTGCCTTCGATGAAAGGTCTGCGGCCCCGGGCTGGACTGACCGGAGGCCGCTCCCTCTACAGCACGTACCTCGCCAAATCCTCGCTTTTCGCCAGTTCCTTCAGCTTGCTGTCCACGTAGCCGGCGGTGATGCGCACCGTTTCGGTCACGTGCCGGCCGGCGTCGAAGGAGATTTCTTCCAGCAGCCGTTCCATCACGGTATAGAGCCGGCGGGCGCCGATATTTTCGGTTTTTTCGTTCACCTCGAAGGCGATTTCCGCCAGGCGGCGGATGCCGTCTTCCTGGAATTCCAGCTTCACGCCCTCGGTTTCCAGCAACGCCTGGTACTGGCGCGTGAGACAGGCGTCGGTGCCGGTGAGGATCTGCTCGAAGTCGTTGACGCTCAAGGAGTCCAGTTCGACGCGGATGGGCAGCCGCCCCTGCAGCTCGGGGATGAGATCGGACGGCTTGGAGAGGTGGAACGCGCCGCTGGCGATGAACAGGATGTGGTCGGTCTTGATCATGCCGTACTTGGTGGAGACGGTGGTGCCTTCCACCAGGGGCAGCAGGTCGCGCTGCACGCCCTGGCGCGAGACGTCGCTGCCGGCGGTTTCCGAGCGGCTGGTGATCTTGTCGATCTCGTCCAGGAACACGATGCCGTTCTGTTCGACGTTATGCACTGCCTGGAGCTTCAGCTCTTCGTCGTTGATCAGCTTGGCGGCTTCCTCTTCGGCGAGCAGCCTGAACGCCTCGCGAATCTTCAGCTTGCGCGTCTTTTTGCGGCCGCCGCCGATGTTCTGGAACATGCCCTGGATCTGGCTGGTGAGTTCTTCCATGCCTGGCGGAGCAAAGATTTCCATATGCGCCTGGGGGGCGGCAACGTCGATTTCGATTTCCTTGTCGTCGAGCTGCCCTTCGCGCAGCATCTTGCGGAATTTCTGCCGGGTCGGGCTTTCCGCGCCGGCTTCCGGCGGGAAGGTGTCGCGCGCCGGCGGCAGCAGGGTATCGAGGATGCGTTCCTCCGCCGCTTCCTCGGCGCGGAACTGCACCTTGCGGGTTTCCTGCTCGCGCGTCTGCTTGATGGCGATTTCGACCAGATCGCGGATGATCGAATCCACGTCGCGTCCGACATAGCCGACCTCGGTGAACTTAGTCGCCTCCACCTTGATGAACGGCGCGTTGGCGAGCTTTGCCAGGCGGCGTGCGATTTCGGTCTTGCCCACGCCGGTCGGGCCGATCATCAGGATGTTCTTGGGTGTGATCTCGTGGCGCAGCGGCTCGGCCACCTGCGACCGGCGCCAGCGGTTGCGCAGGGCGACGGCCACCGCACGCTTGGCGGCGTGCTGGCCGATGATGTGCTTGTCCAGCTCGTGGACGATTTCCTGGGGGGACATTTCAGACATGGTTTGTTTCCGTAAAGGGTGAGGGGTGAGGCGTGAAGCGTAAGGGGTGACAAGCGAGGGAGTGAAGCTTTTCCGCCTCACCCCTCACCCCTCACGCCTCACTCCAACACCTCGATCACATGGTTCTGGTTGGTGTAGATGCACAGGTCCGCGGCGATGGTGAGCGCCTTCTTCACCACCTCCTGCGGCGGCAGGTCGGTGTGCTCCAGCAGGGCGCGCGCCGCGGATTGCGCATAGGGCCCGCCGCTGCCGATGGCCAGCAGCCCGCCTTCCGGTTCCAGCACGTCGCCGTTGCCGGTGATGATGAGCGAAGCCTCGCGGTCGGCCACCGTCAGCATGGCTTCCAGCCGGCGCAGGATGCGGTCGGTGCGCCAGTCCTTGGCGAGCTCCACGGCGGAGCGCAGCAGGTGGCCCTGATGCTTTTCCAGCTTGGCCTCGAAGCGTTCGAACAGGGTGAAGGCGTCCGCCGTGCCGCCGGCGAAGCCGGCCAGGATCTTGTCGTGATAGAGGCGCCGCACCTTGCGCGCGGTGGCCTTCACCACGACATTGCCCAGGGTGACCTGGCCATCGCCGCCCATTGCGACGCTCGCGCCGCGCCGCACCGAAAGAATGGTGGTGCCGTGCATGCCGTGACTAAACTGTTCCATGATGTCCCTTGCCTCAAGCAAAAAGCGGCGGTGCCCGCCGCGTCACGAATTCGGAATATTGCCGTGCTAAACTAAACGGCATGATAAAACTCGATCCGATGAAAATTTTCGACCGCATAATCGGCGTAGTATTCGCGATTATGCTGTTTTTCTTCACCCTCGGCATCATAGTGGGGGCCGCCCGGCTGTTTTTCAACCTGGGCGATCTGCTGCTGAGCGGGGACATCACTCGCCACTACGTGCGGATCATCTCGGAAGTGCTGACGCTGTTCATCCTGATCGAGCTGTCGCGTTCGCTCGTGGATTATTTCAGCGAACACCGGCTGCGCCTGACCTTCATCGTGGATGCCGGGATCGTGTTCGTGCTGCGCGAGATCATGATCGGGCTGTTCGAGCACAAGATCACCACCGGCGAAATCTACGCGCTCGGCGCCCTGCTGTTCGTGCTCGGATGCCTGCGCATCGGCTCGGTGCTGGTGTTCCAGCGCGAGAAGGCGATGCTGGAGGCGGCGAAAAGCCATCGCGAACGCGGCTGACCGCTTCTCAGCGGTTGCTTTTCTGCAGTATTACCACCGCAAGCTGTGCAGCGCCCATGGTGCGCAGCAGCGCCAGCACCATTTCGTTGGCTCCGCTGATCACCACCTTTTTTCCCGCCCGGTCGAGATTTGCGAGTTCGTCGAGGAACATCCCGACGCTGGTGAATTCCACCCGCGTCACCTCCGCCATGTCGAGGCGCACTTCCGTCCTGTCCGCGGCGTAGTCGGCCAGTTCCCGGAGCTGATTCCGGCTGGCTTCGGAAATGACGCCGTGCAGCCGGAAAACGTCTTCGGGCTCCCCCGCCGGATCGGGGATTTCCCGCTCGGCCTGGCTTGCGGCTGATGCCGGCATTTCCCATGACGGCGGCGAAACCTCGAAAGCCACGGCGTATTCGATCGCCGTTTCCTCGAATTCCGTTTCTTTCCCCAGCCACTGGTAGAGTTCGAGCAGCAGCAGCCAATGGCTTTGGCCGGCTTTGTCCAATGCGCTTTTTGCCAGCGCGGCAAGCCTTTCTGCGCCGCCCAGGCGGATTCCGCCACCGGCTTTCCGGCTTGCCTGCAACATGCGGTAAAGCAGTTCGCTGCCTGCCGCTTCCAGCTTTTCGATCGCGCCCAGGTCCAGGCGCCCGCCACTTTGCGCAAGGCGCTGCAGCAGCGGCGCGCAATTTTCATCGAGCACGCCGGCAAGGGCGATGGAGTGGTCTTCCGTAGGCGCAGCCGTGCCGCTGTTGCTTTCCCGCGGTCCGTTCCAGGCCGGGGCGGAGCGCTCGAATTTTTCGGCGAACTGCAGCGACAGTTCGTCAAACTGCTCTCTCCGTCCGAGGATCTGGTAGAGATCGAACAACATCAGCCAAGGCTGGATCTCGTTCTGGCCTGGGTGGTTTCGCAAAAGCAGGGTAAGCGCAGCCACGGCCTCTTCCGGCAGGTCATTGGCGAAGTAGATGGCGGCTTCCTCCACTGCGGCGGAGCAGGCTTCGCCGCAGCCGGCATCGCTGCCGAGCTCGTTGACCTCGTAGGCCCGGAGCGTCGGCTTGAACGGCATTTCGGTGAGGGCGGCGGGTTGTTCCGACCGGTCCGCGGAGGGCGGCGGTTTTTTCTGGAAAAGGGAAAACACCATGTCAGGGAGCCTCTGCTGTCGGGCTTGCGCCGGATTTTCTACTGCCCCAACCATACACCACTGCGCCGATCAGTGCCATCACCCACACGATTACCGCGCCGGAGGGCAAATCCAGCCAGGCGGAAAGTGCCAGCCCGGTTCCGTAGCCGGCGGTGCCGATCAGAAAGGCGCGCGCCATCCGGTTCCGGGGCGGGCAGCGGCGGGTGGCGAGCGCCGGAATGATGAGGCTGGCGAACACCAGATAGATGCCGACCAGTTGCACCGAAACGGTTACGGCGACGGCGAACAGCGCATAAAATCCCGACCCGGCCGGTTTTTCGCGACGGAAGAACCACAGCGCGGCGATGGCGGCGGTTGCCGCAGCGGCGGGCAGAAGCTGGGCGTAGCCGACCCACAGGATCTGGCCCGCCAGCAGATCCACCAGATGCTCGCCGCCGTGGGGATTGCCGGCGACAAACAGGATTCCGCCGCTGGCGGCCAGCACGAACATTACCCCGATCAGCGCTTCCTGTGTTTCCGGCCAGCGCTTTTCGGTGTGGGCGAGCACCAGCCCGCCAAGCAGAGCGGCGCCGACTGCCGCCGCCTGTACCGCCAGTCCTTGCGGTTCCCAGCCCATCGAATCCGCCGCGATCACTCCGAGGCCGGCGATCTGGGCGATGGCGAGGTCGATGAACACAATGCCGCGCGCCAGCACCTGCATCCCCAGCGGCACGTGCGTCGCCAGCACCAGCATCCCGGCGATGAAGGCGGGGGCGAGAATGCTCAGATCGAGCGCCGCGCCGCTCATTTCAGCGCCTCCAGCAGACGCGAAACCGTGTCGTCGAATAGGCCGAACAGGTCCCTTGCCCTGTCCGAGCCGCCCACAGTGAAAGGCAACACCACGGCCGGGAGGCGGGCCCGTTGGGCGAGCCAGTCCGAAGCGCGACCGTCGCTGTAGGCGGCGCGCAGGATCATTTTGGCCGGCTGCCGCTGTAATTGCACCAGTATTTCGGCAAGGTGGGCACTGCCCGGCTCGATGCCCGGCTTGGGTTCGAGCGCAGCCACTTCGCGCAAGCCCAGCCAGTTTTCCAGATAGGGGAAGCCCTTGTGCTGAACCACCACCGCCACGCCCCGGAGCGGAGCGGCTTCCTTTTCCCAGCGTTGCGTGGCGGTTCTCCACCGCTCTCTGAAAGCCTGGTGGCGCGTCTGGTAATGGGCGGCATTGGTCGGATCGAGTTCGGCCAGCCGCTTGGCCAGCGCCTCCGCCACCAGCGCGATGTTGCGCGGATCGGTCTGGATGTGCGGGTTGCCGGCCGCATGGATGTCGCCCTCGGCGCGGTCTACCCGGCCCGGGATTTCCAGCTTGCGCACATAGTCGGCCGCCATGAAATGCCCGACCTGTCCCGGCTGGATTTTGCCGTTGCCGGCCTGGCGCAGCACGATGGGCAGCCAGCCGGCCTCCAGGTCGGCGCCGGTGCAGGCCAGCAGCTCTGCGCTGCGGGCACGAGCAATCAGGCTCGGCCTCGCTTCGATGCGATGGGCGTCCTGCTGGGCAGTGGTGGCTGAGTACACGTTCACTTTGTCGCCGCCGAGCTCCTGGACGAGCGACGCCCATTCAGGCTCGCAGGCGAACACGCCGAGGGCCGCGGAGGCGGGCGTCGCCAGCACGATCATCACAGCGGTGGCGAGAAATTTAAGCAGTTTCATTAAGCGCTCCTTTGTTAGCCACGGATGAACACGGATGTTCACGGATGAACCCCGCCAACCCGATAGGCTGCGGGCCTACCAGAATCGCGAAGAAATCCGTGTCTTATCCGTGTTCATCCGTGGCCGATCAGTTTTTGCCGTCAATCCCATTCAAAATTTGTGGGCGCCATGGGCGCCCAGGCTCATGATGTATTGCAGGAACATCTGGTTGTCGGCGACCCCCTCGTGCGAACGGTCGCGCGCCAGCTGCAGGCGAAGACGGCTGTATTCGCTCGGCGCGTAGTCGAACATCAGACTGTAGCGCGAGGGACGGTAGCTGCGTGCGGGCAGGTTCGCGCTGTTGATGCCGTAATCCACCGAGCCGCTGTCGAGCCGGTCTAGGCGGGCGCCCGCTCGCCAGCGTGGCATGAACTGGTAAGCGCCCTGCGCATACCAGCCGGATTGCGTGGAGACGTAGTGGCCGGTGGTGGCGGCGCTGTAAGTGAAGTCGCCGTTTTCGGTGCGGCGGAAATACTCCCCCTGCAGCTTGAAATGCGTGCGGGCCGGATTGCCCTCGGGCGCCCATTTCCAGACGAAATCGGCGATCCACAGTTTGCTGGTGCCGGTAAACGTGTTGCGAACCGGTGCGCCTGCGATGTTCAGGTCATCGTGGGCCCGCGTCCGCGGCGAGGCGTCGAGGTAGGACAATCCTGCCCGCCAGCTGTGGCTGGCGCCAACGTCTCCGCCCAGATGGCCGAACAGCGCGTAGGAGCCGACGCCGTTCTTGTTGCGTTCCGAGCCGGGGAAATTGCCGCCTTGCCCGGCTTCGGCGCCCAGTTCGAGGAAGGTGTCGGTGGGCGCGAGCCATTTCACCTGTGCGCCATCGTTGCCGTATTGTCGGACGAGGAACGCCTTGTATGCCAGGGGCGCATCGACGAAATCCCAGGAATGGGGGTGCTGTTCGTTGAGATAGCCGATGCCGGAGTAGAAGCGGCCGGCCTTGGCGGTCAGGCCGCGGCCGAGGGCGGTGGTCTGGATCGCCGCCTCTTCCACTCCCACCGTGTTTTCCGGCGACAGGGCAAGGGTCAGGTAGCCGTAAAAATAGGGATCAATGTTAGCGCTCACCGCCAGCTCGGACTCGGCCAGACTGAAACCCCGCTTGCCTGGCCCGATTTCGCCGCCGGGGATGAAGCCGGTAATACGGTAGTTTGCCGGATCCTGCGACAGGTTGGCGTAGGTGCCGGACAGGATCAGCGATACCGCCGGGTTGAAGGCATTGGCCGAGGAGGCCGCGGCGGGTGGGGGTGCCGCCGGCTCAAGCGGAGTCGCGGCTTCGGCCTGTTGCAGGCGCGCTTCCAGCGCCCGGATGCGGGCCTCGTAGGTTTCCTTGAGTTGCCGGATTTCGGCGCGGATTTGCTCCAGCTCGGCGCCGTCGCCGGCGGCGGCTGTGGCGGGCGCGCCGAGCGCGAGTGTGACGGCGGCCGCAAGAAGCTTGCGTGTATGCATGTGGTCCTCGTCAAAAAACAGGGGGAGGGGCGCGATGCGCACCCTGCAGCCTGGAATTTATGTGTAGAGGCCGAATTCATTCGGCCTGGGCGACTGAAGTCGCCCCTACAAGGGAGTGTGACTCGGGATTAGACGAGGGCGGGCGGTGCGCGGGAAAGGTAGGGGCGGAAAGAGACGCGGTAGATTGCGGCAGCGGGCGCAACCGCACGGCTGGCCGCCGGTCCGGTCGCATGGAATCGTACCGGCGCCGGCGGCACGGCAGTCGCCGTCCCGGCGTAGGCCAGGCAGGCTTCGCAGGCGAACGTGTCGGCCGGCTGCTGGTCTTGCAGCGAACGGTAGGGGGCAGGTTTTGCGAGGTGGGATACGCCGTGCACGAGCGCGCCGCCCTGGGCGAACAGCAGCAGAAAAGCGAGCCAGAAGTGCAGCAGCGTTTTCATCTTTCCGTGCCCACTCCCGCCGCCTGGAGATCGGCATGGTAGCTCGATCTGACCATCGGCCCGCAGGCGGCGTTGCGAAAGCCCATTTCCCTGGCGGCGCGCTCGAATGCCGCGAACTGCTCCGGCATCACGTAGCGCGTGACCGCCAGATGATGCCGGCTCGGCTGCAGGTACTGGCCGATGGTTAGCATGTCCACGTCGTGGGCGCGCAGGTCGCGCATCACTTCCAGGATTTCCTCGTCGGTTTCGCCCAGCCCCACCATCAGGCCGGACTTGGTGGGGATGTCGGGATGGCGCGCCTTGAACGCCTTGAGCAGTTGCAGCGAGTGCCGGTAGTCGGCGCCGGGGCGGGCCTGTTTGTAGAGGCGCGGTACGGTTTCGAGGTTGTGGTTCATGACGTCGGGCGGGCAGGCGGCGAGCGCTTCCAGCGCAGCTTCCAGGCGGCCGCGGAAGTCCGGGGTGAGGATTTCGATGCGGGTGTGCGGCGAGCGCGCCCGCACGGCGCGGACGCAGGCGGAGAAATGCCCGGCGCCGCCGTCGCGCAGGTCGTCGCGGTCCACGCTGGTGATCACCACGTATTTCAGCTTCATCGCTGCGATGGTTTCGGCGAGGTTGTCGGGTTCCTTCTCGTCCGGCGGCAGCGGTTTGCCGTGGCCGACGTCGCAGAACGGGCAGCGCCGCGTGCACAGGTCTCCCAGGATCATGAAGGTGGCGGTGCCGTGGCCGAAGCATTCGCCCAGGTTGGGGCAGGAGGCTTCCTCGCAGACGGTGTGCAGCTTGTGGTCGCGCAGGATTTGCCGCAGTGCGACCGCTTCCGGGCTGTTCGGCGCCTTGGCGCGGATCCAGCCGGGCTTTTTGAGTGCGGGCTGAGGCACGATCTTGATTGGGATGCGCGCGGTCTTGGCTTCGCCCTTATGGAGTTTCGCGTCGGACATTGGATAACCTAACGTAGCCGTTCAGTATACCCCAACTCGCGCAGCAGCTTTTGCGCCAGCTTTTCGCCCAGCGCCTCCAGGCCGTCGGCGATGCCGAGATCGCGGGTCTGCGTCACTTTCAGGCCGGCGTAGCCGCACGGGTTGATGTTCGCAAACGGCGCCAGGTCCATGTCCACGTTGAGGGCGAGGCCGTGGTAGCTGCACCCGTTCCTGATCCGCAAGCCCAATGCGGCGATCTTGGCGCCGTCGACGTAGACGCCGGGTGCGCCGGGTCTGCGCGCTGCCGCCACGCCGTAGTCCGCCAGCAGCGCGATCACCGCCTGCTCCATGCGGCGCACCAGTTCCTTGACGCCGATGCCGCGCCGCTTCAGGTCCAGCAGCAGATAGGCGACGATCTGGCCGGGGCCGTGGTAGGTGATCTGGCCGCCGCGGTCGATGCTGACGACCGGGATTTCGGTCGCCCGCAGCAGGTGTTCCGGCTTGCCTGCCAGCCCCAGGGTGTACACCGGTGGGTGCTGCAGCAGCCACAGCTCGTCCGGCGTTTCGGGCGTCCGCGCAAGGGTGAACGATCGCATGGCCTCGAACGTCGGCTGATATTCGGCCAGGCCGAGACGCCGGATGGTAAGAGAGGCGTGAGGGGTGAGGCGTGAGGCGACTGAAGTCGCCCCTACATTTTTTTCCCCCTCACTCCTCACTCCTCACTCCTCACCAAATCAGAGCACCATCACCACCAGCGGATGGCCGCTCAACTCCCGGTACAGATCGTCCAGTTGCTGCCGCGAAGTGGCGTTGACGGTGCAGGTCAGCGACAGGTACTTGGCGCCGCTGCTGGCTTTCATGGTCATGCTGGCGGCGTCGAAATCCGGCGCGTGGCGCAGCACGATTTCCAGCATGGCGTCGGCGAAACCTTCCTGGGTCTTGCCCATGATCTTGATCGGGAAGGCGCAGGGAAATTGCAGCGGCGAAACATCTCTTTCGTCGCTCATCGCACTTCTCCTTGCGGACCGCGCATTACCGTGGCCTTGTAATGCTGGTACAGCGCGTGCATCCGCCGGAACAGCGGCCCCGGCCGCCCGTCTCCGACCGGCTTGCCGTCCAGGGCGGTGATCGGCTGGATCTCCCGGGGGGAGGAGGTGAGCCACAGCTCGTCCGCTGCGCGCACCTCGCGCTCCGCGACCGGCCCGACCCGGCAGGGGATGGTGTCGGCGGCGGCGAGCTCCAGCACCACGTCGTAGGTGATGCCGGGCAGCATCAGGTTGTTCTTCGGCGGAGCGCAGAGGGTGCCGTCCTTCACCACGAAAATGTTGCTGGCCGTGCCTTCGGTGAGGAAGCCGTCGCGCAGCAGGACGGTTTCCGAGGCGCCGGCATCCACTGCCAGCTGGCGCAGCAGCACGTTGGGCAGGAGCGAAATGGCCTTGATGTCGCAGCGCAGCCAGCGGTTGTCCGCCGCGGTGATTGCGGTCACGCCGGTTTCGCACAGCTCCGGGGGCGGCGACGCGAGCGGCGTGCTCATCATGAAGACGGTCGGCCGGACTCCGCCGGGGAAAGGGTGATCGCGCCGGGCCGCGCCGCGCGTGATGTGCAGATACAGGGATTGATCTTCCCCTTCGTTGCGCGCCATCAGCTCGCCGAGCAGCTGCCGCCATTCGGCTTCGGTATGCGGGTTGGGCAGGCGGATGCCGTCCAGGCTGTGCTGCAGCCGGCGCAGGTGGTCGTCCAGGCGGAAGGGGCGGCGCGAATATGCCGGAATGAATTCATACACCCCGTCGCCGAAGATGAAGCCCCGGTCCAGCACCGGCACGCAGGCTTCTTCCAGCGGCAGGAAGCGGCCGTTGAGGTAAACGGTGCTCACTTAAACCACAGTTTCACGGTATCCCAGGCGCGGCCGAAGATGCTGGCCACCGGCGCGTTTTCCAGCGCGACCAGCGGATAATCCGCCAGCGGCTTTTCGTCCAGCATGATGCGCAGCGTCCCCACCGTCTGCCCGGCGCTGATCGGCGCCAGCAGCGGCTGCTTGGTGATGAGGCTGGCCTTGATGCGCGGATACTGGCCCTTGGGCAGGGTGATGTGCAGATCGCCGGCGACGCCCGCTTTGAGGGTGTTCTGCTTGCCCTTCCACACCGGCAGTGTGGCCACCGTCTGGCCGCGGGTGTAGATGCGGTTGGTTTCGAAGAACTGGAAGCCGTAATTCAGCAGCTTCTGGCTTTCGGTCGCGCGGGTGTTGTCGGAAGCCGTGCCCAGCACCACCGAGATCAGCCGCATCGGCCCCCGTTTCGCCGAGGAAATCAGGCAGAAGCCGGCGGATTCGGTATGGCCGGTCTTCATGCCGTCGACATACGGATCCAGCCACAGCAGGCGGTTGCGGTTGGGCTGGGTGATGTTGTTGTAGCGGTATTCCTTGATCGAGTAGAACGGATAGTATTCGGGGAAGTCGCGAATGATTGCCGCCGCCAGCAGCGACAGGTCGTAGGCCGTGGTGTAGTGCTGCGGGTGCGGCAGGCCGGTGGAGTTGACGAACCGGGTGTTCTTCATCCCCAGCCGCGCCGCCTGCTGATTCATCATCTGGGCGAACACCTCTTCGCTGCCGGCCACCCCTTCCGCCAGCGCGATGCAGGCATCGTTGCCGGATTGCACGATCATGCCATGGATCAGCTCGTTGACCGTGACCGGCTTGCCCGGCTGGATGAACATGCGCGAGCCCTCCGCACGCCAGGCGCGCTCGGACACGGGCAGGGACTGGTTCATCTGCAGCCGTCCCTGCTTCAGCGCGGAGAAGGTCAGGTAAGCGGTCATCAGCTTGGTCAGGGACGCAGGCTCGATTCGTTCGTTGGCGTTCTGCTGCACCAGCAGCCGCCCGCTGTGGAAATCGGTGAGCAGATAGGCTTTCGCTGCCACGGCTGGCGGCGGCGGAACCGGAAGGGGCTGCGGCTCGGCGGCCACGGCGACGGAGCTGAACAGGGCGAGGAAAAGGAAAAACAAGGACGGCTTCATAGATGTTTACCTGCTGCAAAGAAGCGGAATTATACCAAATTGAAACGTTCCGCCGGGCAGGTCAGCGGACGGCGACAACCGGCGCGATATTGACGGCCTGCCTGACCTGGGCGGCGGCATCGCCGGCCTCGGAGCGGCTGGCATAGGGGCCGAGGCGCACGCGGAACAGGCCGTTGGCGGCGGAGATGTGCAGCACATCGGCCAGGCTGCCCAGCTCGGGTAAGAGCTTGGCGCGGAAATTCTCCGCGTTTTCCCGGGTGCCGAAAGCGCCCAGTTGCAGGAACACGCCGCCGCGTTCGGCGGTTATCGGAATGGCCGCTTCCTTGCCTTCCGGCGCAGGCTTGCTCGAAGCGGCTTCGGCTGGGCGGGGGTCGCCGGCCGGATCGATGCTTTCGACTTCCACCTGAGCGCTGCCGTTTTGCACGATGCCGAGCTTGTAGGCTGCGGTATACGACAGATCGATCAGCCGGCTGCTGTGGAACGGGCCGCGGTCGTTGATGCGCACCACCACCGCCTTGCCGTTCCTGACGTTGGTCACGCGCGCATAGCTGGGAAGCGGCAGGGTGGGGTGCGCGGCGGTCATGCCGTACATGTCGTAGATTTCGCCGGAAGAAGTTTTCTGCCCGTGGAACTTGCGGCCGTACCACGAGGCGATGCCGCGCGCCTTGTACGGCTTGCGGCGGGTGTCCGGGACGTAGGTCTGGCCGAGCACGGTGTAGGGATTGTTGGCGAATTTGTGCAGCGGCTCGACCTTGGGTTCGGCGTCGGGGATGGCTTCCAGGTTGGGCGGCGGGTTGTCGCCGGGGCCGTCGTCGAGGTAATAGCCCCCGCTCCGTTTGGCGCTCGGCGCGGCGGGCGGTTTGTCCGGCGCGGCTTCGCGCTCGGTGCGCGGCGCAACGGTGGAGCAGCCGCTGACGAAGGCCAGCAGCAGCGCCGCCAAAAACAGGTGGGAGGTTCCGGTTCGCCGCATTTTGCGTTTGCCGCCTAAATCCTGAATAATCCGGGCATTGTTTTCCGAAAGCAGTTTTGGGACGCAGATTACGCGGATTTTCGGGATTTCAACCCGGACTGTCCACTAGGCAGGTTGGCAAAATAAATCCGTATCCGGCTTGAATCGGCGTCATCTGCGTCCTGATTCCCGAATTTGCGAGCAATTATGACTGATATAACCATTTTCCGGCAACGCCGCCAGCGCCTGGCGCAAACGATGGGAAGCGGGGTTGCCGTTATTCCCACGGCGCCGGAGCGGCTGCGCAACCGCGACAGCCACTATCCCTACCGCTTCGACAGCTATTTTTATTACCTCACCGGCTTCGCCGAACCGGAAGCGGTGCTGGTGCTGGTTGCCGGCGCAGAGCCGAAAAGCATCCTGTTTTGCCGCGAAAAGAATCCCGAGCGCGAGGTGTGGGACGGCTTCCGCTTCGGGCCGGAGGCTGCCGCGGCCGCGTTCGGACTGGATGAGGCGCATCCCGTGGCGGCGCTGGACGAAATGCTGCCCAAGCTGCTCGCCGATCAGGAGAGCCTGTTCTTCCACCTCGGCGCGGACAGCGCCTGGGATGCGCGCGCCGTGGGCTGGCTCAACAGCGTGCGGGGTGAGGCGCGCAACGGCGTCACCGCGCCTGGAGCGATCCGCGATGTGCGCGTCCTGCTGGACGACATGCGCCTGCGCAAAGATGCGGCGGAGCTCGCGCTGATGCGTTGCGCTGCGCAGATTTCGGCCGACGCCCATCGCCGCGCCATGGAAAAAACCCGTCCGGGGAAAATGGAGTATCAGATCGAGGCCGAGCTGATCCACGAATTCCGCCGCCACGGTGCGCAGGCGCCGGCCTACACGGCGATCGTCGCCAGCGGCGCCAACGCCTGCGTGCTGCATTACGTCGCCAATGACGCCGAGCTCAAGGAAGGCGAACTGGTGCTGATCGACGCCGGCTGCGAACTGAGCGGCTACGCTGCGGACATTACCCGTACCTTCCCGGTGAACGGCCGGTTCAGCGCGGTGCAGAAGGACATTTACGAGCTGGTGCTGGCGGCGCAGGAAGCGGCAATGGGAAAGGTTGCACCTGGCAACCACTGGAACGAGCCGCACGAAGCGGCGCTTCGGGTGCTGGCCCAGGGGCTGGTCGATTTCGGTCTGTGCAAGGGTACTCCGGACGCGGTATTGGAATCCGGCGACTACAAGCGCTTCTACATGCACAAGACCGGGCACTGGCTGGGCATGGACGTGCACGATGTCGGCGACTACAAGCGCGGCGGAGGATGGCGCCGGTTCGAGCCGGGGATGACGCTGACGGTGGAACCGGGCTGCTACATCCGCCCGGCCGACGACGTGCCGCAGCATTTCTGGAACATCGGCGTGCGCATCGAAGACGACGTGCTGGTGACCGCAGACGCCTGCGAGGCGCTGACATTCGCCGCACCCAGGGCCGTGGCGGAAATCGAGGCGGTCATGCGTTCAGCTTGAGGTTGTTTCTGATCTTGCCTTGATCCACTGCTCGAACGATTCTGCCGGTAGCGGCCGGCTCAGGAGGTATCCCTGGATCTGTTCGCAGCCCTGGTTCTGCAAATAATCCAGTTGTTCCTGTGTTTCCACCCCTTCGGCGACCACATTGAGCCGCAGGCTATGCGCGAGCGCGATAACCGCGTTGGCGATGGCGGCGTCATCGGGATCGGTGGTGATGTCTCTGACAAATGACCGGTCGATTTTCAAGGTGTGGATGGGAAAACGCTTGAGGTAGCTGAGCGAGGAGTAGCCGGTGCCAAAATCGTCAATGGAAATCCGGACACCCATTGCCTCCAGTTTGGTCATCGTGGCAATGTTGGCTTCCAGATTTTCCATGAGCAGGCTTTCCGTCAGTTCCAGTTCCAAGCTGCGGGGATCCAGGCGAGTTTCGAGCAGAATGGTGCCAATACTTTCGGCCAGTTCCTTTTGCCTGAACTGCCGGGCAGAGAGGTTGACCGCCATGCTCAGCTGCGGCAGGCCGGCGTCCTGCCAGGCTTTGAGCTGGGCGCAGGCAGTATGCAATACCCACCTGCCGACCGGGATGATCAGTCCGGTATCTTCGAGAAGAGGGATGAACTCCGCTGGTGAAACCATTGCGCGGTCAGGAGGCTGCCAGCGCAAAAGGGCTTCCACGCCCATAATCTGGCCGCTGCGAAGATCCAGCTTGGGCTGGTAGTGAAGCAAAAACTCGTTTCTTTCCAGGGCCCGCCTTAGGCTCGTTTCCAGCGAAAGCCTCTGGTAAGCCTTGGCATTCATGTCCTCGGTATAGAACTGATAGTTGTTCCGCCCCTGTTCCTTGGCACGGTACATGGCAGTGTCGGCGTTCTTGATCAGGGTGTGCAGATCGGCGCTGTCGGTCGGATAGATGGTAATGCCGATGCTGGTCGTGATGTAGATGCCATGCCCGCCCAGCTGGAAAGGCTCGACGAATGCATCCAGGATTTTTTGCGCAACCGTGGTGACATTATCGGCATTGGCGAGGTTTTCCAGGATGAGGGTGAATTCATCCCCACCCAGCCGCGAAACTGTGTTGTCCTCTATCTCGACATGGTGCACGGCGGTAAGCGATTGGCGGGAAATTGTATCGCTTTTCCGGAGAGTATGTTGCAGCCGGTTTGCTACCTGCTGCAGGAGGTTGTCGCCAGCACTGTGCCCCAGACTGTCGTTGATTTTTTTGAATCGGTCGATATCGAGGAACAATAATGCCACCAGCCGGCGGTTTCTTTGGGCGCGGATTATGGCCTGGTTTAGCCGGTCGAGGAACAGGTTGCGGTTGGGCAAACCGGTCAGGCCGTCGTAATTGGCCAAGTAAGCCGTGCGCTTTTCCGCTTCCTTGCGCTCGGTGATGTCGCGCACGATGCAAACAAATCTGCGGCCGTCTCCGACGGATGCTTCGCTAACGGATAATTCGATCGGGAACAGCGTATCGTTTTTGCGTTTTCCTGCCGCTTCCGAGTGGCCGATTCGCAGGTGGCGGTCGGAGTCGGATATGAATGTCTCAATGCTGCGGCCGATGGCTTCGGTCGGGGCGTAACCAAAGATTCGCGCGGCGGCGGGATTGAGGGACTCCACCCGACCTTGCGGATCGGTCGTGATGATACCGTCCATGGCATTATCCAGCACTGCACGCAGCCGTTCTTCTTTCTGGCGCAGCATGTCCAGCGTGCGGGTCAGGGCGCGCATCGGCAGCACGCGCAGGGCGACGAAAACGGCCAGCGCCAATGCCAGCGCCAGTGCGCCGACAAGCCCCGCGTTTTTCACCAGCGGCAGGAGGGAGCGGCTTATCTCGACCCGCCCCACGATCATGCCCGAATCGAACAGCTCTGCCGAGCGGGTCAGCAGCGGTGTGGCGAGGACCTGCTGATGCTGCGCCACAGTATTACCCTGTGCGTCCAGAATGCGCCGCTGCTCGGCCGGGCCGGTGTTGGTCAGGTTGCGCTCGAGCAGGCCGGTAAGCCTGGCTTCTTCGAATCGCCACATTTCGGGATTGGAGTTGATCAGCTGGGTGATGAGCGTCGCATAAACTTGTGCCTCGATATTCAGCTCGGTGGCTTGGGACTGATACGATTCCACCCAGTAGCCGAGCGGCATGACAATCGCAATTACCGCGGCAATCGTCAGCGCGACTCGGTTGACGACTCTGGCCAATTTGGCGAGGCTTTGCTGCACGGCGCAGTTGCCTTTACTATTCGATCGGCAGTTGGCCGTTGTTGATGAGGATCGCTCGCCCCGCAACCGAGCGGATGAAGGCGATGAACTGCGCGGCGAGCGGCGACGGGTTGGCAGTGGTGACTAGAGAATACTCCTTGTAGTAAGGGTACTTTTTGTTGATGCCGGAGTTTGCAGCCGGTGCCATCCCGTTAATGGGTAGTGGCTTCAAGCCGCGTTTTTCCGAGATGATGAGGGCGAGAGTGGTCGATCCAAGGGCGCCGGGAAGTTTTTCGAGCAGATCCGCGGCTTCCTGGTCCGTCATCGCAATGTTGAGCCCTTTTCGCGATGCTGCCGCGGTTACCGCTGCCTGCATCTCCGCCGACATTTTCATCATCGCGGTGGTGTCCGAGTCCTCGGACGGTCGCAGCACCAGGCGAATCGGGCTGCCATCTGGCCAAGCGGTGGTGCGGCCGGCGTAGATGTCCGCCAACTGGTGGGCGGTTAATCCCGATGCCTGGTTGTTCTGCGCGGTGGCGAACACCAGAGGCGTTCGCGCGTACAGCATGGCGACGCCGCCTTTGGCGCGTTCTTCCGGCTTCAGCGGCCGGGCGGAGATGCCGATATCCAGCGTTCCGGCCAGCACCGCCTTGATGCTGCCGCCGCTGCCCAGATTGGGCAAAATGGTGATTTTTACTTCCGGCTTGGACTTCTTAAATTCTTGCCCAAGCGCCTGCATTGTTGCCAGGGCCGCGCCGCTTCCACTGATTCTGATGGTTTCGCCGTCCGCTCCAGCCGGAGTGGTTGCTGAGAAGGACAGCGTGGCCAGTGCAAGAACAGCAACGGAGCGAATGGAACCGGTCAACGATCGCGCAAGCGATTTCATGGTGCGATACCCTCCCGCGTGAAGAATTTTTGGCGCAGCATATGTGGGCATGAAGGGCTGCGCGCTCTTGAATGTTTTGACGATTTCATTCTAGAGGCGAGCCCGCAAGTTGGCAAACTTCGACCTTCCCGTCATCGGGGGCTGGTGGGGCGCGTTCCTCTGCTACACTGTCCTATTTTTAGTCCAGGATAATTTCATGCGACCCATCAGACGAGTTCTTTGCGCCCTGTTGCTGGGGTGTTGTTCCTTCGCGGTGCTGGCCGACGAGGCGGCGATCAGAAAAACCACGGAAGCCAAATTTCCCGACGCCAAGGTGCAAAGCGTCAGGAAAACGCCTTACGCGGGGCTGTACGAAGTGGTGATCGACGGGCAAATTTTTTATTCGGATCAGAGCGCCGCTTATTTTCTCATCGGCGGCCACGTGTTCGACACCAAGACCGACCGGGATCTGACCGAAGAGCGCCTGCAGAAGGTACAGGCCATCAAGTTCGATGCCCTGCCGCTCGATTCCGCGATCAAGGTGGTGAGGGGCAACGGCAAGCGCAAGCTGGCGGTGTTTTCCGATCCGGATTGCCCGTTCTGCAAGAAATTCGAAGCCGAGCTGGCCAACGTCACCGATGTGACCGTCTATATCTTCCTCTTCCCGCTCGAGGGGCTGCACCCCGGCGCCAGCGAGCGGGCCAAGGCGGTGTGGTGCGCGCCGGATCGCGCCAAGGCGTGGGAAGATCTGATGCTCCGGGACGTCCCGCCCAAGAACAAGGCGGATTGCGACAACCCGGTGGCCAAGCTGGCCGAGTTCGGCGCGAAGCTCGGCATCAAGGCCACGCCCACGCTGATCTTCGCGAACGGGCGCCGGGTGCCGGGCATGATTCCCGCAGCACAGTTGGAGAAGCTGCTGGGAAAATAAGCCGTGCGCCAGTTCTGGGACGAGCGCTACGCGGCCGCGGGCTATCTGTTCGGCACCGCGCCCAACGCCTTCCTCGCTTCACAGCGTCACCTGCTGAAACCGGGCCAATCCGCGCTGGCGGTCGCCGACGGCGAAGGACGAAACGGCATCTGGCTGGCACGGCAGGGCCTGGATGTGCTGTCAGTGGACATCTCGCCGGTCGCCCTGGAAAAGGCGAAGAAGCTGGCGCAGGACGCGGGTATCCCGCTCCGGACGGAGCTGGCCGATCTGCGCGAGTGGGAGTGGGGCGAGAACCGCTTCGAAGTGATCGCCGCGATCTTCATCCAGTTCGCCACCTCCGCCGAGCGGGCCGTCATTCACCGCGCCATGCGGCGCGCGCTGAAGCCGGGCGGCTTGCTCATCCTGCAGGGCTATACCCCGAAGCAACTGGAATACAAGACCGGCGGCCCGCCGGATATCGACAAACTCTACGGCGCGCAGACCCTGCGCGAGGATTTCGCCGGCATGGAAATCCTCCATCTGCGCGAGCACGAGGAGGTCATCTGCGAAGGCACCGCGCACTGCGGCATGTCGGCGCTGGTGGACATGGTGGCGCGCAAGCCTTTGGTTTAGCCAGTCGGCAGGGCGGACGGTGTGCGCTTTGCGGGATGATTTGATTGCCGGGGGCAGCCCGGCGGCTGGTTCCTTTCTTTTGTTTGCCCAAAAGAAAGCGGAATTATGTAGCAGCCGCACAAAGATAGTCCGGCCCTTCCCCGTAGAATTTCCCTATTCACGAATCATTGAATGGGGGATATGTATGGGACACACCTACGCCATATCAGGGCTAGTCACCAAGCGTTCGGAAATGGCCGGGTTGATCGAGTACCACCAGAAGGAGATCGAGCGCCTTCGGCAAGGCTTGTACCAGATCGACGCGACGATCCGCATCTTCGACCCGACCTATCGTATCCGATCCATCAAGACGAAGGAATACCGGCGCTACAGCCGAATCTTCAAGAAGGGCGAATGCTACCGGCTCTGCCTGGAGGCGCTGCGCCGGGCAGATGGCATAGTGAGCACCACGCTCATCACCGAGATGATCATGCACAAGAAGGGGCTGGAGCACGACCAGCAAGCGACGGTCACCGACAGCGTGAACAACTCGCTACGCTTTGCCGAGCGCCGGGGCATCGTCCAGCGTGTCGGCATGGATGGTGTAAGCATCCGCTGGAAGCTGGCTGACTAGGGGCACGCGTCATGGCTGAATCTCATGTTGTCTCGGGTCTAGTATCCAAGCGGGCTGAGCTGGTCAGCATGTTGGAGCACTACGCCCAGGAGGTTGACCGGTTGGATGAGGAGCTTCGGCACCTGGACGCCACGATCAAGCTGTTTGCGCCGGAAATGGACTTGCGGACGTTGCCGCCAAAGCGGTTTGTGGAGACGAACCGGGTGTTTAGGCAGGGGGAGAGCAACCGCCTCATGCTGGAGGTGTTGAGGGAGGCCGGTGGGACGCTCAACACCCAGGAGATCGCTCAGCGCATTGCAGACAAAAAGAAGCTTGATCCATCCAAGGTGAAGGCGGTACGCGATACGATTCTGGATACCTTGCGCCGTGCCGAGAAGAAGGGGTTGGTGCGCGAGGTCGGGCGGGAAGGGATGGCTTTGGTTTGGAAACTGGTCTAGCGTGGGATTCGCGGGGGGATTCAATAGCACATGTTGATTTTCATCGATACGGAATTTACAGGCCTGGGTCAGAGGCAGCCCAAGCTCATCAGCCTGGGATTGGCGGACGAAACAGGCCGTTCATTCTATGCGGAGCTTCCGGAAGCCTATTACCGCCAGCAGTGCTCGGAATGGGTGGAGGAGAATGTGTTGCCCCTTCTCTGGGGCGGCGAGCATGTATTGCCGGTGGAGGCGCTGAAGGAACGACTGCGCACCTGGATCGAGGACCTCCAGGATCGCGCTATGTTGGTGACCGATTCCCCGGACTACGATTTTGAGTTGGTGAAAGCGCTACTTGAGCCTTGGCCGCACAATCTGTCAAAAACTCCTTTGCAGTTTGATGTGACGGCGATGGGAGTGAACAGGCAGAAGTGGCTGGAAGGAATTCTCGCGACATATCACACGCAGGACCGGCCTGAACATCATGCCCTGCATGATGCTTTCGCCTTGCGGGAAGGGGTTATGGCAGCCCTGGAGAGAGGCTGGAGGCCTCCCCGTAAAGACAACTCAGACCGCTAAGCTGCCAGCCGCTCCGCCTGCCGCTTGTTCCCCTGCCAGTATCCGCACCAATCATGGTGCGTCCGAGTCCGGGCGCACTTCTTCACGATGTCCCGGAAGATTTCACCGTTGCTCCAGCGCCGGGTGTCCTCCCGGTAGGCGGCCTCGTTGGCGTAGTTCGCCAGGTAGAGGTTGCCGAACTTGTGGACCTGACCGTACTGCATCCTGCGGAAGCGGCTGAAATAGGACTCCGCCAAGTTGTTGGTGGTGCCGTCGTCGGCCCGGTATTCAAGCTGGTGGTTCACGCGTCGAGTGTCGTACTTGGCATGGAGCAGATCGTAGGCGTTGTTCTCGTCGGCGCAGACCACCGAGCCGGGGGTAATGAAGCTGCCTGCCAGCTTTGATACATCGGCCTGGTTCTCGTTCTTCAGCACGAAGGTGAGGGTCTTCCTGGCCCCGGCCAGTTCCTCGCACTTCTGCCGCATGACGAAGACGCAGCGCTTTGTCGGCTTCTGGTTCTTGGCCAAGCGCCGGTCGATCCGCTCCGACTTCTTGTTCTTGGGCCGCACATGGCCATTCACGTAGGCACCGTCCAGGTGGACCTCGCCGGCCAGGGGCGAATCGTCCCGGTGTTCCATCAGCGATTCCCGAATCTTGTGGGCCAGGACGAAGGCGGTCTTGTATTGGACGCCCAGATCGCGGGATAGCTGTAGGGCGGAAATGCCCTTCACCGCGTTGGCGTACAGGGCGATGGCCGCCAGGTAGACCTTCAGCGGCAGCTTGTGGAAGGCGAAGATCGTCCCGCTGGTCACCGAGAAGGTGTGGTTGCAGGACTTGCACCGCCATTGCTTGCGGGTGCGCTGAAAATAGTGCCGCTCCACCACACCGCACACCGGGCAGGCCACTTCCTCGCCGGCGCCCCAGCGAATCTCCTTGAAGACCTCGAAGGCTTCCGTCTCAGTCATTTCCATGACCTGCCGGACAGACAAGGTGCGGGCTTTGGCGGAGAGGAGGAAGTGTTGTTTGTGCATGATTATCATCGTTTTCGATATGTTGTTATCTAATATGATATAGCAAACACATCGTTTGTCAATATGAATATATCGTGTATGATTATTTGCGTCGCCAAATCAACCGCTCGCGACTGAGTCGATAGTATTGGTAACCCACAAGCTCAGATGGTGAGCCTGCGCACGAGTACGATAGGAGCGCTTAGATGCAGAAGACGCAAAATTGGGAAGCGAAGGTGAAGGGGCTGCTCAAGGCGGAATTGAAGCGCCGCGGCATTACCTATCAGGAACTTGCTGAAAAATTGGCGGCCGAGGGTATTGCCGAGACCCCGGTAAACATCGCCAACAAGATCAGCCGCGGGAAGTTTTCGGCGGTCTTTCTAATGCAGTGCTTGGAAGTGATCGGGTGTCAAACGGTTAGACTGAACGACTAATGTAAGCCGCCGCCCCCCCAAGAAAGACTGGCGAAAGCCTCCAGTCGAGGGTAAACTATAATGACTGGCGACATCCGCCAGCCCGGTAGAAATTGTAGTTTATCTTAAGGAGGGATCATGCGGGGAAAGCTTGCCGATCCGAATTACAAGCCGCAGTTCGCCGGCCATGAAACCTTCCCGCTTCGGCAACTTTGGTTGCGGAAGGCATATGACGCTGTTGCTCAATGCGACACTATCGCGCCCCGTGGCACGTTCAACGATCCCGACGCCATTATCACCTTCGGCGTGGGTAAGAATATGGTTGCCGCAATCCGGCATTGGGGTCTTGCATGCAATGTAATTAAGGAAACCAAGGGCGGATATTTGCCCGGCCCTGTCGGTACGGCCCTGTTTGGCCCTAAGCAGCTAGACCCCTATCTTGAAAACCCCGCTAGCGCATGGCTTGCCCATTGGCTAATTGCAGGGGAAGGCCACCGAGCTACTACTTGGCATTACGTATTCAACCATGTCTCAGCACAGGCATTTGAAAAGCCTACGTTAGTAACCGGTCTACGCGAGGCGTTAAGCAGTAGGCCCGGCGTTCGCGTGACTGACTCAACCTTGTCCCGCGATGTCGAAGTGTGTTTGCGTTCCTACATTCCGAAAGACGTGGGTGCCGACGCCGCCGAAGAGCTTGCCGAGCCGGTGCTAGCGCAGCTTGGCCTCATCACCACGACACGCGGCAGCTACGACTTCAGGGTTGGTCCCAAGCCCTCACTACCGGACGGCATTTTTCTCTATGCCCTTACGGCCTTCTGGCAGCAAAACGCTGGCACTGCAAACACCCTCGGGTTTGACCTGATCACACTAGAGCGGGGATCTCCTGGCATGACCTTCAAGCTCGATGTCGACTCGGTCGCCGAGCGCCTGGTGGATGTCGAGCGTACTTCCGGTGGCATCTATGCCTGGAGCGATACAGCCGGGATGCGGCAGGTCATTCGTTTGAGAAGGGTAGAGCCGGAATACTTTCTCCCCTTTGCTTACCAGAGGGCCAAATAATGTTGCTCGCCGACAAGATCACCATTTCGCGCCAATTTCTTCGTTCTATCCGTATCGACCTAGATTGGGGCAGCGAAGCTGCCCTTCGTGGTTTTGTTTGTCAGTCCACGGCTCAACACGTAATCGAGTCCATGTGCCACCAGTTCGTGGCAACTCGGCAGGCTGCGTATACCTGGACCGGCCCTTTCGGCGGTGGTAAATCCTCCCTTGCCTTGGCGTTTGCCTCGTTGCTTGGCGGCGAGTCGAAGGTGCGCACTATGGCTGCCGAGGTTTTAGGGGAGAAGGTTGTCGAACCTCTACGGAAACCGCTTAGCATTGGCCCCCGAAAAGAACCGTGGGCCGTAATTCCGGTCGTGGGTCGCAGGGCTGACCCCATTGCGGATATAGGCGAGGCAATCCGCAACTCTGGCATTCCCTATGTTGGGCGTCGCCTTGGAGATGCGCCGGATGGTCGCCGTATCATCAAGGCTTTGGTCGATATCTCGGAAGCTCGACCGGACAATGGCGTTCTCGTCATCATCGACGAACTTGGCAAGTTCCTGGAGTACGCGGCAACGCATGGTGGCGATATTCACTTCTTCCAGGAACTTGCCGAAGCTGCCTCTCGCTGCAAGGGGAGGCTATTGGTAGTCGGCATCCTCCATCAGGCGTTCGAGCAGTACGCAGCCCGCCTGGGCAAGGAAGCCCGCGACGAGTGGTCGAAAATCCAAGGCCGGTTTGTCGATATCCCACTGGTTGCGGCCGTCGATGAAGTGCTTGAACTCACCGCCCGCGCCATTGATGGGGCTGACATACCTCATCCGTATTCGGGACCTTGGTGCAAGGCGCTGGCCAACAGCATTCGCAAAAACCGCCCGGCGGCCCCTGCCGACCTCGCGCACCGCCTGGATCGATGCTGGCCGCTTCATCCCGTTACCGCGGCATTGCTTGGTCCCGTTTCCAAGCGCCGTTTCGGCCAGAATGAGCGCAGCACCTTCGGGTTCCTGGCCTCCGCCGAACCTCGTGGCTTTTCCGACTTCCTGCGTACAACTGAGTTAGCCTCGAAGGTTGTCTACGAACCGGCCCGCTATTGGGATTACCTTCGCGAGAACCTTGAGGGCACCATCCTCGCCTCTCCGGAAGGGCATCGCTGGGCGCAAAGTGTTGATGCGGTTGAGCGGTGCCAGGCCAAGGGCTCGCCGCTCCACCTTCGCCTTATCAAGGCCATTGCGCTGATCGATCTTTTCCGAAATGGCTCCGGCCTGGTCGCGGATAATGCCGTGTTGGCAACCTGCGCACCAGATACATCTAAAGCCGATATCGATAAGGCACTCGCCGACATGGCCGGCTGGTCGCAGATTGTCTACAGGAAGCATCTCAATACCTGGGCGATCTATCAGGGCAGTGATTTCGACATTGATGCCGCGGTATCGGCAACATTAGCGGTGACGCCAGGGCTCGACATCAAGCGTCTGTCCACTCTTGCCGGCTTGCAACCGATATTGCCGAAGCGCCACTACCAAGAAACGGGGGCTCTTCGCTGGTTCGGTCTTGATCTCGTTGCGCTCGATGACCTACGGGATGCCATTGCGGCGTTCGATCCGCGCACCGGCATCAGCGGGCACTTCTTCCTCGTCATGCCAACCCAAGGAGAAAGCCATCGGGCGCTGCAAGTGAGGTGTCGCACGGCTTCCGGTGAGACTACCCATCCTATCGCCTTGGGCGTGCCGGATAACGCCGAGAACATTTGGTCCCTTGGCCGCGAGTATCTAGCCCTTGAAGCGGTCCAAAACAACAACGCCGGCTTGGGTGGCGACCCGGTAGCCCGTCGGGAACTGAAAGCCCGCACCATAGCCGTCCTGGGCAAGCTCCAGGATGCTTTGAGCAGCGCTGTATCCAACGCCCAGTGGTACGTGCATGGCAAACAGCGCCAGTGTGATAGCCGCCTCGGTCCGTCCATCCTTGCGTCGGAACTGGCTGACGAAACCTATGATGTCTGCCCGAAAATCTTTAGCGAACTGGTGAATCGCCATTCCGTCAATAGCAACACCCAGGGGGCATTGAACATCCTGGTGGAAGCAATGATCGACAATTCCACCCAGGAAGCGCTGGCCTTCGAGGGATTTCCTGCAGAGCGCGGGCTGTATGCCACAATCTTGGCGGCGTTGGGCCTTCACCGACAAGTCGATGCGGACACGTGGGGATTTGTAAGGCCAGCGCCCGGTACGCATTCCAAGGAACTAGTTGCGCTGTGGGAAGCGGCAGACCAGATGTTGCGGCGTGATGGACGGGTTACGCTTTCCGACATCCAGGAGCGCTGGAGCATGCCTCCCTTCGGATTGCGTAAAGGCGTTCGCGGTATCCTTGGTCTTGCCTACATCATTACGAACCGGGACGTTCTCGCCGCCTATAAGGATGGCGTCTATCAACCCGAAATCAACCGGGAGTTTGGACATGAGGTACTCCGCGATCCCGGATGTATCGAACTCCAACTCGTCGTCCGCGACGAAACCTACGCAGATTTGCTCAATGTCCTAGCGAAGGCAGCCAAGACCGTTTCCGGCTCAGGTTGCGTCGTGGAACCGCTCGCCATTGGCCGCGCCCTGGTGAAGCTGGCGTTTGACCTTCCGAACTGGACGCGCCGGACCGCTAGCCATCCGAAGCGTGCAACCGATCTACGCAAAATTCTCCTCCAAGCCTCCGATCCCCATAAGCTGCTTCTCGTTGATCTTCCCAACCTGTATGGAGCCGAAAACCCTCAAGCGCTTGGACGGCAATTGATCGAAGACCTGTCCTTGCTCCAGGCTGCTTATCCAGCACTGGTACGGCGTCTGAATGCCAAGTTGTTCAAGGCGCTTGCCGCTGACGCTGACGATCTCGAAACGCTGCATGCAAGGGCTAAAGTTGTTAAGGGCCTAAGCGGCGATTTCAGGCTTGAATCCTTCGCCGGTCGACTGTTGGAGTTCGATGGCTCCGAAGAAGCTATGGAAGGGCTGGTGAGCCTCGCCGTCAACCTGCCGACGACTGATTGGTCCGACGCGACGCCGGATGCGGCTGAACTGGCGCTGGCCGACATGGCGCTGAAATTCCGCCACGCGGAAATGCTGGCAGCAATCAAGGAGAGGACGCCGACCCGCCATGCGATTGGCCTGGTGTTCGGTACCGGCGAACATGGGAAGACCATCATGCGAGCTATCGATGTTGGCCGGGAGGAGCAACAACGGGTGCTGGAAATGACCAGCAAGATTCTCGAAATCGGATCAGGTAACTCCGAAGAGACGAGACTGTTCTTGGCCGCGCTAGCCGAGGCCGGATCGATGCTACTAGAACGGGAGAACGGATAATGGAAAAACCTGCGGAACGCCACGTACTCGGACTATCAGGCGGGCGCGATAGCGCCGCATTGGCTGTCTATATGCGGCAGAACCACCCGGACCTGGACATCGAATACTTCTTCACCGATACGGGCAAAGAGCTAGATGAGGTCTACAGTTTCCTTAGCCGACTCGAAGGATTCCTTGGGAAACGGATTGTTCGCCTCAACCCTGATCGTGGTTTCGATTTCTGGCTGAAAGAGTACAACCACTTCCTGCCGTCGCCACAAACCCGCTGGTGCACTCGGCAACTCAAGCTCGAACCCTTCAAGCGCTGGGTTCGCCCGTCGCTGAAGGCCGGGACGAAGATTACCAGTTACGTAGCTATCCGCTCGGATGAAGACCAGCGCGAAGGGCTGGCGACGCAGGACCCAAACCTCAAAGTGGTAATGCCATTCCGCGAACACGGCATCGACAAGCAGGGGGTAATTGAGATTCTTGAGGGGTCTGGGCTAGGGATGCCTGATTACTATAAGTGGCGTTCCCGCAGTGGCTGCACGTTCTGTTTCTTCCAGCAGAAAATCGAATGGGTTCGCCTGAAGCATGAGCATCCGGATAGTTTCGAAGAAGCCAAGGGCTATGAGAAGACGGCTCTCTCCCATGGTTCTCCGTTCACCTGGAGTCAGGGAGAGTCACTGGAAGAGCTTGAGCAGCCTGAGCGTATGGCCGAAATCAAGGCCGACTTCGAAATACGCCGGCACCGCGAGTTGGCACGCCGGGTTCCGAATCCTCTACGTCCAGTAACGGTTGATGCCAGGGACATCGATGATCTGTACAATGAGGAGGAAGGCGGCGGGGCTTGCCTTATCTGCCACAAATAGCGAACCAATAACCAGAGAGGGCGATACTCACCATGGCAATGGAAGCAAAAGAAATATTCGAGGCGCTCTCGAAAAGTGTTCGCGAAATGCTCACGGAAAGGAGCTTGGGCCTTTACATCCCTGCATACCAACGGCCCTACGGATGGGACAAGGATAAGGTCAGCAAGCTCCTCGACGACATCCTACATGGCTATGCCATGCTCATAGAGAGCGAAGAGAGCTTTACGTTTCTTGGTACGGTCATCACCATTCATGACATACATTTCAGGACCGTCCAGCCGATCGTAAGACCAGAAGTGCCGGCTAAGGTTCTCACAGTGATTGATGGACAGCAGCGGCTTACGTCATTGCTTTGCCTGTGCATCGCCCTACACAACCACATTCGGCTTGCCAGGGCCAAGATGCTGAAAGGAAAGTCCCAGGATAGCTTGTCTAGTGCGGAGAAGTGGCTGGACGGGCAAACCTTGCGCTTGATCGATGAGTTGGCTTCGACGTTTTTTGATCGACGGCCGTCCGGCGATTCGCCCCTTTATCCGCGCATGATCAGATCATTTGACGATCAATGGTCGCAGAGCCTTGCGCATGCTCAATACAGATCACCAATCGCGTACCTCATTTTGTCCTATCTGGGTGTCATTGATGCGCCCAAACCGGCCGAATTCAAACCGCAGGAGCGCGATGGCCATATCGAAGGCGAAGAAGCGCTGGTTGAGCGATACGTGCAGATGTCGAAGTTACTCAAGGGCGTCCCCAGTGGCGGAAGCAAGAAGGAAGAGCTGGAGGAATTGCCGACCCTGAAGCAAATCAACAAAGCGGAGCGCTTTCAACTCGCGCTGCTAAACCATTCCTTTCCCGAGGACGTTTCTCAAGCGATCCAAGACGGTAGCTTGTCGCAGGAATTCCTGGCGCTACTGCAACTTGTATTGCTCGCGAGCTACGTGTTGAATCGAGTCGCGATTACCGTTGTACGAGGAAAGGACGAGGATTACGCATTCACGATCTTTGAATCACTCAACACGACTGGTGAGCCGCTAACGGCGTTTGAAACCTTTAAGCCGAAGGTCGTCAGCGCAGAAACACTTGCGAACTATGAAAAGTCTCAGGCGCGAGAGCATATTTCCACTATCTCGAATTACCTTTCAAAATTTAAGGTCGGAGACCAGCTTCAAGCAGCAACGCGTGACCTGCTGATATTTTTCGCGTCTGCCGAAACGGGTTTCAAACTTCCGAAGCGTCTTGCCGACCAACGGCGTTATCTGACTGACGAATTCAAGCGTTATGACAAGGTTGAAGCGGATAGGTTGGCCTTCATCCGTCATCTACAAGATACCGCCACCTTCAAGGAGCATGCTTGGGACATAAGCGAAAAGACACCTTCACTGCATGGACTGCCGATCGATGCGACCACAGACGCAGTAAAACTATGCCTTGCCTTTCTTAGCAGCCTGAATCACTCTGTAACGATTGGGCCTCTTGTTAGGTTCTACTCTGTCGCGCTTTGGGCAAGCGCTGCCGACCAACCCGCAAGGATCAAGGAGTTTGAGGAGGCACTAAAGGCCATGACCGCGTTCTCCGCGTTGTGGCGTGCGTCGCACCGTGGCACAGCGAACATCGACAGCGAATACCGAGACATCTTGTCCGGTGGCACCAATTCCATTACTGGGATGCCCTCATTGGCGCGATCTCTCAGGCGCGATGCGCCGGAAGGGGCGGTTGCCCCATGCGTAGATGTAGCCAAGTTGAAAGCAGAATTGCGCGCTCGGCTCGTCGACCCAGAGCACGGTGCCATCACTGACAAGGATCGTTTTGTAGCTGAGGCCAGCCTGATTCCGGCTTACCAGAACGCCGGCCAAGTATCTCGTTTTATCTTGCTCTCGGCTTATCACGATGCGGTCGCAGACCCGGACGTGCCTGGGCTGGTAAAGAGGGGGAAGCCCGCTGCTTCGCCCTGCCTATCCTACGAAGGCCTAAAGGACGAACGGCATTTAGCACTTGAGCACATTGCACCAAAGCAGCTTACCGCTGGATGGGACGACACGATCTACGAGAACAAGGAAATCCCGCACCGCATCGGTAATCTGGTACTGGTTCAGATGGAAGCGAATTCTTCGCTGTCGGATCGCCCCTGGAAAGAAAAGCGGATTCTTTACCAAGCGCTCGGCGCACCCTCTACAGAAGTTGCAGCAGCCATCCTTGCCGCAGCCGACGCGAACGGCAATGGGTTTGCAGAATCCACCCAAGCCATCGCAGAACTCTCGACGCATATGCCACACCTTGCGGCTATCGGTGAAAAAGCGGACGAGTGGACTGTGGAGTTCATCGACATTCGCTCAAAACGAATTCTGGAACTCGCCTGGGATCAGTTGTACGCATGGCTCCAGTAGCAACGAGGCGCAAGGCTGAACGGGGTCAGTAGACGGCCCGCACTTCATAGCCGTAGATGCAAACTGACCGCTAAGTTGTTGATCTTTTGTATTGTGCTGTTGCTACATAATTCCGCAAATTGGGCGGCTGCGCAATTGGCTTCGACATCACGCGCTGCGCGCATGAGTCTACGCCGCAACGGCGGCGCGTTGCGCCTTGTTGTCGCCCTGGCAGTCCGCACAAAACGCGGACTGCTGCGGAGCTCGAACAATGCTCGCCTTTTTCCCCAATTTGCCCGTCAACCCTCAGCGGCGCAGAAGGGGAGACCCTCCGCCAAATAAGCAGCACCTCAAGCAGTAAAAAACCGCTGCGCTGTCGAACGCAGCCCCGCATGTCGCTCTGCGACGCCTTTCCCCCCTTGGTCCGCCGCCGAGTAGCGCAGACGAGCCGGGGGCAGTCGGCGAGCACTGTTCGAATCCCGAGCGCCGCAGGCGCGAGGTTGAGTTGCGCAGCCGCCCGGCTTGGCGAGCAACGCAGGGAACCCCGAAGGGGCGGCGGATGGGGGTCGCCTTCTTTGGGTTACCTTTCTTGGCGAAGCAAGAAAGGTAACCAGCCGCCGGGCTGCCCCCGGCAAGTAAACAATTGCGCGAAGCGCACAAAATGTGTTAATGCAAGACCTGACACCGCGCCCGCTATGCTACGGGTACAGCCAAGTTGATTGTACGACGCAGAACGAAGGCACGCCTGCGGGCGTCCGCGTCCAACGAGATCGTTAGGGCTGCGACGCCAGTGCCGCACACAGCGCGCTTAGGAGGGCGTAACCATGCTTGCCGACGAATACGCCCAGGCCGCCAGCGAGGATGTTGGCCAAGGTTCCGATCAAGAAAGTCGTCAGCAAATGCGAGCCCCAACAGCGTCGCGCGATGAGAAACTGGATTGGGTCCAGGCCTTCAATCTCCTTTGGAACTGAAATTACGTTGCTCCATGCGTTCCATTTTGATGCAACCTTGAACGCGAGCCACGCTGCGGCAGCGCCATTTGCTTCCCCCCAGAAAGCGCCAAAGAAGAAAAACCGTTCCAGGTATCCCAACACTCGACCGCCCTCGTTTCCTTTCATAAGCGCGGCCCACTCTCTTTCGAGCGTCGCATTTGGTGCGGGCAGGACCATCGACTTTTTTGCACAGTCGATTAGCGGTTTAACACCGAAGCCAAGGACGAGGGTCGCAAACAGGCCAAGGAGAAACTGCAAAGGGTCTTGTATTGTCGGCACCTTCTTCTCATGCCCTAACGAAGTTGTAGGAAAACCTTCCCGGCATCTTGCCGGAATTGCGGGAATGCATCAATATTTCCCCGCCATGTTAATAATAGGGGACGCACCACGTTTTCTAAAAACGGATTCCCCCGCTCCGCCCCCCTCAAGACCTCTTCTTCGCCCGCGGGTGCGCGGCGTCGTAAACCTTCGCCAAATGCTGGAAGTCGAGGTGGGTATAGACCTGGGTGGTCGAGATGTTGGCGTGGCCGAGCATTTCCTGCACCGCCCGCAGGTCGCCGCTGGACTGCAGTACGTGCGAGGCGAAGGAATGGCGCAGGACGTGCGGATGGACGTTGGCGGCGATGCCCTGTTTCACCGCCCATTCCTTGATACGGTACTGGACGGCGCGGGGGGTGAGGCGGGCGCCGGTTTTGCCGATGAACAGGGCGGTTTCTCCCGCGCGAAGCCACTGTGCCCGCAGCGGCAGCCAGGCGTGGATTGCCGCCACGGCGAGGCGGCCTACCGGAACGATGCGGGTTTTGCTGCCCTTGCCGGTGATGCGCGCGGTTCCTTCGTCGAGGTCGATGTTTTCCAGGCCGAGCCCGACCAGCTCGGCAAGCCGCAGCCCGGAAGAATAGAACAGCTCGAACATCGCCTTGTCGCGCACCGCCAGCGCGCTGTCATCGGTGATCTCCATCAGGCGGCCGGCCTGCTCCGGCGACAGGGCGCCAGGGAGGGATTTTTCCCGGCGCGGTGCCTTCAGGCCGTCGCAGGGGTTGTGGACGAAGCCGTGGTCGCGCGCCAGGTAGCGGAAAAAGCCGCGCCAGGCGGAGAGCATGCGCGCGAGCGTGCGGGCGCTCAGGCTGCGCGCATGGAGCTGCGCCACGAAGCGCCGGATATGGTGGATTTGCAGGTGTTCGAGCGGGGTTTCGCCCGCCAGCCGGAGCAGCTCCGCCACATCCCGCGCGTAGCTTTCGCAGGTCAGGTGCGCCATGCGGCGCTCGTCGGCGAGATGGGAGAGGTAGCCGCGCAGCAGGCCGGCGGCGCGGGTTTCGGCTTCCGGGCCGGAGCCCGCGGGGGCTGCCAGCCCGTCGGCCATCAGGCTGCGTCCTTGTCGTGCGACAGATAGGGCTGCATCGCCACGCTCACCAGTTCCCCCAGGCGTTTGAGATAGAGGGTGCCCATCTCCGGATAAAAGCGGTGCGCGTCGCCGCTCGCCAGCACCAGCAGGCCGAATGCCTGCTCGGCCCGCAGGGCGACGATGGCGTAGGATTTCAGATGGGCCTTGTCTTCCCCGAACCAGGCGCCCGCCTCATACGGCGCATGAGGGCCGCAGTAGGGGGTGGTCAGGTTCTCGGCGAATACGCGCAGTTCCTTGCTGGTGCCGGAAAATTCCGGGCGGTTCGTCTCTTGCGCGGGGAGTGTCCAGATGCGCAGCGCCACGTCCGGCACGGCGAAGTCCTCGCGCAGCGTGAGGTAAATCGCCGGCAGCAGCGAGTCCAGGCTGTGCGAATTGATGATCGCCAGGCTGAAGCGGTGCACCTTTTCCCCGATGGCGTCATTTTCCTCGCCGAATTGCAGCAGCTCGCGCAATTTCGCTTCCAGCAGCTTGTTTTTTTCGCGCAAGGCCAATTGCTGTCGTTCGGCCAGCGAGATCGCGCGGCCCCCGTGGGGGTGGGGGATAAAAGCTTCCTCCAGCAGGGAGACGTGTTCCTCGAAAAATTTCGGGTGCTCCTTCAGGTATTGCGCTACGTCGCCGGTCGTCAGTTTCATCGCCTTTTCCTTATTCAACATTGACTTCTCCCTCGAACACCGTCACCGCCGGCCCGGTCATCCATACCGGCTGCCCCTCTCCTTCCCAGCGGACAGTCAGGTCGCCGCCGCGCATGGCCACCCGCACGCTGGCGTCCAGCAGGCCGCGCGCGATTCCCGTCACCGCCGCCGCGCAGGCGCCGGTGCCGCAGGCCAGCGTTTCTCCCGCGCCGCGCTCGTAAACGCGCAGCCGGATATGGCCGCGATCCATCACCTGCATGAAGCCGGCGTTCACCCGCGCAGGGAAAGCCGGATGATGCTCGATCAGCGGCCCTTCTACCGCCACCGGCGCGGCATCGACATTTTCCACCAGTTGCACGGCATGGGGGTTGCCCATGGACAGGGCGCTGATTTCGACAATTGTACCGTTCACGCTGAGGAAATAGGTGGGTGCGCGCTTTTCCGTCAGGAACGGGATCTCGTCCGGCTCGAAGCGCGGCACGCCCATGTTGACCGTGACCTGGCCGTCCGCCTCGAGGCGCGGCACGATGATGCCGGCGGCGGTTTCGACGCGGATCTCGGTTTTGGCGGTGAGCCCTTTGTCATGCACGAAGCGCACGAAGCAGCGTGCGCCGTTGCCGCACTGCTCGACTTCGCCGCCATCGGCATTGAAGATGCGGTAGCGGAAATCGGCATCCGCCCGGGTCGGCTTTTCCACCAGCAGGATCTGGTCGCAGCCGATGCCGAAGTGGCGGTCGGCGAGCCGGCGGCAGCGCTCCGGGGTCAGGTTGACGGCCTGGGAGATCGCATCGAAGACCACGAAATCATTGCCCAACCCGTGCATCTTTGTGAACTTGAGCAGCATTTATAAGCAAAACTCCATGTAGTCGCGCCAGATGCAGCGGTCCATCACCACCGCCATGCCCCCATCGCGCGCCCGCTGCGCGGCGGCTTCGTTGACGATGCCTTCCTGGATCCAGATTGCCGGTAATTGTAAAGCAAGGCATTCGTCCACAATAGCATCCAGATGCTCCGCGGCGCGGAAGACGTTGACCAGGTCGATCCTGTCCGGCACGTCGGACAGGCGCGGATACGCCTTTTGCCCCAGCACCTCGGCCACGCCGGGGCGCACCGGGATAATGGTGAAGCCAAGCTGCTGCATGGCTTTGGCAATGCGGAAGCTGGGGCGCTCCGGCCTGGGCGAGAGCCCGACCACGGCGATGTTCGGCGAATTTTTCAGCAGCGCGCACAGCGCGGCCGGCGAGGGATTTTCGAACACGGCAGGGGTTCCTTTCAGCGATAGAAGCGCGGCTCGCCCGGCGGCCGGGTCTTGAAGCGCTTGTGCAGCCAGAAGTACTGCTCCGGCATTTCCAGCACCCGCTCCTCGATGAACGCATTCATGCGCCGCGTGTCCGCTTCGATGTCGGCGCCGGGAAAGTTGTCCCACGCCGGATGGAATCTCAGCACGTAGCCCGCGCCGCCGGGAAGCTGTCGGGTGACCGCCGGCACCACCGCGGCGCCGGTCATTTTTGCCAGGCGCGACAGCCCGGTGATGGTTGCCGCGGGGACGCCGAAAAATGGCACGAACACCGCGTCGCGCGGGCCGAAATCCATGTCCGGCAGGTAGTAGAACGGCAATCCTTCGCGCATCGCCTTCACCACCGGCCTTAGCCCCTGCTGGCGCGATGCCAGGACGGAGGTGCCGAAACGGGTGCGCGAGCGCAGCAGCACGGCATCGAATACCGGATTTTTCTGCCGGCTGTACATGGAAACCAGCGGAAACTCGCAGGTCAGCCGCACCCCCCCCATGTCCAGCCCGACGAAATGCGGCGCCAGCCAGATGACCGGGCGGTCTTTGACCTTCTGCCAATGCTCCAGGCCCTCGATTCTGACCAGTTTCCGGATACGTGCCCCGGAGGACCACCACAGGATGCCGCGCTCCAGCAGGGCCCGGCCGAAGGCGCGGAAATGGCGCCGCAGCAGCCGCTCGCGCTCGCCATCCGGCAGTTCGGGAAAGCACGCGCGCAGGTTGATGCGCGCCACGCGCCGGCGCTCGCGGCCGAACCAGTACAGCAGCATGCCCAGGCCCTGCCCGAGCGGCGCCAGCAGCGGCAGCGGGAGGAAGTGCAGCAGCCAGACGAGGGCCAGCCCGAGGCGGGTCATGGGGCGGCGTGGTCCGGCCTGTCGGCGGCGGCGCCGCGCGGTGTTTTGTAGCGGTTGTAGCTCCACAGGTACTGCGCCGGGTTGCGGCGGATCAGTCCTTCCACCGCGGCGTTGAGGGCATGCGCCGCGGCCGCCGCATCGGCGGGCAGTGCTTCGGGCAGGCGCTCGAACTGGAGCGCATAGCCTTTCCCCCGGGGCAGGCGCTCGGCAAAAACCAGGATGATCGCGGCGCCGGTCGCCTGCTGCAGGCGCTGCGCCAGCGTCATGGTGTAGGCCGGCCGGCCGAAGAAATCGGCCCATGCGCCGTCGCCTTTGCTCGGGACCTGGTCCGGCAGGATGCCGACCGCCTCGCCGCGCTTCAGCGCCTTGAGCAACACCCGCACCCCCCTGAGATCGGTGCTCGCCAGGGTAACCTGTCCCCGCTGGCGCCCCGCCGCCATCAGCGGCGTGAGCCAGCGCAGCTTGGGCGGGCGGTAGAGAATGGTGATCGGCTGGCGTGCGGCGATATACAGGCTGGCAATTTCGAAGCACCCCAGATGGGGCGTCAGGAAAATGATGCCGCGGTTTTCGGCGAGTGCGGCTTCTGCCGCATCCCAGCCGCGGCACTCGCGCACCAGCTCCAGCGCCTGGGGCAGCGGCCGGCCCCACACCGGAATCAGTTCGAGAAAGCTCTTCCCGGCTTCGCCGATCGAGCGGCGCAGCACCGCGCGGCAGTCATCCGGGCCACCGCACACGCCGCTGCGCGACAGGTTTTCCCACATCCGCGCGGCATAGCGGCGGGAAGACCAGTAGATCAGCCATCCCAACACTGCGCCCAGGGCATGGACCCAGCGCAGCGGCAGGCGAGCGAGCACGGCGAACAAAATATTCATCGGCCGGATTATACAGGATGGGGTGCGCCTGCCGGCTCTGCAAGTAGCCTGAAAACAGTCTCTTGCGCTATCATTCAAGCCTTATCGTCAGAGATGGAGTCGAGGCATGGCAAGAATGGTCAAGTGCATCAAGCTCGGTCGCGAGGCCGAAGGGCTTGATTTTCCGCCCTATCCGGGCGAGCTGGGAAAGCGGATCTTCGAGAATGTTTCCAAGGAAGCGTGGCAGGCATGGCTGAGGCACCAGACCATGCTGGTCAACGAGAACCGGCTCAATCTCGCCGATCCCAAGGCGCGCAAGTATCTGGCTGAGCAGATGGAGGCGCACTTCTTCGGCTCCGGCGCCGATGCCGCCGCCGGCTATGTGCCGCCGGGCACCGAGAAAAAATAGGCGGGGGCGCAAAACCGCTGCCGGCGACAAACTCCGATGACCAAGAAATTCAGTGCCCCCGAGTGCTACCTCAACCGCGAGCTGAGCCAGCTCGCCTTCAATCAGCGGGTGCTGGAGCAGGCGGCGGAGCCGTCCAGCCCGCTGCTGGAGCGGCTGAAATTCCTGTGTATCGTCAGCAGCAATCTGGATGAATTCTTCGAGATTCGGGTCGCCGGCCTGAAGGAGCAGATCAAGTACAACAGCGCGATGACCGGGCCGGACGGCATGTCTGCGCGCCAGGTTTTTCGCGAGGTGAGCCGGCTGGCGCATGTGCTGGTCGAGCGCCAGTACAAGCTGTTCAACGAGGTGATCCTGCCGGAGCTCGACCGCCAGGGCATTCGTTTTTTGCGCCGTGCGCACTGGAACGCAGCCCAAAGCGAGTGGATCAAAGCCTACTTCTTCCGCGAAGTCATGCCGGTGCTGACTCCGATCGGCCTCGATCCGGCGCACCCCTTCCCGCGTGTGCTCAACAAAAGCCTGAATTTTGCCGTCGAGCTGGAAGGCAAGGACGCCTTCGGCCGCAGCTCCGGCGCGGCCATCGTCCAGGCGCCGCGGGCACTGCCGCGCGTCATCCAGTTGCCGCCGGAGGTGGCAGGGGCGGAATACGATTTCGTGTTCCTTTCCTCCATTCTTCACGCCCACGTGGGCGAGCTGTTTTCCGGCATGAATGTGCGCGGCAGCTACCAGTTTCGCGTCACCCGGAACAGCGATTTGTTCGTGGACGAAGAGGAGGTCAAGAATCTGCGCACCGCCCTGCAGGGCGAGTTGTCGCATCGCCATTACGGCAACGCGGTGCGGCTGGAAGTGGCGGACAACTGTTCGCCGGCGATGACTGAATTTCTGCTGGAGCAATTCCAGCTCAGCCCTGACGATCTATATCAGGTCAACGGACCGGTCAACCTGGTGCGCCTGATGCAGATTCCCGATCAGGTCGAGCGCCCCGGCCTCAAGTATGCGCCGTTCGCGCCCGGTTTGCCGCCGGGGCTGGAAAAGCAGCCAGACATCCTCCAGGCGATCCGCGAGGGCGATATCCTGGTGCACCATCCGTTCCAGTCTTTCAATCCGGTGATCGACTTCATCCAGCAGGCGGCGGGCGACCCCCAGGTGCTGGCGCTCAAGCAGACGGTCTATCGCACCGGCGCCGATTCGGCGCTGATGGAAGCGCTCATCGCGGCGGCGCAAAGCGGCAAGGAAGTCACGGTGGTGGTGGAGCTGCTGGCGCGCTTCGACGAGGAGGCCAACATCAACTGGGCTTCCCGGCTGGAGGAAGCGGGAGCACATGTGGTGTATGGCGTGGTCGGCCACAAGACCCACGCCAAGATGGCGCTGGTGGTGCGGCGCGAGGAAGGGAGGCTGCGCCGCTATGTACACCTGGCGACGGGCAATTACCATCCCCGCACCGCCAAGCTTTACACCGATTTCGGCCTGTTCACCTGCGACGAGGAAATCTGCCGCGACGCCAACAACGTGTTCGCGCAGCTCACCGGGCTGGGCAAGGCGGGCCGGCACAAATACCTGTGGCAATCCCCCTTCACTCTGCAAGAGCGGCTCATCCAGGCCGTTCGCGCCGAAGCCAGGCATGCTCGCGCCGGGCGGCCGGCAGCCATCATCGCGAAAATCAACTCGCTGGTGGAGCCGGAAATCATCCAGGCGCTCTACGAGGCTTCCGGCGCCGGGGTAAAGATCGACCTCATCGTGCGCGGGGTTTGCGCGCTACGCCCCGGATTGCCGGGAATGTCCGAGAACATCCGGGTGCGTTCGGTGATCGGGCGTTTTCTCGAACATTCGCGGATTTTCTATTTCCGCAACGGCGGGGCGCACGACGTCTATCTTTCGAGCGCCGACTGGATGCACCGCAACTTCTTCCGCCGCATCGAAATCGCGTTTCCCGTGCTGGATCCGAAGCTGAAGAAGCGGGTCATCAAGGAAGGGCTGGAGCCTTATCTCAAGGACAATTGCCAAGCGTGGGAAATGGACGCGGACGGCCGCTATCGCCGTAAGCATCCGCGCCGCGCCAAAGCCGTGTCTGCTCAGGAACTGCTGCTGGAGACGCTGGCTAAACCGCTGAAGTGAGCGTTTGGCGGCATCCGCTCAGAAGAAAGCCGCGATCCTTAGCGCCGGCGGATTGTCCGCAGAATTTTCGATCCGCCAATAGGCGGCATAAAAGCTGTTTCCGTGGTTGATCTCGTCGATCAGGCGCATCAAGCCGTGGCGGCCGACCTTGGCATACCACCTTGCGACCTCGCGGCGCGCGGTGCCGTAGGAGAGCTGCATGTTGCTCCCATTTGTGCCGGTAACGCGAATCCAATCGCCCAGGCTTTCCAGCTCACGCAGGCTGGGGGCGTTCCGCCCGTTGGCGGTGGCTTTCAGCCATGCTTCCTCGGAAAACTCTCCCGCCTGGCTCGCCAGCACAGCCAGACCCTCATCGAACCATTGCGGCACTTTTTCCACCACCTGTGCGAACCCCCCGAGCCGGCTCGCCAGCTCCACGTGCGACCACTCATGGCTGATGATGGCGGTGCTGCCGCCGCGGGGTGAGATCAGAATGTTGCTGCCGTCGCTGAAACCCAGCCCGATCCCGCCGGCTTTCCGGAAGCTGTCGGCGGTGGTGCAGACGACGATTTCCGGGTTGGAGGTCAGTTCGCCGTAAAAGGCGGCGGTCCGCGCCCTGGCTTCTCCGACCAAGCCCAGAATTCGGTCGGCGGTTTCCTGGGAGGCGGCGGACTCAAGATGGACGCGCTCGCCGATCGGTATCAGGGCATGATTCGCCGGCAGAAAAGGCGGCGCGGCATTTGCCGTACCGCTGCAAATAAAGGAAAGGACAGATGCCGCAATGATGGCCCCGGCCAGCGGAAGTTTCATGACTGCGTATCTGAAGGTCCTGGTGGTTTGCACGCTTTCAGGGGTTCCTTGAGGGTATCAAAATAAATAAGACCAGAATATCCGAAAAAAATTCAACACAATTTGCCGCCCGAATCCAGATCGCGGAATGCAGGCCCGTTAAGTGAAATTCTGTGGAAATTGGGATAGCATAGAGACGCCTGAAAGGTGGAATAGTTCAACCCGGCTGACGAAGTCCGACCCGGGGTGTCCATCTGCCTGACGCGGCCGCAAGAAAACGAGGGAGGGCGATATGAAGTTCATCTGCATGCACTGCTATTTGTCTCCGGCCGACAAGAAGGAAGGGGAAGACGCCGTTCCCCTCGACGACGAGAACCTCGTGGTCTGTACGCTCAGTCCGGGTAGCCGCCCGGATGCGTCGGTCGGCGAAGGCAAACTGTGCTGTATCCGTTGCCACCGGGAGGTGTTTCTGGATCGGCATTTTCAGTGCTGGTACCAGCGTTAGGCCGTTGCAAAAAGGACCAGCCGGAACGGGGTTGCCATGTTTGAATCCGCGGAACTGGGGCACAAGGTCGATAAGGCGGCTTACGACAAGGAGGTGCCCGCCTTGCGTGAAGCTTTGCTGGATGCGCAGCTTGATCTTGCCAGACAGTCGGCGTTTCCCGTCATTATTCTGGTCGGCGGGGTGGACGGCGCGGGCCGGGGGGAAACGGTAAATCTGCTCAACGAATGGATGGATCCGCGCTTTATCCGCACCCACGGCATGGGCGAACCGTCCGATGAGGAAAGGGAGCGGCCCGGCATGTGGCGCTTCTGGCGCGCCCTGCCGCCGAAAGGCAAGGTCGGCATTTTTTTCGGCTCCTGGTACACCTGGCCGATTCTCGATCGGGTGTTCGGCAAGATCAAGAATGCCGAGCTCGATCAGAGCATGGAACATGCCGTGCGCTTCGAAAAGATGCTGACCGACGAAGGCGCGCTGATCCTCAAGTTTTGGCTGCATCTTTCCAAGGAAAAGCAGGAGGCGCGCCTGAAGGCGCTGGAGAAGAACCCGCGCACCCGCTGGCGGGTGACGGAGCGGGACTGGATGCACTTCAAGCTGTACGACAAGTTCCGCAAGGTGTCCGAACGCGCCCTGCGCCATACCAGCACGGCGGAAGCGCCGTGGATCATCGTGGAGGGTGCGGACGCGCGCTACCGCAGCCTGACGGTGGGAAAGGTGATACTAGAAGCGATGCGCACCCGTCTGGGCGCCGCTCCGGACAAGAGCCAGGAAAGCCGCGCCGCACCGCTGTTGCCGGCGATTGACAAGCTGCACGTCCTGAAACGGCTCGATCTTTCCCTCAAAATCGAAAAGCAGAAATACCAGAAGGAGCTGGAGAAATACCAAGGCAAGCTCAACCTGCTTACGCGCCACCCGAATTTTAAGGACATTTCGGTGGTGGTGGTGTTCGAAGGCAACGACGCCGCCGGCAAGGGCGGCAGCATCCGCCGCATCACCGGCGCGCTCGACGCGCGCTGGTATCAGGTTACGCCGATTGCCGCACCCACTGAGGAGGAGCGCGCGCAGCCCTATCTGTGGCGCTTCTGGCGGCACATCCCGCGCAAAGGGCGGGTGGCGATTTTCGACCGTTCCTGGTACGGCAGGGTGCTGGTGGAGCGGGTAGAGGGTTTCTGCTCCCACTGCGACTGGATGCGCGCCTACGGCGAGATCAACGACTTCGAGGAACAACTCGCCGCTAACGATACCGTGGTAGTCAAGTTCTGGCTTTCCATCAGCAAGGACGAGCAGCTCAGGCGCTTCGAGGCGCGCGAGAAAACCGGCTTCAAGCGCTACAAGATCACCGACGAGGACTGGCGCAACCGGGAAAAATGGGACGATTACGAGACCGCGGTGTGCGACATGGTGGACCGCACCAGCACCGAGATTGCGCCGTGGACGCTGGTCGAGGCGAACGACAAATACCATGCCCGCATCAAGGTGCTGAAAATCCTGTGCGCCCGCATCGAGGCGGGGCTGGTGGATCTGCTGAAAGGCAAGCCGGCCTAGGCTTTTCCGGCGCTTTTGGCAAGCGAAAACGCCATGCCGGCGCTCTCCCACTCCCTGGCTTCGTTTTCCAGCAGCGTTTCGGTCAGCGGGTTTTGCCGCAGCCATGCGCGGGGCAGCGCCAGGGAAAATTTTCCATTCCTCATGCTGAGCCGGATCGCGGGCAGTTCTGCCTCGGTGCGGCTACGGTAGAACAGCGCGGCCAGCCGCAAGGCCAATATCGCCGCCCATTCTTCCCGTTCTTTTACCATGCCGGTCAGCTTGGTCAGCGAGCCGCGGTGGGCACGCACCAGCAGGGAGAGGCGCGCCTGCTCCATTCTGGAAAAGCCGGGCATGTCGGCATTGGCGATGATGTAAGCCGAATGCCTGTGGTAGCCGGCGTGCGAGATGGAGATACCGATCTCGTGCAGTTGTGCCGCCCACGCGAGCTGCAATCGCTCGCTTTCGCTATCCGCCGGGTTCGCAGGTTCAAACTGCTCCAGCAAGGTCATCGCCAGGGTTTCCACGCGCTTCGCCTGCGCCATGTCCACGTGATAGCGGCGCATGAACTGCTTTACCGTGGTTTCCCGCAAGTCGTGGTGATGGATGCGGCCCAGCAGATCCCACAGCACCCCTTCGCGCAGGGCGCCACCGGCGATGCGCATGTTGCGGATGCCGAGTTCCTTGAAAATCGCCGCCATGATGGCGAAGCCGCCGGCCAGAACCGGCGCGCGTTCGGCAGGCAGGCCGGGGAGCTGCAGCAGCCTGGCGTTGCCGGCCTTGATCATGGTGGTGCGCAATCGTTCCAGGCCGTCCGGCGTGATGCCGGACTTGCTGAAGCCGTTTTGTTCGAGAATTTCCGCCAGAGTGCGGGCGGTGCCGGAGGAGCCGATCGCTTCATCCCAATGGCCCTCCGAGAATTCCTCGGCGATAGCCTGCACTTCGGCGCGCGCGGCGAGTTCCGCGCGATCGAGCGCGCTTCGGGTGATCTTCCCTTCGGGGAAATAGCGCTGACTGTAGCCGACGCAGCCCATGTACAAGCTTTCGATGGCGAGCGGTTTGAAACCGGTGCCGATGATGAATTCGGCGGAGCCGCCGCCGATATCGACTACCAGCCGTTTCGTACCGGAGGCGGGCAGACTGTGCGCCACGCCGAGGTAGATCAGGCGCGCCTCTTCCTGCCCGGCGATGATTTCGATCGGAAAGCCGAGCGCGGCCTCCGCTGCCTTCAGGAACGCGGGCGCATTTCTTGCCACGCGCAGGGTGTTGGTGCCCACCACCCGCACCGCGCCCGGTGGAAGCCCGCGCAGGCGCTCTGAAAACAGCTTGAGGCAGGCGATCGCCCGGCGCCGGGAGGCGGCATCCAGCAGCCGGTTGTCGGTCAGGCCGGCGGCCAGGCGCACCGTTTCTTTGAGGGAATCCAGGGGGTAGAACTGATCGTCCACCACCCGCGCGACTTGGAGTCTAAAACTATTGGAACCGAGGTCAACAGCGGCGATTGTTTGGAGCTCCGACACCCGGCTTAATCCCCCCTGCGAAGTTTCAGTGCAGGCTAACATGCGCAGCATGTTCGCCGGAGCTAAAACTATTGGAACCGAGATCGACAGCAGCGATGGTCGAATATTCCTGCATGGGCAGGCCGCTACTCGGAGACTTCGCGCTCGATTTCTTCCACGCTGGTGTGGCGCACGTCCTTGCCCTTGACCATGTACACCACGTATTCGGACATGTTCTTGGCGTGGTCGCCGATGCGCTCGATCGCCTTGGCGGCGAACAGGATGTCGATGGAAACCGAGATCAGGCGCGGGTCTTCCATCATGAAGGTGATCAGGTGGCGCAGGATGGCGCGGAATTCCTCGTCCACCTTGATGTCCTGGCGCGCGACGTCGGTGGCGGCGCCGGCTTCCACCCGTGCGAACGAATCGAGGGATTTGCGCAGCATTTCCAGCACCATCGTGGCCATCAGCTTGATTTCGGTAAAGCGGAGATTGGTCAGCTTTCCCGATTCGTAAATCAGCTTGCTCATGCGGGCGATTTTCGCCGCTTCGTCGCCGATGCGTTCGAGGTCGGTGATGGTCTTGACGATCATCAAGAGCAGGCGCAGGTCGCCGGCGGTCGGCTGGCGGCGCGCGATGATGTGGGTACAGTCCTCGTCGATCGCCACTTCCAGCGCATTGACCCGGTGATCCTCGGCAATCACCTGATCGGCAAGCGCCAGATTGCCGGTCGTCAGCGCTTCAACGGCATTGGTGATTTGCGCCTCCACCAGCCCGCCCATTTGCAGCACGCGCGAGCGCACCGCCTCGAGGTCGGCGTCGAACTGCTTGAAGATGTGTTCCTGCTGCCCCATGGCGTGCTCCCGGCATAACAACGGCGAAAGTTCTCAGTTTAAACCTTTTTTGTGACAATTTTGTTGCGAATGTGCAATCTTCTATTTCGCCGTCATCGTCCTGACGCCCTCCGGGGCGCCGAGCAGCAGCACGTCCGCTGGCCGCCGTGCGAACAGGCCGTTGGTGACGACGCCGGCGATTTGGTTGATGGCGGTTTCCAGCTCGACCGGGCTGAGGATTTTCAGGTTGTGCACGTCGAGGATGATGTTGCCGTTGTCGGTAGTGAAACCCTCGCGCAGCACCGGCTGGCCGCCGAGCCGGACCAGTTCGCGCGCCACGCAGCTGCGCGCCATGGGGATCACCTCCACCGGCAGTGGGAATTTGCCCAGCACCCCGACCAGCTTGCTGGCGTCGGCAATGCAGACAAACTTCTTGCTGCACGCGGCGACGATTTTTTCGCGCGTCAGCGCACCGCCGCCGCCCTTGATCATGTGCATGTGCTCGGTGATCTCGTCGGCGCCGTCCACATAGACCTGCAATTCGCCGGCGCTGTTGAGATCGACCACCGGGATGCCGTGCCCTTTCAGCCGCTGCGCCGTGGCTTCGGAGCTGGCGACCGCGCCGTCGATCCTGTGCTTGATCCTGGCCAGCTCGTCAATGAAATAGTTCGCGGTGGAACCCGTTCCCACCCCGATAATTCCGCCGCTCGGCACGTATTCGATCGCGGCGCGCGCCACTGCCTGCTTCAGTTCGTCCTGTGTCATCATGGAGTTACCCCAAGAAAGTTCCAAAAACTTTAAGCATAGCCCGATCCGCTATTTTTCACAAATTCCGGAAATCCTGCTAACCTTCGGGGTTATTTAAATTTTCCGTCATCCCGGCCATGCAAAACGATTATCTGGAAAAGATACTCACCGCGCGAGTTTATGACGTGGCGATCGAAAGCCCGCTCGAACCCGCTCCCAACCTGTCGCGCCGCATCCACAACCCTTTGTTGCTGAAACGGGAGGACATGCAGCCGGTGTTTTCCTTCAAGCTGCGCGGCGCCTACAACAAGATGGCGCAGCTCTCGCGCGCCGCATTGAAACGCGGCGTCATCGCTGCCTCCGCCGGCAACCACGCACAAGGCGTGGCGCTGGCCGCCCAGGTGCTGGGTTGCGAGGCTACCATCGTGATGCCCGCCACCACGCCGCAGATCAAGATACACGCGGTGCAGAGCCGCGGCGCGCAGGTGGTGCTGCACGGCGATTCCTATACCGATGCCTACGAGCATGCGCGGATCCTGGCGCGCGAGAAGAAGGCGACTTTCGTCCATCCTTACGACGACCCCGACGTCATCGCCGGCCAGGGCACCGTCGGCATGGAGATCCTGCGCCAGCACGGCGGCCCGATCCACGCCATTTTCGTACCGGTAGGCGGCGGCGGGCTGATCGCCGGGATCGCCGCCTATGTCAAGCGCCTGCGGCCGGAGGTCAAGATCATCGGCGTCGAGCCGGTCGACGCCGACGCCATGTACCGCTCGTTGCGCAAGAAGCAGCGCGTTACCCTGGCGCAGGTTGGCATCTTTGCGGACGGCGTGGCGGTGAAGCAGGTGGGCGAGGAAACCTTCCGCCTGTGCCGTGAGCTGGTGGACGAAATCCTGCTGGTCGATACCGACGCCATCTGCGCCGCGATCAAGGACGTGTTCGAGGATACGCGCTCGATCCTGGAACCGGCGGGCGCGCTCAGCGTCGCCGGCGCCAAGGCCTACGCCGCGCGGAAAAAGATCCGGGACAAGACGCTGGTGGCGATCGCTTCCGGCGCCAACATGAATTTCGACCGCCTGCGCCATGTCGCCGAGCGCGCCGAACTGGGCGAGCAGCGCGAGGCGGTGCTGGCGGTCACCATTCCGGAGAAACCGGGCAGTTTCAAGGCGTTCTGCACCTTGTTGGGCACACGCAGCATCACCGAGTTCAACTACCGCTACGCCGATCCGAAGCAGGCGCACGTGTTCGTCGGCGTCCAGGTGCACAACCGTGGCGAGACCGAGAAACTGCTGGCAACCTTGCACGCCAAGGGGCTCAAGGCGCTCGACATGAGCGACAACGAAATGGCCAAGCTGCACATCCGCCACCTCGTCGGTGGGCGCGCGCCGCATGCCAGGCACGAGATTCTCTACCGCTTCGAATTTCCCGAGCGCCCCGGCGCGCTGATGAAGTTCCTCAACAGCATGAGCCACGGCTGGAACATCAGCCTGTTCCACTACCGCAACCACGGCACCGACTACGGCCGCGTGCTGGTCGGCATCCAGGTGCCGCCGGAAGAAAAGCCGGCGTTCCGCGAGTTTCTCGACAAGCTGGGTTACCCGTATTGGGACGAGAGCAGGAATCCGGCGTACAAGCTGTTTCTTGGCTGACAAGGTCGGCCCCTTTTTCTGACTGGAGCCCTGCGTGATTCGCTTTCCCTCCCCTTTGTCCCCCGCCGTTGCGCTCTGCCTTTTCGCCCTGACCGCCTGCGGCACCGCCGGCAAGCCACTGATGGGCGACCCGCAGGACCCCTATCCCCGCCCATCGCCGCCTAGGGTCGGCGAGATCATTCACGTACCGACCGGCATGGCCGTCAGCCCGGCGCAGATGCTCGCCGTAGCCGGTGACGCGCGGATTGTTTACGTCGGCGAAACCCACGACAACCCGGCTTCCCACCGCCTGGAACTCCAGGTGCTCCAGGGGCTCGCCGACCGATATCCCGGCCGCGCGGCGCTTGGCATGGAGATGTTTACGCGCGCGCAGCAGCCGGCGCTGGATCGGTGGGTCGCCGGCGAGCTGGACGAAAAGGCGTTTCTCAAGGAATCGCGCTGGTACGAGAACTGGAAGATGGATTTCGCGTACTACCGCGACCTGCTGAACTTCGCCCGTGAGCGACGCATTCCGGTCGTCGCCCTGAATGCGGAAAAAAGCCTGGTGGAGGCGGTGCGCAGCAGGGAGGCGGATGAGCTCGGCGCGGAGGAGAAGGCCCGGCTGCCGGAGCTCGACCTGGACGACCCCTACCATCGCGGCATGACGATGGCCATTCTCGGCGACCATAGCCACGGGGAAATGCAGCCCGAGGGCTTTGTCCGCAGCCAGACGCTGTGGGACGAAACCATGGCCGAGTCGGTTGCCCGCTACCTGGCGAGCCCGGCCGGCGCGGACCGGCATATGGTGGTGGTCGCCGGCGGCAACCATGTGCGCTACGGCTTCGGCATCCCGCGCCGCGCATTTCGCCGCTTGCCCGTTTCCTATGTCCTGATCGGCGGGCGGGAAATCGACATCCCGGCAAACAAGCGGGACCGGCTGATGAAAATCGATCTCCCGAGATTTCCCATGGCGCCCTACGATTTTCTGGTTTACCTCGCCTATGAGGATCTGCCGCAAACCGGGGTGCGTCTCGGCGTCATGACCGAGCCGGCACCCGCCGGCCGCGGGCTGGTCGTCAGGGACGTGGCAGCCGGCTCCAATGCCGAACGCGCTGGCCTGCAGACGGGGGATGTGCTGATCGCCGTTGACGGCGAAGCCATGGCGAAGAACTCCGATCTGGTGAACGTCGTCCGGCAGAAGCGCGCCGGCGACCGCGGAATCCTGGAGGTCGAGCGGCGCGGCCAGTCATTGAAGCTGGACGTGCTGTTCCAGGCAGCCGGGGAGAGCCGTTAGGGAAGCTCTGAAAAAGTGGCTGCGCGGGCGAATCGCTGCGTTGCGCGGTGCTCGCTCCCTCGCCTATCCTTTTGATATGTAGCTCCCGCCGCCCTGACGGGCTTAACTTCGCTGCGCGGAGTAAGCGTTCGCTGAAACTTCGTTTTCTCGGTCGCTGTGCTCCGGGCGCCTTGCGCTTCATCCCGCTCGCGCACTTTTTCAGAGCTTCCTTAGCCGGAACCGGCTACTTCGTTTTTTTCGGCTGCCGGATTGCCTCGTGCGCGCAGGCAAAGATCTGGATCTCCTGGGCCACGGAGTCCGGCGACGTCTCTTCGTATTCCAGTTCATCCGGCTTGTAGGCGTGCGTTGACACGACCTCTCCCGCGCCCTTGGCGCCCTTGTGCATCGTGATCTGCACGATGGCCTGGGTGTTGTTCTTGCAGTTGACGGCATAAAGCACCCTGGCGGACGAATAGCGTTTTGTCCGAACCCCGTCGTACTGGGGGGTCAGAAAATCCCATAGCGTCCATACTTTCATCAACGCGCCTTCCTGGCGAATGCCGGCGTTGTCCCCGTAAATGGAAACGCCGCCACGTCCCTCGTCCGTAGCGACCAGAGCCCAGTCCGCCGCAGAACAGGGGAAGGCGACGGCCATTGCGGCCGCTCCAACTGCTATGCACCGCCCGGCACGCTGCAGCCATGCGTTTCTTTTTGCGTTCATGGTTGTCCTTTCGCTCCTTCGAATTATTTGCGCGCGCCATTATGACAGAGCAGCGGCAGGAACCATAAGCGATCATTCCGACCCTGAAGTCGCCAGAACGCCATTTGATCTCGTCCGGTCTAAAAGTTATTCACCCACTTTTCGTAGAAGGAGGTTGCCATGGCCGCTCAACAAGTCGCTATTGATTCGGAACTGCTGTTTGAATTGGAGTTGCTTCCCGTCCCGTTCGCGGGCGAGCCCGGAGTGCGGCAGGACGTCAATGCCGCGATCCGGTATTTGCTGGATGCTTACCGCGGAGGAGAGTGCAAGGGTGCGGCCGAGATAGATGCGGCGGCAGAAGCGAGAGGAGCTCCCGATAGTGAGCGCGACTGGTCCGGTTCCGGAATTTCGGGCTGAGCGCCTGCCGCTGAAACTGCAATTTTACATAGCCGAAAGGCCCGGCGATTCCCCGGAGCCGTAAGCGAGGAGGTCACTATGCGAACGAAGGGAATGAACACCGTTGTTGCAATGCTTGTCGCCATCTGGCTGCAAGCGTTTTCGGTTGCTGCGCAGGCCGAGTCCCTGAGCGGCAAGCTGGTTGAACTAAGTTCCGTCGAAAACCGCGTCACGCTTCAGCTCGAAGGCAGGGCAGACAAGGACATCGTCTCCTACCAGGTTTCCGGCGATGCACGGTGGCACATCTGCCTCAAGGATTCGTGCCTCATCCGGAAAGGCGTCGAGGGTTTCAAGGCCGTCAATGAATATGCCGAGTACGGCGCTTACGGGATACCCCACAAGACCTACGACGTGACGGTGGAGCTGAAGGATAACGTGGCAACGGCGCTGGAAGTGCAGCTCGTACCGAAAGTGCACTGATTCCATCTGGCCGGTATGGCTAGCGTACCCATACCGTCTTGATGTTCACAAACTCGCGGATGCCATCGCGGGAGAGCTCTCGGCCGAAGCCGGAAGCCTTGATTCCGCCGAAGGGCAGCCGCGGATCCGATTTCACCAGTCCGTTGATGAAGCTCGCGCCAGCCTGAATTTCCCGCGACAGCCGCTCGGCCCGCTCCGTGTCGCGGCTCCAGATGCTGCTGCCCAGGCCGAAGCGGGTGTCATTGGCGATGCGGATCGCGTCTTCTTCGTTCTCGGCGCGGATGATGCAGGCCACCGGCCCGAACAGCTCTTCATGGTAGGCGCGGGTCTTGGGTGTGACGTGGTCGAGAATGGATGGGGAGTAGAACGCGCCTTCCCCTTCGAGCGGCGCGCATCCCAGCACCCGCACCGCGCCTTGGGCGATGGAATCGCTTACCTGGCGGTGCAGTTCGTCGCGCAGATCGAGCCGCGCCATCGGGCCGATTTGCGTGGTTTCGTCGAGCGGGTCGCCAACCCGGAGTTGCGAGATTCTTTCCCGCAACAGGCTCAAGAATTCTTCCGCGATTTCCGGCACGACGATCAATCGCTTGGCGGCAATGCAGGACTGGCCGCAGTTCTGGAAGCGCGAGGCGACGGCCTGACCGGCGGCGAGCTCAAGGTCGGCATCGCGCAGCACGATGAAGGCATCGGAGCCGCCCAGCTCGAGCACGCATTTCTTCAGGTGCTGGCCGGCGCAGGCGGCGACTCTGCGCCCGGCCAGTTCCGAGCCGGTGAGCGTGACGGCGTGGACATGTGGGTTGGCGATGGCATCGGCGACCTGATCGGCTTCGATCATCAGGGTGAGGAACAGATGCTCGGGAAAACCAGCCTGGCGGAAAATTTCCTCCAGCGCCAGCGCACACTGCGGCACATTCGATGAGTGCTTGAGCACCACCGCATTGCCTGCCATCAGCGTCGGCGCGGCAAAGCGGAACACCTGCCAGAACGGGAAATTCCACGGCATGACGCCGAGCACAGTACCGAGCGGCAGATAGGTAATGTAGCTTTTGCCGGCATCGGATTCGATGATTTCGTCCTGCAGGAAGCGCGCCGCATTGTCCGCGTAAAAATCGCACCCCAGCCCGCATTTTTCGATCTCGGCGCATCCCTCCTGCAGCGGTTTGCCCATTTCGAGCGCGATCAGGGTTGCGTATTCGTCCCGTTTTTCCCTCAGCAGTGCAGCAGCTTTCCGCATCATGCCGGCGCGCTGCTCAAAGCCCGTGCGGCGCCATTCGAGCTGGGCGCGGTGAGCGCTTTCCAGCGCCGCCGCCAGCCGCTGGTCGTCCCAACCGAGAAAACTTTTCAGTACCTTGTTAGTGGCCGGATTGAGGCTGATATAGGGCATATCTGTGCTATCCTTGAAGATATTTTTTCATGCTATCACGACCGATTTGACACGTTGTCGGGTCGGCAGTTTGCAGCTTGGGTTGTTGTACGGATGCAAAAATTTCTGTCTCTGTTTCTATTGTCGTTGTTGCTTTTGTCTGGTGCGACTTTTGCCGCCAGCCGGGACGACGAATTCCTCGCCGCACGCGAAGCGTTCAGGCTGCAGAAGCCGGCGCGGCTCGATGCCGCCGCGGCCCGGCTGAAAGGGCATGTGCTGGAGCCTTATCTCGCCTACTGGAAAATCGAGATGCGCCTCAAGGACGCGAGTCCCGGCGAAATCCGCCAGTTTATTCAGGCGTACCGCGATACGCCGCTTTCCGAGCGGCTGCGCGCCGATTGGCTGAAACTGCTGGCTAGACAGCAGAACTGGGCGCTTTTCCTGAGCGAATACCCATCGTTCGTTGGCGAGGACGATGAATTGACCTGCTATGCCCTGCAGGCACGCCTTAACCTCGGCGACGGTTCTGTGTTCGATGAGGCAAGGCGCTTGTGGTTCGTCGGCACGGATCAGCCGTCGAGCTGCACCCCGTTGTTTGAAGCCATGATGACGGATGGTTTGTTGAAGGCGGACGACGTCTGGGCGCGGATCCGCCTTGCGCTTGAGCTGGGGAATGTCAGCGTGGCGCAGCGCGTCGCGCAGCACTTGTCCGATCAGCAGGAAGCCCGGCTGCGCACGCTGGATGGCATTGCGGAGAATCCTCAGCGCTTTCTCGACAAGGGCAGCGCCGACCTCAAAACTCGTGTGGGGCGAGAACTTACGATATTCGCCTTGTATCGCCTGGCCAGAAGCCAGCCGCAGCAGGCGCTGCCGTATTGGGACGCCTTGCGCGAGCGTTTCGGTTCCGAGGACCGCAAATACGTATGGGGGCAGATGGCTTTCCATGCAGCGCGCAAACACGATCCTGCCGCGCTGAAATGGTTCGCTGAGGCGGGCGATACCCCGCTCAACGAACTCCAGCACGCCTGGCGAGTGCGGGCGGCGTTGCGCGGGGCGGACTGGCAGCAGGTCCTTGCCGGGGTGGATGCCATGCCGGAGAGCATGCGGCGCCAAGGAGCCTGGCGTTATTGGAAGGCGCGTGCGCTCAAGGAGATGGGCAAGCAGGCGCAGGCCAATGCAATCCTGGCGCCGTTGTCGACGGAGCACAATTTTTACGGTCAAATGGCGACGGAGGAACTGGGAGCGGTGATCGGCAACCCTGAAGCCACTTACCGGCCGAGCGAGGCCGAAGTGAAGGCGATGGGGCAGGTGCCAGGCATCCGGCGCGCACTGGCGCTGTACCAGCTGGGGCTGCGCCTCGAAGCCAACCGCGAGTGGGGATGGGCGATCCGCAATTTCGACGACAAGCAGCTGCTTGTCGCGGCGGAGGTGGCGAAGCGCAGCGACTGGCTCGACCGTGCCATTTACACCGCCGGCAAGACCGTCCAGCTGCATGATTTCAGCCTCCGCTACCCGGCGCCGCACCGCGATCTGATGCGGACGTTTGCACACGAGCGGAATCTGGACGAGGCGTGGATTTATGGTCTGATCCGCCAGGAAAGCCGCTTCATCCAGGTGGCGCGGTCCAGCGTCGGCGCCTCGGGCTTGATGCAACTGATGCCGGGTACGGCGCAGTGGGTGGCGAAGCGCCTCGGCCTCAAGAATTTCCGCCGAAACCTGGTCAATCGGCTGGACACCAACATTGCGCTTGGCACCTACTACCTCAAATACGTGCTGGACGTGAACGACGGCCAGCCGGTGCTGGCCACTGCCGCCTACAATGCCGGCCCGGTGCGGGCGAAACGGTGGAAGGATGAGAAGGCGCTCGAAGGCGCGGTTTACACGGAGACCATCCCGTTCACGGAAACCCGCGACTATGTGCAGAAAGTGATGAGCAACGCCACCTACTATGCCAATCGTTTCGGCCAGCGCCTGCTTACATTGAAACAGCGGCTGGGCGTTGTTGCCGGCAGAAACGGTGGTCGGGAATGCCAGGCCCAGGACGAGCGCAGTCCTTCCTGCGAGCCGTAGCGGGTACGGGAGTTTTTTGCCGGAGTCCTGGTCATAAATTATTGAAGCTCGTAGGAGAGCTTGGCGTGAGTCGCGCTGCGCGCATTACCCTGCACTGAAACCGCTTTCGAATAAGAGAACGAGGAGGCTTTGGTGGAAATAAAAAATGTCTGCGTCCTTGGAGGCAGCGGTTTTGTCGGGCGGCATATTGTGCACCAGCTTTCCGAGCGGGGCATCAACGTGCGCGTGCTGACGCGCAGCTACGAAAGCGGCAAGCATCTGACCGTCCTGCCGGGGATGAGCCTGGTGCGGGCCAATGTCCATGATCCGGCCGATCTCCGGCGGCAATTCGAGGGCATGGATGCGGTGATCAACCTGGTCGGCATCCTGCACGAACGGAAAGCCGGGGATTTCGAAAAAAATCATGTGGAACTGCCGCGCAAGGTGGTGGAAGCATGCCTCGCCGCGGGCGTGCGGCGCCTGCTGCACATGAGCGCGCAGGGCGCGGACCCGAACGGTCTGAGCCGCTACCAGCGCACCAAGGGGCAGGGCGAGGCTCTGGTGCTCCAGGCAGGCAACGACCGGCTCAAGGTCACGGTGTTCCGGCCGTCGGTCATTTTCGGCCGCGAGGACACCTTTCTCAACATGTTCGCGAATGTGCTGAAGTGGTCGCCGGTGTTCCCGCTCGGCAGCCCGAACGCGAAGCTGCAGCCGGTATTCGTGGATGACGTGGCGCGCGCCTATGTTGCGAGTCTCTCCAACCCGGCTACTTTCGGCCATCGCTACGAGCTGTGCGGGCCGAAGGTATACACCCTGCGCGAGCTGGTTGAATTCGTTGCCAAGACCCGCGGCTACTGCCGCGTGATCCTGTGCTTGAACGACCGGCTGTCCTACCTCCAGGCCTGGGTGTTCGAAAAGCTGCCGGTCAAGATACTGACCCGCGACAACTACTATTCCCTCAAGACGGACAACGTCTGTCCCAACGAATTTCCGGCGGTGTTCGGCTTCCGGCCCACCGCGCTGGAGGTCGTCGCACCGCAATATCTTGCCGGCAACGACACCGATCGGTACCGCGATATCCGCAGGCGGGCGGGGCGGTAGCGGACCGCAGGATGCGAATCTATACCGTCGGCGGCGCGGTGCGCGACGAGTTGCTGGGCTTGGCTGTCCAGGACCGCGACTACGTCGTGGTCGGCGCCACGCCGGAGGAAATGCGACGTCTCGGCTTCCGTCCGGTGGGCAAGGATTTTCCCGTGTTCCTCCATCCCGAAACTCACGAGGAGTATGCGCTTGCCCGCACCGAGCGCAAGACCGCGCGCGGCTACAAGGGGTTTCAAGTGTACGCCGCGCCCGAGGTGACGCTGGAGGAGGACCTCGCCCGGCGCGACCTCACCATTAACGCCATCGCCAAGGACGAGCAGGGCAGTATCATCGATCCCTACGGCGGTGTCGCCGATCTCGAGGCCGGAATCCTGCGCCACGTCGGCCCGGCGTTCGTCGAGGACCCGGTGCGGGTGCTGCGGGTGGCGCGATTTGCGGCGCGCTTCGGCTTCCGCATTGCCGATGAAACGCTGGCGCTGATGCGCGAGATGGTGACCAGCGGCGAAGTGGATGCGCTGGTGCCGGAACGGGCATGGCAGGAACTCGCCAAGGGCCTGATGGAGCAAAAGCCATCGCGCATGTTCGAGGCGCTACGCGCCTGCGGTGCACTCGCGAGAATCCTGCCGGAAGTGGACGCCCTGTTCGGCGTGCCGCAGCCGGAAGCGTACCATCCCGAAATCGACACCGGCGCGCATGTGATGCTGGCAGTGGATTACGCCGCAGCGCAAAATTACCCGCTGCCGGTGCGCTTCGCTGTGCTCGCGCACGATCTCGGCAAGGGCGCCACGCCGCAGGAGGAATGGCCGCGTCACATCGGCCACGAAGAGCGGGGCGCGGAGCTGGTCAGGACGTTTGCCCGGCGCCTGCGTGCGCCCAACGACTGCCGCGATCTGGCGCTGCTCGCCGCCCGTTTCCACGGCGAAATCCACTGCGCCCTGGAATTGCGCCCCAACACCGTGCTGAAGCTGCTGCAGGAAACCGACGCCCTGCGCCAGCCGCAGCGGTTCGAAAATCTCCTGCTGGCCTGCCGCAGCGATTCCTGCGGGCGGGCAGGCCATCAGGACAATCCCTACCCCCAGGCGGATTTGCTACGCCTGGCGCTTGCCACGGCGTTGGAAGTGGACGCGGGTGCAGTGGCGAAAACATGCGTGGAACCCCGGCTGATTCGGGAGCGGGTTTACCAGGCGCGGCTGGAGGCGGTAAAAGCCCGGATGAAGGCTGTTGGAGGGCAAGACAGCGGGTCGTGCTCCACCGAATGAATAAAGGAAGTCCAAAAATAATAAACAAACTGTCACATTTTTGTGATATCGTTGCTTTCGCCGCATAAAATCGATAAATTCCTTCAAGGGAGGAATGTCATGCAGAACAACATCCAGGTCGGCAGTCCTCATCCGCTGTTTCACCTCAAGCTTGTCGGCAAGGTCGCTTTTTTCGCCGGAATCCTCTCGTTCGCCGCGCTTTTCGGCGTGCTTGTTTTCGTCAGCGACAATTCCGGCGACGCCTACTGGCAGGTCGTCAAGGCCCATAGCATCACGCACCATGCGCTGGGGCCGAGCATGCTGCTGGCAGGGTTTTTTCTGGTGGGCGCCACCGGCGTCATTTCGTGGCTGGTTTCTCTTTACGCCAGCTTCCGCATCGCCGGCCCGCTGTTCCGTTTCTCGCGCAACATGGAGAAGCTGATCGGAAAGGGGCCGGATGAGCTCGTCCCGATCCGCGGGCGGGATCAGTTGCAGCAGGAGGCCCGGCAGCTCGAGCAAAGCGTCGAGCGGCTGAGACGCCATTACCGGGAAATGGAGACGGCAGCCGACAGCGCGCTGGCGCTGATCAGCTCGGGCGCCGAAGCGGAAAGTCTTGCCCAGGCCATCGCCAAGCTGCGGGATGCAGACAGCCATGTGCGCCTCTAGACTGAAGTTTCCATGGAAATCCGCCGCGCTGGCCGTTCTCGCGCTGGGCACCGCCGTCTGGCTATATGCCTCCGCCGGGCCGGTGCAGAAACACATGAGCACCCAGGCCTGCTCCACCTGCCACCTCGCGGGCGACGCCGTGACCAGGGAAAACGCGATGCTGCTGCTGGCCAGCCAGGAAGATTTGTGTTCCGGCTGCCACCCAAAGGCGGCAAAAGTCAGCCATCCGAGCGGCATCCGCCCGACCGGTGCCCTCCCCGCCGCCTATCCGCTCGACTGGAAAGGGGATCTGACCTGCAGCACCTGTCACAACGTTCATGGCAGCACGCCCGGTCTGATGCGCGGCAATGCGCGCGGCAGGAATTTTTGCTTGTCCTGTCACGACATGAGATTCTTCGACAAAATGGCCGACCAAGGGGTTTCCATGATCACCTCCGGCCACTTGTCGTCGGCCGTCAAGCTCAACTTGCAGGATGCCGAAATCGATCCCTATACTCTGCAATGTATGGGCTGCCACGGAGCTTACGCCGACTTGCGGGGCGTGATGATCGATTCCAGGCAGATCCTGCGCCATGCCGGCAATTCCATGAACCATCCGATCGGCCATCGCTACTCCGATTCCTTCATGAAAGGGCGTTACAAGCCGGAGGCGATTGTTGCCCAGCGGCTGGTGCTGCCGGATGGGCGGTTGAGTTGCATCACCTGTCACCGCGGCTACACCAAGGAGCACGGCAAGCTGAGGGTCAGCAAACGCGGTTCTGCGCTATGCTTTGAGTGTCACGACATATGAGCACACAAATCACATCCCCGGCTGCCACCAGAAGGCGCAAGATTCATTACATCGACCGCGCGATCCAGAGTCGTCTGCTGGTCGCGCTCATCCTGCTGGAGGTGCTGCTGGTCGGCGCCGGTTTGGCCCTGCTTTATGTGGATTTGAAAGCGGTTGTCGAAGAAAACATGTTCCGCATCCATCTCGCCGATGCGGAGCCAATCTTCACGCTCCTGTTCCGCGAGACCATGCGGCTGCTGGCGATCCTCGTCGTCGTGAATCTCGTCATGCTGGCGGTGGTGGAGCGGCTGTGGGGACGCTACGTGAACTCCATTCTGCGGCCTTTTTCCGGCCTGGTTGCCCGAACCGGCGAGCTGGATCTGTCCGGAGACGCGGGGGTCGAGCAGCGGCACGAAGCCGTGGGGCTCGCCTTGGCCTGGAGGGAAGCGGAAAGGACGCGCTGCAAGAGCATTCGAGCCGAAATCGCCGACCTGCGGCCGGAGGCCGATTTTTCCTCTCCCGATGTGCGCGAACAGGCCAGGGCATCGCTCGAACGGCTGAAAGCGCTCCTTCCCCCGGCGTCCCCGGAAAAACCGTAGCCCTCTTTGGTGCCGAGGGCTGTGTTATAATCCGCCGTTTCCGAATATATTTTCGAGGGACGCAACCATGCACACCGGCACCACGCTTACCCAGTTCATCATCGAGGAACAGCGGCGCATCCAGGGCGCCTCCGGCGATTTCACCGGGCTGCTCAATGACGTCGTCACCGCCTGCAAGGTGATTTCCAATGCGGTCAACAAGGGCGCGCTGATCGGCGTGCTGGGCAGCGCGGGCAGCGAGAACGTGCAGGGCGAAACCCAGAAAAAACTGGATGTGATCACCAACGAGATCTTCACCCGCTCCAATGAATGGGCCGGTCATCTGGCGGCGATGGCGTCCGAGGAGATGGACGACATCTACCCGATCCCCGCTCAGTACCCGAAGGGCAAGTACCTGCTGGTGTTCGATCCGCTCGACGGCTCTTCCAACATCGACGTGAACATCTCGGTCGGCACCATTTTCTCCATCCTGCGCTGCCCGGAAGGTGTGTCCAACCCGACCGCCAAGGATTTCCTCCAGCCCGGCGCCAGGCAGGTGTGCGCCGGCTATGCCATCTACGGCCCCTCCACCATGATGGTGCTGACCACCGGCCACGGCGTGAACGGCTTTACCCTCGACCGCGACGTGGGCGAGTTCATTCTCACCCATCCCGGCATGACGATTCCGGAAGACACCAAGGAATTCGCCATCAATGCCTCCAATGAACGCTTCTGGGAGAAGCCGGTGCAGCGCTATGTGGACGAATGTCTGGCCGGCAAGACCGGTCCGCGTGGGCGGGACTTCAACATGCGCTGGGTCGCTTCGATGGTTGCCGAAGTGCACCGTATCCTCAACCGGGGCGGCGTGTTCATGTATCCCAGGGACACCAAGGATCCGAGCAAGGCTGGCAAGCTGCGCCTGCTGTACGAGGCCAATCCGATGTCCTTCATCGTGGAGCAGGCCGGCGGCATGAGTACCACTGGCTATCAGCGCATCATGGATGTCCAGCCGGACGGACTGCATCAGCGCGTACCGGTGATCCTGGGCTCGAAGAACGAGATCGAGCGCATCGCTGCCTACCACCAGGAAGGCGCCAAGGCGGCCTGATTGCAGCCTGTACCGCAAGGAGCAACGCCGCCCCGGGGCGGCGTTGTTTTTTGGGGCAAAATTCCGGCAGGCGGGTTTTGCAGGTTGCGCAATATGCGATAATCACCCCATGCAAAACGTCAACCTTACCCACCATTTTCTGATCGCCATGCCGGCCATGGCCGATCCGTACTTCGCCAAGACACTCACCTACGTTTGCGAGCACAACGAGCAGGGCGCGCTGGGCGTGGTGATCAACCGCGTTATCGACCTGAATTTCCAGGCGCTGTTTGATCAGATCGGTGTCCCTCTGGTCGCCGAGGAGCTTGCGCCGCGGATGGTGCATTACGGCGGGCCGGTGCAGATGGATCGCGGTTTCGTGCTGCACCAGCCGGTGGGAAGCTGGCAATCCACGCTGTCCGTGGGCGACGATGTCGGCCTGACCACCTCGAAGGACATCCTGGAGGCGGTGGCACGCGGCGAGGGGCCGAAGAAGATTCTGGTGGCGCTGGGCTATGCCGGCTGGGAAGCGGGGCAGCTGGAGAAGGAGCTGGCGCAGAACGCCTGGCTGACCGTGCCGGCATCCGCCGAGATCATTTTCGACGTGCCGGCGGAACAGACGCTGGATGCCGCAATGAAGGTGCTCGGCATCGATTTCGCCAGCCTGGCTGACGAAGCGGGGCATGCCTGAATTCAGTGCTGAGCCCTGAGTGCTGAGTCAAAAGTGGCGAAAGAAACCGGCAACCCCCCCGCTCAGGGCTCGTGCGGCACCGTGCTGGCGTTCGATTTCGGACTGAAGCGCATCGGCGTGGCGGTGGGCGATCTTGCGATCGGGATGGCGCATCCGCTCGACACCATTGTCGGGGAGCGCGCCGACCAGCGTTTCGGCGCGATTGCCGCATTGATCGGAGAATGGCAGCCGGCTCGGCTGGTGGTCGGGCTACCGGCCTACCTCGACGGCACCGAGCACGAGATGAGCGCCCGCTGCCGTCGATTTGCCCGCCAGCTCGAAGGGCGTTTCCATCTGCCTGTTACTTTGGTGGACGAGCGCCTTAGCTCCGCCGAGGCGAGCCGCGATTTACGCGAGGCGGGCATCGCCGGGCGGCGCCAGAAGCCTTTTCTGGATCGGGTCGCGGCGCAACGGATACTGCAATCTTTTTTCGATGGGTTGGACCATGCAACTGCCTGAAGTGGAGCAACTGATACAGGAATTGGCGCAGCAGCTCAAGCCGCATTTGACCGCCCGCAGCGCTCTGGTGGGCATTCACACCGGCGGCGCCTGGGTGGCCGAACGGCTGCACCAATTGCTGGGTGAAAACATCCCCCTCGGCACGCTGGACATTTCTTTCTACCGCGACGATTTCGCACGCATCGGCCTGCACCCGGAAACCAAGCCGTCGGACATCCCGTTCGATGTGGAGGGGCGCGACATCATCCTGGTGGATGACGTGCTCTATACCGGCCGTACCGTGCGTGCCGCGATGACCGAGCTGTTCGACTACGGCCGTCCGTCGCGTATCCTGCTGGCGGCGCTGGTGGACCGCGGCGGGCGCGAGCTGCCGATCGCGGCGCAGGCCGTCGGTGCCACACTGCCGCTGCGGCCTGACCAGAACCTCCATCTCGACCGCGACGAAGCCGGCAGGTTGAGCCTATCCCTGCATGAACAACAGGCCGCCTGAGCGCGGCCAGGCCGGAAAGGGAAAAGACCGCGAATGTACAATCCCCAACTGAACAAAAACGGCGAACTGCAGCACCTGCTGACCATCGAGGGGCTGCGGGCGGACATGATGCGGCACATCCTGGATACCGCGGAATCCTTCGTCAGCGTCGCCGAGCGCGAGGTGAAGAAGGTGCCGCTGCTGCGCGGCAAGACCATCTTCAACCTGTTCTTCGAGCCTTCCACCCGCACCCGCACCACCTTCGAAATCGCCGCCAAGCGCCTGTCGGCCGACGTGCTCAATCTCAACATCAGCGCCTCGTCGCAATCCAAAGGCGAAACCCTGCTCGACACGGTGGAAAACCTCACCGCCATGCAGGCCGACATGTTCATCGTGCGCCACGCCCAGAGCGGAGCGGCCCACCTGATCGCGCGCCATGCCGAACCGCATATCCACGTCATCAACGCCGGCGACGGCCGCCACGCCCATCCCACCCAGGGCCTGCTCGACATGTTTACCATCCGGCGTTACAAGCCGAATATGACCGATCTGCGCGTGGCCATCGTGGGCGATATTCTCCATTCACGGGTGGCACGCTCGCAGATTCATGCGCTGACCACGCTCGGTGTGCCCGAGATTCGGGTGATCGCGCCGAAGACGTTGCTGCCCACGGAGGTGGAGCGGCTCGGCGTGCTGGTCTACAACGACATGGCGGCCGGCCTCAAGGACGTGGACGTGGTCATCATGCTGCGGCTACAGAACGAGCGCATGCGCGGCGCACTGCTGCCGTCAGCCCAGGAATATTTCAAATGCTACGGCCTGACGGCGGAAAAACTCGCGCTTGCCAAACCGGATGCCATCGTCATGCATCCAGGCCCGATGAATCGCGGCGTGGAGATCGATTCTAGCGTGGCAGACGGCGCGCAGTCGGTGATCCTGCCGCAAGTGACCTTCGGCATCGCGGTACGGATGGCGGTGATGAGCATCCTGGCGGGGAACTAGCCAGGCCTGAATAAATTATTCACCACGAATGACACGAATTCGCACGAATGAATACGAATAAAAACAGGAGGGCGCCATCGAACAACCGCTCTCCGGCCAGCAATCGGGAAAATGTTGGCAATCCTGATTATTCGTGAATATTCGTGTCATTCGTGGTTAAACGCTTTTCAGAATAAATTCAGCCGCCACCAATAGATTTCATAATGCCCGCCCAGCACATTCTCCGTACCGTCTTCGGCTATTCCGCGTTCCGCGGCGACCAGGCCGCCATCGTCGCGCACGTCGCGGGCGGCGGCGATGCGCTGGTGCTGATGCCCACCGGCGGCGGCAAGTCGCTGTGCTATCAGATCCCCGCACTGCTGCGGCGCGGCGTAGGTATTGTGGTATCGCCCCTGATCGCGCTGATGCAGGACCAGGTCGAGGCGCTGCGTCAGCTCGGGGTGAAGGCGGAATTCCTGAACTCCAGCCTGGACGGCCAGGCGGCGGCGCGGATCGAGCGGCAGTTGCGGGCGGGCGAACTGGATCTGCTGTATGTCGCGCCGGAGCGCCTGATGACGCCGCGCTTCCAGCAACTGCTGGAGCGGGCAGAGCTGGCGCTGTTCGCCATCGACGAGGCGCATTGCGTGTCGCAGTGGGGGCACGACTTCCGCCCGGAATATGTCGCGCTCTCGGTGCTGCACGAGCGCTTTCCCGACGTGCCGCGCATTGCCTTGACGGCCACCGCCGACGCGGCGACCCGGCGCGAAATCGTCGAGCGGCTGAATCTGGGCGAGGCGCGGCAGTTTGTGTCGAGCTTCGACCGCCCCAACATCCGCTACCGGGTGGCGCTCAAGGCCAATGCGCGCCAGCAGTTGCTGGAATTCCTGGAAGCGGAGCACCAGGGCAACGCCGGCATCGTCTACTGCCTGTCGCGTAAGAAGGTGGAAACGACGGCGGAATGGCTGAAAGAGCAAGGCTGGAATGCCCTGCCTTATCATGCCGGCCTGGATGCCCGTGCGCGGCAGGAGAACCAGAGCCGCTTCCTGCGCGAGGAAGGCGTGATCATGGTGGCGACGGTGGCGTTCGGCATGGGCATCGACAAGCCCAACGTGCGCTTCGTGGCGCATCTCGATCTGCCTAAGAGCATGGAAGGCTACTACCAGGAAACGGGTCGCGCCGGGCGCGACGGCCTGCCCGCCGACGCATGGATGGCTTATGGCCTGGGCGACGTGGTGACGCTGCGCCAGATGGTGGACGGGTCGGAGGCGGACGAGCGGCACAAGCGGCTGGAGCGCCAAAAGCTCGATGCCCTGCTCGGCTTCTGCGAAACCGTTTCGTGCCGGCGCCAGGCGCTGCTGAATTATTTCGGCGAGGAGCATGCCGGCGGCTGCGGCAACTGCGACAACTGCCTGGAGCCGGCGCAAACCTGGGACGGCACGGTGGCGGCGCAGATGGCGCTGTCCTGCGTCTACCGCACCGGACAGCGATTCGGCGTCGGCCACCTGATCGACGTGCTGCTGGGCAAGGCCACGCCGCAGACGGGGCGCTTCGGCCACGACCGCCTCAGCACTTTCGGCATCGGCAAGGACAGGACAGCGGCCCAGTGGAGCAGCGTGTTCCGACAACTGGTCGCCGCCGGCAAGCTGGCAGTCGATCTGGAAGGCTACGGCGGCCTGCGGCTGACCGGCGAGGCCCGGCCGCTGCTGCAGGGCAGGGAAAGCATCGCTTTCCGCCAGGATCCGGAAGCGCGCAGGAAGAGCCGGAAACAGCCCCAGGCGGGCCGCAGCAAGGCGTTCGAATCGCCAGAAAACGAGGCGCTGTGGCAGGCGCTGCGGGAAAAACGCCTGGAGCTGGCCCGCGAGCAGGGCGTGCCGCCGTATGTCATTTTCCACGACAGCACGCTGGCGCAAATGGCAGCCCTGCGGCCGGAAACGCTGGACCGGATGGGCGAGATTTCAGGCATCGGCAGCCGCAAGCTGGAGCGCTATGGCGCGGCGTTTCTGGAGGTCTTGGGGCAGAACCGTATCGTTAGCCACGAATGACACGAATTTACACGAATGTTCACGAATAATCAGGTCGTTGCTCATAGACCACGGCTCACTGGGAGTATGTCGCAAATTCGCTTTATCTAATTTTTTATTCGTGCTAATTCGTGTCATTCGTGGCTAACAGCTTTTTTCAGGTTGAGACATTCCTATGAAAATTCACATCAAGAACGGCCGGCTGGTTGATCCGAAAAATGCTGTCGATGCCGAGCGGGACGTTTTTATCGCCGCCGGCAAGGTCGTGGCGATCGGCGAGGCGCCGGCGGATTTTCACGCCAACCGGGTGATCGACGCGGCCGGCCTGGTGGTCTGCCCCGGCCTGGTTGATCTGTCCGCCCGTCTGCGCGAGCCGGGATACGAGTACAAGGCGACGCTGGAATCCGAGATGCTGGCGGCGGTGGCGGGGGGGGTGACCAGCCTGGTGTGCCCGCCCGACACCGATCCGCCGCTGGACGAGCCGGGACTGGTGGAGATGCTCAAGCACCGCGCCCGCAGCCTCAACCAGGCGCGAGTTTATCCGCTCGGAGCGCTGACGCAGAAACTCGAAGGCGAGCGCCTGACCGAAATGGCGGAGCTTTCCGACGCCGGCTGCATCGCCTTTTCCCACGCCGATGCGCCACTCACCGACACCAACGTGCTGTTGCGCGCCATGCAGTATGCCGCCACCTTCGGTTTCACCGTCTGGCTGCGGCCGCAGGACGCCTTTCTCGCCAAGGGGGGGGTGGCGCATGACGGTGAAGTGGCAACCCGGCTCGGGCTGCCGGCGATTCCTGCCTGCGCCGAAACCATCGCGCTCGCGGTCATCCTCCAGGTAATGCGGGAAACTGGGGCGAAAGTGCACATCTGCCGCCTCTCCACGCGCGAGGCGGTGGAGATGATCCGGGCAGCGAAACGCGAGGGCTTGCCGGTCACCTGCGACATCGCGGCGCATCAGGCGCACCTGAGCGAAACCGATCTGGGGTTCTTCGATTCCCACTGTCATCTGGTCCCGCCGCTGCGCTCGCTGCGCGACCGCGACGCACTGCGCCAGGCGCTCGGGGAAGGGGTGATCGACGCCATTTGCTCCGACCACACGCCGGTTGACGACGATGCCAAGCTGTTGCCGTTCGCCGAGGCCGAAGCCGGTGCCACCGGACTGGAACTGCTGCTCCCGCTTACGCTCAAGTGGGCGGAGGACGGGGGTGTGCCGCTTGCGGACGCGCTCGCAAAAATTACTGTCGAACCGGCGCAAATTCTCGGGCTGGACAACGGCCGGCTCGGCCTTGGCAGCCATGCCGACCTGTGCATTTTCGATCCGGACGAATACTGGAAGGTGGCGCCGGAAAAGCTGAAAAGCCAGGGCAAGAATACGCCGTTCCAGAATCGGGAGTTGCGCGGCCGGGTGCGATATACGCTGGTCGAGGGGCGGGTGGTTTACGAGAACGCGCTTTCCGCCTGATTCTGCCCGCCTCCGCAGCGAGGTTGGGGGAACTTGAAATTTATTCCGGTGTCCCATACGTTGAAAATAAAGGGCGGCAGATATCTGCCGCTGGCTTTTGACCGCTGTAAATAATCAACGAAAAGGAGGACATCATGGCTGGTCTCACCCGTTACGATCCGTTCGACATTGCCCGGCGCCTGGATCCGTTCCAGGACCTCGATGATATCTTCAAGGGGTTTTTCGTGCGCCCGATTGCCTTAGAAGGACAACCCCAGTTGCAAATCAAGATGGACGTGAAGGAGAACGACAAGTCCTATACCGTGCATGCCGACATTCCCGGCGTGAAGAAGGAGGACATCAAGGTCACCATCGAGGGCAACCAGGTTTCCATCAACGCCGAAGTGAAGAAGGAAAAGGAAGAGAAGGAAGGCGAAAAGGTGCTGCGCAGCGAACGCTATTACGGCAAGGTATCCCGCACTTTCACCCTGGCGCATGACGTGGATGAGGCCGGGGCGCAAGCCAAGTATAGCGATGGCGTGCTGGAGCTGACACTGCCGAAGAAGGCGGTGACGGCAGCCAAGACGCTGGCGATCCAGTAAGCGCCAGCATACCGGGAAGGCGGCCAGGTGCCGCCTTTTTTGTTTTTCAGCGGCCGTTTTTTGCAGGTAAAATAACGATCATTTCCAGACCCTGTCGAGAGCAAACGCAAACATGCCGCTTACCCCCAGCAGCGCCCAGCAAAAGGCGCAAATCCTCGCCGAGGCCCTGCCTTATATCCAGCGCTTCCACGGCAAAACCATCGTCATCAAATACGGCGGCAACGCCATGACCGAAGAGGCGCTCAAACAGGGTTTCGCGCGCGATGTGGTGCTGCTCAAGCTGGTCGGGCTGAACCCGGTGATCGTCCACGGCGGCGGCCCGCAGATCAACGACCTGCTGAAGCGGGTCGGCAAGCAGGGCGAGTTCATCCAGGGGATGCGGGTGACCGACCGCGAGACCATGGACATCGTGGAAATGGTGCTGGGCGGGTCGGTCAACAAGGACATCGTCAATCTCATCAACCAGCACGGCGGGCGCGCCGTGGGGTTGACCGGCAAGGACGGCCGCCTGATCCGGGCGAAAAAGCTGATGGTGAAGGATACCGGGAAGCAGGACGGATATCTCGACATCGGCCAGGTGGGCGAAGTCGCCAGTATCGACCCCGAGCTGGTGTCGCTGCTCGACACCCGCGATTTCATCCCGGTGATTGCGCCGATCGGCGTGGGCGAGAACGGCGAGGCCTACAACATCAACGCCGACCTGGTGGCCGGCAAGCTGGCGGAAACATTGAGGGCGGAGAAGCTGATCCTGCTCACCAACACTAGCGGCGTGCTGGACAAGGATGGCAACCTGCTCACCGGCCTGACTGCGGCCAGGGTGGATGATCTGATTGCCGACGGCACGATATCCGGAGGCATGATCCCCAAGATTTCCACCGCGCTGGAAGCGGTCAAAAACGGCGTCAAATCCAGCCACATCATCGACGGCCGGGTGGAGCATGCGCTGCTGCTGGAGATTCTGACGGACGAAGGCGTGGGAACGCTGATCAGGAGCAACGACTGAGTTCCGTTTCCGGAACGCGGGGCGGGGTGCGCCGGATGCCGGGGGTGAAGTGGCCGAATGCCCGGGTCTGGATCTTCGATCTGGACAACACGCTGCATAATGCGGCGCCGCATATTTTCCCGCATCTGAACCGGGCAATGACCCACTACCTGCAAGTCCATCTCGATCTGGACGAGGCGGGCGCCAACCGACTACGGCAATACTACTGGCAGCGCTACGGCGCGACCTTGCAGGGACTGATCCGGCACCACGGCACCGATCCGGACCACTTTCTATGGCATACCCACCAGTTTTCTGCGCTGCATCGCATGGTGCTGGGTGAGCGCGGGCTGAAGGCAGCGCTCAGGCGCCTGCCGGGGCGCAAGATCGTGTTTTCCAATGCGCCGGCGCACTATGCCCGGGCGGTGCTGGATATCCTGAAGATCGCGGACCTGTTCGAGGACGTGTTCTCGATCGAACGTACCGGCTACCGGCCCAAGCCGGACCCCCGCGCCTTTTACCGGCTGTTGCGGAAAAAGCGCCTGGTTCCGCAGCGTTGCGTGATGGTGGAAGATTCGCTCGAGAACCTCAAGACCGCGAAAAAACTCGGCATGAAGACGGTATGGGTGACCTCCGCGCCCAGGCGGGTCGGCGGCGTGGATGTCAGCCTGAATTCGGTGATGCGCCTGCCCGGCGCATTGAACAAGCTGTGACAAGGGGAGAGACGATGGCGACCAAACCCGGAGAACGGAAGCTGCAAATCCTGCAAACCCTGGCGGAGATGCTGCAAAGACCCCAGGGCGAGAAGATTACCACCGCATCACTGGCGGCCAAAATCGAGGTTTCGGAGGCGGCGCTCTACCGCCACTTCGCCAGCAAGGCGCAGATGTTCGAGGGATTGATCGAGTTCATCGAGCAGACCTTGTTCGGGCTGATCAACAAGATCACCGCCGAGGAGCGGAGCGGCGTCAAGCAGATGGAAGCCGTTCTTTCCCTGTTGCTCGGTTTCGCGCGCAAGAACCCCGGCATGACGCGGGTGCTGATCGGCGATGCGCTGGTGAACGAGGACGAGCGTCTGCAGGCACGCATCAATCAGTTGCACGACCGGCTCGAGGCGACCCTCAAGCAGTCTTTGCGCATCGCCGCCAGCCAGAACGAAATTGCCGCCGGCACAGATGCCGCCGCGCAGGCCAATCTCATGATGTGCTATGTCGCCGGCCGTTGGCACCAGTTCGCCAAGAGCGGCTTCAAGCGCGATCCGACGGAGGCCTGGCCGGTGCAGTGGAAAGCGCTGCTTGCCGGGTGTTTGTAAGCGGAAATATTAAATCTTGAAACGGCGTTTGGCCACGAATGACACGAATAAGAACAATGAAATGCGGCCGATTTGCAGCCCACCGCCCAGGCGAGCCCGGCCCCATGAGTAACGTCATGACTATTCGTGAACATTCGTGTCATTCGTGGCTAAGACGCTTTTCCCAGATTAAACCATTCGGCCCCCGCATGCAGGGCAGGCGGGGTCCTTCTTCAGTCTGATCGAGCGCCATTCCATCTGCAGGCCGTCGAGCAGCAGCAGGCGGCCGTTCAGCGCCTGGCCTGCGCCGGCGAGGAGCTTCAGCGCCTCGGCCGCCTGCACCGAGCCGATGATTCCCACTAGCGGCGCGAACACACCCATGATCGAGCAGCGCACGTCCTCGGATTCGCCACCCTCCGGAAACAGACAGTGGTAGCAGGGGCTGGCGGGATGGCGCAGGTCGAACACCGTCACCTGGCCGTCGAAGCGCACCGCCGCGCCGGATACTAGCGGCTTCCCGTGCGCCACGCAGGCGCGGTTGATGGCGTGCCGGGTGGCAAAGTTGTCGCTGGCGTCCAGCACGATGTCCGCCTGGCTGACCAGGAGTGCAAGCTCGTCCCCTTCGACGCGGTGGGGAACGGCGATCACCCTTGTTTCCGGATTGATCGCGGCGAGTGTGCGCTGCGCCGACTGGGCCTTGTTGGTGCCGAGCGAATGGGTGAAATGCGCGATCTGGCGCTGCAGGTTGGTGAGATCCACCGTATCGCCGTCGCAGAGGGTGATCGTGCCGACCCCGGCTGCGGCGAGATACAGCGCGATCGGAGAGCCCAGCCCGCCGGCGCCGATGACCAGGGCATGGGCATTGAGCAGCCTTTCCTGGCCCTCGATCCCGATCTGCGGCAGCAGGATGTGCCGGCTGTAGCGGAGAAGTTGGTTATCGTCCATGGCTCACGAAAAAATCGTGATTTAACCACGAAACATGAGGACGTTCACGAATTTTCGAACGTTTGGTCTCAGCGGTATTCCCGCCACTCCTCCGGCGTTTCATCGTGATCGCCGTGGGCATGGTGCTCGTAAATCCGAACATAAATCGGGCGGGTTCTGTCTTCCGTTCCGAGGGAATTCAGGTTGTCGCGCTGGACCTCTTCGGCATAGGAGACCACCGCGCGCCGGATCTTGCTCAGCAGCGAATTGTCCAGGTGGAAGTTTCGTGAGGCGAGGGTATGTTCCAGGTCGTTCAGGGTATGGTGCTGAATGTGGTAGTCGACCAGGACGCAGTGTTCGCGGCTGCTCGGCCGCACGGCCAGATCTTTAACCCGGCTCAGCGCCTGGACAGCCTGGGCGGGCTGGCCCGGCGGCAAGCGGTTGAAACAGATTTCCCGCGTTTTCCTTAAGTCCTGCGGTTGCATGGCGAGCTCCGGTATTCGGCAGGCGCGCTCTTCTTGTCTGGCGCCCTCTGCTTTATTTGACGCGACCGCGCCGCCCCGGTTCTCGCCGCCGCTTTCTATTTTTTCTGGAGGATTTGCAGCCCTTTCAGCAGAGTGATCGCCTGATTGAGCTGGTAGTCGCTTTTCGCGACGATTTCAGGCGCGCCGCCTTTGTCCTCGCTCTTGCCCTTGCCCTCTTTTTCCTTGCCTTTCGGCAGCGGCTTGGCAGGCGCCGGCTGCTTGGCCGGAGGGGCTTCGGATTTGCCGTCGTCCTGATTGTTGGTGAGGTGCCGATCCAAATCGGCCTCGCGCACGCTCAGGCCGGAGTGATCCACGCCGTTCACGGTCGCTTCTTCCACCGCGATGTCCGGGGTGATGCCTTTGGCCTGAATGGAACGGCCGTTGGGCGTGAAGTAGCGTGCGGTGGTCAGTTTGATGGCGCTGCCATTGGCAAGCGGAATGATGGTCTGCACCGAACCCTTGCCGAAAGTCTGCGTGCCCATGACGATGGCGCGCTTGTGGTCCTGCAGCGCGCCGGCGACGATTTCGGAGGCGGAGGCCGAGCCGCCGTTGACCAGCACCACCATCGGCACCGTTTTTGCGCCGGCCGGCAGGCGCTTCAGGTAATCCTCCTGGGCGGGGCCGCGCAGGTAATTTTCCCTGCTGGCGGTGAGGCGCATCTTGGCGTCCTCGACCCGCCCGTCGGTATACACCACCAATGCGTTGTCCGGCAGAAAGGCGGCGGAAACCGCGACCGCGCTGTTGAGCAGCCCGCCGGGGTCATTGCGCAAGTCGAGCACCAGTCCCTTCAGCGGTTCCTTGTTCTGCTTGTAGAGCGAATCCAGGGCGGTGGCCAGGTTTTCCCCGGTGTGTTCCTGAAATTGGGTGATGCGGGCATAGCCGTAGCCCGGTTCCACCAGCTTGAATTTGACGCTCTGGATTTTGATGATGGCGCGGGTCAGCGTAAAGGTGAGCGGCTTGCTTTCGCTCTTGCGCACCACCGTCAGCGTGATCTGGGTATTGGGTTTGCCGCGCATGCGCTTGACGGCGTCGTTGAGCGACAGACCTTTGACCGGTGTGTCGTCCAGCTTGATGATCAGGTCGCCGCTTTTCAGCCCGGCGTGCCAGGCGGGTGTGTCCTCGATCGGGGCGATCACTTTGACGAAACCGTCCTCCATCCCGACTTCGATGCCCAGGCCGCCGAATTCGCCCTGGGTCCCGACCTGCAGTTCCTTAAAACCTTCCGGGTCAAGATAGGCAGAGTGGGGGTCGAGTCCGGTCAGCATGCCGTTGATGGCTTCATTGATCAGTTTCTTGTCTTCTACCGGCTCGACATAGTCGGACTTGATCTTGCCGAAGATTTCGGCGAATGCGCGCAGCTCATCCACCGGCAGAGGGGCGACGGCTTTATCTGCCACGGCAGAAAGGTTTAGGGTCAGCATGACGCCGATCAGGGCGCCGCCCGCGACCAGGCCGATTTGCTGTAGTTTCCCGCGCGGGCTTTTGTTCTCTGCTTTCATCATCTTCAACTTCAATTGGGTATGAACCAGGTTAAGGGATCGAACGGTTTGCTTTGGTAACGCATCTCAAAGTATAAACCGGTTTCGGGGTTGCCGCCGCTGTTTCCGGCCATGGCGATCACGTCCCCGCCACGGATTTCCTCGCCGACATGTTTGTACAGCGATTCGGCGTTTCCGTACAGGCTCATGAATCCTTCGCCGTGATCCACGATCATCAGGTTGCCGAAACCGCGCAGCCAGTCGGCAAACACGACCCGGCCGCCGGCCACGGCTTTCACCGCCTGCCCGGGCGGGGATTTTATGAACAGCCCGCGCCAGGGAATGCCGGTGTCCTGCCGTGGACTGCCAAATCGGCCAACAAGTTCCCCCCGCACCGGCAACTGTAGCTTACCCTTCAACCGTTGAAAAGCACTGTTTGCGCTCGCCGCAGGGGGCGCTGCCCCGGGGGCGGGAGTGCGGGGCGGCACCGGTTTTTTCGGCAGAATTTTCGCCAGCCGTTCAACCAGCCTGGTCAGGCGTTTTTCGTCGCGCTGCAGTTGGCCTATTTGCTTGCGTTGCTGGCTGATTTTCTGGGAAAGCTGCAGCACCAGTTTTTTTCGGGCTTCCTGCTGGCTGAGGAGGCGTCGCTTCTGCGTATCCTGCTCGGCCTTGATGCGCGCCAGTTCGTCGTTTTTGATCTGGGCAAGCTTGGCCAGCTGCTGCGCCTGCTGCAGATTCTGCCGCAGTCCGTTCAGCAGTTCGCTGCGTTGCCGCGAAAGATAGCTGAAGTAGCGAAGCTGGCGGGAAGCCTGATTGGGGTCCTGCTGATTGAGGAGGATTTTCAGCTGATCCTGGCGGCCGCGCAGATATTGGCGGTAGAGCAGGCGGGCAAGCGCCGTTTGCTGGACGCCGATGCGATGACGCAGGGTTTTTGTCTCGCCCTGCAGGCGCGAAAGGTCGGCGCTTGCCTGCTGCTGACGAATTTCGAGTTCGTGCAGCGCGCCGCTGATCTGGCTGATGGCTTGCTCCGACTGCCGCAGCGAATCGGTCGCATCGGCTTTGGCGTCTTCCGCGCTGTCCAGTTCTTTCTTCAGGGATTCGATGCGCTGCCGCAGTTCCTGCAGCTCGGCCTTCGGCGGCGTGGCATGGGATGCCGCGGCTAGACAGGCCAGCACCAGCGCCAAGCCGGCCCGCCGAAATTCACGTATATGGCGCGGCCCGCTCACTCGAACTCGATCAGCGGTCTGCCCGTCATTTCCTTCGGTTGGGGCAGCCCCATCATCTTCAGCAGGGTCGGCGCGATGTCCTCCAGGGCCCCGGTTTCCGCCATTTTTGCCTTGCGCCCGATATAGAGGAACGGCACCTCGTTGAGCGTATGCGCGGTGTGGCTGTGCTGCGTCTGCTCGTCGAACATTTTCTCGGCATTGCCGTGGTCGGCGGTGATCAATACTTCGCCGCCGGTTTCCTGCATCGCCGCGACCACCCGGCCGATGCACACGTCCAGCGCTTCGATCGCCTTGATGGCGGCTTCCAGGTTGCCGGTGTGCCCCACCATGTCGGCGTTGGCATAGTTGCAGATGATGGCGTCATACTTGCGGCTGCGGATTGCCTCCACGAGTTTGTCGGTGACTTCGAAGGCGCTCATCTCCGGCTTGAGGTCGTAGGTGGGGACGTCCGGAGACGGCACTAGAATGCGGTCTTCGCCGGGGGAGGGTTGCTCTTCGCCGCCGTTGAAGAAGAACGTGACGTGGGCGTATTTTTCGGTTTCGGCAATCCGTAGCTGGCGCAAGCCGCGGCGCGAGACATATTCGCCAAAGCCGTTCCTGATGCGCTCCGGAGGAAATGCCACCGGCACATCGAAATCGTCGCTATAGCCGGTGAGCGTGCAGTACACGCTGAGCCGGGGAAAGTATTCGCGTTCGAACCCGTCGAACCCCGGCTCGATAAAGGTGCGGGAAATCTGCCGCGCCCGGTCGGAGCGGAAATTCATGAACACCACGGCATCGCCGTCTTTCATGCGCACCGCCTGCTCGCCCGAACGGGCAATGGCAGTTGCCTTGACGAATTCGTCGGTTTCTCCCCGCGCATACGCCTGGGCCAGGCCTTCCAGCGCGGTGGCCGCACGGTATTCAGCCTTGCCCTGGGTGATGAGGTCGTAGGCAGCCTTGACGCGCGGCCAGCGGTGGTCGCGGTCCATCGCGTAGTAGCGGCCGATGATGGAGGCGATCTGCCCGGCGTGCAGCTGGTCGCATTTTTCCTGCAGCCGGCGCAGCGAAGCCTCGGCGCTTTTGGGAGGCGTGTCGCGGCCATCGAGGAAGGCGTGCAGGTAAATTTTTTTCAGCCCCGCCCGCGCGCCCATTTCCAGCATGGCGTGAATATGCGATTCGTGGCTGTGGACGCCGCCCTCGGACAGCAGTCCCATGATGTGCAGGGCGCTGCCGTTGGTCTTTGCGGCCTCAACCGCAGCGGTCAACGCCGGGTTGGTGAAAAAGTGGCCCTTCTCGATGGCGCGGTTGATGCGGGTGAATTCCTGATAAACCACGCGGCCGGCGCCGATGTTGAGATGGCCTACTTCGGAGTTGCCCATTTGTTCGGCGGGCAGCCCGACGGATGCTTCCGAGGCGTGAATGGTGGTGTGCGGGTAGTCGTGCCATAGCCTGTCCCAGTTCGGTTTGCGGGCGCGGGCGATGGCGTTGTCGTCTCCTTCCTGGCGATAGCCGAATCCATCCAGGATGACGAGTAAAACCGGGGTGACCTTCATAAATTATGCTTCGTCGATGCTTCTAATTTTTTAGTTGGCGAGTCGGAAATAAGGTA
>JBFMFB010000010.1:0-73545 GCA_040752115.1 Pseudomonadota bacterium | reverse complement strand
AGCAGCTTCCGCCACTATCCGGCACTTGCACTCTTCGAGTCGCTTACATACCCATACATAACCAGGCATGCAAGCTCCCCTCAGCGACAAGCGCCCACACTTATTGGCTGTTCAATTGTTAAAGAGCGTTTTCGCGTTTCGGCGAAAGGTGCGCATTATACAGAACGTTCACGAGCTGTCAAAACTTTCGTTTGCATTCCGCATCGCGCTTTCGCTGCCGCGTTGGCAACGAAAGGTGCGCATTATACAGAGGCGCGAAAAGCGGTCAAGCGCTTTGCGAAAACTTTTTTTCAGAAAACAATTTTCCCGCGCCAAGACAACGCGTTAACCATCGTAACCTCCAAAAAGCCGGCGCCGAAAATTACACTTTGTTCACCTGGTCAACTCCTCGATGGCCCCGTCGTTATTGGGATTGCAACACATCCAAACTTAACGGAGCAGAGAAGACATGAAAAAGACTGCGGTAATTTCAGCCCTGACGATGGCACTGGTCTTTGCTTATAGCCCGGTCGTACGCGCCGCCCACACCGAGACCATTCTGGGCGCAGCCATCGGAGGAGCAACCGGGGCGGCTTTGGGCCGGGAAATCGGCGGCCGCGACGGCGCCATCGTTTGGGCGGCGCTCGGCGGAGCAACCGGTGCTGCCATAGGCAACACGCTGGGGCATCGGCACGAGGTGATGACAAGGAGGGACTGGGACGATGACGAATACGTTGTCCGCCGTCATGTCGTGCATGAACCTGTCCGCGTCTACGACATACACCGCACCACTTACTACCGGGTGCACGAGGACAAGTGGTGCTGCGGATACCGTCATGAACACAGGCACCACCATCGCCATCATCACGACGACGAGGGCGATGACTGATTTGGTGAAATAGCTCTCAGGCGATCATGACCCGGGCAAACTTGCGCTTGCCCACCTGCACGACCACAGTGTCGCCTTTCGGCAAAGCAAGCGCCTTGTCGCTTACCTTTTCGCCGTTCAGCTTCACCCCACCCTGCTCGATCATGCGCAGCGCCTCCGAGGTGCTGGCGGTCAACCCCGCCTGCTTCAGCACCTGCGCAATCGGCAATGCCCCGGTTTCTGCGGTCAGGGTGATTTCTGGCATCTCGTCGGGAAGCACCCCCTCCCTGAAGCGCGCCTCGAAATCGGCCAGCGCGCGCTCGGCATCGGCCGTGCAGTGGAAGCGGGCGACGATTTCCTGGGCGAACAGCACCTTGATGTCGCGCGGGTTGCGCCCTGCGCCAACCTCGGCTTTCCACCGTCCGACCACGTCGAGGGGTTCAAACGAAAGCAACTCGATATAGCGCCACATCAGCTCGTCGGAGACGGACATCAATTTGCCGAACATTTCGCCCGGCGGCTCGGAAATGCCGATGTAGTTGCCGAGCGACTTGGACATTTTCTGTACGCCGTCCAGCCCCTCCAGAATCGGCATGGTCAGCACCACCTGCGGCGCCTGTCCGTAATGTTTCTGCAGCTCGCGCCCCACCAGCAGATTGAATTTCTGATCGGTGCCGCCGAGCTCGATGTCCGCACGCATGGCAACCGAGTCGTAGCCCTGGATCAAAGGATAGAGGAATTCGTGAATGGCAATCGGCTGGCCACCGCCATAGCGTTTCTGGAAATCATCCCGCTCCAGCATGCGGGCCACGGTGTGCTTGGCGGCCAGCCCGATCAGATCCGCCGCCCTCATTTCGCTCATCCAGCTGGAATTGAACATCACCAGGGTCTTCTCGGGATCGAGTATCTTGAATATCTGCTGCTCGTAGGTACGCGCATTCTCGATCACGTCATCTCGCGTCAGCGGCTTGCGGGTGGCGCTCTTTCCGGTCGGGTCGCCGATCATGCCGGTAAAGTCGCCAATCAGGAACATGGCCTCGTGACCTAGCTCCTGGAATTGGCGCAGTTTGTTGAGCAGCACGGTATGCCCCAGATGCAGATCCGGCGCAGTCGGATCGAAGCCGGCCTTCACCCGCAACGGCCTACCCGCCGCAAGCTTATCTTTCAGCTCCGCTTCCAGCAGCAACTCATCGCATCCCCGCCTGATCGTCTGCAGGGCTTCATTCAATGTTTCCGTCATCTTTAATAATCCAATCTTGCTTGGGAAGCCGGCTTTGCCCGTCCGCCGATCATGCCCCGACCGCACCGTACCGCCCGATGCAATCCGGAATGAAAACGATGTAATGGCAAAACCCTTCACCCTGTGGTTGTTTTCTGCTAAGCTTGCCCCGATCCTAAAAACGCCTTATCAGGGAACAAGATGCGGAAAAACAAAGGCGCCATTTTAGCGCAAAAGCCCCCCCTTCAAGAACGAAAATTCCGCCTGCGCTGGCTGGTGGCGGCATCCACCCTTCCGCTATTCGGCATGGTCGCCGCATTCGGCATTGCACCGGAAACCGAGACGCGCCACATAGAAATTCACACCGTCATTGAAAATCTGGCACTGCCGACCCTGGCCCACCCCGATGGAAACGTCGCGGAATTCTGGCGGGAGGAGCGCATCCAGCGCGGCGATACGATCGCGGGCCTGCTGTCCAGGCTGAACGTGTCCGAACAGGACATCCAGGCCTTTCTACAGAGTGCCAAGAACATGGCGGGACTCCACCAGCTCAAACCGGGCAAGACGGTGGAGGCCAAGACCAGCGCATCCGGGGAGCTGCTGTCGCTACGATACATTTACGGCGGCGATACCATGTTGCTGGTGGAAAAACAGCAAACCGGCTTCCAGGCGAGCGAGCGCCCCCTGGCACTGGAACAGCGCATGCTGATGAAATCGGGTGAGATCAAGAGTTCCCTGTTTGCCGCAACCGATGCCGCCAATGTCCCCGACAGCATTGCCAACCAGCTTGCAGACATCTTCTCCTCCGATATCGACTTCCACCGGGATCTGCAAAAAGGCGACAAATTCAGCGTGGTCTATGAAGCTTTTTACAGCAAAGGGGAGCTGATCAAGGCCGGCCGGGTATTGTCGGCGGAGTTCGTCAACGAAGGGAAAACCTACCGCGCCGTTTATTTCCAGGATCGCGAAGGGCGCGGCGGTTACTACACGCCGGAGGGCAAGAATGTGCGCAAGGCATTCCTGCGCTCTCCGCTTGAATTCTCGCGGATCAGCTCCGGCTTTACAAACGCCCGCTACCATCCTGTTTTGAAGGAATGGCGCGCCCATAAAGGTATCGATTACGCGGCACCCACCGGTACCCGCGTCAAGGCAACGGCGGATGGCGTGGTTGAATTCGTCGGCAAGCAGAACGGCTACGGCAACGTGATCCTGATCAAACACCAGGGCCAGTACAGCACCACCTACGGCCACCTGTCCGGCTTCGCCAAGGGCTTGCACAAGGGCAGCCACGTCGGCCAGGGCGATGTAATCGGCTATGTCGGCATGACCGGGCTGGCAACCGGCCCTCATCTGCACTACGAATTCAAGATCGCCGGCGTGCAGCGCAATCCGCTCGGCATCGCGCTTCCCGCCGCCTTCCCGATCGCCTCCCACTATAAGGGGGATTTCAATCGGACCGCACAGCCACTGCTGACGCGACTGGAGCTGTTGCGCGGCACCAATCTCGCAATGCTTGAATAATTCTTGAAAGAACGCGGGAAGTATTACGCCGGGCTCATGTCCGGCACCAGCCTCGATGGCATCGATGCGGCGCTGGTCGCATTCGAAGATGGGCGCTGTCGCCTGACCCACGCGAGATACCAGCCTTTCGAACCGGAATTGCGTGCACGGCTGCTGGCGCTCAATCATTCCGACGACGACGAACTGCATCGAGCGGCGCTGGCCGGCAACGAGCTTGCTGTTCGGTATGCAGCTGCGATCGAGGGGCTGCTGCGAGAGGCGAATGTTCGGCCGAACCAAGTGGCCGCACTCGGCTGCCATGGCCAGACCGTGCGGCATCGTCCCGACCTGGGCTATACCATCCAGCTGAACAGCCCTGCTTTGCTGGCCGAGCTGAGCGGCATCACGGTAATCGCCGATTTCCGCAGCCGCGACATCGCCGCGGGGGGGCAGGGCGCGCCACTGGTGCCTGCCTTCCACGCTGCAATGTTCCACTCCCCCCGCCGCAACCGCGTCATCGTCAATATCGGCGGCATCAGCAACCTCACCGATCTGCCGGCGGACGGTGAAATTCTCGGGTTCGACTGCGGCCCCGGCAATTTGTTGCTGGATGCCTGGATCGGTTTGCAGCGGGACGAGCCCTACGACCGGGACGGGATGTGGGCAGAAAGCGGCAAAATCATTCCGGAGCTGCTGCAGGCGCTGCTCGCCTATCCTTTTTTCGGGGAACCGCCACCCAAGAGCACCGGCAGGGATATGTTCAACCTGAGCTGGCTGGAGCGGTTCCTTCTTCCCGGCTACCGCCCCGAGGATATTCAAGCGACGCTGCTGCAGCTTACTGCCGCCGCGATTGCGGATTCGGTCGCCCGCCACTGCCCGCATGCCGACGAAATTTATTTGTGCGGCGGCGGAGCGCATAATGCGGCGCTGAAACGCGCCCTGGAGCAGCGCTTGCCGGCCCTGCCGATCGAACTTACCGATGCGCTGGGCATCGGCGCTGACTGGGTGGAGGCGGTTGCCTTTGCCTGGCTTGCCCGGCAAACCCTGTCCGGGTTGCCCGGCAACCTGCCGCAGGTGACGGGGGCAAAGGGGAAGCGGATTCTGGGAGCGATTTACCCCGCATGAAACGAAAAAAGGGGCAATCGCCCCTTTTTTCGCGAAAAGATCAGATCAAGCCGAAAATGAAGACCCGCAGCCGCAGGTGGTGGTGGCGTTCGGATTCTTGATCACGAACTGCGATCCTTCCAGCCCTTCCTGATAGTCAATTTCTGCGCCCGCCAGATACTGGAAACTCATCGGATCGATCAGCAGCGTCACGCCGTTTTTCTCGACTACGGTATCGTCCTCGTTGGCCACTTCGTCGAAGGTAAAGCCGTACTGGAAACCGGAGCAGCCGCCACCGCTGACGAACACGCGCAATTTGAGGTCAGGGGTGCCTTCCTCTTCGATCAGGCTCTTCACCTTGTTTGCCGCATTGTCGGTAAAGACGAGGGGGCAGGGCATTTCGGTCACTGCATTCATTTCGTACTCCTTGGAAAATCATTACTAAAAAACATTATCCAACGCCAGGGATGCCCGGTCAATGGCAGGCGACGCGCTCAGAGCGTCAAGATGCGGCTTCCAAGCCCGCCTCTTTCACGGGGCGCGGCTCAACATCCCCTTCCTGATGCACCAGCTTTCCCTCCACGATCGCCCCCACATGCATTTCCAGCGTCTTGTAAAAGACATCGCCTGTGACCCTGGATTTCGTCTGAAGTTCCACATACTCGGTCGCATAAACCGGCCCCACCACCTCGCCGTTGATCACGACATGCGAGACGTGAATTGCACCCTCGATCTGTCCCTGCTCGCTAAGCACCAGCGTGGCGGCCTGGCCGTCGCTGGAGGTAACGTTGCCCTTGATGTAACCGTCCACCCGCAGGCCGCCGGCAAAACTCACATTCCCTTCGATTTTCGTGCCATGGCCGATCAGGCTGTCAATGCGGTTTTGCGGCTTGACCTTTTTGTTCCCAAAAAACATGATCCACCCCCTTTTCCCGAGTCAGGACAGACTCGCTGTTTTCGTCAATTTCGGCTGAGCCGCATTGTCCTCGAACACCCGCACCTGAACGTTCTTTACCAGAGCCGAAGGGCTCACTCTGAAGCTCCCCTCCATGCGCTGGTAGTATTTGAAGCTGATTCTGTGCGTTTGCAGCGCCTGCCCCGCCTCCGGGACATTCAGCACCACTTTCCTCCCGTCCTGAACCAGATCGACCACCAGCTGCAGGCGCCCCCGGAATTCATGCCTGCGCTGCCCGGATTGCAGCAACAGCACCCGGTAACGGTATTCGCCCGGCAGGGCGTCGCGCTCCACTTCAAAGCGGTAGATGCTGACCGACCCTTCGCCCTGCCCCGGCGCCATCATGGTGCGGAAGAAAGTTACCTCTTCCTTGAGACGCGCATTTTCTGCCTGCAATGCCTTGATGGCCCGCGTCAGGTCATTCTGCGCCGCGCTCTCGATCTTGGAATAACGCTCGTTCTTCAGCGCGATGGTTTGCAGGCCGCTGTTTTCCACCTGCAACCGCGATGCCTCCTGCCTCAGTTTCTGCAGTTCCTGCTCGGCGATGCCCTGCTCCAGCCAAACCGATCTGTGATTTTCATCATAAATCCACCAGACCGCCACCCCGCCGAGGCCCAGAACGAACAGCAGCAAGAAACCGCGCCAGTACCATGCTACATGCGTTTTTACCGCCACACGGCGCACGGCGATTCCATATCTCCGCTTGACCGCTCTAACGAATTTCATGGTAGCAGAGAAATTTGCTGCAAACCCGTGGTTTCAGGAAAATCGAACAGGATGTTCATGTTCTGCACCGCTTGGCCGGCCGCACCCTTGACCAGATTGTCGATCACCGAAAGCACCACCACCATGTCGCCTCCCTGGGGACGGTGCACGGCGATGCGGCAGAAATTCCCGGCCCGCACCGAGCGGGTTTCCGGATGAGACCCCGGGGGCAGAATATCCACGAAATATTCATCCGCGTAGCGCGTCTCGAACAGCGCCTGCAAGTCGACTTCCTTGGTCAGGCGCGCATACAGTGTGGCATGGATGCCGCGGATCAGGGGGGTCAAATGCGGCACGAACGTCAGGCCGATCCCCCGTCCCGCGACGCGGGAAAGCCCCTGCGAGATTTCCGGTAAATGGCGATGGCCGGGCACACCGTATGCCTTAAAATTGTCCGCCGCCTCGCTAAACAGGGTATGCACTTCCGCTTTGCGCCCGGCGCCGGAAACGCCCGACTTGGCATCGGCGACCAGATGGCCGAGATCGACCGCGCCGGCCTCAACCAGCGGCAAAAAGCCCAATTGCACTGCCGTCGGATAGCAGCCGGGATTGGCAATCAGGCGCGCACCCTTGATCTGCGCGCGGTTGATTTCCGGCAGGCCATACACCGCTTCGGCAATCAGTTCCGGGCAGGCATGCTTCATGCCGTACCACTTCTCCCACTCCGCTACGTCCTTGATGCGGAAATCCGCAGCCAGGTCGATTACCCTTACGCCGGCGTCCAGCAGCTCTTTGACCTGCTGCATGGCCACCCCGTTGGGCGTGGCGAAGAACGCCACATCGCAGCCGGCAAGCGGTGCCTCGGCAGGATCGGAAAAAGCGAGATCAAGCCTGCCGCGCAAATTTGGGAACATGTCGCACACCGCCATGCCCGCCTCCTTGCGCGAGGTAATCACCTCGATCTTCACTTCCGGGTGCTGCGCCAGCAGCCGCAGCAATTCCACGCCGGTATACCCGGTTCCCCCTACGATTCCAACTTTGATCATTGCGTCAACTCTTTGGCCAAAACGGTAATTCAATCATAAACACGCCGCTACCGATAGGCAACAAAAAAGCCGCCCGCAGGCGGCTTTCTGAACAAGCGGTAATGAATCAACGCTTGGAGAACTGTTTGCGGCGACGCGCTTTGCGCAAACCGACTTTTTTCCGCTCGACCTCGCGGGCATCGCGGGTAACCAGGCCGGCCTTGCTCAGCGTGCTCTTCAACGCCGCGTCGTAATCGATCAGCGCGCGCGTGATTCCGTGGCGCACCGCGCCCGCCTGGCCGGTTTCGCCCCCGCCGGAAACATTGACCATGATGTCGAATGCAGCCTGGTTATTGGTCAGCTCCAGCGGCTGGCGCACAACCATACGCCCTGTTTCGCGGGAAAAATACTCGTCCAGTGGCTTGCCGTTGACGACAATGTCGCCCTTGCCGGACTTGATGAAAACGCGGGCTACCGAGCTCTTGCGCCGGCCGGTGCCGTAATTGTAGTTTCCGATCATGGGGATTCCTTAGATTTCCAATACTTTCGGTTGCTGCGCGACATGCTGGTGCTCTGACCCACGGTATACCTTGAGCTTCTTCAGCATCGCATAGCCCAGCGGCCCTTTCGGCAGCATGCCCTTGACCGCCTTTTCCAGAACACGGCCCGGAAAGCGCGCCTGCATCTTGGTGAAATTGGTGCTGTATATACCGCCGGGATAGCCGGAATGGCGGTGATAAACCTTGTCCTCGGCCTTGTTGCCGGTCACGCGCAGCTTCTCGGCGTTCACCACCACGATGTAGTCGCCGGTATCCACATGGGGCGTGTACTCCGCCTTGTGCTTGCCGCGCAGGCGATGCGCGATCTCGCTGGCCAGGCGGCCCAAAACTTTGTCGGTGGCGTCCACCACATACCACTCGCGCTTTACTTCGTGTGGTTTTGCAGAAAAGGTTTTCATGCAGAAATCCAGTAATTCTAGAAAGAGAAAGGTGCGTATTCTATGTCGAAGTTCTCCCGGCTGTCAAATACGGACCGCCGCCCTGAAATCCCGGCCTGAATCGAGGCTACGGCGCATCAATTAAGAAATACGACAAACGGTCAGCCGGCCCTCCTCGCCGCCACCTCGACCGCCCGGACACCGGCGGCAAGCTTGTCCAGCACGCCGTTCACGTATTTGTAACCCTCGGCGCTGCCGTACTGTTTGGCCAGTTCTACCGCCTCGTTGATCACCACCCGGTATGGGATTTCGGGGAAACGGCGCATTTCGAACGCCGCCAGCAGGAGGATGGCGTATTCCACCGGGGTCAGTTCCGCCACGGGACGATCAAGACAAGACCGGAGCAGTTCCTCCAGGCCGGACGCTTCGCCGGTCGCGCCGCGAAGCAATGCGGCGAAGTGTTCTTCGTCGCATTTCCGGTAATCCTCGTCCTCCTGCAGTTGACGCTCGATCACTTCGACCGCGTTTCCGGCAACCCTCCATTCATAGATCCCCTGCATTGCCAGTTCGCGCGCCTTGCGCCGGTTTTTCCTCATCGCACGCCCATCGCTTTCACCAGATTAGCCATTTCGATCGCCACCAAGGCCGCATCGGTGCCCTTTTCGCTCATACGTGCCAGCGCCTGCTCGTCGGTATCGGTCGTCAGCACGGCGTTTGCCACGGGGACGCCGGTATCCGTCTGCACCCGGCCAATGCCGCTGGCGGACTCGGTAGCGACAATCTCGAAATGAAAAGTCTCGCCGCGAATTACCGCTCCCAGCGCCACCAAAGCGTCATACCTGCCGCTTTGCGCCAGTTTTTCCAGCGCCAGCGGAATTTCCAGCGCACCCGGCACCGTAGCCAACGTCATGCTTTCCGGCAACACGCCCTGTTTGAGGAGGGTTTCCACGCACGCGCCCAGCAGCCCTTCGCACACATCGATGTTGAACCGGCTCATGACTATGCCGATGCGCAGCCCCTCGCCATTCAGATTTTTCTCGAATTCAAAAATGCTGTCGTATCTTCTCGCCATTTTCCAATCGCCCAAGAATTATTTGGATTTTCCGTCCGCAGCGTCTCCGGGCATGACATAACCCGTCACCTCCAGATCGAACCCCGCCATGCTCGGCATTTTGCGGGGGATAGCCAGAAGACGCATTTTCCCTACGTTCAGATCTTTCAAAATCTGCGCCCCGATGCCGTACCCCCGCAAATCCATCTTGGCCGGCGCCTTGATGGGGTGGGCGTGCATCACCCGCTCCAGCAGGGTCTCGGGCGGCTCAGGGCGGCGGAACAGCACGATCACCCCGTTTTCGGCCGCGCTGATCGCCCGCATCGCCTGGTGCACACTCCACGAATGTTCGCTCGCACCTTCGTCCAGCAGGTCGATCACCGACAACGGCTCGTGCACCCGCACCAGGGTTTCCCGCCTGGGGTCGATCTCACCCTTGACCAGCGCCAGATGGATCTCGTTGGCAGCCGTCTGGTCGCGATAGGCAATCAGCCGGAACTCGCCGTAGAGGGTCTGAACCTGCCGCTCGGCCACGCGCTCGACCAGTTTTTCGGTTTGCCCGCGGTAATGAATCAGGTCGGCGATGGTACCGATCTTCAGGCCATGCATCCGGGCGAATTCGAGCAGATCGGGCAGGCGCGCCATTTCGCCGTTATCCTTCAGGATTTCGCAGATCACCGCCGCCGGCTCCAATCCCGCCAGCATCGCCAAGTCGCAGCCTGCCTCGGTATGGCCGGCGCGCGCCAGCACGCCGCCGGTCTGCGCCATCAGCGGGAATATATGGCCGGGCTGGACGATATCCTCCGGTTTGGCATCCTTCTTTACCGCTGCAAGCACGGTACGGGCGCGGTCTGCAGCAGAAATGCCGGTAGTCACGCCTTCTGCCGCCTCGATCGAGAGCGTGAAGTTGGTGCCAAGCGGCGAACGGTTGCGCGTCACCATCAGCGGCAGGTCGAGCTGGCGGCAGCGCGACTCGTTCAACGTCAGGCAAATCAGGCCGCGGCCGTATTTGGCCATGAAGTTGATCTGCTCGGCCGTGACGAACTCGGCGGCCAGCACCAGATCGCCCTCGTTCTCGCGGTCCTCCTCATCCACCAGGATGACCATTTTGCCGGCCTTGATGTCGGCGATGATGTCTTGAATCGGGGTGATCGTCATGTATTTAGCCTTGCAACAAACGGCAGTTAACCACGAATGACACGAATTTTCACGAATACCTGGATGGATAATCCAGGTTGAAACATCTGCGTTTATCCCTGTTCATCGGCGTTGAATACCATTTTCTGGTTGATTATTCGTGAACATTCGCGTTTCATTCGTGCAATTCGTGGTTAATTGCTTTTTTGCTTTTCCAAGATTTAGTCCTTGTCGCTCGGGTTCTGGGATTGCAGCATTCTTTCCAGATAGCGCGCCACCAGATCCACCTCCAGATTCACCCGTTCCCCCGGCACCAGATGTTTCAGATTGGTCGCCTCCAGGGTATGCGGAACGAGGTTGGTGCTGAATTCGTGGCCATTTACCCGGTTCACCGTCAGGCTGACACCATTTACGGCGATCGATCCCTTGTGCGCGATATAGCGCGCCAGCGCGCCAGGCGCCCGGATGCCCAGTTCGAAGCATTCGCCCGCCGGCTGAAATCTCAGCACTTCGCCCACGCCGTCCACATGGCCGCTCACCAAATGACCACCAAGCCGGTCGGAAAGGCGCAGCGCCCTTTCCAGATTGACCTCGCCCGGCGCATCGAGTCCCGCGGTGCAATTCAGGGTCTCGCGGGAGACGTCGACGTAGAACATCCTGCCCTTCTTCGCCGTCACCGTCAGACACACCCCGTTCACCGCGATGCTGTCGCCCACGGCAACATCGCTCAGATCCATGCCGCCGGCTTGAATAGCCAGCCGCTCATCCTGGCCACGCCGTTCGACCCGGTCAATGCGGCCCACCGCTTCGACAATCCCCGTAAACACTTTATCCTTCCTTCACCGGCACGGCGTGGATGCGCATGTCCCGGCCGACCATCGTCAACTCTCTTATTTCCAGTTCGCGCCGTTGCCCCATGTCGGTTAACTCGGGCAGATCCAGCATGCCGCGCGCCTTGTCTCCGAGCAACAGGGGAGCGAGATAAACGATGAACTCGTCTGCCAGCCCGGCGGCAAGCAGCGCGCCATTCAAGGTTTTTCCAGCCTCCACCGTCACCTCGTTGATTCCGCGCCGTCCCAGCTCCGTCAGCAGGCATTCGAGATCGACCCGTCCCTGTGCGAGCGGCAGCGCCAGAATTTCCGCGCCAGCTGCGCGCAACCGTTCACGGCGCGCCTCGTCCGTGCTTCCAGTGGCGACCAGCACCGGCCCTACGGCCAGCATTGCGGCCCGGGGAGGCATATTCAACCGGCTGTCCACCACCACCCGCAGCGGCTGGCGTCCGGTTTCCACTTCGCGCACAGTGAGCAGGGGATCATCCGCCAGCACCGTTCCGATGCCGGTCAGCACCGCACAGGAACGCGCCCGCAGCCGGTGCGCATCACGCCGCGCGTCAGCACCCGTGATCCAGCGGCTTTCGCCATTGCTGAGCGCGGTCTTGCCGTCCAGGCTGGCAGCAATCTTCAGTCGCACCCACGGCCGCCCCCGCGTCATGCGCGCAACGAAGCCGATATTCAGCTCGCATGCCTCGTTCTCCAGCAGGCCGCACTCCGTCTCGATGCCGGCCTGACGCAACAGGGCCAGTCCTTTCCCCGCCACCAGCGGATTGGGATCCTGCATCGCCGCCACCACGCGCCCCACCCCCGCCTCGATCAACGCTTCAGCGCAGGGCGGGGTGCGACCGTGGTAGCTGCACGGCTCCAAGGTCACGTATGCAGTTGCGCCACGAGCGCGCGCACCCGCCTCGCGCAGCGCGCGCACCTCTGCATGAGGTTCGCCGGCGCGGTGGTGAAATCCGGCCCCGACCACTGCGCCGTCCCGCACAATCACGCAGCCGACGCGCGGATTTGGGGTTGTGGTGCAAAGCCCTTTTTCGGCGAGCCGCATAGCTCGCGCCATGTGTTCGTAGTCGGCGGAAGTGAACATTTTTAACCGCTTCCTGAACCACGGGAGACACGAATTGCCAACGTGGTTATTTGGCGCCCCGGTTGGTTACCTTTTTGTCCAGATCCTTGATCGCATCGCGGAAATCGGCCACGTCCTGGAAGCTGCGGTAGACCGAAGCGAAACGGATGTATGCCACCTTGTCCAGCTTGTACAGCTCGTGCATCACCATTTCGCCGATCTGCCGGGAAGGAATTTCGCGCTCGCCCAAGGCAAGGATTTGCTGCCCGATGCGCTCGATCGCTGCATCCACCAGCTCGGTGGGAACGGGACGCTTGTGCAGGGCGCGCATGAAACTCTGGCGCAGCTTGTCGCGGGAGAATTCGGCGCGACTGCCGCTTTGCTTGATTACCTGCGGCATACGCAGCTCGGCCGTTTCGTAGGTGGTAAATCGCTTGCTGCACTCCGGGCAGCGCCGCCGCCGGCGGACGCTGTCGCCTTCCTCGCTGACACGGGAATCGATCACCTGGGTATCGGCAGCGCCGCAAAAAGGACACTTCATGCTATGGGTGAGGAGTGAGGGGTGAGGGGCGAGGCGTACAATCTCCCCGCCTCACGCCTCACGCCTGGCTCCTCACTTTCCGTAAACCGGAAACCTGGCGCACATCGCCTTAACCTCCCCCGCCACGCGCGTGATCACTGTCGTGTCTTGCGGCGCGTCGAGGACGTCCGCGATCAGATTGGCGAGATGCTCCGCCTCGATTTCCTTGAAACCGCGGGTGGCCATGGCCGGCGTGCCGATGCGAATGCCGCTGGTGACAAATGGCTTCTGCGGATCGTTGGGAATGGCATTCTTGTTGACAGTGATGTGCGCGCGCCCCAGCGCAGCCTCGGCATCCTTGCCGGTGATGTTCTTGGCGCGCAGATCCACCAGGAACAGGTGACTGTCGGTACGCCCGGAAACAATGCGCAAGCCCCGCTCCTGCAACACTTTGGCCATCACCTGGGCATTATCGATGACCTGCTCCTGATACAACCGGAACTCTTTGCTCGCCGCCTCCTTCAACGCCACCGCCTTGGCGGCGATGACATGCATCAGCGGCCCGCCCTGGGAGTTGGGGAAAATAGCCGAATTGAGCGCCTTTTCGTGCTGCACCGTGGACAGAATGATGCCGCCCCGCGGGCCGCGCAGAGTCTTGTGGGTCGTGCTGGTAACGAAATCGGCGATCCCGACCGGATTGGGATACACGCCGGCCGCGATCAGCCCGGCATAATGCGCCATGTCCACGAACAGATAAGCACCGACCTCGTCGGCGATCTTGCGGAAGCGCTTCCAGTCGATCACCAGCGAATAGGCGGAAGCGCCGGCGACGATCATCTTCGGTTTATGCTCCCGGGCCAGGCGCGCCACCTCGTCGTAGTCGATCTCCTCGGTTTCGGGGTGCAAGCCGTAAGTGACAGCGTTGAACAGCTTGCCGCTAAAGTTGACCGTGGCGCCATGGGTGAGGTGGCCGCCGTGCGCGAGCGACATGCCAAGAATAGTGTCGCCCGGCTTGAGCACCGAGAAATATACCGCGGCGTTGGCCTGGGAGCCGGAGTGCGGCTGCACGTTGGCATATTCCGCGCCGAACAGGGATTTGGCGCGGTCAATCGCCAGCTGCTCGACGATGTCCACGTATTCGCAGCCGCCGTAGTAGCGCTTGCCGGGATAGCCTTCGGCGTACTTGTTGGTCAGCACCGAACCCTGGGCTTCCATCACCGCCGGGCTGGTGTAGTTTTCGGATGCGATCAGCTCGATGTGGTCTTCCTGGCGCCGGCGCTCCTGCTCCATGGCCTGCCACAGTTCGGAGTCGAAGCTTTCGATGGTCTGTTTTGCGCTAAACATGGGGATGTCTTTCAATTCGCATGGAAAAGGATTGGATTTTACCATACCACCCACCCCCGGGGTTAGGAGGCCCTAACGCATTCCGGGCAACATTCCCTTCAGGCTGCGCATCATCTTGTTCATTCCGCCCCTGGACAGCATCTTCATCATCTTCTGCGTCTGCTCGAACTGCTGAAGGAGGCGGTTGACTTCCTGCACCTGCACCCCCGCCCCCGCGGCGATGCGGCGCTTGCGGGAAGCTTTGATCAATGCAGGATGGAGCCGTTCCTGCGGGGTCATGGAGTTGATGATCCCTTCCATGCGGTTGATGATTTTGTCATCCACCTGCGCCCCGGCGGCGGCCTGCCCCATCTGCGCCGGCAGCTTGTCCATCAGAGCATTGAGTCCACCCATCTTCCTCATCTGTTGCATCTGCGCCTTGAAATCCTCCAGGGTAAATTCCTTGCCCGCCTTGATTTTCTTGGCCAACTGCTGCGCCTCGGCCTGATCGACGCCGCGCTGCGCTTCTTCGATCAGGGTGAGCACGTCGCCCATGCCCAGCACCCGCGAAGCCATGCGCTCCGGATGAAACGCCTCAAGACCGCTGGTTTTCTCGCCAATGCCGACAAACTTGATCGGCTTGCCGGTGACCTGCCGAACCGATAGCGCGGCGCCGCCGCGCGCGTCGCCGTCCAGCTTGGTAAGGATTACGCCGGTAAGCGGCAGCGCGTCGCGGAAGGCTTTGGCAGTGTTCACCGCATCCTGGCCCTGCATCGCATCCACCACGAACAAGGTTTCCACCGGATCGAGCGCGGCATGGAGTTGCTTGATCTCCTCCATCATCGCGGCATCAATCGCCAGACGGCCTGCGGTGTCCACGATCAGCACGTCATGGAAGTGGCGGCGCGCATGATCCAGCGCGGCAAGCGCGATCGCCACCGGCTGCTGCGCCGCTTGCGACGGGAAAAAATCAGTTTCCAACTGCTGCGCAAGCGTCTTCAGCTGCTCGATCGCCGCTGGACGGTATACGTCACAGCTCACCAGCAGCACTTTTTTCTTCATTTGCTCGCGCAGCAGCTTCGCCAACTTAGCCGCGGTCGTAGTCTTGCCCGCGCCCTGCAAGCCGGCGAGCAGGATCACGGCGGGGGGGCGGGCGGCCAGATTGAGCGCATCGTTGTGCTCGCCCATCAGCCGCACCAGCTCCTGGTACACGACCTGGACCAGCGCCTGACCGGGGGTGAGGCTTCTCTGCACTTCCTGGCCTAGCGCACGCTCCTTGACGTGCGCCATGAAGTCCTTGGCTACGGGCAGCGCCACATCGGCTTCCAGCAAGGCCATACGCACTTCGCGCAGGGCTTCCTGGACGTTGGCCTCGGTCAGGCGCGCCTGACCGCGCAGGGTTTTGATCACGCCGGAAAGGCGGTGAGTGAGGGCATCGAACATCGGCTTTGAGCTTCCTTGGATTGAATCGCCGCCTACGTTATAGTGTAGACTTTTGCGAAAGCGTAAAATTTTACACCATTATGACCGACCTGCTCTCCTTCGCGACTGCCCTGCTCTATGCCGGGCTCGGCATATATTTCTGGCGCACGACGTGGCTTGCCCCAAAATCTGCGGAGCACGCCGCCCCGGCAGTCAAGCCGGGGTGGGAGCGCAGCGCCGTCCTGATCCCCTTGCTGCTGCACACCGGCCTGCTCTACCAGTCGCTGATCGCATCCGCCGGGTCGAAATTGGGCCTGGGCGCGACCATTTCAGCCATCGCCTGGGCGACCGTGCTGATCTACTGGCTGGAAAATTTCCGCTACAAGCTGGAAGGGCTGCAGGCGTTCGTCTTGCCGGTCGCCGCCGTCAGCGTGCTGGCGCCGATTGTATTGCCGGCAAGCTCCCACACCGTGCTTCACTCCGAGCTGCTGGGATTCAAGATTCACCTGCTGATCGCCATCCTGGCCTACAGCCTGTTCACCATCGCCGCCCTCCATGCGGTGCTGATGGCGATGGTGGAACGTCGCCTGCACGGCGGAGCGGCATCGGCCATACTGCGAAACCTGCCACCACTCCTTACCATGGAGCATCTGCTGTTCCGCATCATCACCGTTGGTTTCGTTTTGCTGACGCTGACCCTGGCAAGCGGCATGCTGTTTTCCGAAGAGCTGTTTCACCAACCGCTTCAGTTCACCCACAAGAACCTGTTTGCCATCGTTTCCTGGGTCATCTTTGCCGCCCTGCTCGGCGGCCGGAAGGTTTACGGCTGGCGCGGACGTACCGCCATCCGCTGGATCATGAGCGGCTTTGCAGTCCTGCTGCTGGCCTACATTGGCAGCAAATTTGTGCTGGAAGTCATCCTGCACCGCACTTGACACTCCCCTGCCAAACTTAAAAAATCTTTCTTATTCCGTGTCGCTTAAGGCTGCCTTTTTTTGGAAGATATTCCCATAGGCCTGCTGCTGGCCGCCCTATTGATTCTGCTTGTCGCCTCCGGTTTTTTCTCCGCCGCCGAAACCAGCATGATGACCCTCAACCGCTACCGGTTGAAGCACCTGGTCAAAAGCGGCAATCGCGGTGCCAGACTTACCGCGCAGCTGCTGGAAAAAACCGACAAGCTGCTTGGCGTGGTGCTGCTCGGCAACAATCTGCTCAATGCCGCCTCCGCCGCCTTGGTCACGATCATCACCATCCGGCTGTTCGGCGGCAGCGAGCTGATGCTGACGGTGGGCACGCTGGCGGTCACCTTCCTGATACTGGTGTTCAGCGAAATTACCCCAAAGGTGCTGGGCGCCACGTATCCAGAGCGCATCGCCTTTCCGGCCGGCTACGTGCTGGCGCCGCTGCTCAAGGTATTCTATCCCGTCATCTGGTTCGTCAACCTGTTCGTCAGTGCGCTGCTGCGGCTGCTTCGACTCAAGCCGTCTCCAGGCAACATGGCCACCACCTTGAGCATCGAGGAATTGCGGACCCTGGTGCTGGAGGCTGGCCACTATATTCCGCAAAAGCATCAAAACATCCTGTTGAATCTATTAGGGCTCGGCACCATCACCGTGGAGGACGTAATGACTCCACGCAGCCAGATTGAAGCCGTAGACATCGAGATGCCGATCGAGGATATCCGCGGCCAGCTCTCCACCAGCCACCACACTCGGGTACCGATCTTCCAGGATCAGCTGGACAACATCATCGGCATTCTCCACGTCCGCAGAGTTCTGAGCCGAGCCCAGAGCGGGGAGCTGAATGTTGAGGATTTGCACCAGGCCATGCGGGTGCCCTACTTTACGCCCGCCGGCACGCCCCTGCTCACCCAGTTGCAGTACTTCCAGGAAAATCACGAGAGAATCGGGCTGGTGGTGGACGAATACGGTGAGCTGCAGGGCTTGATCAGCCTGGAAGACATTCTGGAAGAAATCGTCGGCGAATTCAGCACGCTCCCGCCGGCTGCCGGCGCTTACCGTAAACAGCCGGACGGCACTTGGCTGGTGGATGGCAGCAGCCTGCTGCGCGATCTCAACCGCAAATTGGGGCTCGCGTTGCCGCTGGACGGCCCCAAAACCTTGAACGGCTTGATCCTCGAATACCTCGAAGACATTCCTGAAGCCGGCACCAGCCTTAAAATCGCCGACCATCCCCTGGAAATCATGCAGACTCAGGATCGGGTGGTGAAGGTGGTGCGCATCTTCCCGCCAGCCGCGAAAACGCAGTGAGGCACCAGCCTTTACAAAAAAAAATGCAGCGTGCATCATTCGTTCGTTTGCAACCCACTCTCAGGAAGGTGAATGGCCGCGGCAACGATCCCCAGTAATCTGAGCGGACTCGCTCGCGCGCTGGTGCAACAGGGGCTGTTGCTGGATGCCGATGCTGACGCCATTCAGGCGCAGGCCAGCAGCTCCGGCACCAGCTTCGTAGTGCAGCTCATCCAGAGCAAGAAGCTGAAGGCGCTTGAAATCGCGGAGGTCGCCTCCCGTACCTTCGGCTTCCCCCTGCTCAATTTAGACGCGATCGACACCGACCATCTGCCGGCCGGCATCCTTGATCTCAAACTGGTACAAAGCCGGCGCGTTCTGGCGTTGTATCAGCGCGGCAGGCAGCTCTTCATCGCCACCTCCGATCCGACCAACCTGCAGGTGCTGGATGACGTCCAATTTCAGACCGGCCTGACCGTAGCAGCGGTGGTGGTGGAGGAGGACAAGCTCGGCAAGCTGATTGAGAAAATTATCGAGGCCAGCGACACCTCCCTGAAGAATCTGGCTTCCGAGGATATCGGCGATCTCGAGTTCACCGACGATGAGACCCTGGCCAAGCGCGACGAGGAAGCGAGCGCCGACATTGACGATGCCCCGGTGGTCAAATACATCCAGAAAATTCTGCTGGATGCCATCAATTCCGGGGTTTCCGACATCCACTTCGAGCCCTACGAAAAGTATTACCGCATCCGCTATCGCCTCGACGGCGTGCTGTACGAAGTGGCGCAGCCGCCCCTCGCCATCAAGGACAAGATATCCTCCCGCATCAAGGTGATCTCCAAGTTGGACATCGCGGAAAAGCGCGTGCCCCAGGATGGGCGGATGAAGCTGGTGCTGTCCAAGAACCGCGCCATTGATTTTCGCGTGAGCACGCTGCCTACCCTGTACGGCGAAAAGATCGTGATGCGTATTCTCGATCCTACCAGCGCCACCCTCGGCATCGATGCCCTGGGCTACGATCCGGAGCAGAAGGAGGCGTTGCTCAATGCCGTGCAGCGCCCCTACGGCATGGTGCTGGTGACGGGCCCAACCGGCAGCGGCAAGACCGTATCGCTCTACACCTGCCTCAACATTCTCAACAAGCCGGGCATCAACATTTCCACTGCCGAGGACCCGGCGGAAATCAACCTTGCCGGCATCAACCAGGTCAACGTCAACGACAAGGCCGGCCTGACTTTTGCAGCCGCGCTCAAATCCTTCCTGCGCCAGGATCCGGATGTGATCATGGTGGGCGAAATCCGCGACCTGGAAACCGCCGATATCGCCATCAAGGCAGCGCAGACCGGCCACATGGTGCTGTCCACCCTGCACACCAACGACGCGCCGGGTACCCTCACCCGCCTGATGAACATGGGGGTAGCGCCGTTCAACATCGCCTCCTCGGTCATCCTCATCACGGCGCAGCGTCTCGCGCGCCGCCTGTGCGCCTGCAAAAAACCGCTGGACATCCCGAAGGAAGCCCTCCTGCGCGCCGGTTTCGCCGAAGAAGAACTGGACGGCAGCTGGCAGCCCTACGGCCACGTCGGCTGCGAAGTGTGCAAGGGAACGGGCTACAAGGGTCGGGTGGGCATCTACCAGGTCATGCCCATCACTGATGAAATGAGCCGCATCATCATGAAAAACGGCACCGCCCACGATATCGCCGATCAGGCGCGGCGCGAAGGCGTGCACGATTTGCGCCACGCCGGCTTGCGCAAGGTCAAGAGCGGCCTCACCTCGCTGGAAGAGGTCGAAGCCGTTACGAATGAATGAGGATTAGAGCATGGCGACCGCGACCAAAAAAGACGTCAAGGAATATACCTTCTCCTGGGAAGGCAAGGACAAGAAGGGGAAAAACATCAAGGGCGACATGCTGGCGAGCGGCGAAGCCATCGTCAACGCCACCTTGCGGCGCCAGGGCATCACCGTTCTGAAGATCAAGAAACAAAGTGGCCTGAAGCGCGGCAAGAAAATCACCGAAAAGGACATCACCCTGTTCACCCGGCAACTGGCCACCATGATGAAATCCGGCGTGCCGCTGCTGCAGGCCTTCGATATCGTCGGCAAGGGCCACAGCAATCCTTCCGTGCAGAAACTGCTGGCGGACATCAAGACGGACATTTCTTCCGGCAGCAGCATGAGCCAGGCATTCAAGAAATACCCCCTGTACTTCGACGCCCTGTTCTGCAACCTGGTCAACGCCGGCGAGCAGGCGGGCATTCTGGATACCATTCTGGACCGGCTCGCCACCTATAAGGAAAAGATTCTCGCCATCAAGGGCAAGATCAAGTCCGCGCTGTTCTACCCGGTTTCCATCATCGTCGTGGCCTTCGTCATCACCGCGATCATCATGATCTTCGTCGTGCCGGCGTTCAAGGAGCTGTTCTCCAGCTTCGGCGCCGATCTGCCGGCGCCGACGTTGTTCGTGATGGCGATTTCCGACTTCTTCGTCAAATTCTGGTGGGCGATTTTCGGCGGCATCGGCGGCGGACTCTGGTTTTTCTTTTACACCTGGAAGCGCTCGAAAAAAATGCAGATGACCATGGACCGGCTACTCCTCAAGCTGCCCATTTTCGGGCCGCTGATCGAGAAGGCGACGATTGCGCGCTGGACGCGCACCCTTTCCACCATGTTCGCCGCCGGCGTACCGCTGGTGGAAGCCATGGATTCGGTGGCGGGCGCGGCCGGCAATCAGGTGTATTTCGATGCCACAAAAAAAATTCAGACCGAGGTCAGCACCGGAACCAGCCTGACGGTCGCGATGCAAAACAGCGAAATGTTCCCCAACATGGTGCTGCAGATGGTCGCCATCGGCGAGGAATCCGGCGCGCTGGATTCGATGCTGGGCAAGGTCGCGGACTTTTACGAAGCGGAAGTGGACGATGCGGTGGAAGCCCTGAGCAGCCTGATGGAGCCGCTCATCATGGTCGTGCTCGGCACGCTGATCGGCGGCCTGGTGATCGCGATGTACATGCCCATCTTCAAGATGGGGCAGGTGGTATAGCGGCGGTCTTGAGCGCCGCCTCCCGTCATCCTCCATGATCTTCGAATCCCTGCAATCATCCCCTCCGCTGTTCGCCGCTTCGGCGGCAATTCTCGGCCTGATGGTCGGCAGCTTCCTGAATGTCGTCATCCACCGGCTGCCGAAAATGATGGAGCGCGATTGGCAAGCGCAGTGCACCGCGCTCAAGGGCGAGCCCTCCGCCGCTGCAGACGCACCCTACAATCTGGCCGTTCCCCCCTCCGCCTGCCCTTCCTGCGGGCACAGGATCGGCGTCCTGGAAAACATCCCCCTGCTGAGCTATCTCGCGCTCAAAGGCCGGTGCTCCGGCTGCGGCGTGCCGATTGGCCTGCGCTACCCCCTGGTGGAAACGATAACCGGCCTGCTGAGCGGGTTTACCGCCTGGCACTTCGGTTTCGGCCTCAGCGCGCTGGCCGCGCTGGTCCTTGTCTGGGCGCTGATCGCGCTGACCTTCATTGACCTCGACACCCAGCTTCTGCCGGACAGCATCACCCAGCCGCTGCTGTGGACAGGGCTGCTGGTCAACTTCGGCCGCACCTTCAGCCCGCTCGAATCCGCGGTGATTGGCGCGATCGCCGGCTACCTTGCCCTCTGGAGCGTGTTCTGGCTGTTCAAACTGGCGACCGGCAAGGAAGGGATGGGTTACGGCGATTTCAAGCTGCTCGCCGCCATCGGCGCCTGGCTCGGCTGGCAAATGCTGCCGCTGACCATCCTGCTTTCCTCCCTGGTGGGCGCAGTCACGGGCATCGGACTGATCCTGTTCGCTGGGCGCGGCCGCCACGTTCCCATCCCGTTCGGCCCTTATTTGGCCGGCGGCGGGCTGATCGCCCTATTCTGGGGGCAGCCGATCACCCAGACCTATTTGGGTGGGCTCTATTTCTAGTCCGGCCGCCATGCTCTGCATCGGCCTCACCGGCGGCATCGGCTGCGGCAAGAGCACCGCGGCGCAGATGTTTGCCGACCTCGGCGCCGGCGTGGTTGACGCCGACCGGATCGCGCACCGCCTCACCGCTGCCGGCCAGCCGGCTTTAGCCGCAATAAGGAGGGAATTCGGCCCGGACTGTTTCCTCCCGGACGGCAGTTTTGACCGCGCCACGCTGCGCCGGCTGGTGTTTTCCGACCAGGGTGCGAAGGCGAAACTGGAAGGGATTCTGCACCCCCTCATCAGACAGGAAGTGATGGCGGAAATCGCGGCGAGCAGGGCGCCCTATCTTCTGATCGTCATCCCTCTATTGCTGGAAACCCGCCAATACAACGATCTGATCCGGCGGGTGCTGGTGGTGGACTGCGACGAGGCGCAGCAGGTCGCGCGGGCGGCGGCGCGCAGCCGTTTGGCGCCGGAGGAAGTTCGCGCCATCATGGCGGCCCAGTTGCCCCGGGCCGAGCGCCTGCGCCTGGCAGACGACATCCTGCAGAATCGCGGCGATCTCGCCGACCTCAAGGCGCAGGTCGAGAAGCTGCACTGCCAATATTTGCGGCTTGCCGAGCTGGCGGGGGGTTGAATTTTTTCAGCAACGTCGCCAATACGCACAAATCGCATAAATTACGTTTGTCAAATTCATGATTATCCGGCAGAATTAGGCATCGTTTCCCCCGGGGGTACCCGTATGGAGCCAATCGTGCAGCCTCGGCGCGGCAAAAAGGACGGCCGTCTTGAAAAAACTCGTCTTTCCGTTCGGGCCCTGATCGCACCGTGATCAGCTACGATTATCCCCTGAACGAGCGGATACGCACCTTGCTGCGACTGGAAGACCTGTTCGGCAAGGTGGCTTTTTTTTCCGGCCAATCCCACGGCATCGAACATCACTCCGCCCTGCTCTCCCTGTTCGAAATCGTCGAAGTCGCGAGTCGCGCCGACCTGAAAGCCGATCTGCTGCAGGAACTGGAGCGGCAAAGGCACGGGCTGGAGGCTTTGCGAGACAATCCCGCCATTTCGGAGGATGCGCTCGATGACATCCTGCTCGACATCACCACCACGGCAGCAAGCCTGCACGAGCTTTCCGGCAAGGTTGGGCAGCACATCCGCGACAACGAATGGCTCATGAGCATCAAGCAGCGAACCAGCATCCCCGGCGGGGTATGCGAGTTCGACCTGCCTTCCTACCACTACTGGCTGAGCCAGAACGAAACATTGCGGCGCCAGGATCTGAACGAATGGCTGAAGCCGATGCTGCCGATTTACGACGGCCTCCGCATCGTGCTGCGGCTCTTGCGCGACAGCGGAAAGACCAGCCGTCAGATGGCGCCGCAGGGATCGTTCCAGCAGATGCTGGGCGGCCGCCTCGCCCAATTGCTTCGAATCAGCTTGAGCAGCGATCTGCCCTGCTTTCCGGAAGTCAGCGCCAACAAATATGCGATCAACATCCGCTTCATCAGTTTGGCCGGCACGGAGAGGCCGCGCGTATGCGAAGCGGATGTCGAGTTTGACCTCACCTTGTGTGCCTTGTGATTCCCAAGCTGATATGCAACAGGCCAAGCCCCCTACCGTCGCCTGCCCGGTCTGCGGCAAATCCGCCGTATTTGGCGCAGAAAACCCCTATCGCCCCTTTTGCTCGGAGCGTTGCAAGCTGATCGACCTGGGACAGTGGGCGGAAGAAGGATACCGCGTTCCCATGAAGGAAACGCCGGGCGATGAATCGGAATCGCCGCCCGGAAACGGCTGAACAGCGAAGCTATTTTTCTGTGGTAAACGGAATCTGGATGCGGCCGCTATCCACTTCCAGCGTCAGCATCCAGTCGCGCCGGCCGGAAGCGCATACCGGCAGGATCACCTTGCCGCGCCACAATCCGTCATTCCCCTTGACCAGCTTGTAGCGATTGGCGTCCATCTCCATCCCCACCATGGCAAGCTCCGCGTAAACCTTCCGGGCAGACGGCGCCGCCACTCTCAGCTCAAATGGCGCAAGCGGGCTGGGCGCAGAGGAAAATCCGACTTCGAGCGTATTGCCCCGGAACGGAGCGCGGCAGCCTTGCAGCAGATTCCCGCAGGCGACCGCCACCGGCTCCGCCGCGCCATCACCCCCATCGCGGCCGGCTTCGCGCACCGCCATCCCGACAACCGCCAACAGCAGCAGCGCCAGAAGCGGCAAAATGATTTTCAGCTTTGCCATCGCCGCCTCACCATGCGCCGCGCAGCATCGCAATGCCATGCGCGCCGTATTGCCAGGCGGTTTCCCGGTCGGATGCGCTCACCCCACCCAAGGCATACACCGGCAGCGGACAATCGCTCACCAGTGCCGCAAATGTATCCCATCCCAGCGTGGGCGCGCCGGGATGGCTCAAGGTCGGCAGCACCGGGGAGAGTACGGCAAAATCAAGCCCCAGCCCGGCCGCCTGCGCCAGTTCCTCCGCATTGTGGCAGGAAGCGCCGTAAAGAAGATCGACCGACGGCCGCTCGCGCAGACTCATCAGCTCGGCGGAGGAGAGCTGCACGCCATCCGCGCCCACGGCGCGGGCAAGTGCCGGATCACCGTTGATGATCACCCTGGCGCCGTATGCGTGCGCCGACTCCGTGACGGCGGCGGCAAAGCGCGCCAGCTCGGGGGCGGCGAATTTTTTTTCGCGCACCTGGATCAGGCGCAGGCCGTTTTCCAGCGCGGCGTACAGCCGCCTCATGAAATTCGCCTCGCCCAGTTCCGCCGCATTGGTGATGGCGTAAACGGGAGGCAAGTCGAGCGCGCGCAGGATGGGGGCGTTTGCCGGCAGCAGCGGAGATACCGCTGCCGCGCCAGGCGGTTGCCATGAAAGCTGCTGGTTTTCGCGCCCGTGTGGTTCGCCGTGCCAGCGCATGACCCGGAAAAAATGCAGCCTGACCTGGGCGTGCGGATAATCGAACCGCCGCGTCAGCCATGGATATGCCTGCTCGACCTCAATCCCTAGTTCCTCATGCAGCTCTCGCTGCAAAGCGGCTCCTGCGCTTTCACCGGGCTCAATCTTGCCGCCCGGAAATTCCCAGTAGCCGGCATAGGGCTTGCCCTCCGGTCGACGGGCAAGAAGGAAACGACCGTCGCCACGCATAACCACTGCCGCCGCCACCTCCACCGGGCAGGCTGCGGCCGCAGCCTCAGCTGCGGTATTCCGCATTGATCTTGACATAATCGTGGGAAAAGTCGCAGCTCCATACCGTGGCAGCGGCGCCGCCCCGGCTCAACACCACGCGCACGGTGATTTCGGCCTGGCGCATGACGCGCTGTCCGTCCTCTTCGCGGTAGCTCACCGCCCTGCCACCGTTTTCGGCGACCAGCACTTTGTCGAGGTAGAGCTTGATTTTGTCGGCATCCAGGTCGGCGATGCCGGCATAGCCGACGGCGGCCAGAATCCGCCCCAAATTGGGGTCGGAAGCAAAAAAAGCGGTTTTCACCAGCGGCGAATGGGCAATGGCGAAAGCCACTTTGCGGCACTCTTCGGCGTCGGCGCCGTTTTCCACCCGGATGGTGATGAACTTGGTGGCCCCCTCGCCGTCGCGCACGATCGCCTGCGCAAGTTCGACCGAAAGATCCGTCAGCGCAGCCTGGAAGGCGGCGAACTCGGGGCTGGCACCCTCAGTGATTTCCGCCATCTCGGCGCGACCGGTCGCCATCAGCGCGAAGGAATCGTTGGTCGAAGTATCGCCGTCCACGGTGATGCAGTTGAAGGAAGCATCCGCTGCTGCCCGCACGGCGGCCTCCAGCAAAGGCTGGCTGATGCGCGCATCGGTCGCGACGAAGCCCAGCATGGTCGCCATGTTGGGATGGATCATGCCGGAACCTTTGGCGATTCCGGTAATCGTCACCGTTGTGCCGCCCAGTTCGATTTGTCTGGATGCCGCCTTGGGTACGATGTCCGTGGTCATGATCGCCTGCGCCGCGTCAAACCAGTTGTCTTCGCGCAGCCCCTCCATGCACTGCGGAAGCCCGGCCACCACGCGCTCAACCGGCAGCAGCTCCATGATCACGCCAGTGGAAAACGGCAAAACCTGCGAAGCCTCGCAGCCGAGCAGCTCCGCCACTGCAGAGCAGGTACGGCGGGCTCGCTCCAGGCCATCCTGCCCGGTTCCCGCGTTGGCGTTGCCGGTATTCACCACCAAAGCGCGGATGGACGGTTCCGGCCCGACCAGATGCTTCCTCGCCAGTATCACGGGCGCGGCGCAAAACCGGTTTTGCGTGAACACTGCGGCAACCCGCGCACCTTCCCCGAGCTTGATCACCAGCAGATCTTTCCTGTTGGGCTTGCGAATATTGGCTTCGGTCACCCCAAGCGAAACACCTTTGACGGGCAAAAGCTGCGCCGGCACCGGCGGCATCAGATTGACGGGCATGATCGTATCCTGGCTGAGAAATTCGTGATGTATCGCGGCAATGCGCGCAAGCGGCTCGCGAAGCAAACGAATTATTTTAACCCAAAAAACCGGAAAGACTGCTTTGACCTGCCTGCATCAGCTATTTCCTTAGTCCGGCAAGCGCTATAGAATGCCGAGTTATCGTCCCGGCATATTCTGACTCGATGATCAAAGGAAACACCTGGCGTACCGGCTACTGGAAAATTTTGCTGTTGGCCACGCTCCTGTTCCCTCAGGCAACTTTCGGCGCAGCGGTGGAAAGCAAGCTGCCTTCCGGCGCCACCGCAACGGCCGATTACCGTCAGGGCGAATCGGCACTTCCCGCCATCCTGCTGCTGCACGGCTTCCTGCAAACCCGCGATGCTCCGCCCATGAGCCGGCTTGGAGACATTTTGGCCGAGAGCGGCTATTCCACCCTGGCCCCAACCCTGTCACTCGGCGTAACCCGCCGCGCCAGGAGCCTCACGTGCGAAACCGTACACACGCATTCCATGGACAGCGATGTAAAGGAGATCGAGCACTGGGTCAACTGGCTCATCGCAAAAGGGCATCGCGATATCGTGCTGATCGGCCACAGCATGGGTAGCCTGCAACTGCTGGCCTATTTAACCACGCGCCCCCCTGAGGCAGCCGTCACGAAAGCAATATTGACCAGCCTCATCCCTCCCCATCTCGATCTAAAAGAACGCGACCGGATGCTTGGCGCAGGTACTGCCTCAAAAGAGAAGAGCGACAGCCAAGCTTTGGGACGTTATACCATCAGTTATTGCAAGAAAAATTATGTCGCGACCCGGGTTGCCTACATCTCCTATGCCGAATGGACACGGGAGCGGGCGTTGGATGCTCTCGGCAAAGCCAAAATTCGACCGGAAGTAATTCTGGGCGGCAGGGATCGGCTATTTGGGCCGGATTGGCCGGAACAAATCCGGAACCGCGGCATTTCCGTGACAGTAATCGGGGAAGCCGGGCATTTTTTCGATGGGGCGCATGAATTCGAGCTTACGGACAGCGTGGAAGCGATTCTGAAAAACAGCCGGAGAGGAAAATAGTCGCCCATGTTGCCACCCAATTACCTGCAAAAGATCTGGCCGTTTTCCATCAAGACCTATGCGTTCGGGTTCATCGTGTTCCTGGCGCTGGTATTTGGCGGCATCAGCTGGCTCATGTTAAAGAAAACCGGGAGCGCCGAAACCGAGATTCAGCAGAGCAATATGCAAACAGCAAATGCCGAGCTGTCCCAAGCGGTCACCCTGACTCTCAAGGAGGGAGAGCGCCTGGTCCAAAGCTTCGTGAACTGGGACGAAACCCGGCAGCAATTGGCGGCCCCGGCATATTATATCTACTGGCGCGATAACCGGGCATTGAGCGCCGGCGCGCCAACCAGCTACCTAAAGGCCGTAGAGCTTTATGACCAGGATGGAAAAGCACTGGGCGGCCGCGCTACGGCGAACATGCCGGAACAGCTTAGCACCGTGGCGGGCAGAAACGACGTGTTGGTCAAGCAATCCGGCCGCGACTATCTGTACCTGACCGCCCCCATCCCGAGCCACGAAGACCCCAAGCAGGTTTCCGGGTTCGTGGCGATCAAGGTGGATTTTCTCAAAGCCGTGCAAGCTCTTCAGAGTTTCCGCTATACGGATGCCGGCAGCATTTCTGTCGCCGCCGCGGAAGAAGAACGCCTCGCCATATCGCAGATCGGGCCACGGCTCAAGTTTTCACTGGCACCCAATCCCGAGCTCGCCTCACTGCTGCAAGTCACGATAAATTCCCAGTATCAGACCGCCTTCGTGCTGGTCATCGCATCGCTACTGCTTTACATCGCCTTGGCTTCCCTGCTCGCGACCCCGCTGCGCCGCCTGTCGCAGCACATCGATACGCTCCGCGATGGGCACGGGGGCATGTTGCTGGACTCCCTCAGTACTACGCTGCCGGTAGCGGAACTCGAGAAGGTGCGTATCTCGCTGAACGATTACCAAAACAAGCTGGAAGAAATGCATACCAGCCTGGACCAGAAAAACAACGAGCTATGGGAGTTGGCGCACCGCGATCCCTTGACCGGGATCCACAACCGGCGCTGCTTCGAGGATGATTGGGAACACGTCCTGTCGGTGGCGGCCGGACGCCGCATCAATGTGTCGTTTTTGTTGTTCGACTGCGACCACTTCAAGGCGATCAACGACACTTATGGGCATCATACCGGCGATCTGGTCATCCAGGCCATCGCCCGCGCCCTGCAAAGCGCTTTGCGGCATGGAGACAGGCTATACCGCTTGGGCGGCGATGAATTCGCCACGCTGTTCCTGGACTCCGATTCCAGCTACGCCCAACAGGTAGCGGAACGCTGTGTCGAAGCAATCAACCACCACGACTTCTCCCACCTCGGAGTAAAGGAGCCCATCCGCATCAGCATCGGGTTGGCCCACGCGCCGGGAACCGACATCGATAATCTCGCCGCCTTGCAAAAACAGGCGGATATCGCCATGTACCACGCCAAGCGGCCGGGGCGCAGCAAAATCACGGTTTACGCGGACAGCATGGCCGACAGCACCAGCATGCTTTTCTCAAATCGGGTAACCAGCGCAGTGATCGAAGCCATCACCTCCGGCGCCGCGCTGGAAATGCATTATCAGCCCGTAATCAAACTCCCTGGCAAGGAAACCGCATATTACGAGGCGCTGGTACGCATCCGTCACGAAAACGAGTTGCTGATGCCATCCAGCATCTTTCCCGTAGTGGAGGGACGAAGGCTCGAGGTCGAGTTTGATTTCGCCGTGATTAACCGCATCCTGGAAGACTGCAAGGAAGGCAAGATACCCTACGCAACAGGCGTTTCCATCAACATTTCCGGTCCCGCCATCACGCACTCGGAAATCGTCGAAAGACTCAAACTGTTCGCTCCGTACCTGGCGAGCTACAAGTTCGTAGTAGAGGTCACGGAAACCGCCCTGATCACCCAGCTGCAACAGGCTTCAGCCAACCTCACCCAGCTGCGCGAGCTGGGATTCATGATCGCACTCGACGACTTTGGCAGCGGATATTCCTCGCTCGGCTATCTCGCAAGCATGCCGGTTGATCTCGTCAAGTTTGACATTTCCCTGATCAAGAACCTGCACCACGGCGATCGGCAAAGCAGCATCGTCGAAGGCCTGGCGGCGATGATCGGCAGGGCCGGTTACCAGGTGGTGGCCGAAGGCATCGAAACGGAGGAAACCCTGCACAAAGTCTGCCAGATCGGTTTTTCTCATGCCCAGGGATACCTGCTCGGCAGGCCGGAAAAAACCTGCCAGTATTAGAGCCTATTTCGGTACCGTTTTCGGGTTCAACACCCTGCTAGCTAAGCTTACCGTGGCAGTGCTTGTATTTCCTGCCGGAACCACAGGGACAGGGATCGTTGCGCCCCACCTTCTGCGTGCGCACGAACGGCTGCTGGGCTGCACCCTCTTTACCCGCCGATGATGCCAACGCCTCGTCGTAATCGGCGTGATGGTACTGGACGTTTCCAGGCGCAGCGGACGGCTCCACCGCCGCGATGTCTTCCTCGCTCCGAACCTGAACCGTCATGGTGATCTGCGTCACTTCCGCCTTGACCCGCTCCAGCAATCCGGCGAACAGCTCGAATGCTTCGCGCTTGTACTCCTGCTTCGGATTCTTCTGCGCGTACCCGCGCAAATGGATGCCCTGACGAAGATGATCCAGCGCCGCAAGATGCTCGCGCCAATGAGTGTCCAGGCTCTGCAGCATGACCGCGCGCTCGAAGTGGCGCATCACCGCTTCCCCCACCTGCGCTTCTTTGGCTTGGTACTGCTCGTCCGCTGCCTTGGCAATGCGCTGGCGCAGCGCTTCCTCGTTAAGGCCGGATTCGCTGTCCAGCCATCGGCCGATTGGCAGGGCAAGCTGAAGCTCGGCTTGCAGCGCCGTCTCCAGACTTGGCACATCCCACTGCTCTTCCATGCTTCCCGGCGGAATATGTTGGCTGATCATCTGGTCGATGACATCCTGACGCATCGCCGCGATGGTGTCGGAAATATCGGTCGCCTCCAGCAGTTCGTTGCGCTGCTGGTAAATGACCTTGCGCTGATCGTTGGCGACGTCATCGTATTCCAGCAGCTGCTTACGGATGTCGAAGTTGCGCGCCTCCACCTTGCGCTGCGCGTTTTCGATGGCGCGCGTTACCCATGGATGCTCGATGGCCTCGCCTTCCGGCATCTTCAGGCGATCCATGATGGCGGCGACGCGGTCCGAAGCGAAAATCCGCAGCAGCGGGTCTTCCAGCGAAAGATAGAAGCGGCTGGAACCGGGGTCGCCTTGCCGGCCGGCGCGGCCGCGCAGCTGGTTATCCACCCGGCGCGATTCGTGGCGCTCGGTGCCGATGATATGCAGCCCGCCGGCGGCCAGCACCTGTTCGTGCACTTTCAGCCATTCCGCCTTGAGGGCGGCAATGCGCTTGGCTTTTTCTTCGTCGCCCAGGTTTTCGTCATGGCGAACCTTCTCGACGTCGCGCTCGATGTTGCCGCCCAGCACAATGTCGGTGCCGCGGCCCGCCATGTTGGTGGCAATGGTAATGGCCTTGGGTTGCCCCGCCTGCGCCACGATTTCTGCCTCGCGCGCATGATGCTTGGCATTCAGCACCTGATGCGGCAGCTTTTCCTTGTCCAGCAGGCCGGACAGATATTCGGATGTTTCGATCGAAGTCGTACCGACCAGCACTGGCTGGCCGCGTGAACTGCACTCCTTGATGTCGTTGATCACCGCCTGATATTTCTCCCTGGCCGTGCGGAATACCTGATCCATGCGGTCGTCGCGCGCCATGGGGCGGTGAGTCGGAATAACTACGGTTTCCAGCCCGTAGATCTGCTGGAATTCGAATGCCTCGGTATCCGCAGTACCGGTCATGCCGGCCAGCTTCTTGTACATGCGGAAATAGTTCTGGAAGGTGATCGAAGCCAGGGTCTGGTTCTCTTTCTGGATCGCCACTCCTTCCTTGGCTTCCACCGCCTGGTGCAGCCCGTCCGACCAGCGCCGCCCGGTCATCATGCGGCCGGTGAACTCGTCTACGATGATCACCTCGCCGTTCTGGACCACGTAATGCTGGTCGCGATGATACAAGGCATGGGCGCGCAGCGCAGCGTACAGGTGGTGCATCAGGCTGATGTTCGCGGCGTCGTACAGGCTGCCGCCAGGCGCCAGCAGCCCGGCCTGGGTCAGCAGTCTTTCGACGCGCTCGTGACCCTCCTCCGTCAGCAGCACTTGATGCGCTTTTTCATCCACGGTGTAGTCGCCCGGCCCGTCTTCCTTTTCCTGCTTGACCAACTTGGGCGCCAATTCGTTGACCCGGTAGTAGAGGTCGATGTTGTCTTCCGCCTGGCCGGAAATGATCAGCGGAGTGCGCGCCTCGTCGATCAGGATGGAATCCACCTCGTCCACAATGGCATAGTTCAGCGCACGCTGCACCCGTTCGGAGGGCTGGTAGACCATGTTGTCGCGCAGGTAGTCGAAACCGTATTCGTTGTTGGTGCCGTAGGTGATGTCGGCCGCGTAGGCCTGCTGCTTTTCGTCGTGCTCCATGTGCGGCAGGTTGATCCCGACGGAAAGACCAAGGAAATTGTAGAGGCGACCCATCCACTCGGCATCGCGCCGCGCCAGATAGTCGTTTACCGTCACCACATGAACGCCAAGGCCGGACAGGGCATTGAGATAGGCTGGCAGCGTGGCGACCAGCGTCTTTCCTTCCCCGGTGCGCATTTCCGAAATTTTGCCGTAATGGAGCACCATGCCGCCAATCAGCTGCACGTCGAAATGGCGCATTTCCAATACCCGCTTGCCTGCCTCGCGCACGACCGCGAAGGCTTCAGGCAACATCACATCGAGCGATTCGCCGCTTTGATAGCGCTGTTTGAAAGCCTCCGTCTTGGCGTGCAATTCAGCATCGGTCAGGGAGGCGACGGAGGATTCCAGCGCGTTGATGGCACGCACGGTTTGCAGATACTGCTTGATCAGCCGGTCGTTCCGGCTGCCGAAAACTTTCTTAACCAGGGTGGATAACATGAACTTCGCTTAGCGGTAAATTGAATTACAAAAAGGCCGGAGCCAAAAGACGAAAGGGCAGGCCCTCGCCTGCCCCGGCCGCCGGCTCCAGCCCCGGTTCTCAGCTTGCAGATAGATAGCGCGCCGGATTCTGCGGCGCGCCCTTGTACAACACCTCAAAGTGCAAATGCGGTCCGGTGGAGCGACCGGTATTGCCCACTTCCGCCACCTTCTGGCCTTGCAGCACCACGTCGCCGACCTTGACCAGAAGCTTCGAGGCGTGGGCGTAACGGCTCACCAGGCCGTTGCCATGGTCAATCTCCAGCATCTTACCATAGCCCGGATGAGAATCCGAGTAGATGACCACCCCCCCTGCCGCCGCCTTGATGGGCGTGCCTGGGTCGGCCATAAAATCCACTCCATCGTGAAAAGCCTGCTTGCCGGTAAAAGGATCGAGTCGCCAGCCGAAATTGGACGAATACCAACCGGTCGAAACCGGCTGCACCGTAGGCAAGGTGTGCTTCTTTACCCGCTCCCGCAGCACCATCGCCTCTACCACACTCAACTGGTCGGTACGCGCATCGAGCTGGTGCGCCAATTTCTCGAGTTCGCGCTGGAACTGGTCGAAGCTCAGCCCCACTTGGGGAAGGCCGGATTCGGCGCCACCGCGCCCGGGCGCTTCCCGGAAGTTGAATTCTTTCTCAGGCAACCCTGATTGCTTCACAAGCCGCTCACCTAGCGCGTCCAGGCGTAGCATTTGGGCCTGAAGCTGGCCCAGCCTGGCCGCCATGGCATTCAGGCTGTCCTGCATGTAGGCGCGGTTCTTGGCTGCCTCCTTCTGCTGCGCGCTCAACAGCGCTGAGGGCAGATAGGGAGAAGCCAGATTCCCCGCACGAGACAAGGCGAAATAGTACGCCGCCGCAGCAACCATCACCGACAGCGACAGCAATGCGGCCGCCGCGGCTATCGCGGCGGAGCGGCCCAGCGTAATGACCCTGCCCTTTGCCAAACTGTCGGAAACAAGAATAATATTCATGGTCTCCCCTTTTTGATCCGGCAACGCCTGTGCAAAAAATCCATTCTTATTTTCGATCCGCCCCTGCCCTGCAATCCTTGGCGGATCAGGCGCACCGGTTGATCGAACTGCAGCGTCTGTGGGAAAAATTTGCACCGCAGCCGCTCGCCAAGTCATGCAAAATCGGCAATCTGCGACAGCAGACGCTCACCCTCCTCGCAATCAACGGGGCAGCGGCGGCCAAGATAAAGCAGATGCTGCCCAGCCTGCTGGCCAAATTTCAAGCGCAGGGCATTGAAATTACTGCAATTCGGGTAGAAGTGCAAGCGCAATCTCAGCGCAAGGCGGCGAAATCCGCCAAGGAGATCGCGCTTAGCCGCGCCGGTCAGGACAGCCTTGAGCAACTGGCGCAAAAACTGGAGGAATCGCCGCTGAAAGATGCGCTGCGGACGATGCTAGAGAGGCAGAAACGGGATGCGGGTCAGGACGATATCCCCCATTGCCAGCAGCACGGCCAGGACCAGCAATAACGCAAGGGGAAATTTGAATATCCGCCACGCCGCCCTGAGATGGCGCCCATCCCTGGTCGCCAGGAACAGCGCGACAGACACGCCGATTCCGATCAGCGCAAGGTAGACGAAGAACCGAAGAACAATCAAGCGGGTTGGCCGTGCAACCTCAGGAAAGCGCTGGGCGCATCTTCCAGCCGGTCGAAGGTCACGTATTCCCAGGCCTGGGCGTCCGCCATCAGGCTGCGCAGCAGGCGGTTGTTCAGGGCGTGGCCCGACTTGCAGCCGGTAAACGCACCGATCAGCGGATGACCGAGCAGGTACAGATCCCCGATCGCATCCAGCACCTTGTGCTTGACGAACTCGTCTTCATAGCGCAAGCCGTCGCTGTTGAGGACGCGATACTCGTCCATCACGATGGCGTTATCCAGACTGCCGCCCAACGCCAGGCCGCGCGCCCGCAACGTTTCCACCTCCTGCATGAAGCCGAAGGTGCGGGCACGGGAAATGTCCTTGACGAAAGACACGTTGGCCAAATCCATAGCAATGGTTTGGCTGGAGGTTTCGAACACCGGGTGATCGAACGCAATGGTGAAACTCACCCTGAAGCCATCGTAGGGCTCGAAACGCACCCACTTGTCCCCATCCTGCACCTGCACCGCTTTCTTGATGCGGATGTATCTTTTCGCGGCGCCCTGCTCTTCGATGCCGGCGGATTGCAGCAGAAACACGAACGGGCTCGCGCTGCCGTCCATGATCGGCACCTCGGGAGCGGACAGATCCACGTAGGCGTTGTCAATTCCCAACCCGGCGAACGCCGACATCAGGTGCTCCACCGTGGATACCTTCACTTCTCCCCGCTCCAGCGTCGAGGACAACCGCGTATCCCCCACATGGTCCGGACGGGCCTTGATCTCGACCGGCTGGGGAAGATCGACGCGCCGGAACACGATGCCGGTGTCGACCGCAGCCGGGCGCAAGGTCAGATAGACCTTCTCGCCGGTGTGCAGCCCGACGCCGGTGGCACGGATGACGTTTTTCAGAGTGCGCTGCCTGATCATTGACGACTCCAACCCCTGGTTAAGCCTAGCTTCCCGAATAGTAGGCGCGAAAGTCTAGCATAGCCGGCGATGGAAAGCCAGCCGGCGCGCCCTTGCGCCACTTCGGACGACCGACCCGGAAGGGGGCGAATCAGTCGGCTTGTTTGCGCAGGAACGCGGGGATGTCCAGCAGCTCCACGCCGGATTGCTTCATCGCCTCGACCTGCGCATCGCGCCGCCTTCTCATCACCGCCGGCTGATCCAGCACGGCGTAGTCCACTTCCATGGCAACGTTGTCGGTGCCGGTTTTGACGATGCTGATGTTGAGCGGCTTGTTCTGCTGGCGATTGACTGGCGAACCGAGCCCCGTCGCCACCATGGTGACGCGCAGGCCGTCGCCCATGGCCTCGTCGATCACCGTGCCGACGATGACCGTGGCGTCTTCGGCGGTGAACGCCTTGATGGTCTCCATCACGTCGTAGTATTCCTTCATCTTGAGCGATGCGTTGGCGGTAATGTTCACCAGCACGCCGCGCGCGCCCGACAGGTTGACGTCTTCCAGCAGCGGGCTGGCGACTGCCCGTTCCGCTGCAATCCTGGCGCGGTCAACACCAGTAGCGGCAGCCGAACCCATCATTGCCATGCCGTTTTCGGACATCACCGTTTTCACATCGGCAAAATCCACGTTGACCAGGCCGGGGCAATTGATCACTTCGGCGATGCCGGAAACCGCGCCGTGCAGCACGTCGTTGGCGGCCTTGAATGCGTCCTGAAAGCTGACGTCTTCGCCCAGCACCTGCATCAGCTTGTCGTTCGGCACCACGATCAGCGAATCCACATGCTGCGCCAGGGTTTCCATCCCTTCCTGCGCCACCTTGGAGCGTTTGCCCTCGAAGGCGAACGGTTTGGTAACCACGGCCACGGTCAGGATGCCCATCTCCTTGGCCACTTCCGCCACGACCGGCGCGGCTCCGGTACCCGTGCCGCCGCCCATGCCGGCGGTGATGAACAGCATGTTGGCGCCCTCGATCAGCTCGGCGATGCGGTCGCGGTCCTCCAGCGCCGCCTCGCGCCCGATTCCCGGATTGGCGCCGGCACCGAGGCCCCGGGTCAGGGCGCTGCCCAGCTGCAGCTGGGTCTTGGCCTGGTTACGCTTGAGCGCCTGCGCATCGGTATTGGCACAAATGAACTCCACTCCCTCCAGTCCGCTGGCGATCATGTGGTCCACCGCGTTGCCGCCGCATCCGCCCACGCCGATCACTTTGATTACCGCTTCCTGTCCCTGGCTTTCCATGATTTCGAACATTCTTTTACCTCCTCATATTGCTGTTGAATCGAACCAACATACCCAAAACATCACCCCAAAAACCGCCTTACAGCCCGCTTCCAACACCTCTCCTGCAAAACACCCGAATGGCCTGTTGCGGCCCAAACCAACCCATGCAGCAGGTTGCGCCGGGGCCAAACTTCCCCGTTCTAAAAACTTCCCTGAAACCACCCCTTCATCCGGTTGAAAATCTGCTCCAGCGAACCGGTCTGCATGACCGTCATCTGGTGCCGCTGCTGTTGCTCCATGCCGGCCAGCAGCAAACCGACACCGGTGGCGTAACGCGGGTTGCGCACCACCTCTGCCAGACCGCCCACGTATTGCGGCATACCCAGCCGCACCGGCATGTGGAACACCTCCTCGCCCAGCTCCACCATCCCCTGCATCGCGCCGCTGCCGCCGGTAATGACGATGCCCGAGGACATCAGATCCTCCAGGCCGCTACGCCGCAGCTCGGCCTGCACCAGCGAGTACAACTCCTCCACTCGCGGCTCGATCACCTCGGCCAGCGTCTGTCGCGACAATTGGCGCGCCTCCCGCTCGCCTACGCCGGGCACCTCCACCACCTCGGAAGGGTCGGCCAGGCGGCCCAGCGCGCAGCCATGGGCGCGCTTGATGTCCTCGGCGTCCTTGGTCGGCGTCCGGAGCGCCATTGCGATGTCGTTGGTGATCTGGTCGCCGGCAATGGGGATCACGGCGGTATGGCGGATCGCGCCATTGGTGAACACCGCGATGTCGGTGGTGCCGCCGCCGATGTCCACCAGGCAGACACCGAGATCCTTCTCGTCCTCGGACAGCACCGCCAGACTGGAAGCGAGCGGCTGCAGGATCAGATCGCGCACTTCCAGGCCGCAGCGCTTGACGCACTTGATGATGTTCTGCGCCGCGCTCACCGCGCCGGTGACGATGTGCACCTTCACCTCCAGGCGCACCCCGCTCATGCCTAGCGGCTCGCGCACGTCCTCCTGGCCGTCGATGATGAATTCCTGAGTCAGGATGTGAAGGATCTGCTGATCCATCGGGATGTTCACCGCCTTGGCGGTTTCCACCACCCGCTCCACGTCCGCCTGGCTGACCTCCTTGTCCTTGATCGCCACCATGCCGTGCGAATTGAAGCTCTTGACATGACTGCCGGCGATGCCGGTGTACACCTCGCGAATCTTGCAGTCGGCCATCAGCTCCGCCTCCTCCAGCGCGCGCTGGATGGCGTTGACGGTGGACTCGATGTTCACCACCACGCCCTTTTTCAGGCCGCGCGACGGATGCTGCCCCAGGCCGATGATTTCCAGCCGGCCTTCCGGCAGGATTTCGGCCACGATGGCGACGACCTTCGAGGTGCCGATGTCCAGCCCCACAATCAGATTTTTCTGTTCCCTGCCTCTGCTCATCGATCTTTCACTCCTGCATCATCACGCGCCAGCCGGCTTCGCGCCGCCTTCCGGCATGCGCACCGCAAACCCGTTGGGATAGCGCAAGTCCACGTAGTTCACCTGCCGACCGAGCCTTCCCAGCGTCCGGTCGTAAACCCGCACGAATTTCTCCAGCCGGACCTCTACCTGCTCCCTTCCCAATTCCACCACCAGCCCGCTGTCGAGCTTGATCTGCCACGCCCGCCGCGGACTGAGGCTCACCTGCACCGGCCGCAGCCGGAGCGGCTCGAACTGGCGCTTGAACGCGATGTAGCGCTGCGTCACCTCCTGTGCGCTGTCGGCCGGGCCGACGAACACCGGCAGCGCCTTGTCGGAAGCGGCCCGAAACAGCTCGCCGTGGGTATTGACCAGCGCCATGGTGCCCCAACGCGCCAGCACCTCATGCTCTTCCAGCGACACCTCCAGACGATCCGGCCAGCGCCGCCGCACGTTCACCTTCCGCACCCAGGGCAGCTTCTCGAATCCCTTGCGCGTCCGATTGAGGTCCAGGGTGAAGAAATTGCCCTTCAGTTCGCGGCTGACGATGAACTGCACCTGCTCCCGGGTGACGTGCCTGAGCTCGCCGTTCACCTTCACTTCGCGCAGCGGGAACACCGGCAGGTGCACGGTCAGGAACAGTACTGCGTACAACAGCAGCAATGCCGCCATCGCATACAGCAGATTCGCCAACCACAGCATCAATTGGGGCTTATCCCACATGCGCCAGCCCCAGCACTTTCAACACCAGATCTTCGAACGAAATCCCCGCCGCCCGCGCCGCCATCGGCACCAGGCTGTGATCGGTCATCCCGGGCGCGGTATTCGCTTCCAGCAGATAGGGATTCCCCGCTTCGTCGAGCAGAAAATCCACCCGCCCCCAGCCCGAACCGCCGATCACGGCAAATGCTTTCTCCGCCAACTGCCGCATCTTGGCTTCTTTCTCCAGCGCCAGGCCGCAGGGACACAGGTAGCGGGTATCGTCGCGCAAGTACTTCGCCTCGAAGTCGTAAAACTCGCCTGCCGGCTCGATCTTGATCACCGGCAGAGCCAGCCCGTCGAGAATGGCGACGGTGTATTCGCCCCCGCCGATGAAGGCCTCCGCGATCACCAGGGCGTCGTAGCGCGCAGCCTGTTCGTAAGCGGCGCGCAGATCGCCCGCCGCCTTGACCTTGCTGATGCCCACGCTGGAACCCTCGTTGGCCGGCTTGACGAACAGCGGCAGACCCAGCCGCTTCGCCACCCCGCCAAAGTCACTGCCGGCATCGAGCAGCGCGTAGTCGGGAATCGGCAGCCCCGCCCCCTGCCACACCAGCTTGCTGCGCCACTTGTCCATCGCCAGCGCCGACGCCAGCACCCCGCTGCCGGTATAGGGAATGCCCATCAGCTCAAGCGCCCCCTGCACCGTGCCGTCCTCGCCGAAGCGGCCGTGCAGCGCGATGAATGCCCGTGCGAAGCCGTGCCGCTTCAGCTCCTCCAGTCCCTGCTCCGCCGGGTCGAATGCGTGCGCGTCCACGCCGCGGCGCTTGAGCGCAGCCAGCACGGCGGCGCCGCTCTTCAGCGACACCTCGCGCTCGGCAGATCTGCCGCCCATCAGCACTGCGACTTTTCCGTATTCGTGAGGCGTAAGGCGTGAGGTGTGAAGCGAATCCGCGCCGCTGTTCGCGCCTGGCGCTTTTGATGCCGTCATGTTTTCTTTACCCATCAACACCACCGCCCTTCACTCCTCACCCCTAACACCTAACACCTCACCAATAACTCTTACTTCCGGCACCAGCTCCACGCCCTGCTTCGCCAGCACCGTCTCGCGCACTTGCCCGATCAGCGCCTCGATGTCTGCGGCGGTCGCGCCGCCGCGATTGACGATGAAATTGGCGTGCTTCTCCGACACCTGCGCGCCGCCGATCGCGAGCCCTTTCAGTCCGCTGATTTCGATCAGCCGCGCCGCGAAGTCGCCCGGCGGGTTGCGGAACACCGATCCCGCATTGGGGAGTTCCAGCGGCTGGCCGGCAATGCGCTGCGCCAGCAGCGCCTTGATCTTGCGCCGTGATGCCTCGCCGTCCCCTTTCTCCAGCCGGAACCGGGCGGCGACGAACCACTCTTCAGCGTAAGGGGTGAGGGGTAAGGGGTGAGGCGTGGAATCCCTGTTCCCTCCCTGCCCCTGTATGCCTGACGCCTCACTCCTCACGCGCAACGCCACATGGCGGTAGCCGATCTCGTAGTCCTCCGGCTTGTGCCACCGCAATGTGCCGCTGCGGTCGATGGTCTGCACTTCCGCGACGATTTCCCAGGTCTCCGCGCCGTAGCAGCCGGCGTTCATTGCCAGCGCGCCGCCCACCGTGCCCGGGATGCCGGCAAGAAACTCGGCACCCTGCAGATCGTGGGTGGCCGCGAAGCGTGCCAGCTTGGGGCTAGGCACCCCGGCCTCGGCGTAAATGCAGTCGGCATCCCGGCCTTCCAGCCCGATGCGGTTGAGCGCGCCGTGGGACAGGATCACGGTACCGCGCACCCCCCCGTCGCGCACCAGCAGGTTGCTGCCCAGGCCGACGAAATACAGCGGCTCGTCCGCCGGGCAGGCGCGCAGAAACGCCGCCAGATCGTCTATCCCGGCCGGCACGTAGCAGCGCTCCGCCGGCCCGCCGGCGCGCCAGCTCACATGGCGGCTCATCGGCTCGTTGAAGCTCAGCTTGCCTCTCAAAGGCGGAAGGATGAAGGCGGAAGGATGAGTAAAATTCTCTGCCATGTTCATCGTTCCGCCTTCCGCCTTCCGCCTTCATCCTTCAAGCGTGCCGGCACCTGCCCGATCGAGCCGGCGCCCATGGTCAGCACCACATCGCCATCGCGCGCCACATCCAGGATCGCCTGCGGCAGTTCGGCCGCCGTCTCGACGAACATGGGCTCCACCTTGCCCAGCACGCGGATCGCGCGCGCCAGCGCCCGGCCATCCGCCGCCACGATCGGCGCTTCGCCCGCCGGATAGACCTCGGTCAGCAGCAGCGCGTCCACGGTGGACAGCACCTTGACGAAATCCTCGAACAGGTCGCGCGTGCGGGTGTAGCGGTGCGGCTGGAATGCCAGCACCAGCCGCCGGCTCGGAAACGCACCGCGCGCCGCCGCCAGGGTGGCTGCCATTTCCGCGGGATGGTGTCCGTAATCGTCGACCAGGGTGAAGCTGCCGCCGCCCGGCAGAGAAATCTCGCCGTAGCGCTGGAAGCGCCGCCCCACGCCCTTGAACTCGGCCAGCGCCTTGACGATCGCCTGGTCGGGCACGCCCACTTCCATCCCCACCGCAATCGCCGCCAGGGCATTGAGCACATTGTGGCTGCCCGGTAAGTTGAGCTGGACATCGAGATCGGGCATCCCTGCCCGCACCACGCGAAACGCCATCCTTCCGTCGCTGTGGCGCACGTCCACCGCCCGGACCTGTGCGCCTGCCAACAGGCCGTAAGTAGTCACGGGCTTGGTCAGCTGCGGCATGATCGCGCGCACGTTGGCGTCGTCCACGCACAGCACGGCCATGCCGTAGAACGGCAGGCGCTGGAGGAAATCCACGAATGCCTGCTTGAGCCGGCCGAAATCGTGGCCGTAAGTTTCCATGTGGTCAGCGTCGATGTTGGTCACCACCGCCAGCACCGGCGTCAGGCAAAGGAACGAGGCATCGGACTCGTCCGCCTCCGCCACCAGGAATTCGCCCGTTCCCAGCCGCGCATGCGAGCCTGCCGCCTCCAGCCGGCCGCCGATGACGAAAGTCGGGTCCATGCCCGCTTCCGCCAGCACGCTCGCCACCAGGCTGGTGGTCGTGGTTTTGCCGTGGGTGCCGGCCACGGCGATGCCCTGCTTGAAGCGCATCAGCTCCGCCAGCATCAGCGCGCGCGGCACCACCGGGATGTTTTTGGCGCGTGCCGCCTCCACTTCCGGGTTGTCCGCCTTCACCGCCGTGGACACCACCACCGCGTCGGCCTGCGCGATGTTCTGCGGCGCATGCCCCCTGTACACGGTCGCGCCGAGGCTCTCCAGGCGCTGGGTCACCGGACTCTCGGCCATGTCCGAGCCGCTTACCTGGAACCCCAGGTTGAGCAACACCTCGGCAATGCCGCTCATGCCGGCGCCGCCGATGCCTACGAAATGGACGTGCTTGACTTTGTGTTTCATGGCAGAACCTTCACCGCGCAGAGACGCGGAGTTCTCGGGCCTGAATTTCTCTGCGCCTCAGCGTCTCTGCGGTTCAAGTAACCATTCATTCGGCCAGCTCCATGCATGCCTTCGCCACCGCGGCGGTCGCTTCCGGCTTGGCGAGTTTGCGCGCCGCCTGCGCCATTTCCAGCAGCTTCGGCCGCTCCAGGCTGGCGATCAGCCCGGCCAGTTTCTCCGGCGTCAGATCGGCCTGGGGCAACAAGATTGCCGCGCCGGCTTCGCTCAGAAACCGTGCGTTGGTTGTCTGGTGGTCGTCCACCGCGTGCGGGAACGGCACCAGGATGCCGGCAGCACCCGCCGCCGCCAGTTCCGCCACGGTCAGCGCACCGGCACGGCAGACCACCACATCGCACCAGGCATACATCTGCGCCATGTCGTCGAGGAACGCCCGGACGTCGGCCTCGACGCCGGCGGCGGCGTAATTCTGCCTGAGCGCATCGACATGCTTCGCGCCGGCCTGATGCACCACCTCGGGCCGCCGCTCCGCCGGGATGTGCGCGAGGGCTTTCGGCACCATCTCGTTCAGCGCCTGCGCGCCCAGACTGCCGCCCACCACCAGCAGCCGCAGCCGGCCTTCCCGCCCCTCCAGGCGCACATCGGGCGCGGGCAACGCGGCGATCTCGGCGCGCACCGGATTGCCGCACCACTCCGTCTTCGGCCTGGCGCACAGCAGCGGCTTGTCCTTCGACCCCGCGAAGGCGCCGGGAAACGCCACCAGCACCCGGTCCGCAAGGCAGGCCAGCACGCGGTTGGTCAGCCCGGCGATCGAGTTCTGCTCATGGATCGCCAGCGGCTTCGCCAGCAACGAAGCCATCATGCCACCGGGGAAGGCCGTATAGCCGCCCATGCCCAGCACCACATCCGGCCGCTGGCGGAAGATTGCTGCTGCGCTCTGGAAAAATGCCCGCAGGATTTGCAGCGGCAGGAAAACCAGGCGGATGAAGCCCTTGCCCCGCACCCCGGAAAAATCCAGCCACTCCATTTCATAACCTTTTTGCGGCACCAGCTTCGCCTCCATGCCGTTCTTCGTACCCAGCCAAACCACGCGCCAGCCTTGACCCCTGAGGCAATCCGCCACCGCCAGCGCCGGAAAAACGTGCCCCCCCGTGCCACCGGCCATGATCAAGATGGTGCGTGAAGGGTGAGGAGTGAGGGGTGAGGAGCTGTTTTTCTCCGAACCCGCCTCACGCCTCACTCCTAACCCCTCACCCATACTCATACCGCATAACCCTTCAGCAACTGGCGATTTTCGTAATCAACCCGCAGCAGCACCGCCAGCGCCAGGCAGTTGGCGGCGATGCCGCTGCCGCCGAAAGACAGCAGCGGCAGGGTCAGGCCTTTGGTCGGCAGCAGCCCCATGTTCACGCCCATGTTGATGACTGACTGCACCGCCAGCCAGATGCCGATTCCCTGCGCGGCGAGGGCGGAGAAAAACCGTTCCTGCTTCACTGCCTCGCGGCCGATGGCGAACGCCCGCAAGGTAAGCCAGGCGAACATGAGGACAACCACCGTCACGCCGGCAAAACCCAGTTCCTCCGCAATCACGGCCAGCAGAAAGTCGGTGTGTGCCTCCGGCAGGTAGAACAGCTTCTCGACGCTCGCGCCCAGCCCGACGCCCAGCCATTCGCCGCGGCCGAAGGCAATCAGGGCATGGGAAAGCTGGTAGCCTTTGCCGAACGGATCGGCCCAGGGGTCCATGAAGCCGATGATGCGCTGCATGCGGTAGGGCGAAGTCCAGATCAGCAGCAGGAATCCGACCAGCAGCATGACGATCAGCCCGGCGAACTGCTTCCAGTTCACTCCGCCGAGAAACAGGATGCCCATGGCGATGGCGGTGATCACGGCGAATGCGCCGAAATCCGGCTCGCGCAGCAGCAGCCCGCCGATCAGCAGCATCACCAGCAGCATCGGCAGAAACCCCTTGGTGAAGCTGTCCATGAACGCCGCCTTGCGCACGGTGTAATCCGCCGCGTACAGCACCACGAACAGTTTCATGAATTCCGATGGCTGCAGGTTGATGACCACCAGCGACAGCCAGCGCTGGCTGCCGTTGACCTCCCGCCCGATGCCGGGGACCAGCACCAGCACCAGCAACGCGGCGCCCCCCAGGAACAGATAAGGCGCCATCCGCTGCCACATGCGCATCGGCAGCTGGAAGGCCATGGCGGCAAGCGCCGCGCTGGCGCCCATGTACACCGCCTGACGCACCAGGAAGTAGCTTTCCTGATGCCCGGTATGACGCCCCCCGCCGGCAATGGCGATGGAGGCGGAATACACCATCACCAGTCCGAACCCCAGCAGCAACAGACATATCCACAACAAGGCCCGGTCGTAATCGGGCATCGGTCGCTTGGTCGTGGCGAACAGCATCAGCGCGCCCCCTCCCCGCCAAGGCGGCGAACCGCTTCGACGAACGCCTGCGCGCGGTGTTCGTAATTGCGGAACATGTCGAAGCTGGCGCACGCCGGCGACAGCAGCACCGCATCCCCAGGCTGCGCCGCTTCGAACCCCGTGCGCACCGCCTCATCCATGTCGGCGGCGCGCAGCATCGGCACGCCGCTCACCCTGAGCGCGGCCTCGATCAGCGGCGCATCGCGCCCGATCAGCACCACCGCCCGGGCGTGACCGGCCACCGGTCCTGCCAGGGGCGAGAAATCCTGTCCCTTGCCGTCGCCACCGGCGATCAGCACCACCTTTCGCGGCATGCCACTGAGCGCCGCCGCGGTCGCGCCGACATTGGTGCCCTTGGAGTCGTCGAAGAAAGTCACACCATCCAGTTCCGCCACCTTCTCCACTCGATGCGGCAACCCCTTGAATTTCACCAGTGCCTCCAGCAACGGCGGGTATGGCAAGCCTGCTGCCCGGCACAACGCCAGGGCCGCCAGCGCATTGGCCGCGTTGTGCAGCCCGGCCAGCGGCAACTGCGCGAGCGGCATCAGATTCCGCTGCCCTTCTGCCAACCAGCGCTCACCGCCTATCGAACGCAATCCAAAATCCCCTTCTGCTTGCGGCTCTCCGAGGCCGAAGGTTGCCGTTTTCCGGCCATCAATCCGCATCTTCATGCTGAACGCGTCATCGCGGTTCAGCACCTGCACGCCGTCGCCCTGGAAAATGCGCGCCTTGGCCGCGGCGTATTCCGCCATGCCGGGGTAGCGGTCGAGATGATCCTCGCTCACGTTGAGCACCGTCGCCGCCATGGCGTTCAGGCTCTCAGTCGTTTCAAGCTGGAAGCTGGAGAGCTCCAGCACCCACAGGTCCACCTGTTCCCTTTCGCGCTCGACGCGCGCGAGTGCATCCAGCACCGGCAGGCCAATGTTGCCGGCAACCACGGTGTTGCGTCCGCATGCCCGCGCCATCGCTCCCACCATTTCGGTCACCGTGCTCTTGCCGTTGGAGCCGGTGATGGCCAGCACTTTGGAACCGGCCGGCAGCGCTTGGGCGAACAACTCGATATCGCCCACCACCGGTATGCCGCGCCCCAGGGTCGCCACGACCAGCGGCTCGGCCAGCGGCACGCCGGGGCTGATGGCGAGGATCTCCGCACCGTAGAACGGCTCGGCCCGAAAGGCGCCGGCGAACAGCGGCACCTCGGGCATCTCCTCCTTGAGCTTCGCCGCCTGGGGCGGGTCGTCGCGCGAATCCGCCACCGCCACGCACGCGCCCTGCGCGCGCAGCCAGCGCGCCAGGGATAGGCCCGTCACGCCCAGCCCCAGCACCAGCACGGCCTTGTTTTTCAGCGGCAACAGTTTCATCTCACCTCAGCTTCAGCGTGGACAGTCCGAACAACACCAGCATCATCGTGATGATCCAGAAGCGAACGACCACTTGATTTTCCTTCCAGCCTTTCAGTTCGTAGTGGTGGTGCAGGGGCGCCATGCGGAATATCCGCTTGCCGGTGAGCTTGAACGACGCTACCTGCAGCACGACCGAGAGGGTTTCGATGACAAACACGCCGCCCATGATGAACAGCACGATCTCCTGGCGCACGATTACCGCCACCACGCCCAGAGCCGCCCCGAGGGCCAGCGCGCCGACATCGCCCATGAATACCTCCGCCGGGTAGGCGTTGAACCACAGGAATCCCAGGCCGGCTCCCACCAACGCGGTGCAAAACACGGTCAGCTCTCCCGCGCCCGGGATGTAAGGGATGCCGAGATAGCGCGAAAACACGAAGTGGCCGGCCGCATAGGAAAAGATCGCCAGCGCTCCCGCCACCATCGCGGTAGGCATGATCGCCAGGCCATCCAGCCCGTCGGTCAGATTCACGGCATTGCTGCTGCCGACGATGACGAAATAGGTGAGCACCGTGAAACCCACTGCCCCGAGCGGAAACACCAATTGCTTGAAGAACGGCACGATCAGTTCGGTCTGGGCCGGCAGCGTGGCAGTGGAGGCGAGATAGATCGCCGCCAGCACGCCGATCACCGACTGCCAGAAATACTTGGCTTTTGCCGACAATCCCTTCGGATTGCGGTGCACCACCTTGCGGTAATCGTCCACCCAGCCGATGGCGCCGAAGCCCAGCGTGATGGCGAGCACGATCCACACATACGGGTTCCGCAGGTCTGCCCAAAGCAAAGTGGTGATGACGACCGCCACCAGGATCAGCGCGCCGCCCATGGTCGGCGTGCCGGCTTTGATCAGATGGGTTTGCGGACCGTCGTCCCGCACCGCCTGTCCGATCTTGTAGGCAGTCAACTTGCGGATCATGGCGGGGCCGACCAGAAACGTGATCACCAGCGCGGTCAGCGTGGCCAGCACTGCGCGCAGGGTGATGTAGTTGAACACGTTGAATGTCCGTATGTCGTGCGCCAGCCACTGAAACAAAGCCAGTAACATCGCTTCTCCCTACTCCTCGAAACTCTTCACGACCCGCTCCATCTGCATGAAGCGCGACCCTTTGACCAGCATGGTGACGCCCGGCGCCAGCAGATTTTCCGCCTCGGCCAGCAGCGCCTCGATGTCTTCGAAATGCCGCGCTCCCGCACCGAACGCCCGAACCGCGTGTGCGCTCAACTCTCCCAGCGCGAGCAGCCAGTCAAGCCCCGCCGCCTTGGCTTGGGCGCCGATCTGCGCATGCCACTCGGCCGCGCCGGGGCCGAGTTCGCCCATGTCTCCCAGCACCAGGATCTTCTGGCCCGGCGCAGCGGCAAGCACATCAATCGCGGCCCTGACCGATGCCGGATTTGCGTTGTAAGTGTCGTCAACCAAAATCGCACCGTGCAGCGCCTTTTTGCGCTGCAGCCGGCCTTTCACGCCGGCAAAGCCGGCAAGCCCGGTGGCGATGGCGCGGCTGTCCGCTCCCAAGGCAACGGCCGCAGCGGTGGCGGCAAGCGCGTTGCGCACGTTGTGCTGGCCGGGCACCTGCAGCGCAACGGCTATCGGGCCCAGCGGCGTCTTCAGCCGGAGTTCCGCGCCGAAATCATGCAGCCGGTAATCCGCCCCGACCCTGGCCTCATGCTCCAGGCCGAAGTCCACGACCTCATGCCCGGCCGCCAGCTTGCGCCACAGCGGCGCGTAATCATCGTCGGCGTTGATCACGGCCAGCCCTTCCGCCTTGAGCCCCTGAAAGATTTCGCCCTTTGCCTGCGCCACCGCTTCCACGCCGCCCAGCCCAGCCAGATGCGCTGGCTGCGCATTATTGACAAGCGCCACGTCCGGCCTGGCGATTCCGCTCAGGTAGGCAATTTCGCCGGGATGGTTCATGCCCATCTCGATCACCGCAAAACCGTGCTGGGGCCGCAGTTTCAGCAGCGTCAGCGGCACGCCGATGTCGTTGTTCAGATTGCCTTGCGTGGCCAGCACGCCCTCGCCGCCCGCAATTTCGCGCAGGATCGCAGCCAGCATTTCCTTGACGGTGGTCTTGCCGTTGCTGCCGGTGACCGCCGCCAGCTTCAGGGCGGCGAAGCGGCCGCGCCAGAACGCCGCCAAGGCACCCAGCGCCAGACAGGTATCCTCGACCAACAACAGCGGATAATCCGGGTATTCCGCCCGCAGCCGCGCGCCCTCCGGCTTGGCGGCCATGGCAGCCACCGCCCCCTGCCCCGCTGCCCGGCCGATAAACTGGTGGCCGTCGAAGCGCTCTCCCTTCAGTGCGACGAACAGCTCTCCGCTGCCCACCGTCCGGCTGTCGGTGCTGACCCCGGCAAACGTCACATCCTTGCCGCTGGCTTCGGCATTGATCGCGGCGGCAGCCTCGTGCAGCGTCAGCATGGCCGCTGCCCTCCGTTCAGGTGCAGCGCCCGCTGCGCCACCTCCGCATCCGAAAACGGAAATCTGACGCCCCTGATTTCCTGGTACGCCTCGTGGCCCTTGCCCGCGATCAGCACCACGTCGCAGGCACGTGCCTGGGCCAAGGCGTAGTCGATCGCCGCGGCGCGGTCTTCGATCACGTGGTAGTTGGCACCCATGCCGGTCACGATTTCCTCGATGATGGCAAGCGGTTCCTCCCCGCGCGGATTGTCGCTGGTCACGACCGCGAAATCGGCCAAACGAGAGGCCACCTCCCCCATCAGGGGGCGCTTGCCCCGGTCGCGCTGCCCGCCGCAGCCGAACACGCAGAAAAGCTTCGGCTTTTTCGCTGCCGCCTCGAATCCCGCCATTGTTTCCCGCAACGTCTGCAGCACTTTTTCCAGCGCATCCGGCGTATGGGCGTAATCCACCACCACCAGCGGCTTGCCGTCGCCACCCAGCCGCTGGAGCCTTCCCGGCGGCGCCTCGACCTGCGCCAGCACCTTCGTTGCCTCATCCAGCTTGATGCCGCTCGCCAGCAAAACTCCCAGCACGCCGAGCAGATTGGCGGCGTTGAAGCGACCGAGCAGGCGGCTTTCCAGGATGGCACGACCCTGCGGACATGCCACTTCCATGCGGATTCCCGCCGCACCGAGCTTCAGGTTGCGGCCATGCACGACAAAATCGCAGCGTGCCGCCTTGTCCTCTAGGCTGTACCCCGCGACTTTGACGCCGCTGCCGGCCAGCTTTTCCACCAGCTCCGCGCCAAATGGATCGTCGAGGTTGAGCACCGCGTATTCCAGCCCTTCCCAGGCGAACAGCCGGGCCTTCGCCGCCGCGTACGACGCCATGTCGCCGTGGTAGTCGAGATGGTCGCGCGACAGGTTGGTCAGCAGCGCGACGTTGAAGCGGACGCCGTTGACCCGCCCCTGCGCCAAACCGTGGGAAGACACCTCCATTGCCACGGCGACCGCGCCCTGCGCCAGATAATCTTTCAACAGCACATGCAGCGTGACCGCGTCGGGCGTGGTGTTAGCCGAAGGCGCAAGCGCGCCGGGGAAACCGTTGCCCAACGTGCCCACCACCGCGGTCTTCCGGCCCAGCGCCGTCAGGGCATGAGCCAGCCAGTGCGTGCAGGACGTCTTGCCGTTGGTCCCGGTCACGCCGATCATCCACATGCGGCGCGACGGCTCGCCGCAGACGCGGCTTGCGATCTCGCCAATCCGGTCGCGCAATCCCGCGATGCCCAGGTTGGGCACCTCCCAGCCGGGGTCCCAGGCGAAGCCGTCTTTATCCCAAAGCACCGCGCTCGCGCCCGCCGCAATCGCCTCGGCGATGAAGCGGCGTCCGTCCTGACTTTCTCCCGGATAGGCGGCAAAGGTATCCCCGTCTTCCACCCGCCGGCTGTCGACCACCAGCCGCTCGATCCTGACGCCAAGCCGGTCGAGCTGCGCGAAATCGAACGCATTTCCGCCTTCCGCCTTCATCCTTCCGCCTTGTGAGGTCACACCACCTCCTTGACTTCGGGCGCATCGTCAGGCGGCAGCACCGTGTTGCCCACCGGAGCGTCCGGCGGAATGCTGAGCATGCGCAGTGCCCCGCCCATCACGCTGCTGAACACCGGTGCCGCCACCGCCCCGCCGTAGTACTGGCCGTTGCCGGGCTCGTCGATCATCACCGCGATGATCAGGCGCGGATTCGTCGCCGGTGCAAACCCGACGAACGACGACACGTATTTGTCCGCCGCATAGCCGCCGTTTTCCTGCTTATGCGCGGTACCTGTCTTCCCCGCCACCCGGTAGCCGGTCACCTGGGCACGCGGCGCGGTACCGCCCGGCTGCACCACCGACTCCAACATCGAGCGCACGGCCTGCGCCGTCGCCGGCGAAATTGCCTGGACGCCGGCCGGGGGCGCATCGGTTTTCAGCAGCGACAGCGGCTTCAACTCGCCGTCCGAGGCGAACACCGTATAGGCGCGGGCGAGCTGCAGCAGGCTGACCGAAATGCCATGGCCGTAGGCCATGGTGGCCTGCTCGATCGGGCGCCAGGCTTGGTGCGGCCGCAGCTTGCCGGAAGCCTCGCCGGGGAAGCCGCTGTGCGGCTGCTTGCCGAATCCCAGGCGGTCGAACATTCCCCACAGATATTCCGGCTGCAACGCCAGCGCCATTTTTGCGGCGCCGACGTTGCTCGATTTCTGGATGACCTGGGCCACGGTCAGCGTCCCCAGAGGATGCGCGTCGTGGATCGTCGCCGGCCCGATCGAAAATGTCCCCGGCGCGGTCTGAATCAGGCTGTCCGCCCTGAATTTCCCCGCTTCCAGTGCCGCCGCCGCAGTGATCGGCTTGAGAGTCGAGCCGGGTTCGAAGATATCGGTAATGGTGCGGTTCCGGGTCAGATTGCTGTTCAGCTTGCCGCGGTTATTAGGGTTGTACGAGGGCCAGTTGGCCAGCGCCAATACCTCACCGGTTTTGGCATCCAGCACCACCACCGCCCCCGCTTTGGCTTTGTGCGTCTGCACCGCTGCCTTCAATTCGCGGTAAGCGAGATACTGGATCTTGCGGTCGATGCTGAGGGTGAGATCCTGCCCGTCCTGGGGAACCCGGATGCTCTCCACATCCTCGACGATGTGGCCTAGACGGTCCTTGATCACGTGGCGGCTGCCAGGCTTGCCCGCCAGCCAGTTCTGGTAGGCGAGTTCCAGTCCCTCCTGGCCGTTCTCGTCGACACCAGCAAAGCCCAGCACGTGCGCCATCACTTCGCCCGCTGGATAGTAGCGGCGGTACTCGCGCTGCAGAAAAATTCCGGGAATGCCGATTTGCATGACACGGGCGGCCTGTTCAGGCGGCAACTGACGCTTGAGATATACAAATTCACGCTGGGTGCCCGTCAGGCGCCGGTTCAGCTCCCCCACGCCCATATCCAGCAATTTCGCCAATTGCTGCTTCTTTTCCGGCGTCGCCTCTACGTCCTGCGGACTCGCCCATACGGACTCGACCGGCGTACTGATTGCCAGCGGCTCTCCCAGTCGATCGGTGATCATGCCGCGATGGGCGGAAAGCTCGATTACCCGGCTGTAACGGGCGTCTCCTTTTGCCCGCAAAAACTCATTGTTCAAGCCCTGCAGATACCAAGCGCGCGCCAGCAGCGCCAGGAAACAAAGCAGCAGCAATCCGATCAGCACCCGCGCGCGCCAAGCAGTCAGCCGTACTTTTTGGGCTGCGACCGCCGCCAAGTTCATGGCCGCCCCTCCTGTTTCGGCACATCCACCGGCACGACCTGGATGCGGGAAGATTCCGGCACGCGCATTTGCAAATAGGTACCCGCGATCTTTTCAATTCTCGAATGCATCGCCCAGGTGCTCTGCTCCAGTTGCAGCTGCCCCCACTCCACGTCCATCTGCTTCGCCAGCGACTGCTCCTGCTCCAGCTCCACAAACAGCTTGCGCGCTTTGTGTTGAGAAGTGACCACACCCAGCGCGCAAACGATCAGCACCATCACCAGCAGCAAATTGAGCTTGGTCATGGCGCTCCACCCTCAACGCACATCCGAACGCTCCGCCACTCGCATGACCGCACTCCGGGAGCGCGGATTGTTGGCTATTTCCGCGGCCGACGGCCGCACTGCCTTGCCTACCAGAAGCAACTTCGGGGCATACACATCCTTCGCCCGCACCGGCAGTTTCTCCGGCAAGCGGTCCGGCCGCGAAGCCTCCCGCATATAACGCTTTACCATCCGGTCTTCCAGCGAATGAAAACTGATCACTACCAGCCGTCCATGCGGCGCCAGAATGTCGATGCATTGCGGCAATACTAGCGACAACTCCTCAAGCTCCTGATTGAGGAAAATCCGTATAGCCTGAAAGGTGCGCGTCGCCGGGTCTTGGCCTGGCTCACGCTTGGGCACCGCCTTTGCCACGATCTGGGCAAGCTGTCGCGTAGTAGCGAGAGATTCTCTCGCTCGCGCCGCAACAATCGATCTTGCAATCTGTTTAGCAAACCGTTCTTCACCATAGTCCCTCAGCACCTCTTCCAGCTCTTTCTGGGAAACCGCTGCCAGCCACTGTGCCGCGGTTTGCCCGCGACTCGTATCCATCCGCATGTCCAGCGGTCCGTCCAGCCGGAAGCTGAAACCGCGGGAAGCCTCGTCGATCTGTGGAGACGAAACCCCCAAGTCCAACAGCACCCCGTTCACGCGAGGCACCGCCAACTCTCGCAAAACCTCGGCAAGCTTCGCGAAAGAGCGATGGACAATGCAGAAGCGCCGATCGGCTATATCCCCGGCTGCCGCCACTGCGGCCTCGTCCCGATCCAGCGCGATCAGGCGCCCCTCCGGCCCCAGCCGCTCCAGGATCAGGCGGCTATGGCCGCCGCGGCCGAACGTGCCATCCACATAAATGCCGTCGGGCCGGATGTTCAACGCATCAACCGCTTCCTGCAGCAGGACCGTGGCGTGCCCCGCTCCGCCGCTCACAACGAGAAACCCTCCAGTTCCGGCGGAATACCGCCGTCCCGGAACACCAGCGCCTCGCTCATTTGCTGGCTCCATTTCTCTTCGTCCCACAGCTCGAACTTGTTTCCCTGCCCCACTAGCACCACGCTTTTTTCCAGTCCGGCAAACTGCCGCAGCGGAGGCGCGACCAGAATCCGTCCGGCGCTGTCCAGTTCGGCGTCGCCGGCATTGCCCACCAGCAGCCGCTGCAGGCTGCGCGTCTGGGGATTGAAGCTGGACAGGCTGTTGAGTTTCCTCTCGATCGGCTCCCAGTCGGGAAGCGGATAGATCAGCAGGCACTTGCTCGGATCGGCGGTAATGACGAGGCGCCCGCCGCAATAGGACAACAGGAACTCGCGATGCCGCGACGGCACCGCCAGCCTCCCCTTGCTATCCAGATTGAGCGTAGCTACGCCGCGAAACATGGCCTCCCCTTTTGATTTGGCGGCAATCAGCGAGAATCCCCCACAATTCCCCACTTTTCACCACGGAGCCCCACTATAGTTAAAAAAAAAGGGGGGGTCAAGAGGATTGACCGCATTTTCTTTTTTCAAGACAACAACTTACTGAGGAAATGATTAACCGGAATTTATGTTCTTTAGAAATAAAGGGATACGAAAACAAATGAATGTTGTTTGGCAAGATACGCAAGGGGCGGAAGCCGCGGGCTAGCGCCGACGGACGAACGGGAGGCATTAAGGAAATATTTCCGCCGCCAGCGAACTGCCGTTCGCCGACGAGGAAATTTCATGAGGAAATCAGGGAAGCCGGCCGATAAGCCGGGTTCTGTCGTGGGCAGTCATCCCTCTAGGCGAGCGGTTACCCGCACGCTCCAGCAACCTACCCGGGAACGGCGCGAGCCACGCCATCGTTCCCCTATTTGGTCTTGCTCCGGATGGGGTTTGCCCTGCCACCCCTGTTACCAGGGGCGCGGTGAGCTCTTACCTGACAGAGGCTTGCGCCCCTGCCCGCCCTCCTTGCGGAGGACGCGCCTTTTCACCCTTGCCGGCACGGGTTGCCCCGTGCTTGGGCGGTATCATTTTGGCTCCGGCATAACCTTCGGGTTTGCCCTCAACACCAAAAAGGGAGTATTCAAGCATCATCCCGGCTGTGCCAACCCGAAGGTTAGCCTGCACCGAAACTCCGCTCCGCTCCGTTTTCTGTGGCACTTTCCATGACCTTGCGGCCTCCGGCCGTTAGCCGGCATCCCGCTCTGCGGAGCCCGGACTTTCCTCTCCGCGGTTTCCCGCGCAGCGACTGCCTAGCCAGCTTCCGACGATATTTTACCATAGACACACCAAATTCCCCGGGGCGGGTGAATTTCAGACAAGTTCGTCCTGTTAGACCTTGTTTAAAAAATCTTGCCTTGCCCATCAAAATACTCTACTATCCTCCAAAAGCTTTTTATCCTTTTTATCCAAATGTAATATTTTATTTACGAGCGGTTGTGTAGCTTATTCGTCGCTGGGGTTAAAGCGGCGCCCCTAACACTAAGGATCGAAAACATGCGCATACTAGCCAATATCGCCAAGTTACTGATAGCGACCGCCGCCGCGGTTGCCATCCTGCCGTTTGCTGCCCAAGCAGGGGTGGTCGGCTCGAGACACGATCTGAGCAATGGCATGGGATCGGCTTTTCCGCACGGGGCGCCAAACGTCTACACCAACTACGGCCAAGTGTGCGTTTATTGCCATACGCCGCACAGTGCCAACACCGATAATAACGGCAAGCTGCTGTGGAACAGGCCGTTTTCCACCGCCAGTTATACCCTCTATAGCTCGCCCACCTCGAAGTTGACGCCGACCCAGCCTACCGGTGCCAGCAGCTCTTCCGCGCTATGTCTTTCCTGCCATGACGGCACCATTGCGGTGGACTCCATCCTGCGGCCGCCGAAGCAGTCCTATACCGTATCGACGACGCACAGAAGGATGGACGTATCGCTTGCGGCGGACTCCTGCGGCGCCTGCCACAATGAGGCCGGCATTCCCGGCCCCGAAAAAGCCTTTCTCGGTACCGACCTGAGCAACGACCACCCCGTAAACATGATCTATGACAACACTGTAAACACCGGGCTTGCGCCTGCCGCCACGGTGACCAGCGCGGGCCTGAAGCTTTACGAGGGCAACAAGGTCCAGTGCGCGACCTGCCACGATCCGCACAACACCAATAACGGGCCGTTCCTGCGGACATCAAATGCCGCAAGCGCCCTCTGCCAGACCTGTCATACCAAGTAGCATCGACATCGCAGCGGGGGAGCGCTGAATATCCAGCAGCCGAAGGGCCCTGCCGCAAGGCAGGGCCCAAATTGTCCCGGCAGCCAGCCAGCGAATTTCCCCGCGACGCCTTGCCGCCCGATCGGCGGCGGGGTGTTTCGACAATAAAGATTCCGGGGAAAAAAATCCCACAATCCCGGAAGCTGGAAGGTAGAAGGATAAGTCGCTTATGCTGCAGCAGAATACCCGCCATCTCAGGCCAGCCGCCATTTTTTTGTCGCTGGCCAGCATCCTGTTGTGGACATGCGCCGCGTCGGCGGTAGGTCTGGTCGGCTCACGCCATGACTTGAGTTCTGGCATGGGGAGCGCCTACAAGCACGGGGCACCCTACATTTACAACACCTATAGCGACCCCTGCGTCTACTGCCACACTCCCCACAGCACGCCCACTTCCACCGACCTCTACTGGAACCGGCCCTATTCCACCGCCTTCTATACCCTGTATAGTTCTCCCACCCTCAAGTCCAGACCGTCCCAGCCGGACAGCAGCAGCTCTTCCGCCTTGTGCCTTTCCTGTCATGACGGCACGATCGCGGTGGATTCCGTCATCACCAAACCGGATACCGGCTATCAGGCCGCGACCCGCCACCGGAGGATGTCGAAAGATTTCACTGCCGACTCGTGCGGCGCCTGCCACTTCGAGTCGGGCATCGCCTCCCCCGAAGTTCGCCGGGCGTTTCTCGGCACTGACTTGAGCAAGAACCACCCAATCAACATGTTCTACGACAATGTCGTCAACCCCCAACTGGCCAATGCGGCCGTTGTCGAAAGCGCAGGGCTGAAGCTCTACAACGGCATGGTCCAATGCGGAACCTGCCACAACCCCCACGACCCCACCTATGGCACGTTCCTGCGGAGGCCCAATTCCCAGAGCGGCCTCTGCCTGACCTGCCACATTAAATAAGGCTGACCCTCAAGAAACACGTGCAATTCCTTGATTTTTCGCGATTTTTATGCGCTAAAGGAACGATGAACCCCGTAGGGGCAACTTCAGTCGCCCATGGACGGCTAAAGCCGCCCCTTCAAGATGTTTCCTTTTTTCGCCTTGCGGCCAGAAACCGATTCTTGCGCTAACCCGCCAGTCGCCAAGTTATTATAGCGCCCGCCCGGAAGGGAACCAGAGAATCCGGCCCGAACGGCAGCGTTTCCGGTACCTCTTGCATTTCTTTTGCCAGGGTGATCGTTTCCGCATTGCGCGGCAGCCCGTAGAAATCCGCGCCGTAAAAGCTCGCGAACCCTTCCAGCCGATCCAGCGCGCCCGCCTGCTCGAATGCCTCGGCGTAGAGTTCGATGGCGGCATGGGCGGTGTAGATGCCGGCGCAACCGCAGGCGGATTCCTTGGCGCCCCTGGCATGGGGCGCGCTGTCGGTGCCGAGGAAAAACTTCGGGTCACCGCTGACAGCCGCTTCCAGCAGCGCCTGCCGATGCGCTTCGCGCTTCAGCACCGGCAGGCAGTAATGATGCGGACGCAGGCCACCGGCGAACATCGCGTTGCGGTTGAGCAGCAGATGGTGCGCCGTGAGCGTCGCCGCGACGCGATTCGACGCAGTCTTGACGAATTCCACGCCGTCGCGCGTGGTCACGTGTTCCAGCACCACCCTCAACCCCGGAAAGCGCGCCGTCAGCGGCGCCAGCACGCGCTCGATGAACGCCTTCTCCCGGTCGAAAACGTCCACCTCCGGATCGGTGACTTCGCCGTGCACCAGCAGCGGCAAGTCCTGCTTTTCCATCTCCTCCAGCGTGGCATGACACCTGGCGATATCGGTCACGCCGGAATCGGAGTTGGTGGTCGCGCCCGCCGGGTAGAGCTTGATGCCGTGGACGATGCCGCTGTCCCTTGCCCTGGCGATTTCGGCAGGCGGCGTGTTGTCCGTCAGATAAAGCGTCATCAGGGGCTGGAAGCGCGATCCAGGCGGCAGCGCAGCAAGGATGCGCTCGCGATATGCCGCTGCCATACCGGTGGTGGTAACCGGCGGCCGGAGATTGGGCATGATGATGGCGCGGCCAAAGCGGCGCACGGTATCGGGCAGCACGTCGCGCATCTGCTCGCCGTCGCGTAGATGCAGGTGCCAGTCGTCCGGCCGGATGATCGTCAGAGTATCCATGTTTCGTTTCCCGAGAGAAAGATTCTTTATAACTGCTACGGCGTGCCCACAGACGTTTCCCATTCCCCGCCCAGCGCCTTGTACAGCGCTACCAGATCGGACGAGAGGCTGGCCTCGCTTTGGCTCAGCAGGCTCTGCGCAGCATAAAGCGAGCGCTCGGCATCGAGTACATCGAGGAAACTGGCCAGGCCTTTAACGTAGCGTTCGCTGGCCAACGCCACTGCCCGGCGATTGGCTTCCTCAGCCTGGAGCAGCGATTCGCGGCGCAACTGTTCCCGCACATAAACGGCCAGCGAATTCTCCACCTCTTCCAGGGCGGAAAGAACGGCAGCCTGGTACTTTGCCAGCGCCTGTTCCTGCTGGGCGTCCTTCGCCTCGATATTGGCCCTGATCCTGCCGGCATTGAACACCGGCAGGCTGAGGCCGGGCACGAGCGACCAGGCCTTGCTGCCGCCATCCGTAAAAGTGGAAGCATCCGAGCTTTGCAGGCCGATCATGGCCGCGAGGTTGAAGCGCGGAAAAAGATCGGCAGTGGCCGCCCCGGTCAGGGCGGTCGCCGCCGCCAGCTGGCGCTCCGCGCGGCGGATATCGGGGCGGCGCTGCAGCAGCTCCGATGGCAGCCCTGCCGCCACCTGCGCGGACGAAATCGGCACCGGCGCCTCTCGGGCAAGATCTTCCGCCAGTGCGCCGGGCGCTTTTCCGAGCAGCACTCCCAGCCGGTGCACCGCCTTGTCGAGCGCAGCTTCAAGGGGCGGAATCTGCGCCGCTGTCGCCGCCGCCTGCGCTTCCGCACGCGCCACATCGAGATCGCTGCTCAGCCCCGCGCGATAGCGCGACCGCACCAGGCCCGCCGTCTCCTGCTGCGCGCGCGCATTCTCCCTGGCAATGGCGATCTGCCGCTGGGCAGCCCGCAGCTCGATGTAGTTCCGGGCCACTTCGCCCAGCAGCGAAATCTGCACCGCACGGCCGTCCTCTTCGGCGGCTTCGGCAGTTGCCTGCGCCGCCTCCACCGAACGCCGCACGCCGCCGAACAAATCGAGCTCCCATTGGGCATCGAAGCCGGCCTTGTAAAGATCGTAGACCACCCCGCCGGTGCTGAACACGGTGCCGGCAGAAGAGCTCTGTACCACATTGGCGCTGTTCATCCCCCGCGCCGCCGACGCGGAAGCCGTCACATTCGGCGCCCCCGCAGCCTCCGCCACCACCAGCTGCGCGCGGGCTTCGCGTATGCGTGCGCGCGCCAGCTTCAGATCCAGGCTGGATTCCAGGGCTTGCGCCACCAGTTTCTCCAATACCGGATCGTTAAAATTTTTCCACCACTGAGCGCTTTGCTCGGTGCTTGCCGGCGCGCCCTTCCCGGCATTGCGCCATTTCGCCGGCAGCGGCATGTCGGGGCGCACGTAATCCGGTCCGATGGTGCACCCCGCCAGCAACACCGCCAGCGCTGCCGGAAAAACCCGTCGGCCGCGCATCACGGCCTGCCCTTTGCACTCGCGGGCTGCGCCGCCCTCTCGCCCACCCCCGGCGCTTCGATGAACACGTCCATCTGCTGTCCTACATAAGCCGGCAGTTGCGCGCGGTCGAAGCTGTAGAGCACCTGCAGCACGCGGGTATCCACCCGTTCGGTGCTATCCCCGGTCAGGGATTTTTTCGGCACGACATAGGGCTCCACCCGCACGAACGACAGATTTGCCCTGAACTCGCGGTTGCCGCGCAGGGCCGCCACTGCCGGCGCATTGGGGCGGAAGCGCCAGGCATCGTTTTCGTCGATGTCCACCCGCACGTGCAGACGCGCCAGGTCGCCCATGAGCACCAGCGGCTTCGCCAGCACGCCGGTGGGCGCGAACTCGCCGGGGCGGACGTTCACCTGCAGGATCTCACCGGCAACCGGGGCACGCACCACGAGGCGCTCCAGATTGGTTTGCACCGTCTTCACTTCCGCCCCGGCCGAAACCGTCTGGGCGCGCGCGCTCGCCAGTCGGGCTTCGGCGAGGGCCGCCGCATTCCGGCGCCGGTCGAGCTCTTCCACGCTGATGGCGCGCCTGTCGGAAACCGCTTCCGCCAAGGCAAGCAGATTCCTTGCGTCGGCCAGCGAGGCCTCCGCCTCGGCCACGCCCGCCCTTGCCTTGGTTTCGCCCGCCCGCTTCACGCCGAGTTCGGCAGCCAGCTCCCGCTCGTCCAGCCTGAACAGCGGATCGCCCGGTTCGACCTTGTCGCCCACCTTGACGAAAACCTTCGCCACCACGCCGGACAGCGCGCTGCCGATGCTGATGTTATCGGAGCGCGCCTCGATGATGCCGGCGCCGGCGATGTAGGATTTGAATGGCGCTTCCGCAGGCTGCGCCACCGGCTGCGATACCGGCACCGGCTTGCCGCCGCTCACCGCCGAATAAAGCGCGAACGCAAACCCGAGTGCCGCGACGACAGGAAGAGTGTACTTGGGCAACATTATCTTGATCCTTATTGGCACGGTCCCGCTACAATTCATTCGCCGAATTCACCACCCGCTCGACCCGTCCGTCGTCCATCCGGGCGATCCGGTCGGCGAAAGGAAAGATCCGCGCATCGTGGGTGACGATGACCAGGGCGCGATCCTCCGCCAGGGCAACATTTCTCAGCAACTCCATCACCTTCTGGCCGGTCTCGTGATCCAGCGCACTGGTCGGCTCGTCGCACACCACCAGGCGCGGACCGTGGATCAGCGCGCGCGCAATCGCGACCCGCTGCGCCTGCCCGCCCGAAAGCTCGGCAGGCAGTGCACGCAGTCGGCTGCTCAGCCCGACCCTGGAAAGCATGTCACCCGCGCGGTCAATCGCTTCCTTGCGCTTCACGCCGTTGATGATCAGCGGCACCGCCACGTTTTCCGCCGCCGTGAGCGCCGGCAGAAGATTGAATGCCTGGAACACGAAGCCGATGTTGCGGGCGCGGTAGCTGATTTTCTCCAGGCTGGGCATGTGCAGCATATCGTGTTCGTACACGCAGCACACGCCCTCGTCCTGATCCAGAATCCCGGCGATCACCGAAATCAGGGTGGTCTTGCCGCAGCCGGACGGCCCGACCAGCATCAGCAACTCGCCCATCCGCACTTCCAGCTCGATACCGCGCAACGCCATGATCCTGGCATCGGCCGTGCCGTAGGCCTTGGTCACGCCGCTGCAGCGCACCGCGAGTTTTTGGTCGCCGCCGCGGCAGAATGCCACCGCCTCGATGTCTGTCGTCATGGCCGTAACTTCTCAGGTCTTGAACACGATCGCCGGCTCCAGCTTGATCACCTTGCGAATGCTGATCAGGGCGGCGAAAACGCAGATAAGCGCCACCGCCCCGCCGGAAATGGCCAGCAGCTGCCAGGGAAACTTGAATGCCAGCACACTGTCGCGAAACACATAGCCGAACAATGCGGCCGCACCGACGCCCAGCCCCCAGCCGATGCCGCCCACGACTGCGGCCTGCAGCAGAATCATGCGCAGCAGCGTGCCATTGCCGGTTCCCATCGCCTTGAGCACACCAAACTGGCGCAGATTGTCGAGCGTGAAATTGTAGAACGTCTGCCCCGCCACCGCCGCGCCGATGATGAAGCCGAGCAGCACCGCCATGCCGAAGTTGATCGGGATGCCGGTGTTTTTCATGAAGTACTTCACCGTCAGCATCTTGAAATCGTCGCGCGTATAGGCGGCCAGGCCGGTAACGTTGCGGATGCGCTCGGTCAGCGCCTTCGGGTCTTCCCCGTCCCTGGCCTTAACCAGAACGAATGACAGCAGCTTGCGTTCGCGGGGCGCAAAGCCGATAGCGCGGGTATAGGTCGTATAGATCACCGGCTGCGACTGGAACGTGCGCGTCACCTTGGCGATGCCGACCACCGTGGCACGCCGGTCGTTCAATTCCAGCACGTCCCCGATCTGCAGCGGCACCGGCTTGCCCCCCGGCGCCGCGGCAGCTCTCGCCAGCTTGGTGCGCGCGCCTTCCTCGTCCACGATCACCCCCTCGGCGCGACGCAGATCCTCCAGCCGCCCCTGTACCATCACCGCCGGGCCGCCGATCAGGGTCGCGTCATCCAGCCCGACCACGTTGCAGGTCTGGAAATTGCCGTTCTCCAGCCGCACCTTGAGCAGCCCCTTATACAGCGGCACCGCCCACTCCACACCCTCGACGCCGCGCACCCGGTAGAGCTGGGTGTCCTGCATCGGCTTGATGTCGTCGATGAACTGCACCTTGGGGTCCATCACCCAGATGTCCGGCTGGCCGAGGTCGGTCATGAAGCTGAAGGTGCGCATCATGAGCCCGGTGAAGATCGCCGGCTGCTGGGTCATGATGAACGAAGCGAAAGTCAGCCCCATGATCATGCCGAGATACTTGCTGCGGTCGCCCATCAGCATTTTCAATGCGGTGTAATACATCCGGAATCCGCCCCTTTCCGCTGCGCGGCCACGTCTGCCCAACTCGCCGGGCAAACACCGCAAAGAATTTTAGAACATAATCCCGCAACCGTTGTTCCGATGCCGATCCAGATTGCCGCCCCGATCAGGCGGAGCCGCTCGAGCGCCGGCCGACGGCCCGAACCCAATCTCCCGTCCTGCGGCTATAATGTCAAGAAACGCTGAAATCTCTGGAGAAAAGCTTGGCAGATGCCCTTTCATCCTGGCTCGGCACCTTCGGCCCCGATATCTTGAGCCTTGCGCTGAGCGCAGCCCTGCTGGCGCTGTATCATCTCTTCCTGCGCCACAGGGTGCGCAGAAGCCCGACTTACACCATCCAGGCAGTCAATGTGATCGCGCGCACCGCCTGGGTGGACAGCATCATGCAAAGCGGCAACAAGGACCTTCTGGCAGTGCAGACCCTGCGCAACTCCACCATGGCGGCGACTTTCCTTGCCTCGACGGCGGTGCTGCTGATCATCGGAGTGCTGACGCTGAGCAGCCAGGGCGACAAGCTCGGAGGAACCTGGCATGCGCTAAATGTGTACGGGGCCACGCATTCGGAGCTGTGGCTGACCAAGCTGATCCTGCTGCTGCTCGATCTGTTCGTGGCGTTTTTCAGTTTTTCCGTGGCGATCCGGGTATTCAACCACGTCGGCTACATGATCAACGTACCGCTCGCCCTCAACCACAAAGCGATCTCGCCGCAGCATGTGGCCTTGTACCTCAATCGCGCCGGCAAATATTACAGCATCGGCATGCGCGCCTACTACTTCTGCGTGCCCCTGGTATTCTGGCTGTTCGGGCCCCATTTTATGCTGTTCGCCACCCTCGTCCTGATTGCGGTGCTCTATCACCTGGACCGCACCCCAAAGTTGCTGGCGGAAGACTACGCCCCGACCCGCACCGACGAACCTGCGCCGTAGCCGGCCAACCGCTACGCCCCTTGTTCCTTGAGCTGCAGCGCCAGCGCGTAAAGCGCGTTCTTCTTCTCGCCGCTGATCTCCGCCGCGAGCTTCACCGCCTGCTTCAGCGGCAGCTCGGCCAGCAGAACTTCCAGCGCATGTCGCGCCGCTGTGCCGATTTCCGCATTGCGAAGCACTTCCGCGCCGGAAACCAGCAGCACGAATTCGCCTTTTTGCCGGTTCGGGTCTGCGGCCAGCCATGCCGGCGCTTCTTCCAGGGCGCAAGCATGAATCGTCTCGAACACCTTGGTCAGTTCGCGTGCCAGGACGATGCGCCTCCCGCCGCCCAGCACTTCGCGCATGTCGCCGACGCTTTCCGCGATCCGGTGCGGCGATTCGTAAAACACCAGGGTATGGGACAGATCCTTCAGCGCTTCCAGCGCCTCCCGCCGCGCGGCGCCCTTGTGCGGCAAGAACCCGTAGAACAGGAAATGCGGATCGGTCACGCCGGCGGCGGAAAGCGCGCACACTGCGGCATTTGCGCCCGGCACCGGCACCACGCCGATGCCGGCATCGCGCACGGCGCTTACCAGCACGGCGCCGGGATCGCTGATGGCGGGTGTGCCGGCATCGCTCACCAGCGCCACCGTTTTTCCGGAGCGCAGCGCCTCGATCAGCTTGAAGGCGGCGGCATGTTCGTTATGCTCGTGCAGCGCGAACAGCTTGCCGCCGGAAATGGAAAAATAGCCGAGCAGGTGCGCCGTGTTGCGGGTGTCCTCCGCGGCGACGATGTCCGCGCCCCGCAGCACGTCCAGCGCGCGCAGGGTGATGTCGCGCAAATTTCCAATCGGCGTGGCCACCACATATAATGTGCCCTTTGCCACCGCATACGGTTGTTGATGCCCCATTTTCTCGCCTTCCTGCTCGTCTTGTTCGGCTTCGCTGCCGCACCTGGCGCGATGGCTGCGCCTGCCGCGAAGCAGGAGACGCAGCCGCCTTCCGCGGCGGCGCAGAAGGAAGCGCAAACGCCTCACATCGCGCTGTTGCTGCCGCTTTATTCCCCCGCCTTCGGCCGCGCGGCCGAAGCGGTGCAGCAGGGTTTCATGGCGGCAGCCTCGGTTCAAGCGGCGGAACTGCCGGTCAAAATCTATCCCACCGGTGACCAGGTCGAGGAAGTTCTGACAGCCTACCGGGAGGCGCTGCGCGCTGACGCGCGGATCGTCGCCGGCCCGCTCACCAAGAACGCCGTCACCGCGCTGGCCGCCAGCCGCCTGGTCACCGCTCCCACCCTGGCGCTCAATACGCCGGAAAAGGACGCAGAGATGCCCCGTCAGCTGTATCTCTTCGGTCTGTCGGCGGAAGCCGAAGCGCGCCAGATCGCGCGCCTGGCATTCTCCGAAGGACGAAAATCTGCCGCCATTGTATCCTCCGGCACCGCGCTCGCAAAACGCATGCAAGCCGCTTTCGCCGGCGAATGGCAGGAGATGGGCGGACAGATCGTGGCCCAGCTCGTCTTCAGCGGCACCGAAATACATTTCCCGAAACTGCGGGAAGCCATCGCCGACCGGTCGGCCGACATGATCTTCCTCGCCGCGGAAGCTCAGGAAGCGCGGTTGGTTCGCCCCTACCTCGACCCCGCTGTCGCCACCTACGCCACCTCCCAGATTTACGGGGGAAAGGGAGAGAGCCAGAAAAACGTGGACTTGAACGGAATCCAGTTCGTCGATATGCCCTGGCTGCTGCAGCCGGATCACCCGGCCGTCATGGTTTACCCGCGCCCCGCTCCCGCCCTCGGCGTCGAACTGGAACGGCTTTACGCGCTGGGTATCGATGCCTGGCGGCTCACGCGGCTGCTTCTGGAGTCGCCGCCGCGGGCGGGGATGGTGCTGGACGGCGTCACTGGCCAGATCAGCATCAGCGAAACTCGCCAATTCACGCGCGAGCTACCCCGCGCGGAATTTCGTGACGGCGAGGCCGCCCTGCCCGCTGCAGCGCAGCAGTGAACGAAGGGGCGCAGGCCGAAGGAATCGCCGCCGCGTTCCTCGCAGAGCGCGGCCTCAAGCTGATCGAGAAAAACTACCATTGCCGTTTCGGGGAAATCGATCTCATCCTCCGCGACGGTCGGACACTGGTATTCGTGGAAGTCCGCCTGCGACGGAACCGGGACTACGGCGGCGCCGCGGCCAGCATCACGCCGCACAAGCAGGGCAAGCTGCTGCGCGCCGCCCGCCATTACCTCCAGCAGTTGAACGGGACGCCTCCCTGCCGCTTTGACGTCGTCCTGCTCTCGGCACTGGAAGGAATCGAGCCGGAATGGATCAGGAACGCTTTCGGCGAATGAGGCATTTTCCCTTATAATGTCGCGCAAATGGATATCATCACCCGAATCAGCCAGCATTTCGCCGATAGCGCCCATCTCAAACTCCAGACCATGGACCTGCTCGCCGAGCCGATAGCGCTTGCCGCCGAGCGAATCGTGCAGTGCCTCCTGGCCGACGGCAAGGTATTGAGCTGCGGCAACGGCGGCTCTGCCGGCGACGCCCAGCATTTTTCCTCGGAAATGCTCAACCGCTTCGAAATGGAGCGGCCTGGTCTGGCTGCCATGGCACTGACGACCGACAGCTCCACCCTGACATCGATCGCCAACGACTATGCCTTCGAGGAAATATTCTCCAAACAGGTGCGCGCCTTGGGCCAGCCCAATGACCTGCTGCTCGCCATTTCCACCAGCGGCAATTCGCGCAATGTCATCCAGGCGATATTGGCCGCCCACGAGCGCGAGATGGGCGTCATTGCGCTGACCGGGAAGGACGGCGGCGAGATGGCCGAACTTTTGCATGCCAACGATATCCATCTCTGCGTTCCGGCCGATAGCACCGCCCGCATCCAGGAGGTGCATTTGCTCATCATCCATTGCCTGTGCGATGCCATTGACTGTTTACTGCTGGGAGTCGAATAAATGCGTCAACTCTGTGCCTTGATCCTGCTCGTCCTGCTGCTTCCCGCCTTGCAGGGATGCTTCCCCGTGGTCGCCGCCGGTGCGGGCACCGGCGCGCTAATGGCCGACGACCGGCGTACCTCCGGAATCTTCGTCGAGGATGAAGGAATAGAAATCAAAACAGCCAACCGCATCGGCGATGCCCTCAAGGGAGAAGTGCACGTCAACGTCACCAGCTTCAACCGCAACGTACTCCTGACCGGCGAGGCCCGCACCGCCGCGCTCCGGCAGGAAGCGGAGCAAATCGCCAAGGGCGTCGCCAATGTGCGTGACGTGACCAACGAAATCACCGTCTCGGCGCTCACCTCTTTCGCCTCGCGCAGCAACGACACCTTCATCACCTCCAAGGTGAAGGTGCGCATGCTCGATGCCAACAAATTTTCGCCCAACCACGTCAAGGTCGTGACGGAAAATGGCGCGGTTTATCTCATGGGGCTGGTCACCCGCAAGGAAGCGGAAGACGCCGCGGAAATCGCTCGTTCCACCAGCGGCGTGCAAAGAGTGGTCAAGGTGTTCGAGTATATCGACTAGCGTGATCTATCCCGCTCCGGCCTTCGAAAAAAAAATCTGCGCTCCCGCCGAGGTCGCGGCCCGCGCCGCCGGCCTGCCGCACCCGCTGGTGTTCACCAACGGCTGCTTCGACATCCTTCACCGCGGCCATGTGACTTACCTCGCCCAGGCGCGCGCGCTCGGCGCATCCCTGGTCGTGGGCGTCAACTCCGACGCCTCGGTCAGGCGCCTGGGCAAAGGGGACGACCGCCCGATCAACGCCCAGGAAGACCGTATGGCGGTACTGGCGGCGCTGGAATGCATAGACATCGTCACCTGGTTCGACGAGGACACGCCGCTCAACCTGATCCTGGCGTGCAGGCCCGACGTGCTGGTGAAGGGCGGCGACTGGACGGTGGAAAACATCGTCGGTGCGAAGGAAGTGCTGGGCTGGGGCGGACGAGTGCATTCCATCCCCTTCCTGCATCAGCGCTCGACCACCGCCACCCTCGCCAAAATTCGCGGTTAATCCCGGAAAAAGCGATTATCCTAGAAAAAGCGGTTTGGCCACGAATGACACGAATGTTCACGAATAATCATGACGTTATTCATGGGGCCGTGCTCGCCTGGATGGTACGCTGCAAATCGGCCGCACTTCGTTGTTCTTATTCGTGTTTATTCGTGTCATTCGTGGCCAAATGCCGTTTTTAGGATTATTAAACCTGCCCTTAAATACGCCGCCATATCTTGGACAACCAAAAAATTTATGCCCCGCGGCAACGCGCTGATAGGGCGGGCCGCGCCCGCCGCAAAAGTGGCGGCCACGGGCCGCCCTATGTCAATCGCGCGTGCGCAGGCAAGTATTTTGGGGCCACCTCAATAACCACGAATTCACACGAATGCCCACGAATAATCCGCGCGCTACCCGAATGATTGCGTTCACCGAGCGGGCGAACCGAAGATCATTCCACTGTTTTCATTCGCGTTCATTCGTGTCATTCGTAGTCGATTAAGATTTTTAGCCAAATGGTATCTGCCGAATTTCTATCCCGCCTGCACGCCGTCGTCGGCGCCGAGAATCTCCTCACCGACCCGGCGGATTGCTACGCCTACGCCTATGACAACAGCCGCAGGATTTTCCCGCCCGAGGCGGTGGCATTTGCGCTGGAGACGGAAGAGGTCCGGCAGATCGTGGCACTATGCCGGCACTACCGCGTGCCGCTCACCCCGCGCGGGCGCGGCACCGGCACCGCCGGCGGCAGCACCCCGGAGCAAGGCGGCCTGGTGCTGTCGCTCGAGCGCATGCGACGCATCCTGCGCGTGGATCCGGCCAACCGGGTGATCGTGGCCGAGGCCGGCGTCCTCAACCAGGAAATTCAGGATGCCGCCAAGCAGCACGGCTTTTTCTGGCCGCCCGATCCATCGAGCGCCGCCTATTGCAGCGTTGGCGGCAATCTCGCCACCGGCGCGGGCGGGCCGCATGCGGTGAAGTACGGCACCACCCGCGACCATGTGCTGGGGCTCACCGCCGTTACCGGCAAGGGAGAAATCATCCGGGCCGGCTGCTATACCACCAAGGGAGTGGTCGGCTACGACCTGACCCGCCTGCTGATCGGCTCGGAAGGCACGCTGGCGGTAATCACCGAAGCCACGCTCAAGCTCACCCCTCTGCCCGCGGCAAGCGGCGGCCTGACGGCGCACTACCGCGACATCGTCCACTGCGCCCGGGCGATCGCCGCGATCATGGCGCAGCCGCAGGTGCCGTGCGCGCTCGAGTTTCTCGACCGCGCCGCGCTCGATCTGATCCGCGGCCGGCATCCCGGACTTGTGCCCGCGGACACTCAGGCGCTGCTGATGATCGAGGTGGATGGTTCGGAAACCGAAATCGCCACCGCCTCCCAGGCAATCCTGGAAGCCTGCCGCAACCAGGGGCTGATCGCGGCGCAGCCTGTGCCCGACCCCGGCTCGCTGTGGGCGGCGCGCAAGGCGCTTTCGCCGCTGCTGCGCGACATCGCGCCGAAGAAGATCAATGAGGACGTGGTGGTGCCCGTTTCCCGCCTGCCCGAACTGCTGGACGGACTGGCCGGGCTGAGCGCCAGATACCGCATCGCCAACGTCAACTTCGGTCATGCCGGCAACGGCAACATTCACGTCAACCTGCTGGTCGATCCGGACGATGCGGACGAAATGCGGCGGGCAGAAGCCTGCCTGGACGAAATCTTTGCGCTGGTGCTGGCGCTGCACGGCACGCTCTCGGGCGAGCACGGCATCGGCCGCGAAAAACGCGCCTACGTGGCGCGGGAGATCGACCCGCCAACCTTGACGGTGATGAGGGAAATCAAGCGGGCGTTCGATCCTGACGGCATCCTCAACCCCGGCAAGGTATTTCCCGAAACCGGACCCGCCGCCGCGGGTTAACGGGGTGGGCGGGGTTTGAATATCCTCTCAGCCGCCCTGTCCGCCGCCTTGCGGGCGACCTTGGCAAACACCTTCTTGCCCAGCAATACCGCCAAACCAAAAATCGCTTTTCTGATCATGTCGCCCTCCTGCTACTTGCAGTCCACTGCTTTCAATTCGCTGCCGGGAAATTCCTGCTTCAGCCTGACCAGCTCGGCCTCGGTCTGGCCGCCGGCCTGCCTGATCACCAGATTCACCAGGCCGTTTTCGTGGGTGCGGGGCGCGGTCTTTGCCGACTTCACGCCTTTTTCCCGCAACTGCGCCAGGTATTTCGCGGCTGCCTCTTCGGTCGAAAACACCCCGAGCGAGACCGCGTTTTTCCACTTGCCGCCGTCCTGCAGCACGTAGCTCTCCTCCACGCCGAGCGCTTTCAGCTCGTCCGTTTTTTTCAGCGCATCCGGCGTGGTTTTCAGCGGCGGAATGAACACCCAGAAATCCTTGGTCTGCTCGATCCGGCGCTGGCCGACACCGTTGCTTCCGAGCTGCAGCTTCTGCAGCGCCTCCTGGGCGCGGGCCAGCTCGTCGCCGGCAAAGGCGCCCCATTCCAGGCAGACGGCAGAAGCGGCCGCAGCCGTCTGGTTGCGCTTCTGCTCGGGCAACTGGCGCACTTGCTCCGGCGTCAGCAGCTTGATGCTGTTGGCATTGAGTGGCTTGTGCGCGGCCATCGGCTCGCCGTTGCGCCCTCCCACGGACTGCATGACGACGAAGAACAGCAGATTGGCCAGCAGCAGGATGAAGAACAGCCATTTCATATCAGCACCAGCAGCCAGACACCGGCAAGATTGACGAGAGAAAGCAACACAGCCGCGCTCCCCATGTCCTTGGCGCGCTTGGCGAGGTCGTGATGCTCCGGCGACACCCGGTCCACCACCGCTTCCACCGCCGAATTGAGCAGCTCCACAACCAGCACCAGCAACACGCTGCCCGCCATCAGCGCCTTACCCTGGCTATCGGCCGGCAGCATGAACGCCGCCGGAAGCAGCACCAGCGCGAGCCACACCTCCTGACGGAAGGCCGCCTCGTGGCGATAGGCCGCCTTGAGCCCATCCAGCGAATAGAACAGCGCATTCCTGACGCGCCTGAGGCCGGTTTTCCCCTTATACGGGCTGGTCATGGCGGAAAAAAACGCTAGCCTTTCCAGGCGAGGTCGAGCTCCCGCGCCGCACTGACGTCGTCCAGCCGGCGCACCGGCAAGGTATGGGGCGCACCCTTCACCACTTCCGGCCGGCTGTGCGCTTCTTCCAGGATTTCCTTCATCGCCGCGACGAACGCGTCGAGCGTCTCCCTCGATTCGGTCTCGGTCGGCTCGATCAGCAGGCACTCCTGCACCAGCATCGGGAAATAGGTGGTGGGCGCGTGAAAGCCCTTGTCCAGAAGGCGCTTGGCCACATCCATGGCGGTGACGCCGGTTTTCTCCTTCAGTCCCTTGAGCGTCACGATGAATTCGTGGCTGGCGCGGCGCTCGGGGAAGGCAATATCGAAGCCCGCCTTCCTCAGTTCGGCCATCAGGTAATTGGCGTTGAGGGTGGCGAACTCCGCCACGCGGTGCATGCCCTCGGCGCCCAGCATTTTGGCATAAACGTAGGCGCGCAGCAGGATGCCCGCATTGCCCATGTGCGCCGACAGGCGGCCAATGGTCCGGGGCCGGTCGGCCTCGGAAAGCCAGCGATAGCGGCCTTTTTCGCAAGCCACCAGCGGCACGGGCAAAAACGGTTCGAGCCGTGCGGAGACGCCCACCGGCCCGGCGCCCGGCCCCCCGCCGCCGTGCGGCGTGGAGAACGTCTTGTGCAGATTGAGGTGGATCACGTCGAATCCCATGTCGCCCGGTTTGACGCGGCCCAATATGGCGTTGAGGTTGGCGCCGTCGTAATACAGCAGCCCGCCGGCATCGTGCACGATGCGCTGGATATCCTGGATGCCTTTCTCGAACACGCCCAAGGTGGAAGGATTGGTCAGCATCAGCCCGGCAGTGTGAGGGCCGACCGCGGCCTCGAGCGCCTTCATGTCCACGTCGCCCTCGGCATCGGTGGGAATCTCGCGCACCGTGTAGCCGCACATCGTCGCGGTAGCAGGATTGGTGCCGTGCGCCGCATCCGGCACCAGGATCTCGGTGCGGGCGGCATCGCCGCGCGCATCGTGATAGGCGCGGATCATCGCGATCCCGGCGAACTCGCCTTGGGCGCCCGCCATCGGCGTCAAACTCACCGCCGCCATGCCGGTGACTTCTTTCAGCATCTCCTGCAGCTCATACAGGCAGGCCAGAAATCCCTGCCCGGTATCTTCCGGCGCCGCCGGATGCCGCGCCGCGAACTGCGGCAGCGTAGCGAGTTCGTGGCAGACCCGCGGATTGTATTTCATGGTGCAGGAGCCAAGCGGATAGAACTGCGTGTCGATCGAGAAATTCTTCTGCGACAGCCGCGTGTAATGGCGCACCACGTCCAGCTCGGACGCTTCGGGCAGGAGCGGTCGTTTCTTGCGCCGCAGCGCTTCCGGGATGCCGGCGGCTTCCGGCTTCGTTGCCGGCGCCTGGGCGGTATTGCCCCGACCGGGGCGGGATCGTTCGAAAATCAGCATGAAAGCTTGTCCAATAAGGCAGTTAAACCGCAGAGACGCTGAGACACGGAGGAAAAACAAAGCAAGGTTGAAGCGCTTGGTTTCTCTGCACCTCCGCGCCTCCGCGGTTAGTTGAAGTACCGTTCTTAGCTTTGCCCCGGTTCGGCCGGCTTCAAAACCGCCAGGGCCGCATCGTAGTCCGGCTCGTAAGTGATCTCGGGCACCAATTCGGAATACAGCACGCGGTCTTCCTCGTCAAGCACGATCACAGCGCGCGCCATCAGGCCGCTCAGGGGCGGATCGGTGATCATGACGCCGTAATCTTTGTGAAAATCCCGGCCGCGCATGGCGGACAGCATGATCACGTTGTTCAGCCTCTCGGCACCGCAAAATCGTGCCTGGGCAAACGGCAGATCGGTGGAGATCACCAGCACCACGGTGTTGGGCAACTCCGCCGCCGCCTGGTTGAACACGCGGGTGGAAGCGGCGCACACCGGGGTGTCGATGCTGGGCACGATGCTCAGCACCTTGCGCTTGCCGGCGAAGCTGCTGAGCGAAACGTCTTTCAGGTCCTTGTCCACCAGCATGAAGCTATGGGCAATTTCCCCAACTTGCGGAAAATGGCCGCCGACGTTGAGCGGTTCGCCTTCCAGGGTTACGGTTGCCATGGTCGAGCCTCCTTGGATTTCAGTCGGAAGAAAGTCACCGCTGCTTTTGGGCGCACGGCGGCAGTGCCGTGCGCTTGTGCAGGATGCGTTCGAGATTTTCCGCATACCGGTTCAGATCGGCGGCGGTTTTGGTTTCGGTGGCGCACACCAGCACCGCCTCGCCCAGCTCCGGATAGTGCGGCGCCAGATCGAATCCGCCAAGTATGCCCTGCGCTTTCAGGGCGCGCAACGCATCCGCCGCCGGCGCGGGAAGGCGCAGCACCGCCTCGTGGAACAACGGCCGCGAGAAAATCCGCTCGACGCCGGGGATGGCCGTCAGTTTTTCCACCAGCGCCGCGGTGTTGGCATGGCATGCCGCCGCGACGCGCTCCAGCCCGCCCGGGCCCAGCAACGCCAGGTGCAAGGTAGCGGCCGTCGCCATCAGCCCCTGGTTGGTGCAGATGTTCGATGTGGCCTTGGAGCGGCGAATATGCTGCTCGCGCGCCTGCAGCGTCAGGCAGAAGCCCTGCCGGCCGTCCAGGTCCACCGTCCGGCCGATGATGCGGCCCGGCATCTGGCGCACCAGCGCCTGCTTGCAGCACATGAAGCCGAAATACGGCCCGCCCGAGGACAGCGGCGCACCCAGCGGCTGGCCTTCGCCCACCGCGATGTCGGCGCCCTTCTCGCCCCAGTTGCCGGGCGCCTCCAGCAGGGCGAGCGCAACCGGATTGACCGCCGCGATCACCAGCATGCCCTGGCGGTGCGCCCAGTCGGTAAGCGCGTTGACCTCTTCCAGCGCACCGAAGAAGTTGGGCTGCTGGATCACCAGCGCGGCGAAATCGGCGCCCTCGAACGGCTTGAGCGCCCCGAGCAGAGTATTGCCGCCTTCCGTGCAGTACGGCACTGCCACCAGCTCGATGCCCTGGTTTTTCACCAGGGCATGAACCGCCTGCCGCCATACCGGATGCACAGCGGCAGGCACCAGGATGCGGCGCGACTTCTTATGGGCCCGCACCGCCATCAGCACCGCCTCGGCCAGCGCCGAGGCGCCGTCGTACAGACTGGCATTGGAAACATCCATGCCGGTGAGCGAAGCCATCATGGTCTGAAACTCGTACAGCAATTGCAGCGTGCCCTGGCTGGCCTCGGCCTGATACGGCGTGTAGGCGGTATAGAATTCGCCGCGCGAGGCAATCTGCCACACCGCGGAAGGAATGTGATGCTCGTACGCGCCCGCGCCGATGAAATTGAGCCAGCGGCCGTCGGCCTCCGCGCGCTCCGTCATCAGGCGCGCGATCTCCATTTCGGATACGCCGGCCGGAAGCCTGGACAGCGCGCCGCTCGCACGCAGCCCGGCGGGAATTTCATCGAACAGCTCTTCGATCGAAGCCGCGCCGATACTTTCCAGCATGGCGCGGATGTCGTCCTGGGTGTGGGGGATGAATGGCATGGGACTTCCTGAATGCGTGATGTCTGGGTGAGGCGTAAGGGGTGAGGTGTTAGGCGTGGGAAGCGCAGGAACTCCGCCTCACCCCTCACGCCTTACCCCTCACGATCTTTAATGCGCCTCGCTCTCCACCAGCGCCTGATAGGCGGCGGCGTCGAGCAGGCTTTCCAGGGCGGCGGCGTTGGCCGGCTTGAGCCGGAACATCCAGGCGCCGTAGGCATCCTGGTTGATCTTCTCGGGCGAATTTTCCACCTCGCTGTTGACCGCCACCACCTCGCCGGCGATGGGCGCGTAAACGTCGGACGCTGCCTTGACCGATTCCACCACCGCGCATTCCTCGTCCCGGGCAAGCTTGCGCCCCACCACCGGGTTCTCGACGAACACCATGTCGCCGAGCAGGTCCTGCGCATGGTCGGTAATGCCCACCGTCACTGTGCCGTCAGCCTCGAGCCTCACCCACTCGTGGGATTTGGTGTATTTCAGATCAGCCGGAATGCTCATGTCTTTCTCCTCAAAAATGTTTCTCACGCCCAAAAAACCCAGAAATGGACAGGATTAACAGGATTGCTCAAGATTTACAGGATTTATTGAGTCTCGTAAAAGTAACTGCGTGACATAGCGCAGCCACGCTGCTTGCGCCACGACGCTTTTTGGGCCCCTGCGAGCCGCCGAGTAGCGCAGCCGGGCCGGGGGATGTCGGCGAGCATTGTTCGAGCTCCGCAGCAGCCCGCGATTTGTGCGGGCTGCCAGG
>JBFMFB010000001.1:0-204670 GCA_040752115.1 Pseudomonadota bacterium | reverse complement strand
GGCCAGCCCCCAGCCCCCAGCCCCCAGCCGCAAGCCAAATCACTTGCGAAACACCGACGCCTTGAGCGGCAGGCCGTTGCTCAGGTAGGAGTGGAAATATTCCAGGTTGTTGAATTCCTCGCTTCCCGCTTCGAAGGGCGCCGCACGTACCTGGCTGAGACAGCCGCGATAGCGCATCTGCAGCGTGAGCAGGGTCTCGCCGCCGCGGAACACCGGCCAGTGGGTGGTATGCCCGACTGCCGGGGAAAGCAGTTCGGAACGAATGCGGTTGCCGGCGTTGTCCACATGGCAGATGGCGCAGGAAAAATTGAGCTGGCCGCGCCGCTGGTAGAAGAAGCGCTTGCCTGCTTCGTAGGCGGCGGTGGCGGCGGGTCCCTCGACCCTGACGTTCATCTTCATGCCGTCGGAGAGGGTGCGGGCATAGGCGGTGAGCACGCCCATCCGGCTCATGTCGCCGTACTTCAGCTCCGGCTCGCCATTGTCCTTCAGGCACTGGTTGAGCGCCATTTCGAAGGTGACCACTTTGCCCAGCCGATCGTCGAAATAGGGGTAGTTGCCGGCGACGTTCCTGCCACCGTTGGGGAAGCAGCCACCGAACGTCCTGCCGTTGGCGAAAGGTTTTTCCCACATCCGCTTGCCCTGTTCGATGACGTTTTCGAATGGGGGAAAATCCATGATGCCGTCGTACTGCTCCCGTGCGCCCTTGTCGAGAGCTAGCGCGCCGTAGACGTAATCCGCCAGCGGAATTTCCGGGAATTTGTGTTGATAATGCTCGACCAGCCGCTGCCGGTCCTGCTCCGGCGAGGCGTGCGCCGCAACGGCGGCCGCCAGGCCCGCGCCCAGCAGCGCAAGGATCAGTTTGTTCATGTTTCCCCTCCCTCCCTTAAAGCAGGGGCCTACTGCCTGGCTTCGACGGTCGCTTCGCCGCTGCCCTTGTCGCCTTTGTTGTCCACCCAGTTGACCACGACCTTGTCGCCCGCCTTGGCGCCCTTGACCCGGATGCCAAGGAACGGGTTCTTCGAAACGGCCTGGCTGAACTGGGTGTCCAGTACGTTTTTGCCGTTCAGGGTCACGGTCACGGACTGGATGAAGTGGGCGGGAACGATCTGGCCGGTTTTTGCATCCTTGCGTTGCCCGGTTTCCATGACGTGGGTCATCAGGATTTTGATGTTGGCCGTGTCGCCGTCCAGTTGTGCGCGGATCTTTATCGGTTCTGCCATGTTGGTGCCCTCTTTGGAAAGTTGTATTGCTCAGCCGCCGCAGCCGCCGATGGTGACCTTGACTTCCTTGGAGGCGGTGTAGAATTTGTCGCCCGCCTTGACCACTACTTTCACGTTGGAGGTTTTCCCCATCTTGATGCGGGTGGAGACATACCCTTCCGCACCGTTGGCGAAATTGAAGCTCGCCGCCAGCGGGTTGTTGTTGCCTTCCACCAGGATGGCGATGGACTGGGTGCCGGGGATGTTGCTGATGACTTCGACCTGCACCACCGCCCCGTTTTCGGCGATATCCGGCGCCTTCAGGACGATGTCCTTGCTGGGGGCGGCGCCGCTGGCGCCGATACCCTTCAGCGCATCGTTGAGATTTTTCGCTTCGAACGCGGGTTTGTTCCATTCCGCGGCCAGCACCCCGGATGGCAGCAGCCCTGCCGCAGTCGCGACCATGGCCGTGCCGGCGGCACCTTTGAGAAATGTTCTGCGTGATGGGTTCATGGGATTCTCCTTCCGGATTGGCTTCATAAGCTATGGATAAACTCCGTGACCAGATCGATTTCCTCCTCGGTCAGGATCTGATGCTTGCCGAAGGGCGGCATCGAGGTGTTCGGGTTCGCCTGCATGGCGTCCCAGATCTGCGCGCGCAGTTTCGCCTTGTCGGGGTAGCGCAGTTTCATGGTGACCAGAGGCGGGGCGATGTTACCGGGCATTTCGGCCTTGGTGCCGGGCATGGCGTGGCAGGCGAGGCAGTTGCCTTTCTGCCGGTCGAAGGCGATTTCCTGGCCGGCGGAAATCTTGCCGTCGCCCGAGGCGAATGTCGGCGCGGCCATTCCTGCGCTCATCAGCCCGGCTGCGAGCAAGAGCTTGAAGTGTTTTTGCACTGCATCCCTCCCGAATCCTAACAAAGGCCGTTCCTGTTTGCGGCTTTTTTAAGGCTAAGCATACCGAAACAGCGCGTCCAAGCGCAAGGTTTTTGTTTTATTATTCAATGAGTAGTGTGAATGGGTTGATTCAATAAATTTATCGCCTGGATCATGGCGAAGAGTGCTTGCCCGCTTCCTTGTCAAGCTGGCGCAACTGCTTCAGCCGGGCTTCCGCGATGGAAAGCTGGTAGAAGTCGCCGTCGCGGCTTTTCAGCCCGATCTGCAAATGCTCGATGGCGGCGGGCAGGTTCCCTTGGAGGGCGTAGGCCTCCGCCAGCGCCTGATGCTGCAGCAGTTGCTTGCCTTGCGCTGCGTAAGCCTGGGCCTGCAGTTGGTACAGGCGATAATCGGCAGGGTAGGTTTTCAACTGTTCGGTGACCAGTTTCAAGGCTTCGTTCTCCTGGCGGTTTTGCAGCAGGGTTTCCGCATGGCCGTAGATCAGCGCCCGGTAATGGGGGAAGCGCTTGAGCGCGGCGCGGTACAGCGCCAGAGCGGCCGCAGGCTGGCCGGCCTGAGCCTTGAGCCGCGCCGCCAGGGTTTCGATCATGGCGCTCGGCGCGGAGTCCTTGCGCAAAATCTCAAGCTCCCGTTCGGCGCGGGCATGCTCGCCGGCGCGCATGAGCGCGGACACCAGACCGTAACGCTGGGCGTTTTCATTGCTGTATTTCTTTTCGCGCAATGCCTCGTCGAAAACCTTGACCGCCTGCTGCGGCGTACCTTGGGCGGCGGCGAGCTTGGCGCGCGCGAACTGGAATTCGAGGCTGTCCGCGACCTGATGATAAGGCAGGGATTCCACCCGGTTCTGGATGTCGGCGATGCGCTCGGTGGTGAGCGGGTGGGTGCGCAGATACTCCGGCGCATTATTTTCGTACAGCCGGCCGAATTTCTGCAGGCGCCCGAAAAATGCCGGCATGGCGCGCGGGTCGAAGCCGGCCCGCACCAGCGTTTGCAGGCCGATGCGGTCGGCTTCGCGCTCGTGGTCGCGGGTATAGTCGAGCTGCGTCTGGATGCTGGCGGCCTGGGCCGTGGAAATGGCGGCGTTGGCGACTTGCGGGTTGGAGCGCGCGGCGAGGATCGCCACCGCGATCGCGGCGAGCGAAGCGAGCGTGCTCTGCTGGCTCTTGGCGATGATGCGCGCCAGATGGCGCTGGCTGACGTGCGCGATTTCGTGCGCCAGCACGCTGGCCAGCTCGGATTCGCTCTGCGCCGACTGGATCAGGCCGGTATGGACGCCGATGTAGCCGCCGGGGAGGGCGAAGGCGTTGAGCGTGTTGTCGCGGATGAGGAAAAACTCGAAATCCTGGCGATTTCCTTCGCTGCTGGCGACCAGGCGGTAGCCGAGGCTGTTGAGGTATTCGCTCAGCTCGATGTCGTCCACCATGGCGCCGCTGGCGCCGCTGGCGCGGATATCGCGCATGATGGCTTCGCCGATGCGGCGTTCCTGCTGCGGCGAAAAGGCGTTTTGCGAGGATTCTCCGAGGTCGGGCAGGCCGTCGGCCATTGCTGGCGGCAGGAACAGCAGTAGTGCCGCGAGTAGGTGGGCAAATTTCATGGGTGCTATGATAGCCGGTCGGGACGATAGTTTCAGCTTGCATTAGGAGTATTTTTCGATGAATCAGTTCACGCATTTCGACGCGCAGGGACAGGCGCACATGGTGGGAGTGGGGGAAAAGGCGGAAACCCGCCGCATCGCCCGCGCCGCCGGAACCATTTCCATGCGGCCGGAAACGCTCAAGCTCATTCTGGAAGGCGGGGCCAAGAAAGGGGATGTGCTGGGGGTGGCGCGCATCGCCGCGATCCAGGCATCCAAGCGCACATCCGATCTGATACCGCTGTGCCACCCTCTCGCACTGACGCGGGTGGAGGTGGCGTTCAACATTGACCAGCCAAACGCTTCCATCGAGTGCGTGGTGACGGCGGAAACGCTGGGGCGCACCGGCGTCGAGATGGAGGCGTTGACGGCGGCGAGCGTCGGTCTGCTCACCATTTACGATATGTGCAAGGCGGTGGACCGGGGCATGCGCATCGACGGTATCCGCCTGATCGAAAAGCTGGGCGGAAAGTCCGGCCACTGGCGCGCGGAATAAATGGCATGGCGGCCGGCGGAGCCGGAATGCAGGCGGCGGATTACGATGCCTGGTACCGCACCCCGCGCGGCGCATGGATCGGCGGCGTCGAATACCGTCTCCTTTCTCGTCTGCTGGAGGCGCTGCCGGGCGAAACCCTGCTCGACGTCGGCAGCGGCACCGGCTACTTCACCCGTCGTTTTGCGGCAGACGGCCTCGCCGTCACCGGCTTGGACCCGAACTCCGAATGGCTGGCGTTCGCTGAAGCAAATACCCGGAGCGGGGAAGAATTCGTTGCCGGGCGGGCGGAACGGCTGCCATTTGCCGACCGCAGCTTCGATCTCTCTGTTTCGGTCGCCGCCCTGTGCTTCGTCCGGGAGCAGCAACAGGCGCTGCGGGAGATGCTCCGGGTGACGCGCCGGCGCTTCGCGGTCGGCCTGCTCAGCCGCCACAGCCTGCTTTATCTGCAAAAGGGGCGGGGCGGCGGCAAGGGCGCCTACCGCGGCGCGCACTGGCACAGTGCGGCGGAAATCCGGGCGCTGTTCGACGGCCTGCCGGTGGAAAACCTGGCGATCCGCAGCGCGGTATTTCTTCCTGGCGGGGGAATGTTTGCCAGAAGTGCGGAACGCATTCTGCCCGCCTGTTTGCCGTGGGGGGCGTTCCTTGTTGCCGCGGGGGATGTGGTTTCGTTGGGTCTTAAGGAAGCTCTGAAAAAGTGCGCGAGCGGGATGAAGTGCAAGGAGCCCGGCGCACAGCGACCGAGACATATCAATGAGATAGGCGAGGGAGCGAGCACCGCGCAACGCAGCGATTCGCCCGCGCAGCCACTTTTTCAGAGCTTCCTTAACGGGCGGCTCTGAACACTCATTCCTGTTGATAGAACAGGCGGAAAGGATGGAATATGAAACGAATCACTATCATCGGTAGCGGCTTTGCCGCGCTGACCGCGGTGCGCAGGCTGCGCGCGCTCGATCGCGGGGTCGCGATCACGGTCGTGGCCAAAAAACCGGAGTTCGTCTACCTCCCCAGCCTGATCTGGATTCCTTCCGGGCTGCGCCAGGGAAGCGATCTGGTGGTGCCGCTGGAGAATTTTTTCTGCCGCATGCAGGTGGATTTCCATGCCGGTGAAGCGGCCGGGCTGAAAGACGACGGCCGCACGCTGGTGACCGATAGCGGCGAGATCGGAAACGACGGCCTGATCATCGCTTCCGGCGGACGTTTTCTCAAGAAACTGCCCGGCATCGAGCATGCCATCACGCCCTGCGAGGGTATCGCCGCGGCCGAGGCGATTCGCGACCGGCTCAAGGCCATGAGCGGCGGGACGATTGCGATCGGCTTCGGCGGCAATCCGAACGAGCCCGCGGCGATGCGCGGCGGGCCGATGTTCGAGTTCCTGTTCGGCCTGGACACCCAGCTCAGGCGCGAGGGGCGGCGCGACAGATTCCGGCTGGTGTTCTTCAACCCGATGAAGGAGCCCGGCAAGCGCCTCGGCGCGAAGGCGGTCGCCGGCCTGCTGCGCGCCATGGAGGAGCGCGGCATCGAAACTCATCTCGGCCACAAGCTGACCGGCTTCGCGCCCAACCGGGTGATGACCGAGGGAGGCGACATTCCCGCCGACCTGATCCTGTTCATGCCCGGCATGACCGGCAACCTGTGGTTCGACAGCACCGACCTGCCGCGCTCTCCGGGCGGCCTGCTGAAGGCCGACGCGCACTGCCGGGTGGAAGGCTGCGATAAAATCTACGTGGCGGGCGATTCCGGCAGCTTTCCCGGCCCGGAGTGGATGCCCAAGCAGGCGCATATGGCCGATCTCCAGGCGGAGGCCGCGGCAAAAAATCTACTGGACGAGCTTGCCGGGCGGAAGCCGGAGCACACCTTCAAAACCGAATTGATGTGCATCGTGGACATGCTGGATGCCGGTATGTATGTGCTGCGTACCGAAAAGCGCGGCGCGGTGCTGCCGCCGCTGGCGGCGATGCACGGCACGAAGCGCTTTTTCGAATGGTGGTATCTGCGACGCCTGCGCTGATCCCGGCGCTTTGGACACGCTTCCCTATTTGCCCATGTGGGGCGAGGAGGAATAGCGTTCCATCACGCTGCGGTCTTTCCAGTTCTTTTCATCCAGCACCGCGGCGGGGATCATGAAGCGGTCGCGTTCGGCCACCGGTTTTTCCTGGACGATCCGGATCACTTCTTCATAGGGAATCTTGTGCAGAAAGCCGGATTTGTCGGTCATGCGCGCGACCATGAACTGGTCGTAGAGGCGGTAGACATAGATATTGGCCGGGCGCAGCTTGCCGTCGGGCGCGCGCCAGGTAATGGTGTAGCGGGTGTCCGGCTTGAAAGCGGTTTTATCCATCGAGTCCGATCCTCCGGCTGAAATAACAGAAAACGCTAATACTCTAACGCCAAAGCGGCGGCGCAGCAATCAGGGTTGCTTATCCGCCAATCAAAAAAACTGGTTTGTGCCCCGTCGGGCTTTTCGCGACAATCGCTCTCCATGCGGTCGGCGGCTTTTGCCCGCCCCGCCCCTGTTGGAGTCGCACCCCGTGAACGCCCCAATCCAGTTCGAGAACCACGCCAGGCAGGAGGTCAAATACACCACCTGCTACATGTGCGCTTGCCGCTGCGGCATCAGAGTGACGCTGGAGGAGGGCAAGGTGCGGTTCATCCAGGGCAACCGCAACCACCCGACCAACCAGGGGGTGCTGTGCGCCAAGGGTTCGGCCGGGATCATGAAGCAGTATTCGCCCGCCAGGCTCAAGAAGCCGCTCATGCGCAAACCTGGCGCGGAGCGCGGTTCGGGCGAGTTCGTCGAGGTCGAGTGGGACGAGGCGCTCGTCATGCTGACCAGCCGGCTGGGGCGCATCCGCGAAACCGATCCTTCCCGCCTGGCTTTCTTCACCGGCCGCGACCAGATGCAGGCACTCACCGGGCTGTGGGCGCAGCAGTTCGGCACGCCGAACTGGGCGGCGCACGGCGGTTTCTGCTCGGTCAACATGGCCGCTGCCGGGCTGTATTCCATCGGTTTCTCCTTCTGGGAATTCGGGGCGCCGGACTGGGACCATGCCAAATATTTCATCCTGTGGGGCGTGGCGGAAGACCATTCCTCCAACCCGATCAAGATCGGCCTGGAAAAGCTCAAGCGCCGCGGCGGCAAGTTCGTCACCGTGAACCCGGTGCGCACCGGCTATTCCGCCATCGCCGACGAATGGGTGCCGATCCGTCCCGGCACGGACGGGCTGCTGGCGCTTTCCATCGCGCATGTGCTGCTGTCGCGCGAGCTGTTCGACTGGGAATTCCTGGTGCGCTACACCAACGCTCCCTGGCTGGTGGTGCAGACCCCCGGCGAGCCGGGCGACGGCCTGTTCCTGCGCGACGAGGCGGGAAATCCGCTGGTGTGGGATATGGAGAAAGAAAGCCTGGTCAGCGGCATGCAGGCGGAAACTTCGCCGGCGTTATTCGGCGAGTTCGCCGCGCCGGACGGTCGGCCGGTCAGGACGGTGATGAGCCTGGTCGCCGAGCGTTATCTCGACGAGCGCTATGCGCCCGCGAGCGTGGCGGAGGAATGCGGCGTGGCAGCCGGGACGATCGAGCGCCTGGCGCTGGAAATGGCGCAGGTGGCGTTCAGGGAAACGGTGGAAATCGAAACCACATGGACCGACTGCTACGGCCGCAAGCACGACAGGTTCGTCGGCCGGCCAGTGGCGATGTACGCCATGCGCGGGATTGCGGCGCATTCCAACGGTTTTCATGCCTGCCGCGCCATCCACCTGATCCAGATGCTGCTGGGCGCGCTCGACGGGCCGGGTAACTTCCGCGCCCGGGCGCCTTATCCCAAGCCGGTTCCGCCGCACCAGTTGCCGGAGAACGACTTGAGCGTGATCCGCGCTCCCAGCACACCGCTGTTGCGGCCGCCGCTGGGGTTCCCCACCCGCCCGGAGGATCTGGTGATCGACGCCGAGGGCAATCCGTTGCGCATCGACAAGGCTTTCTCCTGGGAAAGCCCGCTCGCCTCGCATGGCCTGATGCACATGGTGATCACCAATGCGGCGAATCACGATCCGTATGCCCTCGACACGCTGATCCTGTTCATGGCCAACATGGCCTGGAATTCCAGCATGAACACAGGGAGCATCCAGGACATGCTGCGCCAGAAGGATCCCGACGAGCCGGGCGAATACAAGATTCCGTTCCTGGTGGTGGTGGATTCATACCACTCGGAGACAGTGAATTTCGCCGATCTGGTCTTGCCGGATACCACCTATCTCGAGCGCCACGACTGCATCTCCCTGCTGGACCGGCCGATTTCCGAGCCGGACGCCGCGGCGGATGCGATCCGCTACCCGGTGGTCGAGCCCGATCGCGACGTCAGACCGTGGCAGGAGGTGCTGGTGGAGCTGGCCTCGCGCCTCAAGTTCCCTGCTTTTACCAACGCCGACGGCACACGCAAGTTCAGGGATTACCAGGATTTCGTCGTCAACTACGAGCGGTCGCCGGGGGTGGGCTTCCTGGCCGGCTGGCGCGGCAAGAACGGCGACAAGTTCCTCAAGGGCGAACCCAATCCGAAGCAATGGGAAGCGTATATCGAGAACCAGTCGTTTTTTGCCTATCACTGGCCGGAGCACATGAAATACATGCGCTTCGCCAACAAGGATTACCTTGAAACCGCGGCGGAGGCCGGCTTCATCGGCAGGCCCGAGCCGATCGTGATGCAGCTTTATTCCGAGCCACTGCAGAAATTCCGCCTGGCAGGGCAGGGGCTTTACGACGGTCCGATGCCGAAAAAATTGACCGATCGCGAGCGGCTGGCGCGATATTTCGACCCGCTGCCGATTTGGTATGCACCGCTGGAGCAGCGGCGGGTGGACAAAGCGGAATATCCGTTTTATGCCCTTACCCAGCGGCCGATGATGATGTATCACTCCTGGGATTCGCAGAATGCCTGGCTGCGCCAGATCGTCAGCCAGAACCGGCTCTACATGAACCGCGCCCAGGCAGAGCGGCTGGGGCTTCGGGAGGGCGACTGGGTGTGGGTGGAATCGCACAACGGCAGGGTGCGCTGCCAGCTCGGAACCATGGAAGGCTGCCAGGAGGACACGGTCTGGACCTGGAACGCCATCGGCAAACAGGCCGGCGCCTGGGGGCTGAACCCCGACGCGAGCGAGGCGACCAGGGGATTTTTGCTCAATCACCTGATTTCTGAGTTGCTGCCGGAAAAAGACGGAGAACGCCGGATCACCAACTCCGATCCGGTCACCGGCCAGGCGGCATGGTTCGATCTGCGAGTGAAAATCACCAAGGCCGGACCGGGCGAAACCGGCGCCTGGCCGGAATTTACCACGCTGAGGCGGCTGCCGGGCGACGACGCGGAGCGGCCTGAGGTGCTGCGGTGGGATGTGAGGGGGAATAGTGAATGGTGAATGGGGAATGGGGAATGGTGAGGGGTGAGGGGTGAGGTGAAAACCCGCGACGTTTTCCCATTCCCCATTCACTATTCACCATTCACCAAAATGAAGATGAGAATTCCATGAAACTGGGTCTGGTCATCGATCTCGATGTCTGCGTCGGCTGCCACGCCTGCGCGGTGGCGTGCAAGCAATGGAACGCTTCGGGCATCACCGGGCCGCTTGCCGACTACAACCCTTATGGTGCGGAGCCGTCGGGCGTGTGGTTCAACCGTGTCCGCCATTACGAGGTGGGCGAGTACCCGACCAGCAAGACCGTCAATTTCCCCATGTCCTGTATGCATTGCGAGGATGCGGCGTGCGTGACGGTATGCCCGACCGGGGCTTCCTACAAACGCGCCGAGGATGGCATCGTGCTGGTGGATCAGGACAAGTGCATGGGCTGCAACTACTGCGCCTGGGCCTGCCCCTACGGCGCGCGCGAACTCGACCGCGCCAGCGGCACCATGAAGAAATGCACCCTGTGCGTGGACCGCATCTACGATCCTGCTCTTGCTCCGGAAGACCGGCAGCCCGCCTGCGTGCTGACCTGTCCGGCGCATGCACGCATCTTCGGCGATTTCGACGACCCGAATTCGGCGGTGAGCAACGCGGTGCGCACGCGCGGCGGCTACGCGCTGATGCCGGAACTGGGCTACAGCCCGACCAACCGCTACCTGCCGCCGCGGGAAACCAGGGCGATTCCGACCGAAGGGCTGGGCAAGCCGGGGTTGAAGGAACGGCTGAAGGGGCTGGTCAACAAGGTGGTGAGGAGATGAAGGGCGAAAGCGGAATGGACAGGATTAACAGGATTTTTCAGGATTTACAGGATTTGTTTGCGTTACGGCACGCACCTATCGTTCCTCATTTTTCATCATAAGCGCAAAAATATGGACACCGGCAATCGTTGCAACCGTCTGAAATAATGGTTTTCAGGTTTAATCCTGTAAATCCTGAAAAATCCTGTTAATCCTGTCCATCGAATCCGGAGTCAAATTCAAGTGCAACCCACGTTTTCGGTCATATTTTTTACGGTCAGCTCCGGCGCCGGTTTCGGGCTGTTTGCGCTGCTGGTGCTGGCGGATTTCCTGAAGCCGGCGGGCGGGCTCGGGGCCGGCCAAAGCTTGGTGGCGGGGGCACTGGCGCTGCTCCTGGTAGCGGGCGGGCTGGTCTCGTCGTTGTTTCATCTCGCCAACCCGAGAAACGCCTGGCGCGCTTTCGGCCGCTTTCGTACCTCCTGGTTGTCGCGCGAAGGCGTGTTCGCCATGGCGTTTTTTCCGCCTGCCCTGCTCTACACCGCGCTTGCCGGACTCGCGCCGGAACGGTGGGTGCCGGTGAGGCACGGCGTCGGCCTGTTGGCGGCGCTGCTGGCCTGGCTGACGCTTTTCAGCAGCGGCATGATTTACGCCTGCCTGAAGACGGTCAGGCAATGGCACACGCCGCTCACCCCCGTCAATTATCTGGCGCTGGGGCATTTTTCCGGCGCCATGCTGCTGTTGCCGGTGGCGCAAAGCGGGGGCAGCCAGGCCGATTTTTACCGTTATCTGGCGCTGGGATTGCTGGTTGTCGCGGCGGCATTCAAGGCGGCCTCTTATTACCGGATCGCCGGCAGCGGTGCGAGCCTTACACTCAATGCCGCCACCGGCCTAATCCGTGGGCAGGTCAGGCTGCTGGACGCCGGCCATACCCACGGCACCTTTCTCACCCGTGAGTTCGGCTTCCTGCTTGCGCGGCGCCATGCGGTTTGGCTGCGGGCGGCGGTGTTTGTCCTGGGCTTCGCTTTGCCGCTTGCGCTGCTGTTGCGTACGATAAGTGCGCCGGCAGGCGCGGGTGCTGCGATCGCCGGGCTAAGCACCTTGCTGGGCATCGTGGCCGAGCGCTGGCTGTTTTTTGCCGAGGCGCGCCACGTGGTGAATTTGTACCATGGCGCGCAGCGCGGTTAAACCTTAAAACGGCAGCTAACCGCGAATGACACGAATATTAACGAATGAACACAAATAGTTAGAACATAATTTCGCCTCACCCAACGGGTGAGCCGGGCAGGAATGGTTAATTCATGGATTATTCGTGAACATTCGTGGTTTATTCGTGCAAATTCGTGGTTATCGCTTTTCCCGAGGTAAAAAGTTGTTGCAACGCATTCGTGTTTTGGTATATTAGAAACTGTTAACATACTATACGGCTTAGACCCGATAAAGATGATCAAAGAGATCGAAATTTCGGAACTCCAAAACCTGCGCTCGGATGAAAGCGTCAGGCTGGTCGATGTGCGCACCCATGCCGAGGTGGCGCGCGGAATGATCGAAGGGGCGCAGCATATTCCCCTGCATCTGTTGCCGGTCAGGGCGCATGAGCTGGAAGAGGATCGGGTCACGGTGTTCTACTGTCAGACCGGCGGGCGCTCCGCTCATGCATGCCTGTATATGGCTTCGAAAGGGCGGGGGAAGGTGTACAGCCTGCAAGGCGGGGTGATGGCGTGGCTGCGGGCGGGCCAGGGCCTTGTATCGTGATACCCGTTGCAATCCCGCTAGGGCTGGACGATCATAAAAAAACTTTTTGGTTGGCTCTAACTAAAGGAGAGAGGAAATGGATTTCGACAAGGAACTGGATGCCCGCGGACTGAACTGCCCTCTGCCGATTTTGCGTACGAAGAAGGCCCTGGCGGAGCTGAACGCCGGGCAGGTGCTGAAAATCATTGCAACCGACCCGGGGGCGGTGAAGGATTTCCAGGCATTCGCCAAGCAGACCGGCAATGAGCTGCTGTCTTCGGCCGAAGGCGGGGGCGAATTCATCTTCTTCATGAAGCGAAAATAACGGCGCGGGGGCGAACTCCACGGAACCAGCGTCACAACCGCAAACGGAGGCAGCGAGATGGACGACCAAAAAAAACTGGCAATCATCGCCACCAAGGGAACGCTGGACTGGGCCTATCCGCCTTTCATCCTGGCCTCCACTGCCGCAGCGCTGGGCTATGAAGTGCAGATTTTCTTCACTTTCTACGGCCTCCAGTTGCTGCGCAAGGATCTCTCCGGACTCAAGGTGAGTCCGCTGGGCAACCCCGGCATGCCGATGAAAATGCCGTTCGGGCCGAAATGGTTCCGCGGCATCAACTGGAATATTCCCAACATCATTCAGGCCAACGTGCCGGGCTTCGAATCGCTCGCTACTGGTTTGATGAAGCAGACCATCAGCAACAACGGTGTGGCGACCATTCCGGAACTGCGCGATCTGTGCCGGGAAGCGGAAGTGAAGATGATCGCCTGCCAGATGACGGTGGAATTGTTCGGGTTCGAGCACAGCGATTTCATCGAGGGTCTGGAATACGGTGGCGCGGCGACTTTTTTCGAGTTCGCCGGCGAATCGGATATCTGCCTGTACATGTAGCGCCGTTGGAAGACGGAGCCCAAAAAGGGCGCGATACCCCTGAAAACCGGAGCGTTCCGGTCAACGGCGCGGATTTCGTGACCGTGGCTATATTGGAGGTGGGAACATGGCGACCTATGCCGAAATGCAGGAAATCTTCGATGACATCCGCAGCGATTTCCGCTACGACCATGAGCTCAACGGCTGCCTCAACTGCGGCATCTGCACCGCCACCTGTCCCTCTGCCCAGTTTTACGACTACAGCCCGCGCGAGATCGTGCAGCTGCTGTGGACCGAGAACGTCGAGCAGATTTACGATGCGATGCAGGAAAAGATCTGGGCCTGCGCCCAGTGCATGACCTGCGCGGCGCGCTGCCCGTTCCACAACTCCCCCGGCGGCTTGGTGATGATCATGCGCGAGGTTGCCATCAAGCACGGCATGCAGTCCGCCAAGGACGTGCTGCGGCCCTTCGGCCGGGTAATGCTGAAGCTCATCACTACCGGCAACCAGCTCTCGCCGGACATGATTCAGCCCGACCATTTCCCCGACTGGGGCCCCAACATCCAGAAGGTCAAGGGCAACCTCAAGACTCTGCGCAAGGCCATCCCCGTGCGCACCCTCCAGACCACCGACACCGCGTGGCAAGTCTCGCTCAAGACCTCGGTCGAGATGTACACCATCTGGGAAATGACCGGCGTGCTGAAGTCGCTCGAAACCATGGACGAGAACCTGTTCGACGTCATCCAGGATTTCATCGAAGAAAAGCGCGATGAGTACGAGGAATGGCTTGAGGAGCAGGAAGGCGAGGAGAAAGACGAGGATTGAGAAGGCACGGCTCATCGCGCTTTCGGCGCAGGCTAATGCGGGTGTAGCCCGCGTTAAGCGCGAAGCGCGGCCGCAGCCAAAAGCCAGGACGAGTACGAGGAATGGCTTGAGGAGCAGCAGGACAAGGAATGAAGGGCCATGATTGACCACGAATGACACGAATTTCCACGAATGCACCCGAATAGAAACCTATTCGTGAAAATTCGTGCCCATTCGTGCAATTCGTGGTTAATGGAAGTTCTTGGCGAGAAAATCTAAGGAGCGTCAAAATGGATACCAACGAACCCAAAGGCATCGCGGGCCACGGCGCATTTTTCCAGCCGACCAACCTGTCCCCCGAAGATGCGGAGAAGGCGACGGGCTGGGTGCGCAAGCATGTGGACCGGCGTTCTCTCGACCTCGGCGAGCGCATGGACGATGTGCGCGAGCACATGTGGGAGCTGGAGAAGGAAGGCGAGATCATCGTCCACCGCATTGGCGGCGTGCACGAGCCGGTGGATGTGCAGACCCTGTTCGGCTGGAACAAGCGCATTCCCACCAAGCAGCTCTGGCACCACAAGTCCTGCGGCCAGTGCGGCAACATTCCGGGGTATCCGACCTCGCTGCTGTGGACCATGAACAAGCTGGGCTTCGTGCCGGGCAAGGATTATCTGGACGAGACCGACCAGACCTCCTGCACCGCCTGGAATTACCACGGTTCCGGCATCGGCAACGTAGAGTCGCTGGCGGCGGTGTTCCTGCGCAATTTCCACCAGGCCTATATTTCCGGCACGCAGCACGGCTTCGAAGCCGGCCATTTCTTCCCGCTGGTGCATTGCGGCACTTCCTTCGGCAACTACAAGGAAATCCGCAAGTACCTGATCGAATCGCCGGAGCTGCGCGAGAAGGTGAAGAAAATCCTGGCCAAGCTGGGGCGGCTGGTGGACGGCAAGCTGGTGATTCCGGAAGAAGTGGTGCACTACTCCGAATGGGTGCACGTGATGAGAAACCGCATCGCATCGGAGTTGCAGACGATCGACGTGTCCAACATCCGCGTCACCTTCCATCCGGCCTGCCACTACTACAAGATGGTGCACGAGGATGCGGTTTACGATCCCGAGGTGCTCGGCGGCAACCGCACCGCGGTGGGTACCTCGATCGCTCAGGTGCTCGGCGCCCAGGTGATCGACTATTCCACCTGGTATGACTGCTGCGGCTTCGGTTTCCGGCACATCATTTCCGAGCGCGAGTTCACCCGCTCCTTCACCATGGATCGCAAGATCCGCGTGGTGCGCGAGGAAGCGAACGCCGACGTGCTGATCGGCAACGATACCGGCTGCATCACCACCATGGACAAGAACCAGTGGATCGGCAAGTCACACGACTACAACTTCACCGTGCCGGTGATGGCCGACATCCAGTTCGCCGCGCTGGCCTGCGGCGCCGATCCGCTCAAGATCGTGCAGCTCCAGTGGCACGCTTCGCCCTGCGAGGAGCTGGTGGAAAAGATGGGCATTTCGTGGAGCGAGGCCAAGAAGAATTTCGAGGCCTACCTCAAGGAGGTGGAGGCCGGCCACATCGAATATCTGTACAACCCTGAACTGGCATTGGGAGGCCGCTAAGCATGCAAAATACCGTATTGGTGGTGGGCGCAGGCCCGACCGGATTGTCCGCCGCGGCGGGCGTGGCCTCGGTGGGCAAAAAGGTGGTGCTGGTGGAGAAGGAGAATGTGCTGGGTGGCGCGCCGATCCTGTCCCGCTACGCTAAGCTGGTGCCGTCCGGCGAATGGGCCAAGGACGCCATCGGCCGGATGGTGAAGCGGGTGGAGGATGATCCCGCCATTACCGTCCACAAGGGCGCCAAAGTGACGCGGCTGGACGGCGAGGCCGGCAATTTCACCGCCATCCTTTCCAACGGGCAGACGGTCCAGGCGGGCGCGGTCATCCTCGGCACCGGCTTTACCCATTTCGATTCCATCAACAAGCCGGAATGGGGCTTCGGCACCTACGAGGACGTGCTCACCACGGTGCAGATGGAGCAGATGGTCAACGGCGGCAAGATCTACTGCCCTTCCGACGGCCGGGTGCCGCAACGGGTGGCGATTCTGCTGTGCGTCGGCTCGCGCGACCGCCAGATCGGGCGCGAGTGGTGTTCCAAGATCTGCTGCACGGTGTCCACCAATCTGGCGATGGAGATCAAGGAGCTGTCGCCCAAGACCGACGTGTTCATCTACTACATGGATATCCGTACCTTCGGCCTGTACGAGGACAAGTTCTACTGGAAATCCCAGGAAGAATACCGCACCAAGTTCGTCAAGGCGCGCATCGCGGAAGTGACGCGCGCACCCGACGGGCGGCTGCTGGTCAAGGGCGAGGACACGCTGGTCAAGCGACCGATCGTGATCCCGTTCGACCTGGTGGTGCATGCCATCGGCATGGACCCCAATTACGAGAACCCCGAGATCGCCAAGGTGTTCGGCATCGAGCTGGAGAAGCACGGCTTCCTTGCGCGCGCCGAGCACTACACCAACACCCTTTCCAGCACCCGTCCCGGCATCTACGTGGGCGGCGCTGCGCTCGGGCCGGAAGACATCGATTCCAGCATCGCCCAGGGGATGACCATGGCGATGCGCGCCGTCGGGGAACTGAATGCTTTGGCTCAAAAAGCAGCCTGAGGCCGTGCCGCAAGGTAGGGCGGCCGAGCGCATCGCGCCGGCCGAGCTGCCTTTGCCGCTGGACGAAGCGCTGTTTGCCCATCACCTGCAAAATTTGCGGCAGATTGCCGAGGTCGATGCCGGGCTGGAGGCATGGCTTGGCGCCCTTCAGGCCAAGCACCGGCTGTTTGCCGCTGCTCTGTCACCGGAAGCCCTCGGCGGGCTGGATCTGGAAGGGCTGGAAACGGTGCTGGATCTCTCGTTCACCGCGCGACGCAAGCTGTTCCCGCCGCTGCAGGCGCTGGGCGAAGCCGGAGCGGTGGCGGCCCTCAACGATTTGCTATACGGAAGCGGTACCGTGGCGGTGCGGTTGCAGCGCTTCCTCGCCGCCTTGCCGGTCGAGGCGGGAATCGGCCGGGAAGATGCTGCCCGATTGCGCCGCGCCGCTTTCGATTTCGCGGCAGAGACGCTGCATTTCAGCGCGCCGGAGCAGTATCCGCTGATGACGCGCTGGGTGTGGGACCAGACCACCATGAGTGGGGCGCTGCGGGAGCTGATTCGCGGCGCCGATCATATGGCACGTATCGAGCTCGGCTCGACGCCGGAAATGTTCGAGGGGGCGCGCCACTGGCTGGCTTCGTTGCTTGCCGCCGAAGGCATTTATCGCGACATGCCGTTCTGGATCGATCTTGTGCTGGCGCAGGCATATTCCGCCTATTTCCGTTCTGTCGCGGAAGGGATGCTGAGCCCCGGTTTCGGGCGCGGCGTCGGACCGGAAGAGTGCATCAAGAAGCTGCTGGGGATTGACGCGCCGGGGCGGAGCGACCGCTCGCGGGTCAGGAAAACACAGGCAATTCACCACGAATGACACGAATTAAGCACGAATGGACACGAACAAAAGGGTGGTATCAAAGGGCCGCGCACCTTGTCGATGATGGCGGGAATTTTGATAACAAAATGATTATTCGTGAACATTCGTGCGAATTCGTGGTTAAACGCTTTTTTTAGGGTTGTTTGGAGAACGCATTATGGCCATTCACGAGAAAACGCTGATCGATCCCGCCCGCGTTCTGACCGCCGACAAGCTGGTGGTGGAGGGCGTGGACGTATCTGGCCACTGGAACACCATGATCCTGCCGCGCACGCTGACCGATTACGACGATGACTTCGAGCGCAAGATCGAAAGCTACGCCGGGGGCGAGCGGCTCCACCGTTGCTGGCAGTGCGGTTCCTGCACCAACTCCTGCACCATGTACGCGCAGAACACCGATTTCAACCCGCGTTACTGGATCTACCTCACCCGCCTCGGATTGAAGGATGAAATCATCAAAGACAAGGACATCATCTGGCAGTGCGTGTCCTGCAACAAGTGCACCAGCATCTGTCCCAAGGACGTCCGCCCGGAAAGCGTGATGAAGGCACTGGCGCACTGGTTGGAGGACGAGGGCTACACCGAAAAGACTCGATCCACCATTTTCGACGAGGAATTCGCGCGCCAGTGCCTGGACCGGGGCCGAATCGAGGATGGCGAGGTGATGCTGAATTTCTTCCGGAAAACCGGCCAAGACGTGGCCAGTCTTGCGCTGCACGGCTGGCTGGGCATTTTCGTGGCGCGCATGAACAAGTGGACGGAGTTGAAGAAGGGGCGTATCGGCAAATTTCTCGCCCGCATGCCGATCCTCCACCCGCTGCACATGGCATGGGCCGCGGTATTCAAGCCCAGGACCAAATCCTGGGGCCGAACCGGCGAAGTGTTGCGGCAGTACATCAAGGAACAGAAGGAGATTGCACATGGCTAAAGTCGCTTATTATCCCGGCTGCGCGCTGGAGGGCTCGGGCGGCCCTTACGACCGCTCCACCCGCGCCCTGGTCAAGGATCTCGGGCTGGAAATGAAAGACCTGCAAGACTGGAACTGCTGCGGCGCAATGGAGGTAAAGAACGTCCACCCCATGCTGCAAACCTACATGTCCGCCCGCAATCTGGCGATTGCCGCCGAGCAGATGGGTTTCGACACGGTGATGGCGCCGTGCAACGGCTGCTACCACAATCTGAAAAAAGCGGAATACGAGCTGGCGACCTCGAAGGAATCGTTCGAAACCGTGCAGGAACTGGCGAAAAAAGCCGACGATCCGGTTTATCAGGGCAAGGTGCGCACCGTCCATCTGCTCGAATGGCTGATGGAGGAGATCGGCGAGGAGGGCATCAAGGAGCGGCTCAAGAAAAGCCTCAACGGCATGAAGATCGCCAACTATTACGGCTGCATGTACACTCGTCCGCGCCAGATATTCCCGGAGAGGGATCAGGGGCCGGGCTCCGAGTCGAGCTACAAGCCGCATTACATGGATGACCTGCTTGCCGCCGCTGGCGCCGAAAACGTGGATTTCCCTCTCAAGACCGCCTGTTGCGGCGGAGCGCACACCCTCTCCGATTCCGACACCTCCACCCAATTGGTGCTCAACCTGCTGCAGGCCGCCGAGGACTCCGGCGCCGAAGTCATCGCCACCGAATGCCCGACCTGCCACTCCGGGCTGGAAATGCACCAGGTGCGCGCCGAAACCGAGTTCGGCATCAAGACCAACGTCAAGATCATCTACTTCACCCAACTGCTCGGCCTGGCGCTGGGAATGTCTGCCAGAAAGCTTGGTGTGCATGAAAATGTCAGCGACTCTTTGGATTACCTGAGCGACAAGGGTGTTTTGTGAGAAGGTGTATGCAGGGCCACGGCGCTGACATTTCAGTGGAGGCTAATGCGCGCAGCGCGTTACGCCGGAACTAAAACCTCGTCCGACTCCCTGGATTATTTGAACGAGAAGGGTGTTTTTCGAGATGGCGCGCAAAAGCATTCGGCGCATTACGCCTTCGGCTAATGCGCCCTACGGTTCTGCGCTCGCCGCACTCTACGGAGTTCGGTCGCGCAGATGCGTAGGATGGGTGGAGGCGCAAGCCGTAACCCATCATAAGATGGGCGCACCGGATTGTTCGATGGGTTGCGCCCTCACCCTAACCCTCTCCCGCAAGTGGGAGAGGGGACGATCGCCCTCTCCCCTCCAGGGGAGAGTTGGAGAGAGGGCTGCTCCACCCATCCTGCTATTGAAAATGCGGCCACGAATGGATTTGATTCGGGTACATTCGTGAAAATTCGTGTCATTCGTGGTTAATTAACGCTATTCGCGGTTGGTAATATAAAAACATGCACTGTAACGGCTGCGAATTTCGCCCCGACCTCCATTACGACGACCAATACCAGATCTGGGTGCGGCGCGAGCCGGACGGTATGTTCTCGGTAGGCATGACCGACATCTCCCAGGCCATCGCCGGCAGGATCATGCACCTGCGCGTGCGCAAGCCCGGCACGCTGCGCCCTGCCGGCAAGCCCGTGGCCACGATCGAAAGCGCCAAGTGGGCCGGCCCGATTCCCAACGTCTTCGATTGCGTGATCGAGGAGATCAATTCCCGCGTGCTGGACGAGCCCTCGCTGCTCAATCGCGAGCCTTATGATGCCTGGGTGGCGCGGGTCAGGGCGGTGGACCCGGCGGCGGCGTTGTCCGGGCTGATGACCGGTGCAGCCGCGGAGGCAGGCTATTGCGCCCGCTGCCGGAAAGACGATATCCATTGCGAGCGGAGCTGAACGCCGATGTCTGAGGAGCATTATCTGGACAACGAGGGGAAGTCCGTGGTTATCGTCATGACCAGCGGACCTTCGACTCCTCACCGCTGCGCCACTCCGTTTTATCTCGCCGCGGTGCTGGCTTCGATGGACGCGGACGTGCGTATTTTCCTCACCATGGAAGCGGTGCGCCTGGCCGAGAAGGGGGTGCCGGAAACCTTGACAGCGATGGAGGGCGGCAAGACAATCATCGAGTTCATGCGCGCCGCGAAAGCTGCGGGCGCCAAGCTTTACCTGTGCCGGCCGGCGATGCCCGGCTACGATCTGGAAGCCGGCGACGTGATCGGGGAGGTGGACGAGATTTCCAATGCCGGCGTTCTGGCGGACATGATTCTGAACTGCAACAAGTCGATGTTTTTTTAATTCCAGGAGAGAGCAGAAATGGCAACCGTACGCGGATGTAACCTTCCAGACGATCTGTACTACAACGTCGAAAACAACGTCTGGGCCCGTCGCGAAGGGGACGGCACCATTACCGTCGGCATGACCTCGTATGCGTGCTCGCTCGCCGGCGAGATCGTTTCCTACACCCCGAAGAAAGCGGGCAAGGAAATCGAGAAGGACAAGTCGGTCGCCACCGTCGAATCGGGCAAGTGGGTGGGGCCGGTGAAAGCGCCGGTTTCCGGCGAGGTGATCGCCACCAACGATGCGGTCTCGGCCAAACCCGGCACCATCAATGCCGATCCTTACAGCGCGGGCTGGCTCGTCAAGATGAAGCCGACCAACTGGGACGCCGAATCCGCCGGCCTGGTCAGCGGCGGCGCGGTGGCCGGGGCGTTCGAAGCCAAGATGGGTGCCGACGGTTTCGGCGGCTGCTGAAGTGCCGGTCGGGTCGAGCCCCATGAATCCCGACAATCCGCACAATTCATGTCATGACTTCCTGGCCTGATATCATCGGGCAGATCGAACCGCTTGAAGGCGTTGTCCTGGATGCCGCGCTGGTCGGCCGCATGCAGGCGCGCTTCGGTGTTCTGCAAGGCGCGCGCATCGGCGCCGTCAATTTCTACACGCCCACTTTCAAGGCTTACGCCACGTCCGAAATCGCCGGCTGCGGCAAAAGCGCCTGGCCGGCGGTTTCGATCACCGGCGGCGAATGCAGCCTGAAATGCGACCATTGCAAGGCGAAAATCCTCGAACCGATGCTTCCGGCGAAAACGCCGGAAGCGCTGTGGCGCGTGGTGAACGAGCAGATCGAAGCCGGCGCGCAGGGCATGCTTCTCACCGGCGGCTCCAACCACCGCAACGAGGTGGAGTACGATGTCTTCTATCCCACCATCCGCCGCATCAAGGATACCTTTCCCGGCTTCCGGATCGCGCTCCATACCGCGCTGGTGGACATGGACGGCGCGCGGCGCATGGAGGATTGCGGCATCGATGCGGCAATGATGGACGTGATCGGCGCCCAGGACACCATTACCCAGGTCTATCATCTCAAGCGCAGCGTGGACGATTTCGAGCGCACCCTGGAATACCTCGTCTCCACCTCGCTCAAGGTGGTGCCGCACATCGTCCTCGGGCTGCATTACGGCACCCTGCTCGGCGAATGGAATGCGCTGGAGATCATCCGGCGGCACAGGCCGTCCGCGGTGGTGCTGGTGGTGGTGATGCCGTTTTACGCGCCGAAGAACCGCCCTTTCGCCACGCCGGCCAGCGCCGAGGTAGGGCAATTTTTCATGGACGCCCGCGAAGCCCTGCCGGACACGCCGCTGCTGCTGGGCTGCGCCCGCCCGGCGGGGCGCGCCAAAACGGAGATCGACAGCTACGCCGTGCTGGCGGGGCTGAACGGCATCGCCCATCCCGCGGACGGCATGGTCGAGCTGGCCGCCCGCCTTGGGCGTGACGTGCGCGTCACGCCTGCCTGCTGCTCGATCGCCGTGGGCGACGAAGTGCTGGCGCTTGAGAACGACCATGCCGGCCTGCAGGTAGACATTCGCCGCATTATCGAGCAGGAGCGCAGCCGCCGGGCGGGAACCGGCGCGCTGGCGGGTATCAGGGTGGTGGCGGGATAACGGTCGCCGCTGTTTTGTAAATCCGATTGGACAGGATTAACAGGATTTCGCAGGATTTACAGGATTAAAGCAAATTCAGGCGGATCGTGTGTGTGTTCCTTTTTCATGACAACAAAAATCATGTTAATCCTGAAAAATCCTGTTAATCCTGTCTATCGAATTTGAATATATCTGGCTGGACAGGATCAGACCAAATTCAGCGGATCGTGTATGTGTGTTCTTTTTTTACGACATCAAAAATCATGTTAATCCTGAAAAATCCTGTTAATCCTGTCTATCGAATTTGAATATGCCCATAACCTGGCGCGTCATTGACACCGGCCTGCGGCCTGCGGCGGAGAATATCGCGCTCAACCGCGCGCTGCTGGAAGCGCGGGCGGCGGAAGAAATCCCCTCCACCCTGCGCTTTTTGCGTTTTACGCCGAGCGCCTTGCTGGGGTTTCACCAAAGCGCGGAGCAGGAACTCGATCTCGATTACTGCCGCGGGCACGGTGTTGCGGTCCAGCGGCGCATCACCGGCGGCGGCGCCATCTACTTCGACGAAACCCAGATCGGCTGGGAGCTTTATCTGCACAAGCGCGATCTCGGCACGGCGGACATGCAGGCGATTTCCCGCCGCATCTGCGAGGCCGCTGCGCGCGGTATCGGCGCGCTGGGGGTGGCGGCGGCCTACCGTCCGCGCAACGACATCGAGGTGGACGGGAAAAAGATTTCCGGTACCGGCGGCGCGTTCGAGGGGGATGCGCTGATGTTCCAGGGCACGCTGCTGGTGCAGTTCGACGTGGAAAAAATGCTGCGGGTGCTGCGCATTCCGGCCGAGAAGCTGTCGGACAAGGCGATCGCTTCGGCGCGCGAACGGGTGGCCAACCTGGCCGATCTTCTCGGCTACGCCCCCGACACCGAGGATGTGAAATGGGCACTTGCCGAAGCTTTCGCCCGGGAATTCGGCGTGGCATTCGAGGCAGGCGATCTCTCGGTGCGCGAGCAGGCGCGCTACCGGGCGGCGCTGGCCGAAATCGATCATCCCGACTGGGTCAACCTGCTTGCCCGGCCCGCGGCGGACATGCCGCTGACGGAGGGCGTGCAGAAGTTTCCGGGCGGATTGCTGCGCGTTACGCTGACTTACGATGCAAGACAGGGGCGAATCAAACAGGCATGGTTCAGCGGCGATTTTTTCGTCACGCCCCGGCGTACCGTCGCCGATCTGGAAGCGGCATTGCGCGACACCGCCGCCGAAAGGGTGGAGGAAAACGTGCTGCGGTTCTTCGCGGGCCGCGAAGCTGACCTGCTTTCGCTGGTTCCCGCCGATTTTGTCGCAGTGGTGAAGCAGGCGCTGGCGAAAGCGACGGTAGATTGTGGCTGAACGCATCGATCTCCTGATAATCGGCCTCGGCCCGGCAGGCGCGGCTGCGGCGCGCGTGGCGGCGCAGGGCGGAATTTCGGTGGCCGTGATCGAGCGCAAGCAGACGGCCGGCGTGCCGGTGCAGTGCGCCGAATTCATCCCCTTGCCGCTGGGCGCCTATGCCCGTCCCGAAGGCGTGCTGCAGCAGCGCATTCGCGGCATGAACAGCGCATTGCCTTCGGGTGCGATGGAAAAATCCGAATTTCCCGGCCTGATGGTGGATCGTGCCGCCTTTGATCAGGCACTGGCGAGAGAAGCCGAAAAGGCGGGTGCAAGAGTGTTTTTCGACAGCCGGCTGGAGCGGCTCGAGCCCGCGCAAAACCGTGCCTGGATCGCCACGCCCCAGGGCGAGCGGGTGTTCGAATATAAGGTGCTGGTCGGTGCCGACGGGCCGCACTCTCCGGTGGCGGCGGCGCTCGGCCTGCCGCCGCTGGAGGTGGTGCACACGCGGCAGTACACCGTGCCTTTGCTGCGCCCTTTCGAGGACACCGATATCTGGCTGTCGGATGCCTATCCTGGCGGCTATGCCTGGCTGTTTCCGAAAAGGGAAACGGCGAATCTCGGGCTGGGCGCGGACAAGCGGTTTGCTGCCGATCTCAAGACGCCGCTGGACGAACTGCACCGGAACCTGGTCAGCGAGGGGCGGGTGGGAATAGAGATTCTCCACCGCACCGGCGGCGCCATCCCGGTGGGCGGCATGCGGCCGAAAATCTCGATCGGCAACGTAATGCTGACCGGTGATGCGGCGGGACTCACCCATCCGGTTACCGGCGCGGGTATCGCCGCCGCGGTCGTCTCCGGCGACCGCGCCGGGGAGGCCGCCGTGGCACGGGTCAGGGATAAAGTGGAGAACGCCTTAGGCGAATTCGAGGAAGACATTCGCGACCAGTTCGAAGCCTCGCTCGCGCGGGCGGTAGCCAAACGGCAATGGCTGAATCAGTTCTGGGGCGGCGCGGAAGCGCGGGGGGACGAGATGCACCGCAGGGGGTGGATCGCGTTCCCGGAATATTTTACGAATTAGATGGACAGGATTAACAGGATTTTTCAGGATTTACAGGATTTCGTGGACAGGAAAAAACTTACGGAAAAAATTATCGGTTGTGCATATAAGGTGCACAAAACCTTAGGTGCGGGGTTTCTTGAAAAGGTTTATGAAAATGCGCTGGCAATCGAGCTGATCAATAATGGGGTGGTCGTTCAGCAGCAGGCGCCGATACCCGTCTTCTATGATGGTAAAAAGGTGGGCGAGTATTTTTCCGACTTGCTGATCGAGAACGAAGTCGTTTGCGAATTGAAGGCGTGCGAATCTTTGGCGCGCGAGCACGAGGTGCAGTTAGTAAATTATCTGGCGGCAACGGGCAAAGATATCGGGTTGCTGATCAATTTTGGCAAAAGCGTGACGGTTAAACGCAAATTCAGGAACTATACCAAGCCATCCGACACGCAAGAGTCCTGTAAATCCTGAAAAATCCTGTTAATCCTGTCCATTCGGTTTGGGAGAATAAAGTAATGAGCGCCGCAGTCGAAACCATCCAGCCGGTCAATTTTTACTGGCCGAATTATCATGTCAAGACACCCGAAATGCGCTCGCCGGAATACGTGCAGATGAGCACGGCGGCGGCGATTACGCTGGGGCTGGTGCCGGGAAAAATGCACCGCACCGAGTGCACGCATTGCCTCAACCTACTGGTGACCTACCCGGAAGGTTGCCGGGCCAACTGCAGCTATTGCGGCTTGGCGCGCCACCGTGAGGAAGCGCGCGACTACGCCGACCGCAATTTCATCCGCGTGGACTGGCCCGCCGTCCGCTACGACGAGGCGATCGAGCGCATCAAGGCGAGCAAGGACAAGGGACAGTTCCAGCGCATGTGCATTTCCATGATCACCCATCCCGATTCCAACGCCGATACCTTCACGCTGCTGGGGAAATGGATGAAAGAACTGCCCCACATCCCGGTTTCCATCCTTTCCAATCCCACTTCGCTCGAAAAAGAGGATCTGGTGCGCCTCAAGCAGATGGGCGCGGATATCTTCACCGTGGCGCTGGATGCGGTCACGCCCGCCATCTTCGAGCGCACCCGCGGCAAGGCGGTGGAAGGGCCGCATGCCTACGAAAAATACTGGCTGGCGCTGGAATGGGCGGCGGAAATCTTCGGCCCGGAAAAATTCGGCGCGCACCTGATCTGCGGCATGGGCGAAACCGAGCGGGAAATGCTCGAAGCGGCGCAGAAAATCAAGGACATGGGCGGCCACAACCACATGTTCGCCTTCTTCCCCGAGCGGGGCTCGCTGATGGAAGACTGGCCGCCCTGCGACCGCGCGCAGTGGCGCCGGGTGCAGCTTGCCCGCTTCATCATCGATTATGCCGGCGGCCATGTGAGCAAAATGCGGTTTAACGAACAGGGGCAGGTGGTGGATTTCGGCCTGCCTGAAAATGAGCTGGAACAGATCATCAACTCCGGCAAGCCGTTCCAGACTTCCGGCTGCCCCGGCAAGGACGACGAGGAAGTATCGGCCTGCAACCGTCCTTACGGCGATTCCACGCCATCGGACATCCTGTCCTTCCCCTTCGCCCTTGGCCGCCAGGATGTGGAAATCGTCAAGCGCCAGATGGAAGGGGAGGAAATCGGCACATTTCATGAAGTTTGATTTATGCAGGGATAAAAAGTTTCTGTTCAAAAACCGCAACATAGACTTGCTCCAAAAGCTTTTGATTGTTTAAATGGCTGAAACAACTGCAACACCATCAATAACTCTTTGCGGAGGAGACCGAGAATGGAATTGAAAAAACTGGTTGGGGTATTGGCAGTTGCGGGATGCATGGCGCCGGGGATGGCGCTGGCGACAGACGGCTATTTTTCTCATGGCTATGGTATGAAGGCCAAAGGCATGGGCGGCGCGGCCACCGCAAGGGCGGTGGATGCGTTCGGCGGCGCCAATAACCCGGCCAGCATGGTGTGGGTGGGGGATCGGCTGGACATCGGGCTGGACTGGTTCAGTCCGGTGCGCAGCGCGGAGCGCGTGAATGGCACCTATTTCGGCCCGGTCAACGCCAAGGTGGATAGCGGCAGCGAGAGCTTCTTCATCCCTGAATTCGGCTACAACAAGCTGCTGAACCCGAGCCTGTCGCTGGGGGTAACCGTGTACGGCAACGGCGGCATGAATACGGATTATCCTGGCGGACAGATAGCGGCGGCGAGCTGCGGCGGCGGCAACCCCAAGAACCTGTTGTGCGGCGAAGGCAAGCTGGGGGTGAATCTGGAGCAACTGATCATCGCGCCGACAGTGGCTTATAAGGTGAGCCAGGAGCATTCGATCGGCGTATCGCCGCTGTTCGGCTACCAGCGTTTTAGTGCGGACGGGCTGCAGGCTTTCAAGGCGATTTCTTCCGACCCGAACAATCTGACCAATAACGGCACCGACACGGCTACCGGCTGGGGGGTGCGCGTGGGCTGGATGGGCAGGGTGTCGGATCGCATTACGCTGGGCGCGGCCTATTCCAGCAAGATTGATATGAGTAAGTTCGACAAATATAAAGGGCTGTTTGCCGGCGGCGGCGATTTCGACATTCCCGAAAACTACAACCTCGGTATCGCATTCAAGGCAAGCCCGGCGGTGACCGTTGCGCTCGACTACCAGCGCATCAATTACGGCGGTGTAGCGGCGATCGCCAATTCCAGCCGGCAACCGGGGTGCACCGGCGCTCCCCCCGTCGGCCCCGGATCCGGCTCAGCTTGTCTGGGCGGGAGCAACGGCATCGGCTTCGGCTGGAAGGATGTGGACGTCTGGAAACTCGGCGTCGAATATCAATACAACGACAAGCTGATATTGCGCGCCGGCTACAACCATACCGACAACCCGATCGATGCGCGCGACGTGACGTTCAATATCCTGGCACCCGGCGTGGTTCAGGATCACGTGACGCTGGGGGCGACCTATGCGCTGGGCAATGCGTCCGAGCTGACGGTGTCGTATATGCACGCCTTGGAGAATTCGGTTTCGGGGCCGGCGACCAATCCGTACTTCAACGTGGGCGGCACCGAAACCATCAAGATGTACGAAAACTCGCTGGGCGTTGCCTACGGCATGAAGTTCTAGTCATTCTCCAGTCGGCACCTTTGGCCGGAGGCATTGTGCCTTCGGCCTTTTTCTTTGCGGGGCAGGGTATGAAACCGAGCATAAAAATAACCGATGTCGGCCAGCTCAGGAACGAGCTGAACAAGTACAAGAAAGGCAGGAAACTGACCCTCCCGCAGTTCAATCAGGCGGCCCGCCTGGCTTGGCTCGGCAAGATCGCGCTGTCGCCGCTCGACCCGGAAGACCCGGAGTGCGCGGCGTTCCTGCTCTACTTGGAGCGGCCGGACGGGTTGGCCGGGCATTTTCTCGATCTGGACGAGGATCTCATGTCCCGCATCCATGTCCTCGATGCGGAGCAGGGCGGCCATCTTGCCGAAATCATCAAGGAAGGCGTGGCGGAGCGCGCGGCGCAATACCAGGCGCTGAACCGGCGGGATTTCTATTTCGGCCGGTATTTCAACCCGGATGAGGCCAAGAACGCCGAATGAATCTAGAAAATGCGTTTTTGCCACGAATGACACGAATAAACACGAATTAAGAACAATGAAGTGTGACCGATTTGTAGCACACCATCCAGGTGAGCACGGCCCCATGAGTAGCATCATGATCATTCGTGAACATTCGTGGTTTATTCGTGCAAATTCGTGGTTAATCGCTTTTTCCAGGGTCATTCGTGGCCAAACGCCGTTTTTAAAATGAAGCGCCTTTTGCCCGCCCGCTGGATCGACCTCGGCCTGACCACGCCGGAAGCCTTTCATTCCGCCTATCTCGGAGTGGCGGAAAGTCTGGCGGAAGATGCCGCGCCGGTTGTGTTGTGGGGCAGAAGCAGCGCCCACATCTGTCTCGGCCAGTCGCAGGATTTCTCCGCGGAGCTGGTCCCGTCGCCCGGCGTGCCTGTGGTGCGGCGCCCCCTGGGCGGCGGCACGGTGTGGGTGGACGAGGCGCAATATTGCTTTGTGCTGGTGGTGCCGTTGCGCCATGCCGCCGGGCGGCCGCAGCAGTGGTTCGACTGGGGGCTGCAGCCTGCGGTGGAAACCTGGCGGCATTTCGGCTTGCCGGCAGAGCGGCAGGCGCAAGACATCTGGCTCGCCGGCCGCAAGATCGCCGGCAGCGGGGCGGCCACCATCGGCCGCTGCGCCGTGCTCGCGGGCAGCTTCATGCTTCATTTTCCGGCCGAGCTTTTTGCCCGCTGCATCGCCTGCCCCTCCGAGGGCTTCCGGCAATGGCTCGTGGAGGGGTTGCGCGCGGCGGTGACGGACTGGGCCAGCCACCGGACGCCGCCGGCCGAGGCCGAGCTGGTGCGGGTTTTCCGGCGGCAACTCGAGTCTGCGCTGGGCTGGCGGCTGGGCGATGCCGAGCTCGATGCTGGTGAGGCACGGGCGGCGCGGCAGGCGCTGGAAGATCTCCGACCCGTGCAGGGAGAAGGCGGGGGCAAGCGGCTGGTGCCGCACGGCATCAAGCTGAACACCTCGACCTATCTCACCGAGCGCGGTTATCCCGATGGTGCCTGGGTGCGGGCGCTGACCGCGTACGGCCGGATCGTCCGGATCGCGCTGTCGCACCCCTTGCCGGAGCAGAGCCTGCGGCGCCTCGCCGGCTGCGATTTGCAAGTTGATGATTTACAGGAGAATCTGACGGCATGTTTGGGGGAAGGGGAGGCGCGGCGGTGGGCGCGGCGCATCCGCGAAACGACATATGTCAATAAATCGGGATAGAGGTTTTGGATGTCAAAAAAAGTACCATGTAAATCAATAAGATGAACATTTCATTAAATTTGTAAAAACGGCTTGACAGCGGCAGTTATTCACATCTCGTCGGCTGAATTACTTGTCATATCTCGGAACTGATTGAGCGGCCAAGGAAATTTATTATCAATTTGTTTTTAAAGAGAAAAGTGGCGCGATTAAATGCTGGTCAATTTGAAAAAACATTGGTGGAGCAATAGGGTTACGGATTTATTTTAGCGCTATCCACATAGTTATCCACAAATTTTGTGAACAAAGAAATAACTCGTTTTGATTGATGGGGTTGCCGCACCATTTGAAATTTCGCCTTTAAGGATATATTGCAACCCCCATATCCTTTGTCTTGCGGGCATTTCGGTTCTCTATCCGATTTCTTCCCACAGCTTGAGCAGCCGTTTTGCCGATACCGGGAACGCGGTTTTCAGTTCCTGGGCAAACAGCGAGACCCGCAGCTCCTCAAGCATCCAGCGGTATTGTTCAAGAGCGGGATTCGGCGCTTCCTCCGCCTGCGGTTTTTCCATCCGGCGCAGCCAGTTCTGCCACAGCGGCGCGATCTCGGCGCGGTGCTGCGCATCGCGGGCGGAAGCGTGGGGCAGTTTTTCCAGGCGCAGCGCGATGGCTTTCAGATAGCGCGGGAAATGCTGCAGCCAGCGGTGAGGCGTGCGATTGAGAAACCCCGGGTAAACCAGATGCCGGAGCTGCTCCGCCGCATCGGTGTAGGCGGGCTTCCATGCGGCCGGCGCGGGCGCCGCGAGCTTCTTGCCGACGGCGTGGTATTCGGCCAGGATCTGCCCGGCCAGCTTGCAGAGCTGATTGGCCGTTGTCACCAGCTGCGCTCTCGCCACTTCGCGGCGCTGCTCGAATTCCGCGGCGGTGCGCGGCAGCGGCGCTTCGCCGACACACGCCTGGTCGGAAATCAGCGCCATCAGCTCCTGCTTGAGCTGATCGCAGCTTCCCAGCGGCAGGTAGTGCAGGCAGGTTTCTTTGGCAATGGGCAGGGATTTTTCCAGGAAGCGCGCCTGTTCCGGCAGTTGCAGCAGGAGCAGCCGCGCAAGCCCGGCCCGCATGTGCCGCTCGGCTTGGGCACGGGAGTCGAAAATGCGGATGGCGGCGTGGGTGGCGTGATCCGTCAGCGCGGGATAGCCGGTCAGCGTCTGGCCGTTGCGCTGGAACGACACCTGCTCCGGCAGATCGCCGAAATCCCAGCGGGTCAGCTTGTCCCGTTCCAGGGAGGAGCGGAACGCCTGCTGGAAGCTTTGCTGCGCCTGTCCGCCCAGCTCGCGCCGCAGCTGGCCGAGATCCCGCCCCGCCGCGAGCGTCTTGCCGCGCTCGTCGACAACGCGAAAATTCATGCGCAGGTGGCCGGGCAGGTCGGCGAGCGCCCACGCCTCGGCGGGAATGCCGACTCCGGTGAGGCGGCGCAGGAACGCGCCGAGCGCTTCGGCGAGCGGCTGGTCGCAGGGTTCGAGCGCTTCCATGCAGGCCTTGACGAAATCCGGCACGGGCACGAAGGCGCGGCGCAGCTGCTGCGGCAGCGAGCGGATCAGCCAGGTGATTTTCTCCCGTAGCAGGCCGGGCACCAGCCATTCGCAGCGCTCGGGAGGGATCTGATTGAGCGCTGCCAGCGGCAGAATGAGCGTGACCCCATCGTCGGGGTGACCCGGCTCGAAATGGTAGGCAAGCCGGTATTCGCTGCCGCCGAGATCGAGGATGGACGGAAACTGGTTCTCGGTGACGTGCTCCGCCTCGCGGCGCATCAGGTCATCGCGGCTCAGGAACAGCAGCCGCGGGTTGGCCCGTTCCGCCTCCCTGCGCCATTTGTCGAATGCCGCACCGTTGAAAATTCCCTGCGGGATCAGCGCATCGTAGAACTCGAAGATGCGCTGCTCGTCCACCAGAATCCCCTGGCGCCGCGATTTGTGCTCCAGCTCCTCGATTTCGGCGACGAGCGCGCGGTTGTGCTCGAAAAATGGCGCCTTGGTGACGTATTCCCCTTCCACCAGGGCGGCGCGGATGAAGATTTCGCGCGAGAGCGCCGGGTCGAGCGGGCCGTAGTGAACCCGGCGCTTGGGCTGCAGCACCAGGCCGTACAGCGTGACGCGCTCGAAGGCGGCCACCTGGGCCGGTTTCTTTTCCCAGTGGGGATCGAAATAGCTGCGCCGGCACAGTTGGCCGGCCAGCCGTTCCGCCCATTCCGGCTCGATTTTCGCGGCGGTGCGGGCGTACAGCCGGGCGGTCTCGGTCAGTTCCGCGGCCATCAGCCATTTCGGGCCGCGCTTGAACAGCGCGGAGCCGGGAAAGACATGGAATTTGATGCCGCGCGCGCCTTGGTATTCCTGGGTTTCGCCCTTGAAGCCGATGTTGCCCAGCAGCCCGGCCAGCAGCGCGCGGTGGATCGGATCGTAGCCGGCCTCGACCTGGTTGGGGCGCAAGCCCATTTCGGTCGCCATCGTTCGCAGCTGGCCGTGGATGTCGCGCCACTCGCGCATGCGCAGATAGGACAGGAAATTGTCCTGGCACAGCCGGGCGAGCTGGCGGTTCGATTTCCTGTGCCTGAGGGCGTCGTCGTAAAACGCCCACAGCTTGAGGTAGCCGAGAAAATCGGAGCGCTCGTCGACAAAGCGGCGATGGGCGGCGTCGGCGGCTGCTTGGGCGGCGACCGGGCGCTCGCGCGGATCCTGCACGGAGAGGCCGGCGGCGATGACCAGCACTTCGGCGAGGCAGTTTTCCTCCTTCGCCGCCAGGATCATCCGGCTGATGCGCGGGTCGAGAGGCAGCCGGGCGAGCTCGCGGCCGAGCGCAGTGAGCTCGCGCTGCTCGTTCACCGCGCCCAGCTCCTCCAGCAGCCGGAAGCCGTCGCCGATCGCCCGCGAATCGGGCGGGTCGAGGAAAGGGAAATTCGCCACGTCGCCCAGCCCGAGCGCCTTCATGCGCAAGATGGCGGCGGCCAGATTGGTGCGCCGGATTTCCGGGTCGGTGAAGGCGGGGCGGGCGAGGAAATCCTCTTCGGCGTAGAGGCGGATGCATACCCCGGCCGCAACTCGGCCGCAGCGCCCGGCGCGCTGGGCGGCCGAGGCGCGGGAGATCTTTTCCACCTGCAGCCGCTCCACTTTGGCGCGGAAGCTGTAGCGGGAAATGCGGGCGTAGCCCGGATCGATCACGTAGCGGATGCCGGGCACGGTGAGCGAGGTTTCCGCCACGTTGGTGGCGAGCACGATGCGGCGCGCGCCGGAGGGCTTGAACACGCGGTCCTGCTCGGCCGCGGACATGCGCGCATAGAGCGGCAGGATTTCGGCCCCGGCGGGATGGTGCTTGCGCAGCGCCTCGGCAGTGTCGCGGATTTCGCGCTCGCCCGGCAGAAACACCAGGATGTCGCCGCCGCCCAGGGCGGAGAGCTCGTCCACCGCCGCGAGGATCGCCTGCTCCCGATCCGGCTCGGCTTCTTCTTCCTCGGCGCCGGCGAGCGGGCGATAGCACACTTCCACCGGATAGGTGCGGCCGGATACCTCGATCACCGGAGCATCGTTGAAGTGCCGGGAGAAGCGCTCGGCGTCGATGGTGGCCGAGGTGACGATGAGCTTGAGCTCGGGGCGCCGCGGCAGAATCTGCTTCAGATAGCCGAGCAGAAAATCGATGTTCAGGCTGCGCTCGTGCGCTTCGTCCACGATGATCGTGTCGTAGGCTTCGAGCAGGCGGTCGCCCTGGGTTTCGGCCAGCAGGATGCCGTCCGTCATCACCTTGACGCAGGTCCGCTCGCCCACCCGGTCGGTAAACCGCACCTGGTAGCCGACCGCGCCTCCCACTTCCGACTTCAGCTCGGCCGCGATGCGGGTGGCGACGCTGCGCGCGGCGATGCGGCGCGGCTGGGTGTGGCCGATCATACCGGCCGCGCCCCGCTTGAGTTCCAGGCAGATTTTGGGCAGCTGGGTGGTCTTGCCGGAGCCGGTTTCGCCGCACACGATCACCACCTGATTTTCGGCGATGGCGGCGGCGATCTCGGCGCGCTTCTCGTTGACCGGCAGCTCCTGCGGAAATTCGGGCACGGGGAGGCTTTCCATGCGAGCCGCCAGACGCCCGGCGGATTGCCGGATATCGTCCGCCAGCCGTTGCAGGGAATGCTCGGCGGCCTTGCCCGCCCGCAGCGCTTCCTGGAACTTGCGCAGCCGCCGCCGCAGAGGCTGGCGGTCGCGCAGCATGCACCGGGAGATATCCTGGGTCAATTGCTCGATCTTGGGCTGCACGGTTTCTGGAAAGCGGATAGGCGACGGACCGGGGAGAGCGGATTATACACCCGGCCGGGCCCAGGGCTGCGTGCAGGGCATATGTTAGAATGCGCTTTGTTTCCATTTCCGGATTGAGGGCAACGCCGCATGATCACCGTCGAGCAGAACAACAACCTGGTTACCGTTGCCGTATTCGGCGAATTTACCCTGGCCGACTACAAGGAATTCGAGGACATGGTGCGCTACCGCCTCAAGTTCGAGGAAAAGGTGAACCTGCTGCTCGACCTGCGCGACATGGTCGGGTTCACCCTCGACGTGGCCTGGGAGGAAATCAAATTCAGCCGCGAGCATGCCACCGATTTCGAGAAAATCGCGGTGGTCACCGACGATCAATGGCTCACCTGGAGCGCGTGGTTGTCGCGCATGTTCGTGGATGCGGAAATCGGCGTGTTCGGCGATTACGACGAAGCCGCCGCGTGGGTCGCCGCGTAAACCTTTCTTCTTGGATGAAGGGGCGTCGCCATCGTCGAGCGGCCGCGCCCGGCATGAACCTCCCCCTTGATAAAGGGGGAACGAGGAGGATTCCCCCCTGCATGCCAATATGGAGTTCGCCATTCCCCGATGCTGCTCGCCGATCTCGTTCTGCTGGTCCACTTCGCCTTCGTCCTGTTCGTGGTGCTGGGGCTGCCGGCGATCTGGATCGGTGCCGCGCTGGGCTGGCGCTGGGTGCGCAATTTCTGGTTCCGTCTGGCGCATCTCGGGGCAATCCTGTTCGTTGCGGCCGAATCGCTGATCGGGGTGGCGTGCCCGCTCACCGAGTGGGAAGACGCGCTGCGCCAAGGCAGTCCGGGGGGAACGAGCTTCATGCAGCGCTGGGTGCAGCGGCTGCTGTACTATGATCTCCCGGAATGGGTATTCACGACAGCCTATGCGATATTCGCGGCGGCGGTGGCCGCCACGTTCTGGCGGATCAGGCCGGAAAGCCCCTTTCATCGGCGCCGAAGGTAATTCCGTTTCCAGATCAAGCGCGGACGCGAAGGCGAGCCGGTAAAGCACTTGTTTGACCGGAAGCGGAATAAGGCGGAAGGTTGCAACTTTTCCGTTACTTGAGTAGTCTTATCGCTGGTGTTTTTTGAAATATCAAGGAGTAATCGAAACATGCAACCCGAATTGCAAGTCATTGCCGGGCAACAACAAGGTCAACTGGCCGTTGGCACCAACAAGGTGCTGCGCAACACCTACCTGATGCTGGGGCTCACCATGATCCCGACCGTGATCGGCGCGGCGATCGGCACCAGCATGAATTTCTCGTTCATGGCGCAGCATCCGATCATGGGCGTGATCGGTATGTTGGCGGTGATGTTCGGCCTGTTCTGGGGCATCTCGGCCAACCGCAACAGCGGCCTGGGTGTGGCGTTGCTGCTTGCTCTGACCTTCTTCATGGGGCTGATGCTGGGGCCGATTCTGCAAGTGGCGCTGCACCTCAAGAACGGCGCGCAAGTGGTCGGCATGGCGGCGGGCGGTACCGGCGTGATCTTCTTCGGCCTGGCCGGCGTCGCCACGGTGACCAAGAAGGATTTCAGCTTCCTCGGCAACTTTCTCTTCGTCGGGCTGATCCTGCTGATCATCGCCTCGCTCGCCAACCTGTTCTTCCAGGTGCCGGCCATGGCGCTGGCGATCTCCGCAATCGCGGTGCTGATCTTCTCCGGCTACATCCTGTTCGACGTCAGCCAGATCGTGCACGGCGGCGAAACCAACTACGTCATGGCGACGCTGGCACTGTATCTCGACATCTACAACCTGTTCGTCAACCTGCTGCAGCTCCTGATGGCGCTGACGGGCGAGCGCGACTGACCGGGTTTCAGGCTCATCGAAAAGGGCGGCTGCGAGCCGCCTTTTTTTTGGCTATCCGGTCTGGTGTTGAAAACGCCCTCCCGATAGAAGCCATTGGTCTGCTTTTGTAAGTTGGAATTCAGTGTCGAAAGCGTGGAAGGCCGTGTGGCATGCCGAAGCAAGTGGCTAACAATTCGTTACAGGCGCGACTGCCCTGACGGGCCGCGGGCTGAACTCAAACGTTGGGCATCTTCGAGGTCATATGGATATCAATAGATCGGCCCCCGCTGTTGCAGTCCGTGAAGTTGTCATCCAGGCGCCTGTGGACATGGTGTGGAACCTAATCGTGGAGATAGACCGCTGGCCTGATTGGAATCCAGCAGTTAAAAGCGCGAGGCTAAATGGCCCACTCGAAGCCGGCACCCAATTTACCTGGAAGAGCGGGAGTATTTCGATAGTTTCTACGCTCCGAGAGATCAAGCCCATGACCCGGATTGTCTGGACGGGCAAGGCAATTGGGACCCGCGCGATTCATGTTTGGTCTTTTGAAACCACTCCTTCAGGCGTAGTGGTTTCCACGTCCGAATCGTTCGAGGGCTGGCTTGTGAGCCTCATGCGAAAGTCAATGCAGGCCGCACTCGGCAAGTCGCTTATTGCTTGGCTTGACGAGCTAAAACGCCGAGCCGAGAAGAGTTAGCACCGATGCCAGCAATTCATTCCAGCGGGCCGCCCTCGGCGTCCGCCGAACTCAAGCACTGGGCCATAGCCCTACTCATCACAAGGAGTGACGCATAGTGAGAAAAGCGAAGAGCGTGGCAATTATCGGCGGAGGAGTGGCGGGCTTGTCGGCCGCTGCGTTACTCTCGCGAAGGGGTCTGGAGGTCAAACTCTTTGAAGCCAACTCCAAGGTTGGCGGTTGTTGCGCAACCACGAACCTAAGTGGCTATACCTTCAACGACGGCGCCCTGTACTTGGCGCTTCCCGGTCTGCTGGATCACCTGTTCGAGAAAATTGGCCTGGACCGTTCTTCATCGCTGCCATTACGAAAAATCTCCGCCAACCAAACAACTTCGCTGCCTGACGGCACCACTGTGACAATCGGCGAAGGTCTCGATATCAGGATAGATGGCGGGAATGGCGCCGTAGATCACGCCAGGCTGCAGGAGGAGCTTGCCGCTTTCATGAGGAAATGGGAGCCGGTTCTGCGGTTCATGGCCGATGACATTTTGCTCCATCCATTGTCCTTATCAAGATTCCTGGCCAAAGGTTGGCGGCATTTATACAAGTTTCGCGGGACTGTGGCTTCCGAACTGAACGCAAGCTTCAGCAGTGAAGCGGCACGTGCGGCAATGTCGGGTGCATTGCTCTACACGGGGTGCCCGCCGGAGAAGATGCCGATTATTTCACTGATCGGCCTTGTCGCCATGTTCCGGGATGGGTTCTTTCTGCCCGAGGGCGGGATGGGGAGGTTACCCGAGACGCTGAGCCATGCTGTCCTGAGCAACGGAGGCGAGATTCATCTGAATTCGGGAGTTAGCCGGATTCTGGTGAAGAATGGACGAGTGCGAGGTATCGAAGTGGCTCATGCAGACTCGATCGAGTTCGATGCCGTGATCTCGACAGTCAGCGGGATGCACACGTTCGGCACCCTCATGGATCCGGTTGATGTGCCAGCGGGGATGCGGCGCAAAGTTCGGCACGCGAACCTGTCGCACAAGGGCTACCTCCTCCAGCTCGGTCTGACCAACAAGATCGATGTGCGCAGCCATTGCAACAATGTGCTTCCGATGATGGAAGATCAATACCAAACTTTTCTGCCAGGCGAGAACGCTGTCCAATGGCCCATCTATACGGTGCCAACGGTAACCATGCCGGAACTGGCGCCCGCCGGCGGCAGCATCGTCGAAATGTTTCCGCCGATCAATCAGGGCCTGTCAGCCGACGACTGGAGCGAGGACAGAAAGGAAGAAGTGGCTGGCCTGGCGGTCGAGTCGCTCAAGCGCATGCATGAGATCGACATCGCCGTGCGGCGCATATTGAGTCCGAAGGAGTTTCAGGAATCTTTGCACCTTTACGGCGGGGCTTTGTACGGACTTTCCCCGGTGGCAGGCCTGAGGGCGCTATACCCACACCGCAGCCCGGTTCCCGGCTTGTATCAGGCAGGTCAGACCACGTGGCCCGGCTTTGGCGTGGGCCCTGCGGCGATGTCGGGAATCTTTGCCGCAGAAGCATTGATTGAGCGTACCGCGCTCTGATTTATAGGTCCAACCCATCATCCCACCGGGCGCTGCGCGATAGGAGCGGCTGTGACCGAATCCCGGCAAGTTCATGACCCCAGGTGAATTTCGCCTTTCAGAAATAGCACGGCTTGACCGGCAATATCGACCCGATCCCCGATCAATTCACAAAAAAGGTCGCCGCCGCGCTTTGAAACCTGGCGCGCATGGAATATGTTTTTACCCAGCCGCCGTGCCCAATAGGGAGCCAGGATGCAATGCGCCGAACCTGTGACGGGGTCCTCCGGGATGCCTACTTTCGGACCAAATGCGCGCGACACGAAATCGACGCTGGTGCCTTTCGCGGTGACGATGACGGCTGGCAAATCCAGTCGCTTTAAGTATTCCGGCTCGGGCTGGAGCCCAAGTATCTCATTCTCGGTATCAAATACGGCCAGATAATAGCCCGCTCTGAACGTTTCTCTGGGTGGTTTGCCCAGGCCATGCAGCAGGTCGGCTGGACATGAACACGGCTGCGGCGGCTGCGAGGGAAAATCCATGTGCAGCAAGTCGCCCTTGCGGGTGACGCGCAATACGCCGCTGCGGGTGTTGAAGGCGACTTCGTGCCGGGAAGGCTCGATATGGTTGAAGATGACATAAGCCGATGCCAGCGTGGCATGGCCGCATAGGTCCACTTCGACCAGCGGCGTAAACCAGCGCAACGCATAGGCGTCGCCCTGCCTCATCAGGAACGCGGTCTCCGACAGGTTGTTTTCCAGGGCGATGGCCTGCAATAGCGAGTCATCCGGCCAAGCCTCCAGCAGGCAGACCGCTGCCGGATTGCCGCGAAACGGTTGATCGGTGAATGCATCAACCTGATAGATCGGAATGTTCATCGTCGCTCCTTGAAAGTCACCGACTCTTTGCCTGCACTATCGGCATCCGCCTGCCTATCGCCACCATGGCGACCACGATCACGGCAGCGCCCAGCATGACAGGCGTGATCTTTTCGCCAAGCAGCGCAGCCGATATCGCCAGGGTTAAGAACGGCTGCACGAGTTGCACCTGGCTTACCCTCACCACGCCGCCTAGTGCCAGTCCCTGATACCACAGGAAGAAAGCCAGCAACTGGCTGACCACGCTGACGTAAGCGAAACCCAGCCATGCTTCCTGGGGTGCGGTGATGCCATGCTGATAGATGGCGATCCCGACCGGCAGCACCAGAAACGGTGCGGCCAGCACGAGCGCCCAGCATATCACTTGCCAGCCGCCGATCTCTTTGGCCAATCGTCCGCCTTCTGCATAGCCGACTGCGCCCACCATGGCGGCAGCCAGCAGAATGACGTCTGCTTTCTGCAATCCGCCCGCATCCGACAGGGCGGAAAATGTTAATACGGTCGCGCTGCCCGCCACGCTCACCAGCCAGAATCCAAAAGATGGCCGCACACGGGTGCGCAGCGCGCCAGCAATTGCGGTAAACAGCGGCAGTATGGCGATCACGATGGCGCCGTGAGCGGCCGGCAGCTGCTTGAGCGCCCAGGCCGAGAGCAGCGGAAACCCCACGATCACGCCCGAGGCGGCGACGAACAGGCTCTTGATCTGCCTGCTGCTGGGGACGGGTCGGCGTATCAGCAGCAATAGCACCAGCGCCAGCACGGCGGCAACCAGTGAGCGCCCCAGGCCAACCAAGGTTGGATCGAGATGCCCTACCGCGAGACGGGTGGCGGGCAGGGTGGCGCTAAATCCGATTACGCCGAGCATGCCCAAGATGAGCCCGGTGTTTTCTCGGGCACGGTCGGCTGCTTTGGTTTGCGCTGAATTTGTCATGAGGGCCTCTTGAGTTGAGGTTTTGACAATAGCGAACAATCACCTGACAATACATGTACAGTTGGTCGGAATTACTTGGAACCTGTACCGGTTCCGCAACCGGGACAGTTCGATGCCGCTAGTTACTCTGGATGCACATGATTCGATTCCGCTGATCGACCAGATCGTCGCGTCTGTCATGAAACAGATCGACGACAGGGCGATGCGCACCGGTACGCGCATGCCTTCGATTCGCAAGTTTGCGCTGGATCACGGGGTGAGCCGCTTCACGGTCGTGCAGGCGTATGACCGGCTGGTCGCAACCGGCTACCTGAGTTCACGCCCGGGGTCGGGTTTTTATGTAGCGCCGCGCCCCAAGCCGCATGTGGCCAAGGAAGCGCCGTACAAACTGGATAGAGCCATGGATGTCTTGTGGCTGTTGCGGAACGCGCTTCAGCCGACTTCGCCCAAGTCCATGCCGGGTGCGGGCTGGCTGCCAAATTCATGGATGGACGAAGCCGGTATTCAGCGCAGCCTGCGCGCCTTGTCCAAAAAGAGCGGCGATTTTCTTACCCGCTACGGCGAGCCCGGCGGCTATTTTCCCATGCGCGAATTGTTGCAGCACCGGCTGGCAGAGATCGGGGTGCAGGTCGAGGCCGCGCAAATCGTCCTGACCAAAGGCGCGTCCCATGCGATTGATCTGATTGCACGCTACCTGGTTCGCTCCGGCGATACGGTGCTGGTCGACGATCCCGGCTATTTCATTCTGTTCGGCACGCTCAAGTCGCTTGGCGCAAAGATCGTGGGCGTACCGTGGAATCTCGACGGGCCGGATACCGCGATCATGGAAGCGCTGATCAAAGAGCATCGGCCAAAACTGTTTTTTACCAACACCATCCTGCACAACCCGACCGGAACCAGCATCAGCCAGGCCGTGGCTTACCGGATGCTGCAGCTGGCCGAAAAATACGATCTGACCATCATCGAGGACGATATTTATGGCGACTATCAGCCGACGCCGGCAACACGGCTGGCAACGCTGGATCAGCTCAATCGGGTGATTTATATAGGCAGTTATTCCAAGACGGTTTCGGCGAGTTTGCGCGTGGGCTTTATCGCCTGCAAACGCGAAATCACCGAATACCTGACCGACCTGAAGCTTCTCACCGGCCTCACTACTTCAGAAATCGACGAGCGGCTCATCTACCAACTCTTGACCGACGGTTACTACCGCAAGCACCTGGACAAACTGCGTTCGCAGCTGGACAAGGCGAGGGAGAAAACCATACGCAATCTGGAGCACATCGGGTTTTCGCTTTACGTTGAGCCCGTAGGCGGGATGTTCATTTGGGCAAAGAAATACGATCATTCCAATGCGGCAGAGATAGCCGGAAAAGCGGCAAAGCAGGGGATTGTGCTGGCGCCCGGCAACCTATTTCGCCCCCATCAGGAGCCTTCGCCCTGGCTCCGGTTTAACGTGGCAAATTGCGATGATCCTGCGTTGTTCAAGTTTCTTGCGCAACAATAGAATCAGCGAGTCCCCGCAACAGGTATCAAGGTCCTACCGCCACTCCGGAACAGAGCCCGTACAAATTATTGGAACCGGCTGAGCGAATTCATGGGAAAACCATGGGTCAAATCTTTCCACAGGGACGCGGCCTTTCTCTTGCCGAAGCAACTCCATGTCTCAGCGTCTCGATGGGAAAGGAAATCGCCATGACGGAACACTCTGTTTCCAGCCGGGGCCAACAGATCCTCCTGGTCGCCGTCTACGACAATGAAGCCGCTGCCCGGCACGTGGTCGAACAACTCATCGAAAGAGAGTTTCCGATGGACCGCCTGTCCGTGCTCGGACGCGTCCATCCGTCGGGGGACGACATACTCGGCATATACCATGCGGGGGCGGGCCAGCGGATGAAGGTTTGGGCGAAACAGGGGGCGTTTTGGGGTGCGGTGTGGGGGCTTCTTGCGGGCGCTAGCGGCATGTTTTTTTTCCCGCCCATGGGCCCGCTGCTTGCAGCCGGCCCCATCGCAGAGGCACTGGCCGGCGCCCTGGAAGGGGCCGCCGTCGCCGGCGCAGCCATGACCGGCGCCGCGGCCGTCACCGAGTTGGCGACAGCCTTGCATCGTGTAGGGATACCGGAAGAGAGGCTCGAGCACTTGCACCGCGCCATCGAAGAGGGACACTACGTCCTGCTCCTTCACGAAATCGCCGGGCAAACCGACCGGTGGCGGCCGCTGTTGGGCTGGAAAGCCACCGAGCTGATGGAGCTGCCTTACACGGGCATCAAGGACATCGTGCGGGGCTAATTTTGCGCCGTTCTCCGGAGCGATTCGGGGGCGAGATTTCCCCCCAGCTGACAGGTGGAAGGGAGGTTTGATCGTGCATCGGCATGACCCCAACTACATCGTGGAGCTGGCCGGCCGGATATTCGGCGGCGCGGCCAAGGCGGCCGAGTGGCTCGATCAGCCTCGTCTGCAGCTCGGCGGACATACGCCAATGGAGATGCTGTCGACCGAAGATGGTGCCCGGCGTGTCGAAGAACTGCTGGCGCAGATCGACGACGACAAGCGGTTGGGGATCGGCTAGCCGCAGCCGGCACGCGACCTGCACGCATCGACCATGCTGCAATAGCACGGATTTTTTCATTCGTTTCTTGCGGAGGACTCTCATGCAAGCGCTTTGTTACCGGATGCACCCGCTGCCGTACCTGTATGGGCGCCGCGATTGAGCCATGGCAGAGTTCAGCGTAGCCGATCTGGCACAGGCCAAAGCCGCCGTGGGTGCACTGCTGGAAGGACTGGGGCTTTCCGCCCACATTTTCGCCGTCGAACCGAGGGCGGGCGCCTGGGCGGTCATCGTGGAATGCGCCACCGACTCCGGCTGGCAGCGCACGGAGCTGCAGGCAGGCGCTGAGCTTCTTGGCGCCAGCCTGCGCGACCCGGCAGCCAAAGCGGCGCTCCTCGACCAATGGCGCACGCACCTGGCCGCCTGCAAGACCGACTGACTTCGTCCCAGTCGCGCTCGGGGATCGACACCAGCCCTTGGGCGGCGTGCTTCCAAAGCCAACAAAGGCGGGACCGCATGAATCAGAAATGCCCCAGCCGCCCCAGGTGCAGCTCGTGTCCCTGCCGGTCCAGATACAGGTCGCCCAACCGGACGATGCGGATATGACGTCTCGGCACCGGCGTGTAGAGCGTGAGGCTGCGGCGGGCGAAGTCGATGCTGCCGACGATGCCGAGTCCCAGACATTCCCCTGTCTTGTCCGCAACACCGCACAACAAGTGATCCAGACAATGCCGCGGGACTGGCTGGATTCGTTCGGCAGAAGGCACCGTCTCATCCGCCACGGCGAGCAGTCCGTCGGGCAGGCGCTCGGCGTACAGAAAGCGCGAGTCTTCGACCGGCTCACCGTTGAACAGGCTTGCGCGCTGTACGATGACTTCCTGCAACCCGAACTCCAGCTCGCGCGCCTCCCGAAAATGGCGTTGGAACGCTTCCCTCCGGGCGCGCCGCCGCGCAGCGGATGACTTCGGCGCGGCGAGGCGCGAGGGGCGCAGACGCAGGATATTCAGGTGGCGGGCGGCGTGGCGAATGGGGGCGAGCTCCTCGCCGCGTTCCAGGCAGACCAGCACGTCCGGCCGCAGGGACTCGACCTGGAAGCCTGTCAGCATGCGACCCTTGCCCTGCACCATGCCCGTGGTGTCGATCACCACGAACTCACCCCTGGCCGCCTCGACCATGAGGCGCGTGCCCAGCACCAAGGGCAGGAAGTGGGCGATGGGGTTGATGTGCCCAACGAAATAGAGCGCATTGCAGCGTGTCTGGGCGAACGCCGCGGGTGCGTCGAACTCGGCGAGCGCGACCGTCGCCGGCGGGCCCACGTCCTTCTGCCCGATGTCCGCATCGACGAAGGACGCCGTGCGCCCCGCGCCCAACAGGGCATTCACCAGGAAGTTGCAGTAGCTGCTCTTGCCGCGATCGGCAGCGCCGACGACCAGGACGCGACGCCAATTTTTCGCCAGGATGTACGCGGCGGAATGCTGCCAGGCCGCGGGAATGTGGAGCGGAGTCTCAGGCATGTTTGCTGGCGCCGGCCTGGAGCTTCATTCGCGGCCTGTTTTTCACGCGGACTCGAGCAGCGCACGCACGCGCTCGATCCCTTCCACACCGCTCAGCATGACCAGCAGCGGCGGCTGTCCGTCCAGCCCCGCAGCGGGAAGCATCAACGACGCATGGCGCGATGCCGGGTCATCCGGGTAAAGCTGCTTCAATGCCCGCTCGATACCGAGCAGGTGCCCCGCGCGTTCGAGCACACCGGGGTCGTCGGGCAGGGGCTGCCCTTGCCGCAGGGGCGCGATGTCCGCCAGCCCCAGCAGCTCCGCCTGCTTCACCGGATGGATGCCCCAAGCGTCGAGCACGGTACGCACCGCCTCGGCCAGGGCCTGCCGGGTCGCGGGGCTGTGTAGTTCGGGGAGCAGGGTGCGCGTCATGGTTGGCTGCCTTTTTCCAAATTAGACAAGTTCCCTGGGGCAGTTTCGCTGGCGGCGCAAAAAAATAGCCTGGGGAGGGCGCAATCGTTATTGCGCCGCATGAAAAACGGGGGTCAAAACGCAGGACGGATGTAGCCGCAAGCCGAAACCCATCAGGAGGTGTGATGATGGGTTGCGCTGCGCTCCACCCATCCTACGCGAGCTGGAGCAGCTCAACCGCGAAGGTTTTCAACAGGGCCCACTCTCCATGGGCATGTCGGGTAATTTCGAAGCCGCGATTGCGGAAGGCGCGACCATCGTGCGCATGGGCGAGGCGATTTTCGGGGCGCGGACGAAAGTTCGTAGGCTGGGGGTAAGCACAGCGCACCCCAGCAGGAACAGTCGAATCGCTGGGGTTCGGTTTCCTCACCCCAGCCTACGCGTTCTCCGCACCAAATTCTGGATACCCTTCTTTATTGCCGCTCGAACAGCGCGATGGATTCCACGTGCGCGGTGTGGGGGAACATGTTGATCACGCCGGCGGCTTTGAGCCGGTATCCCTGCGCATGCGCCAGCACCGCCGCGTCGCGCGCTAGGGTGGAGGGGTTGCAGGAGACGTAGACGATGCGCCGCGGCGCGTCCGCGCCCAGGTTTTTCACGACTTCCACCGCGCCGTCGCGCGGCGGGTCGATCAGCATCTTGTCGAGTTTGCCCAATCGGGCAAGGCTTTCTTCGGTGGCTTCGAACAGGTTGGCGACGTGGAATTCCGTGCGCTCGGACAGGCCGTTGCGCGCGGCATTCTCTCTTGCGCGCCGCACCAGCGCTTCGCTGCCTTCCACGCCCACCACTTCTGCGCCGCGCCGGGCGATGGGCAGGGTGAAGTTGCCCAGGCCGCAGAACAGGTCGGCGATGCGCTCGCCCGGGCGGGGTTCGAGCAGGCCCAGGGCGCGTCTCACCAGCACGCGATTGATGGCGGGGTTGACCTGGGTGAATTCGGTGGGCGAGAACGGCATCACGACATCGAATTCCGGTAGGGCGTAATTCAGCTCGGGGGCGTCCAGCGGATGGAAGGGATACGCCGAATCCGGGCCCTTGGGCTGGAGGAAGAACTGGATGCCGTGCCGGTCGGCGAAGGCTTTCAGCAGCGCTTCGTCTTCCGCGTTGAGAGGATCCAGGATGCGCAGCACCAGCGCATCGACGTTGTCGCCCAGCGCGACTTCGATCTGCGGCAGGCGCTCGCGGATCGAGAGCTGCCCGGTCAACTCGCGCAGCGGCACGAGCAGGGCGGAGATGCGCGGCGGCAGGATGGCGCAGCTTTTCATGTCGGCGATGAAGCTGCTGCGCTTTTCGTGGAAGCCCACCAGCATGCCGCCCTTTTTCGCCACGTGGCGCACCGACAGCCGCGCCCGATGGCGGTAGCCCCAGGTCGGGCCGTGGATCGCCGGCAGGATGGTGTCGGCGCGCACCTTGCCGATGTGCCACAAGTTGTCTTCCAGCACGCGCTGCTTGGCTGCGACCTGGGCGCCCGCTTCCAGGTGCTGCATCGAGCAGCCGCCGCACACGCCGAAGTGCGGGCAGCGCGGCGCGACCCGCATGAAGCTCGGCTTGAGGATGTGGGTGGCGGTGGCCTGCTCGAAGCTCGGCTTTTTCTTGTAGGCCGAATAGGTCACGGTTTCGCCGGGCAGGGCGCCTTCGACGAAGATCACCTTGCCTTCGACATGGGTTACGCCGCGGCCTTCATGGTCGAGGGATTCGATGGTTGCGGTCATACGGTATGGCGTTGGATTATCTCAGCAAAAGCGATTAACCACGAATTTGCACGAATGGCGCACGAATGTTCACGAATAAGCAACAGATCAACTATTCCGCGCAGCCCGCCCGCCAGGCGCGAGGCGAAATTACGTGCCAGCCATTCCATTCGTGTTCATTGGTGGAAATTCGTGTCATTCGTGGTTAATCGCCGTTTCAGGAGCTACTGCCAGGAAGCCAGGAATTCGCGCCAGTGCGGCTCGCTGGATTTTTCCAGGGTATGGCGTACCAGGTCGCATTCGGCCTGATAGGCCTCGCGCGACAGGATGCCGCGCATCAGCTGGAAGCGCAGGAACACCAGGTGGGTGTTGGCGACGTCGGTTTCGCAGTAGTTGCGGATCGCGGCGATTTCGCCGTTCTGGAAGGCCTTCCACACTTTCGAGCCGTCCATGCCGAGCTTGCCGGGAAAGCCCGCCAGTTGCGCGATTTCGTCCAACGGCGCGTTGGCGCGGGGCTGGTAGAGCGCGAGCAGATCCATCAGATCGAGGTGGCGGGTGTGGTAGCGGCTGATGTAGTTGTTCCACTTGAACTCGCGGTCGTCCTCACCCATGTCCCAGTATCGCGGCGCCTGGATGCCGTGGATCAGCGCCCGGTAGTGCAGCACCGGCAGGTCGAAGCCGCCGCCGTTCCAGGAAACCAGTTGCGGGGTGTATTTTTCGATGCCTTCGTAGAAGCGCCGGATCAGCTCGGGCTCGGGGTCGTCGGGCGCGCCCAGCGTCCATACCCGAAACGAATCGCGATCGCGCAGGGCGCAGGAGATGGCGACCACGCGCTGCACGTGCAGTTGCAGGAAATCGCTGCCGCTCGCCTGGCGGCGGCGCTGGAAGGCGATTTCCGCGATCTGCGCCGGTGCGGCGTCGGCGCCCAGCCCGAGCAGCCGGCGCAGTCCTTCGGTATCGGGGACGGTCTCGATGTCGAAGACCAGGGTCGGCGTCACTTCTTCTGCGCCCAGCCGCCGCTCGCGGTTTGATACCACCAGCCCGGCGCGGCCTTGTCGATCCAGCGCTGGGCGAAGGTGGAGCGCACCTCGGCTTCCCACTCGGAGTGGCCGTTGGCGCGGGCGATTTCGCGGTAGAGCGCGGCGCGGTCGCGGTTCTCGTCGGCAATCAGGGAATTGGCCTTCTGCCGCTCGGAGAGCGGGATCAGGCCGGAATCGCGCACCGCGACCAGGCCGTCGCGGGTGAGCCCGACCGCGCCGCTGGCATAGAGCCCCGCCAACTGGCCGTGGCGCTCCTGCATGGCTTTCCTGATGCCGCTGATCGCGGGCGTGTTGATTTCCAGGTCCGCCGCCGCTTGCGCCAAGGGCGCCAGCAACAGCAGGGCGAACAATGCGAAGGCAAAGCGGTAAACGGCGCGGATCATTTGGTTTCTCCCTGGTTGCGAGGTTGCGCGGGTTGGGCGGGCTTGTCCTGCTTCTGCAGTTGCCAGACTTCCTCGATGATCTTGTCGGCAGCCTTTTCCGCCGCTGCGGCCGGGAAGTAGATGTTGATGGTGACGCAGGAGGCGAGCAGGGCGGCCGGCAGCAGCGCGGGCCAGGCACGGAAAGAGATGTTTGTCATAGCATTCCTTTTGGGGTTTTTTTGCCACGAATGACACGAATGTTCACGAATTATCCGTGCCGATTTGCGCTCCTAACCGGTTGAGCAGTCCTCGCGAAAGGATGCACAGCAGCCGGATGAACGCGAGAAATACCATTCGTGTAAATTCGTGTCATTCGTGGCAAAAAAACATTACTGCACAACCGGCTTCACGTTGGCCTGGGTGATGCGTTTCAGCCGCTCCAGCAGCTCGTTCCAGCTAACCTCGCGATTGTACCCGATTACGCTGATGGCCGGTATGCCGCCGCCCTTGACGATGGTGTAGCCGTACTGGGTGGGTTCGATGCCGTCCATCAGGCAGACTTCGTTTCTCAGCCGGCACGAAAGCCCGATCTTGTCGTAGCCGAACTGCTCGAAAAAGCGCAGGAAGCTGCGCGAGATCGCCGCGCCGGCCCCCGCGCCGCCCAGGGAGGAGATGTTCTGCACGGCGCGCTGCGAAATCTTGCGTGGATAGTCGCCCGGGCTGCTGCGGATTTCGGCGTCGAATTTGACCGGCTGCCAGTTGGCCAGTTCCAGGTTGTCCGCCCGTATGTCGATGCGTCCCTGCATGCTGCCGAAGGAGAAGGTGCGGGTGAGCAGGTCGAGGTCCAGATTGCGCATGTCCAGGTTGGCGTGCAGCCTGGGGGCGCGCCCCAGTGCATCGAGGATGGCGAGATCCTTGACCACCACCGTGCCGTCGAATACTTTGACCAGCAGCGCCCCGTCCATCCTGAGCGCGTGGCCGTCGTAGCCGACCTTGGGAATCACCCCGGACAGCGTGCCGTGCATCGAGGGCAGCCCGAGCGCCTCGGTCAGCCGCTCCATCGAAACCGGCGACAATCCCCCGCTAAACTGCCAGCGCCAGCCGTCCGGCTGTTTCCCGGCCTGGAAATCCTCGATTCGCAGCGCACCGCCCAGCACCGGCACCGCGAGCTCGGGCAGGCTGAACTGCCAGCCGCGCATGGCGAGCGGAATGCGCGTCTCGCCCAGGGGGATGCGCAGCATCTCGCCGCCCTGGATGCGGAGATCGGCCTGCCGCTCCCCATCCGCCGCCCAAGGGATGCGGCCGCTTACCCCGCGCAGGGCGAAGCGCCGCTCTTCATCCTCGAAAGAGGCGTTATGCAGGCTCAGGTCGAATTCTGTCGTCGCCCCGCCGCGGTAGCGCCAGTCCATATCCGCCCGGCCTTGCGCCTGCACCTTGGCGAAGGCGGTGTTTTCCAGGAACGGCTTGAGCAGGGTGCGGTACAGGCCGGTCAAATCGAGGTTCGTGCCGTGCAGGTCGAAGTCCAGGAGGCGCCCGGCGGCGGTGTCCCAGATGCCCGAGATTCGTGCCGCGCCCACTTCGGCCAGGCTCAGCTCGCCCCGGCCGACGCGCAGCGCGCCTGCGCCGTAGCTTCCTTCCGCTGCCAGGCGATGGCCGCCGCGGGCGAAATACAGCGGTTGCCAGAATATCTCGCCCTCACGCCAGTCCGCGCTGACGCGCCACTGCCAGGTTTCTCCGCGCTTCGACGCCGCAAGCTCGAGGCTGCCGCCCACCTTTTCCCCCGCGTGCAACCCGGCGGCATCGCTGAAGGAGATGTTGTCCAGCCGCAAGTCGGCGCTCGCTTCCTCCATTTTCCCGGACGCGCCGGAGAGTATTGCCCGGCCGCTGACCGTTCCCCCGCCGGGCCGCGGCAGGTTTTCCGGCAGCCAGGGCGCAAGCCGCGCCGCCTTGCCGTTGGCGATGTCGATCCGCATGTTCCAGGAAGGGTTGCCCCAGTGCGCCGCAATCCGCCAAGTTTCGCCGGGGGAAGGGGCAAGCGCCAGCTCCAGCCGCTTGTCCGCGCCGGCGTAGCGGAAGCTGACCGGCCAGGTTTCCCCGGCTTGCAACGTGCCCCGCGCGCAGCGGATTTCGGAGCCCGCCAGCAGCACCTCGGCGCATTGCAGGCGCACGTTGCGCCAGCTCTTGCCATGGAGCGCCAGCTCGCCGATGCGCGCTTCGAAGCGCGACAGCTCCGGCCCGGCCAGGCTGGCGGAAATGTTCCGGGCATGAAACGCGGGGCTGGCGATATCGTCGATGGACAGGCGCAGAGTCTGCGCGGCGGAGGCCGGCAGGCAGAGGAGGAGGGCGCACAGCAGCAGCCAGCCCGTGCGGGTAAGCGCTTTGTTAGCCACGAATGAACACGAATTTACACGAATAGAAACAAACCCTTTGTCAAAAATATGCGCGTCTTCCGGTGATCGGGAGGGTTGCTGTAACCCGCGGAATATTCGTGAGCATTCGTGCAAATTCGTGGCTGAACTTCGTTAGGGTTTATCGGCGTCCGTCGGTGGTTGGCTGCCGAATTCAGGCTGACGGCGAATCGGTCACGCAGGGAACACGCCCGTGGATAGATAGCGGTCGCCGCGGTCGCACACGATGGAGACGATGACTGCGTTCTCGACTTCGGTTGAAAGGCGCAGCGCTGCCGCCAGCGCGCCGCCGGAGGAGATGCCGGCGAAGATGCCTTCCTTCGCTGCCAGGCGGCGGGTGGTTTCTTCCGCTTCCTGTTGGGTGACTTCGAGGATCCGGTCGATGCGCCTGAAGTCGCAGATTTTCGGCAGATATTCCGGCGGCCACTTGCGGATGCCTGGGATCTGCGAGCCCTCGACCGGCTGCACGCCGACGATCTGCACTGCCGGGTTCTGTTCCTTGAGGTAGCGCGAGCAGCCCATGATGGTGCCGGTGGTGCCCATGCTGCTGACGAAATGGGTGATTCTGCCGCCGGTGTCGCGCCATATTTCCGGCGCGGTGCCCTCGTAATGGGCCTGGGGATTGTCGGGATTGGAGAACTGGTCGAGGATCACGCCCTTGCCTTCGTCCCGCATCCGCCGGGCGGTGTCGATCGCCGCTTCCATGCCGCCGGTTCGGGGGGTGAGCACGATTTCCGCGCCGAAGGCGCGCATGATCTGGCGGCGCTCGATGCTCATGTGCTCGGGCATCACCAGCACCATCCGGTAGCCGCGCATCGCCGCCGCCATCGCCAGCGCAATGCCGGTGTTGCCGCTGGTGGCCTCGATCAGGGTGTCGCCCGGCTTGATTTCGCCGCGAGCCTCCGCCCGCGTGACCATGGAAAGCGCCGGCCGGTCTTTCACCGAGCCGGCAGGGTTGTTGCCTTCCAGCTTGACCAGGACGGTATTGCCGGTGTTGCCGGGAAGCCGCTTCAGCTTCACCAGCGGCGTGTTGCCGACGAACTGCTCGATGGTCTTAAACATGCCCGCTTTCCTCCATGTTCTCCTCCGCTCCGCGGTAGATGTGATCGCATTCGGCGACGACCCCCGCCATGGTGACGCAGTTCTTGCCATTTTCCTTGGAGTGCCTGAGCGCCCGCTCCACCCGCGCGTAAAAATTCTCGTGCTTCTCCTCGGGCAGCAGCATGGCGACTCCGAAGCTGGCGGTGATCGGCCGCAGCAGAGGAAGAATCAGCATGCTTTCGAGGTCCATGCGCATCCGTTCTGCCACGATCATCGCGCCCATTTCATTGGTCTCGGGCAGCAGCATCGCGAATTCCTGGCCGCCGTAGCGCGCGACGAGGTCGATGGAGCGCAGCGAATTCTTGAGGATGGTGGCGACATGCTGCAGCATTTCATCGCCCACACGGCGGCCGTATTGCTCGTTGATCGAGGCAAAATCGTCGATGTCCAGGAGAACCAATGCCAGCGGGCGCCGGTAGCGTTCCCAGCGCTGGATTTCCTCCGCCAGCCGGATATCCAGTTGCTTCAGGTTGGCCAGCCTGGTCAGGCTGTCCCGGTGCTTCAGTTCCTCCGCTTCCTGCTCCGCTTTCTGCAGCGCTTCGTTGCGGCGCGCCAACTGGCGTTTCGTCTCTTCCAGTTCGCGGCGCACTTGTTCGTTGTCGCGGCTCAGTTGCTCGAAGGCCGTGATGTCGAGCTCCGCCGCCAGCAGCAGCAACTGGTTGAAGCGGTAGATCTTGCCGGAAAGCGCACGGCTGATTCCTTCGCCAATGCTAAGAGTGATCACGCCGTCGTACACCACCTGGTTCTGGTCGGTCGGCATCTCCAGCAGGCGGGCGAAAGAAGGCTCGACGAAGCGCGCCGCGGCATGATTGCCGTCCGCCGCTTCCGTGAGGGTGAACGAAAAGCCCGCATTGGCTTCCAGAACCCGCCCCTCCCCGTCCAGCAGCGCGACCGCGACCGAACGGAGCTCGTGCAGCCAAGGGGGAATCAAAGAGAAAGGAGTGGGGGTCAATGAAAGTCTCTTTACCAAGAAACGAAGCCGGTCAATCAAGTGATTCTGCTTTGCCTGATCCCGTTGCTGATCGTATTCCCCCCCTTTATCAAGGGGGAAGGCGCTGTAACGGCCGCGGTGGATCCAAATACGACAAAGCAGAGGTAATCGATGCGGGAATATTATGGCATGTTTCGGATTGTCTGAATGCAAAAGCCCCGCGGCCATGGCGGCGGCGGGGCTTTAGGGGTTGGATCGCAGGGCGGCTGATTACTTGGCCGGTTTCTTGGCGTCTTTGGCTTCGCCCTTGGCGGCGCCCTTCTCGTCCGCCTTCTTGGCATCCGCGGGCTTCGCCGCGCCGCCGACGGTCACTTGGGAGCGGACGCTGTCCACGGTTTTCTTGCCGAAGCCGCTTACTTTTTCCAGATCGTCCACGCTCTTGAACGGGCCGCTCTTGGTGCGGTATTCGATGATCGCTTTGGCCTTGGCCGGGCCGATGCCTTTTACCGTTTCGAGCTGGGCCTGGGTGGCGGTGTTGAGATCGACCGGGTCGGCGGCAAAGGCGGCGCCGATGAGGGCGAAGCAGGCGAACAGGGCAACGAGCAGTTTTTTCATGACGGATCTCCGGGTGATTGAAAAGTGTTGCAACAGCAATAACGCCGCGGCAGCCGCGCGGTTGACTGCCGGCTACTGCTTGAGCAAATGCTCCACGTAGCGCGCCACGCCCTGCTCCACGGTGAGGAATGGCGCGTCGTAGCCGGCGTTTCGCAGGGTGGCGACGTCTGCCTGGGTGAAGCTCTGGTATTTGCCGCGCAGCGCCTCGGGGAAGGCGGTGTATTCGATCACGCCCTGTTCGCGCAGCTGGTCGAGCGTCGAGGGCGGCTCGCCCTTCGCCTTGCGGCAGGCGTTGACGGTCGCCACGGCGACATCGTTGAAAGTCTGGCTCGCGCCGGTGCCGAGGTTGAAAATGCCGGATTGTTCGGGGTGATCCAGAAAGTGCAGGTTGACCCTGACCACGTCTTCGACCGAGACGAAGTCGCGCCGCTGCTCGCCGTTGCCGTAGCCGTCGCAGCCCTCGAACAGCTTGACCTTGCCTTCGGCGCGGTACTGGTTGAAGAAGTGGAAAGCGACCGATGCCATCCGCCCCTTGTGCTGCTCGCGCGGGCCGTAGACGTTGAAGTAGCGGAATCCGACCACTTGCCCGGTGCGCTCGTTCCACATGCGGCGCACGTACTGGTCGAACAGGAACTTGGAATAGCCGTAGACGTTGAGCGGCGCTTCGAATTCGCGCGACTCGCGGAACACCGTGCCACCGCCGTAGACCGAGGCGGAGGAGGCATAGAGGAACGGCACTTCTTCGCTTTGGCAGAAGTCGAGCAGGGCGATGGAGTAGCGGTAGTTGTTCTCCATCATGTAGCGGCCGTCGGTTTCCATGGTGTCGGAGCACGCGCCCTGGTGCAGGACGGCGGCGACGGATTCATCGAATGCGCCGTCCTGCAGGAGATCGAGGAATTCCTCCTTGTCCAGGTAGTCGGCGATTTCGCAGTCCACCAGATTCCTGAACTTGTCCGCGCGCTTGAGATTGTCCACCGCGATGATGTTGGTCTCGCCGCGCTCGTTGAGCGCCTTGACCAGATTGGAGCCGATAAAACCGGCCGCTCCCGTAACAATGATATACATGGTCAAATTTCCCGGCCGGTTTCAGTGAAGGCTAATGCGCGAATGCGCGTTATGCCGGAGCTAAAACTGGCTGCTCCCGTGACGATGGTATACATGGTCGTTCCTTGATGTTAATGGACAGGATTAACAGGATTTCGCAGGATTAACAGGATGGTGGGGGGCGAATTTACCCGCAGCTCGAATCCTGGAAATCCTGAACAATCCTGTTAATCCTGTCTATTTTTTTCCCTTACCCGCCAAACAATTCTTCCCGGTGCACCACCGCCGTGCCGAGCTTGCCGACGACGATGCCGGCGGCGCGGTTGGCGAGGCGCACCGCTTCCGGCAGGTCGGCGCCGGCTGCCAGCATCACGGCCAGGGTGGCGATCACGGTGTCGCCCGCGCCGCTGACGTCGTACACTTCGCGCGCCTGCGCCGGCTCGTGCAGCGTTTCGTGCTTCCGGTAGAGGCTCATGCCTTCCTCGCTGCGGGTGACGAGCAGCGCGTCGAGGTTGAGTTCCCGGCATAGCGTCCGGGCTTTGGCTTCCAGCTCTTCCTCGCTTTTCCACCTGCCGGCGACTTCGCGGAATTCGCTGCGGTTGGGGGTGAGCAGGGTGGCGTTGTGGTAGCGCGCATAGTCGTCGCCTTTCGGATCGACCAGCACCGGCTTCCCGGCGGCGTTGGCGAGTTCGATCATGCGCTCGATATGGGTGAGCCCGCCCTTGCCGTAATCGGACATGATCACGACGTCGGTGTCGGCCAGCATGGTCTCGAAATCCGCCAGCTTGGACAGCAGCACTTCGTGGCTGGGGGCGGTTTCGAAATCGATGCGCAGCAGTTGCTGCTGGCGGCCGATGACGCGTAGCTTGATGGTGGTGGCGACGGTCTCATCGCGGTGCATGACGGTGGCGACGCCTTCTTCGCGCACCAGCTCCGCAATTCGGCCGCCGGCCTCGTCGGTGCCGGTGACCGACAGCAGCGATACCCGCGCGCCCAGCGATGCGGCGTTGCGCGCGACGTTGGCCGCGCCGCCGGGGCGCTCTTCGATGCGGTCGATCTTCACCACCGGCACCGGCGCTTCGGGCGAAATGCGGCTGACGTCGCCGAACCAGTAGCGGTCCAGCATGACATCGCCGACCACCAGAACGCGCGCGTTCCTTAACTCCTCACCCTTCACGCCTCACACCTCACAAAAATCACAATCTGCCGATCGGCAAATATTCCAGCCCGGCTTCCCGCACCATCTTCGGTTCGTACAGATTGCGGCCGTCGAAGATCACGGGGGATTTGAGCTGTTCCCGGATCGCCTCGAAATCCGGGGCGCGGAATTCCTTCCATTCGGTGACGATGGCCAGGGCATCCGCGCCTTCGAGGGCGGCCATAGGGGAATCCACCAGCTTCAGCCGGGGTTCGTCGCCGTAGATGCGCCGTGTTTCATGCATCGCGGCCGGGTCGTAGGCGGCGACGGTGGCGCCGCGCGCCCACAGCCCTTCCATGATCACGCGGCTGGGCGCCTCGCGCATGTCGTCGGTGTTCGGCTTGAATGCCAGCCCCCACAGCGCGAAGCGGCGGCCGGCCAGATTCTCGCCGAAGCGGGCGGTGATCTTGTCGAGCAGGATTTCTTTCTGGCGGTCGTTGACCTCTTCCACCGCCTTCAGCACCTGCAGCTCCACGCCGCTTGCGCGGGCAGTGCGCTGCAGCGCCTGCACGTCCTTGGGGAAGCAGGAGCCGCCGTAGCCGCAGCCCGGATAGAGGAAGTGGTAGCCGATGCGCGGGTCGGAGCCGATCCCCTGGCGCACGTGCTCGATGTCCGCACCGAGCTTTTCCGCCAGGTTGGCGAGCTCGTTCATGAACGAAATGCGGGTCGCCAGCATGGCGTTGGCCGCGTATTTGGTGAGCTCGGCGGACTTGATGTCCATGGCGATGATGCGCTCGTGGTTGCGCTGGAACGGCGCGTACAGGGCGCGCATCAGCTCGACGGCGCGAGCGTCGTCGGTGCCGATCACGATCCGGTCGGGGCGCATGAAATCCTCCACCGCCGCGCCTTCCTTGAGGAATTCCGGATTGGAAACGACGCTGAATGGGATTTTCGCGCCGCGTCTGTCCAGCTCTTCCTGCACCGCGGCGCGCACCTTGTCGGCGGTGCCGACCGGCACCGTGGATTTGTCCACGATCACGCGATAGTCGCTCATATGCTTGCCGATGCCGCGCGCCGCCGCCACCACGTACTGCAGGTCGGCCGAGCCGTCCTCGTCGGGCGGGGTGCCCACCGCGATGAACTGGATCGCGCCGTGGGCAGCGCTTTCCTCGATATCTGTGGTGAAGCGCAGGCGGCCGGCCGCCACGTTGCGCTTCACCATGTCCTCCAGCCCCGGCTCGTAGATGGGGATGCCGCCCCGCTTCAGGATGGCGATCTTGTTGGCGTCCACGTCGAGGCATATGACGTCGTTGCCCACCTCTGCCAGACAGGTGCCGGTGACCAGGCCGACGTAGCCGGTGCCGATGATGCTGATCTTCAATTTATTTCTCCAAAGGTTGCGATTTCTTGCCGGATCGCCTGCAGAGCGGCGAGCGGGTCCGGCGCCTGGGTGATCGGCCGGCCGATCACCAGGTAGTCCGATCCGGCGGCGAGCGCCTGCGCCGGCGTCATGATCCGGGTCTGATCGTCCCGGTTGGCTTGTGCGGGGCGGATGCCGGGCGTCACCAGGCAAAAGCGCGGGCCGATTTCCCGCCGCAGCAGGCCCGCTTCCTGGGCCGAGCAAACCACGCCGTCGAGGCCGCAGGCCGCGGCCAGCCTCGCCAGGCGCAGCACCAGATCCTGCGGTTCCTCCGCGATGCCCAGTTCCTGAAGGTCGGGGCGCCCCATGCTGGTGAGTACGGTGACGGCGATCAGCTTGGGCTGACGATCCAGGCCGTCAAGCGCCTCGCGGGCGGCGCTCATCATAGCACGCCCCCCCAGTGCATGCACATTGAGCATCCATACGCCCAGCCCGGCGGCTGCCCTGCACGCCTGGGCGACGGTGTGGGGAATGTCGTGGAATTTCAGGTCGAGAAACACCTCGAAATTCTTTGCCGCCAACTGTTCGACGAAGGCCGGGCCCGCGGCGGTGAACAGCTCCTTGCCCACTTTCAGGCGGCACAGCCCCGGGTCGAGCCGGGCGGCCAGGGCAGCGGCGGATTTCGCATCGGCGTAGTCCAGCGCGACGATGATTTTGGGGTCGTTACTGTGCATATTGTTTTTATCCTAAGACCGGCACTTCACCACGAATGACACGAATAAGCACGAATGAACACAAATAAGAACAATGAAGTGCGGCCGATTTGCAGCATGCCATCCAGGCATCAAGTGAGCACGGTCCCATGAGTAACGTCGGGATTATTCTTGGACATTCGTGTGCATTCGTGCTTATTCGTGTCATTCGTGGTTAAACGTTTTTCCGGTTTCACGCCAACGATTCAAGTTCTTCGCGCCGCTTGGGCGGGAAGGTTTCCCAGCCACCGCAGGCCGGGCAGCGCCAGTGGAACTGCTTTGCCTTGAAGCCGCAGTTTTCGCAGCCGTACAGGGTGAGCCGCTGGCTGTGCTGATGAATCAGGTTCTTGATCAACTGCATGTCCTGCCTGCGCTCTGCGGGCGCTTCGATCAACTGCGCTTCGAGCAGCTTGTCCAGGCCCCGCAGCGAGGGATTGCGCCGCAGCTCGTCGCGCACCATGCGGTAAGCGGCATGCGCGCCTTCCAGTTCGAGCTCGGTCTGGAATACCGTGTTGAGAATATCCACCGAGGCGTATTTGGTGAGATAGCTGCGCAGCAGGGCAAGTCCGTCAGCCGCCCGCCCCAGGGCGCGGTGGCTGGCCAGCAGCCGCTCCGCCACGAGCGGCAGGTAGGCCGGGTTCTGGGTTTCGATCCGCTTCCAGTAGTGGATGGCGGTCTCGTGCCGGTTTTCCGCCGCCTCGAGATCGCCCAGCAGCAGGTTGGCGCGCGCGCAGTCGCGGTAAACCGAAAGCGCAGCATCAAGGTGCTTGCGAGCGGCATCCAGATCGGAGTGGGCGCTTTCGCCCACGGCCAGTTCGCAATGGAACTGCGCAATTTCTTTCTGCCAGGAGTGGCCGGGTGCGGTCGTCGCGAGCTGCTGCGCGATGCGGATGGCGTTGTGCCAATCCTTTTCCAGTTCATAGATTTCCAGCAGGAATTTCGATGCCGGAATGTCATGAGGGGTATTACGCAAGCCGCTGAAGATCTGTTCAGCGCGGTCGAGCAGCCCTGCCTTGAGATAATCCTGGCCCAACTCGAACAGCGCGAGCTGCCGCTTCTCGCCATCGAGATCGGCGCGTTCGACCAGGTTCTGGTGCATGCGGATCGCCCGCTCCACTTCGCCGCGGCGCCGGAATAGGCCGCCCAGCGCGAAATTGAGCTCCACCGTTTCGGTGTCGGCCTTGGCCACCTCGACGAAGGCTTCGATCGCCTTGTCCGGCTGCTCGTTGAGGAGGAAGTTCAGTCCTTCGATGTAGGATGCGGGCAAGCTGCGCGATTCCGACAGCAGGTGCTGGATGTCAACCCGCGCCGCCAGCCAGCCCAGGCTGAAGAACAGCGGGAATGCCAGCAGCCACCAATATTCGAATTCCATGCCGCGCCGGTATCAGGTTTTCTGCTCGGAAACGGCCGCTTCGGCAGCGGAGCGCCGTTTTTCTGCCGCCTGCGCCTTGCTACGCAGCTCGCGCCGCACCGCCAGCAGCTCCCGCCGCTGTCTGAAAATTAGCCCGAGGGAGGCGACAATGCCGGAAACCACCCCGGCGCAAAAGAATGCGAGGATGATCAGCACCAGCGGCGCTCGCCATTGGTAGCCGAGGTAATAGTAGAGCGTGACCGGCTCGCCGTTCTTGACGGCGAAGCCCAGCGCCAGCAAAAACAGCACGATGCCGAACGGCCAGAAGAGGTAGCGCATTTTCGCTTTGTCCGTGGAAAAAAAAGGCGGCACGATCTTGCGATAATGCCGCCATATTCATCCGGCGTTGAAGGAAGCGTGCCGGTTAGGCCGGGTTAGCCAGGGTATCCACCCGTTCCCTCAGCTCCTTGCCGGCCTTGAAATGCGGAACGTATTTGGCCGGCACGTTGACCTTGCCGCCGGTTTTGGGATTGCGCCCGATACGCGGGGGGCGGTAGTTCAGGCTGAAACTGCCGAACCCCCGGATCTCGATGCGCTGTCCTTTTGCCAGGCTGCTCGACATCGCTTCCAGGACCGTTTTGACCGCAAGTTCCGCGTCCTTGGCCACCAGCTGGGGATAGCGCGCCGCCAACTTGTTAATCAGCTCAGATTTTGTCATGAACCATCCTTCGCTCAAGATGCCCGTAAAGGTTATTGGCCGGTATTCTTCACGTCCAATTTGGCCTTCAGCAGGGCTCCCAAGTTGGTGGTGCCGGCGCTGGCCGCGCTTTGCTCACTGGCCATCTTCTGCATCGCTTCGGATTCATCCGCCATGTCCTTGGCCTTGATGGACAGGCTGATGTTGCGGTTCTTGCGGTCGACGGCAATGATTTTGGTCTCGACTTCGTCCCCTTCCTTGAGATGGGTGCGGATGTCTTCGACCCGGTCGCGGGAGACTTCGGAGGCGCGCAAGTAGCCTTCGACTTCGCCGTCCAGGGTGATGGTGGCGCCCTTGGCGTCGATGCTCTTCACCACGCCCTTGACGATGCTGCCCTTGTCATGGGTGGAAACGTAGTTGTTGAAGGGGTCGCCTTCCAGCTGCTTGATGCCCAGGGAAATGCGCTCGCGTTCCGCATCGATCGCCAATACCACGGCTTCGACTTCGTCGCCCTTCTTGTAGTTGCGCACGGCTTCTTCGCCGGGCATGTTCCAGGACAGGTCGGACAGATGCACCAGGCCGTCGATGCCGCCGGGCAGGCCGATGAAGACGCCGAAATCGGTGATGGACTTGATCTGGCCGCGCACCTTGTCGCCTTTCTTGTGGGTCGCGGCGAACTCGTCCCATGGGTTGGGCTTGCATTGCTTCATGCCGAGGGAAATGCGGCGGCGCTCTTCGTCGATCTCCAGGATCATCACTTCCACTTCGTCGCCGACCTGCACCACCTTGGCGGGATGCACGTTCTTGTTGGTCCAGTCCATCTCGGAGACGTGTACCAGCCCCTCGATGCCTTGCTCGATTTCGACGAACGCACCGTAGTCGGTGAGGTTGGTCACCTTGCCGAACAGGCGGGTGCCCTGCGGATAACGGCGGGACAGGTTGACCCAGGGATCGTCGCCCAGTTGTTTGATGCCGAGGGAGACGCGGTTCTTCTCCTGGTCGAACTTGAGGATCTTGGCTTCCACTTCATCGCCCACGGCCAGCACTTCGGACGGGTGCTTGACGCGGCGCCAGGCGAGGTCGGTGATGTGCAGCAGGCCGTCGATGCCGCCCAGATCCACAAACGCGCCGTAGTCGGTGATGTTCTTGACGATGCCCTTGACGATCGCGCCTTCGCGCAGGTTCTCCAGCAGCGCCTTGCGCTCCGCGCCCTGAGTGGCTTCCAGCACGGCGCGGCGGGAAACTACGACGTTGTTGCGCTTGCGGTCGAGCTTGATGACCTTGAATTCCAGTTGCTTGCCCTGATACGGCGCGGTGTCCTTGACCGGGCGGATATCCACCAGCGAGCCGGGCAGGAAGGCGCGGATGCCGTTCACCATGACGGTCAGGCCGCCTTTCACCGAGCCGTTGATCAGGCCCTGCACCAGCGTACCCTGTTCCATGGCGCCCTCCAGCTCCTGCCAGGCAGCGATGCGCTTTGCTTTTTCACGCGACAGCTTGGTCGCGCCATAGCCGTCTTCCAGCGCGTCGATTGCGACGCTGACGAAATCGCCGACCTTGACCTCGATTTCGCCCATGTCGTTGCGGAACTCTTCCGCAGGAATGACGCTTTCGGATTTCAGGCCGGCGTTGACGATCACCTTGTCGTTGTCGACATGCACCACTTCGGCGGTGATCACTTCGCCCTGGCGCATTTCCTGGCGAGTCAGGCTCTCTTCGAAGAGGGCGGCAAAGCTTTCGTGTTTTTCAGGGGTGGAGGAAGCAGTAATCATAAAAGTAAAAACTCAAATATCCCGTCGTAAAAGGGACGGGGCTGATTGAACAAGCCAGAAGTCAGAGGACAGTGTGCTGCGGAGGAGTGCCGGGCGCTGCGGAGCCGCAGCGGGCGGAAACCTGTCAAGTACTGCCTGAAACTTTTGACGCCTTTTTACGAATGCAACGCCCGGTATCGGTCCAGCACTTCGGCCACCGCTTCGGCGATGGTGAGATTGCTGGTGTCGAGCAGGCTCGCATCCGCACATTTCTGCAGGGGCGCCACGCTGCGCGAACTGTCGCGCGCATCGCGGTTCCGGATGTCCTGCAAAATTTGATCAAGCTTAGCACACATTCCTTTTTCCATCAACTGTTTATAGCGGCGCTCGGCGCGCACCTCGGCGCTCGCGGTAAGAAATATCTTGAGCGTCGCGTCGGGAAACACCACCGAGCCCATGTCGCGGCCGTCCGCAACCAGGCCGGGAGCCTTACGGAAGGCGCGCTGGCGATCGAGCAGCGCGGCGCGCACCCCGGGAAGGGCGGCCACTTTGGAGGCCCCTTCGCCAGAAGCCTCGGAGCGCACCTCCTCGCCCACCTTCCCGCCGTCCAGCCAGATGTCGCTGCCGTCGAAGTGCACGTCGAGGTTCTGCGCCAGCTTCGCCAGCGCCGCCTCGTCATCCAGCGCGATGCCGGCGCGGCTCGCGGCGAGCGCGACGAGACGGTAGAGGGCACCGCTGTCGAGCAAATGGAAGCCCAACTCTTTCGCCACCAGGGCGGCTACCGTCCCCTTGCCGGAAGCGGAAGGGCCGTCGATGGCGATGACCGGCACGCCCTCGCGTTCGAGAATCCCGGCGAACCGCTCGAAATAATCCGGAAAGGTCTTGGCGACGCATTTCGGGTCGTTGATGCGCACCGGGACATTGCCCAGGCAGACCAGGGAAAAGCACATCGCCATACGGTGGTCGTCGTAGGTGTCAATGCTGGCGTGAGGAGTGAGGGGTGAGGGGTGAGGCGGGGTGACCCGAATGAAATCCGCACCTTCCTCCACCCTCGCGCCGACCTTGCGCAGTTCGGCTGCCATGGCGGCGATGCGGTCGGTTTCCTTGACCCGCCAGCTGGCGATGTTGCGCAGGGTGGTGGTGCCGTCGGCGAAGAGGGCCGCGACGGCCAGCGTCATGGCGGCGTCGGGAATGTGGTTGCAGTCGAGGTCGAGGGCTTTGAGCTTGCCGGATTCCGGGCCGCGCGCTTCGATCCAGTTGTCGCCCATTTCGATGCGGGCGCCCATTTGCGCCAGGGCATCGGCGAAGCGCACGTCGCCCTGGATGCTTGCTCTGCCTACTCCTTCGACCCGCACCGGGCCGCCGCCGATGGCTCCGGCAGCGAGGAAGTAGGAGGCCGAGGAGGCGTCGCCCTCGACGAAGATCGAGCCGGGGCTCTTGTAGGATTGGCCGCCGGGGATGGTGAAACGCTGCCAGCCTTCGCGCTCGACGCGCACGCCGAAGCGGGCCATCAGTTGCAGCGTGATTTCGATGTAGGGTTTGGAAATGAGCTCGCCGATTACTTCGACGGTCATGGTCTTGCCGGTCAGCGGCAGCGCCATCAGCAAGGCGGTGAGAAACTGGCTGGAGACGTCGCCCCGCACCCTGGCCATCCCCGGCCGGATGGTAGCGGGCAGGATTTCCAGCGGCGGAAAGCCCTCGTTGCCGAGATAGCGGATGTCCGCGCCCAGTTGCCGCAGTGCATCCACCAGATCGCCGATCGGCCGCTCGTGCATGCGCGGTACGCCGGAAAGCTTGTAATGTCCGTTGGACAGGGCCAGCGCAGCGGTGAGCGGGCGAAAAGCCGTGCCCGCGTTGCCCAGGAACAGGTCCGCTTCCTTGACCGGGAACGCGCCGCTCACGCCTTCGACCCGGTAATCGTCGGGGCCGGTTTTTTCATAGGGCACGCCGAGGAGCTTCAGCGCATCCAGCATCCGGTCGGTATCGTCGGAAGCGAGGAGGTCGCGGATGTCGGTGGCGCCGGTGGCGAGCGCCGCCAGCAGCAGGGTGCGGTTGGAAATGCTTTTCGAGCCGGGCAGGCGTACCGTGCCGCGGGCGGCGAGAGCGGGGTAGAGGTCTAGGAATTCCATTCGAAGCAAACCAAAAAACGGACAGGATTAACAGAATTTTTCAGGATTGACAGGATGTTCAGGGGTTTTTGTAAATCCTGAGAAATCCTGTTAATCCTGTCTATTCATCAGCCACTGTTGCCGCGCTTCACGCGCATGGGCAAAAAGCGCTTCCAGCGCCGCGCCGTCGCTATTTGCCACCAGTTCGCGCAGCCGCGCCACCTGGTCGCGGTAGGCGTCCAGTTCCGACAGCAGCGCATCGCGGTTGGCGAGGCAGATGTCGCGCCACATTTCCGGCGAGCTGCCGGCGATACGGGTGAAATCGCGGAAGCCGCTGGCGGCGTAGCGGAACAGCTCCCCGGCGTCGGGCCGGCGGGCGATCTCGTCCACCAGCGCGAAGGCGAGCAGATGGGGCAGGTGGCTGACTGCGGCGAAGATGCCGTCGTGGGATTCCGGCGTCATTTCCCTGACAGCCGCGCCGCACGCTTCCCACAGCGCCCTGGCCCGTTGCAGCGCTTTGCCGTCCGTTTCGGCAAGCGGAGTCAGCACGACGTTCCGGTCGCGGAACAGATCGGCTCTGGCCGCCCCGACCCCGCTTTGCTCGGCGCCGGCGATCGGGTGCGCCGGCACGAAGTTCGCGAGGTGCGCCGCGAGGTGCCGGCGTGCAAGCCGAACCACGTCGCCCTTGGTGCTGCCGGCATCGGTGACCACGGTCTGCGGTTCCAGGTGCGGCGCGATCTGCGCCATCACATCACCCATCTGCCCGACCGGCATGGCGAGCAGCACCGCATCGGCACCCTTCAGGGCGCTCACCCCGTCCGGCGCAGCGACGTCGATCACGCCCCGCTCAAGCGCGGCGCGCAGGTTGCCCGGCGTGCGCCCGACGCCGACGATCTCTCCCGCCGCGCCCGCCTGGCGCAAAGCCAATGCGAACGAGCCGCCGATCAGGCCGACACCGAAGATGACGAGTTTGTTGATCAAAGGGTTAGCCAAGGATATTCGGAAAATTTTTGTTAGCCACGAATGACACGAATGTTCACGAATAATTCGTGTGAATTCGTGTCATTCGTGGCAAAAAAATCAAACGCTTCTGCCCAACACGCCGGCGATGCCCGTGAGTTCGCCCATCAGCTTGTTGAGCTCGCCGGGATTGAGCGCCTGGTCGGCGTCGCACCAGGCTTCGCACGGGTTGGGGTGCATTTCCACCAGCAGGCCGTCGGCGCCGGCGGCGATCGCGGCGCGCGACAGCGCCGGCACCATCCAGGCCTTGCCGCCGGCATGGGAGGGGTCGATGATCACCGGCAGGTGGGTTTCCTTTTTCAGCACCGCTACGGCGGTGACGTCCAGCACGTTGCGGTAATAGGTTTCGAAGGTGCGGATGCCGCGCTCGCAGAAGATGATGTTGTGGTTGCCGCCGGCGGCGATGTACTCCGCCGCCATCAGCCATTCGGAGATGGTGGCCGACATGCCACGCTTGAGGATCACCGGCTTGCTGGTCTTGCCCACTTCCTTGAGCAGTTCGAAGTTCTGCATGTTGCGCGTGCCGATCTGGATCACGTCCACGTCGTACTCGAGGAAGGTGTCGAGCATGCGTGCGTCCATCAGTTCGGTGACGATGGGAAGCCCGTGCCTGCCCGCCGCCTTGCGGAACATGTCCAGCCCCTCCACGCCGTGGCCCTGGAAGGCATAGGGGCTGGTGCGCGGCTTGAAGGCGCCGCCGCGCATCAGGCGGCAGCCCGCCTGCTTCACGTATTCGGCCGAAGCGTCCATCTGCTGTTGGGTTTCCACCGAGCAGGGGCCGGCGATGATCTGGATCTGCCTGCCGCCCAGCGGCACGCCCTTGATGTCGATGACGGTGTCTTCCTTGTGCCACTCGCGCGCCACGATCTTGTACGGCTTGACGATATGCATGGACTGCTCCACGCCCGGCATGGCGTCGAACATTTCCGGGTCGAGCTTGCGTTCGTCGCCGATGGCGCCGATGACGGTGCGCTCGGTGCCGCGCGAGATGTTGGCATCGAGGCCGAACTCGCGGATTTTCTTGACCACGGCGTCGATCTGCTGATCGGTGGCGCCGCTGTTCATTACGATGATCATGTTTGCTCCAAAATGATGGCTTGGCCGCCGGTAAACGGACCGGCATTCATTCGTTGTTTATAGCGATTGCTCCAGCGCCTGCAGGAATCTCGCGTTTTCGTGCTCCAGCCCGATGGAGACCCGCAGATGTTCCGGCATGCTGTAGTTGGCGACCGGGCGGACAATCACGCCTTTCCTCAGCAGGCTTTGATACATGCCGGTGGCATTGCCGATCCGGAAGCTCACGAAATTGCCGAAGGACGGAATATATGCAATGTCCAGCCGCCTGAAGCCGTCCGCCAGCTGGCGCATGCCTGCCCGGTTGATCTCGACGCTGCGCCGCAGATGTTCTTCATCCCCGAGTGCCGCTATCGCCGCGGCTTGCGCCAGGCTGTTGACGTTGAACGGCTGGCGCACCCGGTTGAGCATGTCCGCAACTTCCGGATGGGCGAGGGCGAAGCCCACGCGCAGGCCGGCCAGCCCGTAGGCCTTGGAGAAGGTGCGGGTGATGAGCAGATTGGGGAAGCGCCTGATCCAGCCGATCGAATCGGCGCGCGCTTCTCCGGGCAGGTATTCGGTATAGGCTTCGTCCAGCACCACCAGCATGCTGCGCGGCGCTTCTTCCAGAAAGTGCAGCAGGTCGGCGGTGGCGAGCAGGGTGCCGGTCGGATTGTTGGGGTTGGCGATGAACGTCACCCGGGTGTCGTCGTCGAGCGCTTCCAGCATGGCCCGGAGGTCGTGGCCGTAATCGCGGGCTGGCGCTTCGATGCCGCGTGCGCCCGCCGCTTGCGTGGCGAGGGGATAGACCGCGAAGGCGTGCTGCGAATAGACCGCCGATGTGCCGGGGCTGAGGAAGGCGCGCGCCGCCAGTTCCAGCACGTCGTTGGAGCCGTTGCCGAGCACGATCTGCTCGCGCGTTACGCCATAACGCTCCGCCAGTGCCGATTTGAGCTCGAAGCCGTTGCCGTCCGGGTAGCGCGCGATGCCCGCCAGATGCTTCTCGATCGCCGCCAATGCCCCCGGGCTCGCGCCCAGCGGGTTCTCGTTGGAGGCGAGCTTGACGATCGACTGCTCCTTCAGTCCCATCTCGCGCGCCAGCTCGGCAATCGGCTTGCCGGGCTGATAGGGCGCGATGGCGCGGATGCAGGAAGGGGCAAGTTCGCACAGGTCCATCAAAAGAGCTCGATATCGTCCGGTTTGTTATCCGCCAGCTTTTGCCGGGACAGCGCCAGCGCCTCGGCGACGGTGGCGCCGTCGAGGATGGCGTCGAACATGATGCGTTCCGATTCCATGCTGTATTTGGAGCGGATCTTCTGCTGGATGCCGACCCACTCGGACGGACTGTACAGGCGCCGGGCATCGGCGATGAGCTCGGCCAGGGCGTCGATGCTGCGGCATGCATGGTCGAGGCGCTGCACCAGGCGGTCGTAAAACTGGAATGCCATGATGGCGTCGTGCATTTGCGTCGAGACAAAGGCGCAGTTGTTCTCGATCGTCTCCCGCGTGTCCTCGCCCGCGGGCAGGCGCTGGGCGGCCTCGCTGATGGTTCGCACCGCGGCCACCATGGAGGTGAACGAGTCGGTCAGCACCGAGACCGATTCGTCGCTGTCGCGCATCGCCATTTCGATCTGGCCGATCGCCAAGCCGAGCATCAGGATCGTCTCGCGCACCTGGCTCCAGTCCAGATCGGGATTGCTGGCAGTGGATTTTATGCCGGCTGTTGGGCTCACGCTTCCCTCCTCAAAGTACCGCTGACGGATACGACCCCAGCACCTTCAAAAACGCCGCCTGCTCCTGCAGTCCGGCCAGCGCCTGGGCCACGGCAGAATCCTGCCGGTGGCCTTCCACGTCCGCGAAGAACACATACTCCCACAGGCCGGTGCGCGAGGGGCGCGATTCCAGCTTGGTCATGGAAACACCGTGCCGCGCCAGCGGGGCGAGAAGGCCGTAAACCGCACCGGGGCGATTCTTGGCGGCGAACACCAGCGAGGTCTTGTCATGCCCGGACGGTGCTACATCATGGCAGCCGAGCACTAGGAAACGGGTGGTGTTGTTGGGGTCGTCCTCGATGTTCCTGGCGACCGCGGCCAGCGCATACTGTTCCCCCGCCATTTCGCCGGCAATGGCAGCGCTGGTTTCGTCTGCCGCCGCAAGCCGCGCAGCCTCGGCATTGCTCGACACCTGCACCCGTTCCGCTTCCGGCAGATTCTTGTTCAGCCATTCATGGCACTGGGCGATGGACTGGGCGTGGGAATAGACCTTGCGGATGCCGTCCAGCCCGCCGCTCTTGCGCAGGAGGAACTGGTGCACGCGGAGTTCCACCTCGCCGCAGATGCTGAGCGGCGACTGCAGCAGGAGGTCGAGCGTGCGGCTCACCATGCCTTCGGTGGAATTTTCGACCGGCACCACGCCGTAGTCGGTCATGCCCGCCTCCACCTGGCGGAACACCTCGTCGATGGAAGCGCACGGTTCAGTCTGCGCGGCATGGCCGAAATGCTTGATCGCGGCCGCCTGGGTGAAGGTGCCCTGCGGGCCGAGATAGGCGACGGCGAGCGGTTTTTCCAGTGCGAGGCAGGCCGACATGATCTCGCGGAACAGGCGCGCCACCGTTTCTCCGGACAAGGGGCCGGGATTGGCCTCCTTGATGCGGCGCAGTACCTGGGCTTCGCGCTCGGGGCGGTACACCGTTCCGTTCTTCAGCCGGCCGATGGCCTGGGCGTGCCTGGCGCGCTCGCTGACGAGCTTGAGGATCTCGTCGTCGATGGCGTCGATGCTCGCCCGGTGCCGCTGCAGCGCGTCGTTGTTCATTGGTGAAAGTCAGCCCGCGGCGGGCAGCGTCCGTACCATCAGCACGCCGGAGATTGCGGCGATCTGGTCGATCACCGGCTGCGGCACGGCGCTGTCCACGTCCACCAGGGTGTAGGCCATGTCGCCCTTGGACTTGTTGACCATGTTGTGGATGTTGAGGCCGGCCTGCGCCATGGCGGTGGAAATCTGGCCCACCATGTTGGGCACGTTGGCGTTGGCGATGGCGATGCGGTAGGGCGATTCCCGGTCCATCTGGACGTTGGGGAAATTGACCGAATTGAGGATGGTGCCGTGTTCCAGATAGTCGCGCACCTGCTCCGCCACCATCACCGCGCAGTTCTCCTCGGCTTCTTCGGTGGAGGCGCCCAGATGCGGCAGCGCCACCACGCGCGCCGCGTTTTTCATCTTGGCGGTCGGGAAGTCGCACACGTAGGCGCGCAGCTTCTTGCTTGCCAGGCCAGCCAGCACGGCTTCCTCGTCGATGATGCCCTCGCGCGCGAAATTGAGCAGTACGGCGCCGTCCTTCATCAGCGCCATACGGTCGGCGTTGATCAGGCCGCGGGTGGCGTCGATCAACGGCACGTGGAGGGTGATGAAATCGCTGTTCTTCACCACTTCCTCGACGCTCTTCGCCTTTTTTACCTGGGACGACAGACGCCAGGCGGCTTCCACGGTGATCTCCGGGTCGTAGCCCAGGACATTCATGCCGAGCTTGAGCGCCGCGTCGGCCACCATGCCGCCGATCGCGCCCAGGCCGATGATGCCCAGGGTGCGGTTGGGTAGTTCGATGCCGGCAAAATGCTTCTTGCCGGCTTCGACTTTCTTGTGCAGTTCGGCGTCGTCGCCTTCCAGCCCTTCGACGAACTTGAGCGCCGGGCCGATGTTGCGCGCCGCCATCAGCATGCCGGCGATGACCAGTTCCTTCACCGCGTTGGCGTTGGCGCCCGGCGCGTTGAATACCGGCACGCCGCGGGCGCTCATCGCCTTCACCGGGATGTTGTTGGTGCCCGCGCCGGCGCGGCCGATGGCCTTGACCGAAGTCGGGATGTCCATGTCGTGCATATTGTGCGAGCGCACCAGGATCGCATCGGGCTCGCCGATGTCGTTGCCCACGGCGTAGCTTTTCGGCAGCCGGGCAAGGCCGAGCGGGGAGATCGCGTTCAGAGTCTGAATCTTGAATTGCTTAGCCATTTTTCTTCTCGAATTCTTTCATGTATTCGACCAGCGCTTTCACGCCTTCCGCCGGCATGGCGTTGTAGATCGACGCGCGCATCCCGCCGACGGAGCGGTGCCCCTTGAGCTGCACCAGCCCGCGCGCCTTGGCGCCCTTGAGGAACTCCTCGTCCAGCGCTGCATCCTTCAGGGTGAACGGCACGTTCATGCGCGAGCGGTTTTCCTTCGCCGTCGGGCAGGCATAGAAGCCGGTGCTGTCGAGGTAGTCGTACAGGAGCTTGGCCTTGGCGATGTTGCGCTCTTCCATCTTCGCCAGTCCGCCGTTGCGCTTGAGCAGCTTGAACACCAGCCCGGCAACGTAGATCGCGTAGGTGGGCGGGGTGTTGTACATGGATTCGTTGTCGGCATGGATCTTGTAGTCGAACATGGTCGGCGTGCCGGCGATGGTCTGGCCGATCAGGTCTTCGCGCACGATGACGATGGTCAGGCCGGCGGGGCCGACGTTCTTCTGCGCGCCGGCATAGATCAGGCCGTACTTGGAAACATCGACCGGGCGCGACAGAATGTTGGAGGACATGTCCGCCACCAGCGGCACGCTGCCGGTGTCCGGTACCCAGTTGAATTCCACCCCGCCGATGGTTTCGTTCGGCGTGTAGTGGACGTAGGCCGCATCCTGGTTCAGCTTCCACTTGTCCTGCGCCGGCGCGTAGCTGAAATTGGCGTCCTCGGAAGTCGCGGCGACGTTTACCGTGCAGTATTTCTTCGCTTCCTTGATCGCCTTCTTCGACCACTCGCCGGTGTTGACGTAATCGGCCGCGGTCTTGCCGCGCAGCAGATTCATCGGGATCATGGCGAACTGGCTGGAGGCGCCGCCCTGCAGGAACAGCACCTTGTAACTGGCGGGAATGGCCATCAGCTCGCGCAGATCGGCCTCGGCCTGGGCGGCGATGCCCATGAATTCCTTGCCGCGGTGGCTCATTTCCATCACCGACATGCCGCTGCCCTGCCAGTTGAGCATTTCGTCGCGCGCCTGCTCCAGAACTTCCTGCGGCAGCATTGCCGGCCCGGCGCTAAAGTTGTATATGCGTTCCATTTGCTGAATCCCTTTTTAAATTCAATGGACAGGATTAACAGGATTTTTCAGGATTTACAGGATTCCGATTGAATCGTGAAAACCCGTGTGGCCGCGAATGAACCTGGATTTAGGATACGGGTTTTTTGTATATGACACGGCTCGAATCTCACCTGCCTGCTTGCCGTGACAAGGTTGGCGCCTATCCATAAACATCCGTGTAAATCCGTAGCTAAAATGCGGTTTCCAGCCCGAATCCTGTAAATCCTGAAAAATCCTGTAAATCCTGTCTATTCCGGTTTTCTAGAAAATTACTCCTCTTCCGTTTCCACTACTTTTTCCAGCCCAACCAGCTTCTCGCCCTCGTCCAGGTTGATCAGCGTGACACCCTGGGTGGCGCGGCCCATTTCGCGGATTTCCTTGACGCGGGTGCGGATCAGCACGCCGCCGGTGGTGATCAGCATGATCTCGTCCTTCTCCTCAACCAGCGTGGCGGACACCACCTTGCCGTTGCGCTCGCTGGTCTGGATCGCGATCATGCCCTGGGTGCCGCGGCCGTGGCGGGTGTATTCGACGATCGGGGTGCGCTTGCCGTAGCCGTTTTCGGTTGCCGTCAGCACCGACTGCTGCTCGTTTTCCGCCACCAGCAGGGAGATCACTTTCTGGCCGGCGGCCAGCCGCATGCCGATCACGCCGCGCGAGGCCCGGCCGGTCGCGCGCACGTCGTTCTCGTCGAAGCGCACCGCCTTGCCGCCGTTGGAGAACAGCATGACGTCGTGTTTTCCGTCAGTGATTGCCACCCCGATCAGATAGTCGCCATCGTCCAGGTTGACGGCAATGATGCCCCTGCGCATCGGGCGGGAAAATTCGGACAGCGGCGTTTTCTTGACGACGCCGCTGGCCGTGGCCATAAACACGAAGTGGTTCTCGTCGAATTCCTTGATCGGCAGGATGGCGTTGATCTTCTCGCCTTCCTCCATCGCCAGCATGTTCACGATCGGCTTGCCGCGGCTGGTGCGGCTGCCCTGCGGCACTTCGTATACCTTGATCCAGTAGACCCGGCCGCGGTTGGAGAAGCACAGGATGTAGTCGTGAGTGTTGGCGATGAACAGCTTCTCGATGAAGTCATCTTCCTTTGTCGCCGCCGCCTGCTTGCCGCGCCCGCCGCGCTTCTGCGCGCGATAGTCGTAGAGCGGCTGGGACTTGATGTAGCCGGAGTGCGACAGCGTCACCACCATGTCCTGCGGCGCGATCAGGTCTTCCAGGGAGAGATCCTGCGCGTGCTCGACGATTTCGCTGCGGCGCTTGTCGCCGAACTGCAGCTTGATGGCGGTGAGCTCCTGGGCGATGATCCCGGTCACGCGCGCCGGCTTGGCGAGGATATCCAGCAGGTCGGCGATCTTGTCCATCACCTCCTTGTATTCGGATACGATCTTCTCCTGCTCCAGGCCGGTCAGGCGCTGCAGGCGCAGTTCCAGGATCGCCTGCGCCTGTGCTTCCGACAGGCGGTAGCCCTGGCCGGACAGGCCGAATTCCGGCGCCAGTCCTTCCGGGCGCGAAGCTTCCGCGGCGGCGCGGGCAAGCATTTCCTCCACCAGCGGCGAGCGCCAGGCGCGTCCCATCAGGCCTTCCTTGGCGACGGCCGGGGTGGGCGCCGCCTTGATCAGGGCGATTACTTCGTCCACGTTGGACAGCGCCACCGCGAGGCCTTCCAGGATGTGGCCGCGGTCGCGCGCCTTCCTGAGCTCGAACACGGTGCGGCGCGTCACTACTTCGCGGCGGTGGCGCAGGAATGCCTCCAGCATCTGCTTGAGGTTCAGCAGGCGCGGCTGCCCGTCCACCAAGGCCACCATGTTCATGCCGAAGGTATCCTGCAACTGGGTGTGCTTGTATAGGTTGTTGAGCACCACCTCGGGCGATTCGCCGCGCTTCAGCTCGATGTACACCCTCATGCCGGACTTGTCCGACTCGTCGCGCAGATCGGAAATTCCTTCGATCTTCTTTTCACGCACCAATTCGGCGATTTTTTCCAGCAGGTTTTTTTTGTTGACCTGGTAGGGCAGCTCGTCGACGATGATCGCCTGCCGCCCGCCCGCCTTGTCCAGATCCTCGAAGTGCGTGCGGGCGCGCATCACCACGCGGCCGCGCCCGGTGCGGTAGCCTTCCTTGACGCCGCCGGTGCCGTAGATGAGGCCGGCGGTGGGGAAGTCCGGCGCCGGAACGATCCCGATCAGCTCGTCGATGCCGGTTTCGGGTTCGGCGAGCAGCTTCAAGCAGGCGTCCACCACCTCGTTCAGGTTGTGCGGCGGAATGTTGGTCGCCATGCCGACGGCGATGCCCGAACTGCCGTTGATCAGCAGATTGGGTATCCTGGCCGGAAGGATCAGCGGCTCCAATTCGGAGCCGTCGTAGTTCGGGCCGAAATCGACGGTTTCCTTGTCGATGTCCGCCAGCAGTTCGTGCGCAATGCGCGCCATGCGGATTTCGGTGTAGCGCATTGCCGCCGCGTTGTCGCCGTCCACCGAACCGAAGTTGCCCTGGCCGTCCACCAGCGGATAGCGCAACGAGAAATTCTGCGCCATGCGGACGATGGTGTCGTAGACCGCGGTGTCGCCATGAGGGTGATATTTACCGATGACGTCGCCGACGATGCGCGCGGATTTCTTGTAAGCCTTGTTCCAGTCGTTGGAAAGCTCGTGCATGGCGTAAAGCACGCGCCGGTGCACCGGCTTGAGACCGTCGCGCACGTCCGGCAGCGCGCGTCCGACGATCACGCTCATGGCGTAATCGAGATAGGAGCGGCGCATTTCTTCTTCGAGGCTGACTGGGAGCGTCTCTCTGGCGAACTGGTCCATCATAGGGTTAACCGTCTAATTGATTGAAATAAGGAAGCAAAATTAGCAATTCTAGCATGGAAGAACGGCCTTCACCACACTTTGGATGCCGGCTTTGGCTGCCGGGCCAGCGTCGTTGCGGCAGGAGACGCGCCGCCGGGAATCTTTTTGGGGAGAAACAGGTCTCAACATTTGTATAATGAATCAAGTGCCTAATTTTCAACCTCCTTAAGGAGAACAACAATGAAAGCTTTACGGATGGCAAGAATCGTCGTTGCTGCTGCGGTCTGGGCGCTGCTGGCCGGTGCCGCGACGGCGGCGGACAAGGTGGATAAATCCGGCTACCTGGTCGATTCGCGCGGCGAGGTGGTGAGGAACAGCTATGGCCAGTGCTGGCGCACCGGTTACTGGACGCCGGCACTGGCCATTGCCGAATGCGATCCGGATCTGGTCAAGAAGGAAGAGCCCAGGAAGGCCGCGCCGGCACCTGCTCCCGCCCCCGCCCCCGTGATGGGGCCGGAGAAACCCGCGTTTGAAAAAGTGACGCTTCAGGCGGAAACCCTGTTTGATTTCGACAAGTCGGTGGTTCGTCCGGATGGCAAAAAAATCCTGGATGAGGAAGTCGTGGCCAAGATGAAACAGTTTCCGCAGGTCGAGATCGTCCTGCTCACCGGCCACGCCGACCGCATTGGCACCGAGGCCTACAACATGAAGCTGTCGCAGCGCCGCGCCGACGCCGTCAAGGCCTACCTGGTGACCCAGGGCGTCGATGCAAACCGCATCGAGACGGCTGCCAAGGGCGAGTCGGAGCCGGTGGTGTCATGCAAGGAAATCAAGGGCAGGGAATTCCGGACCAACAAAAAACTGGTGGACTGCCTCCAGCCCAACCGCCGTGTGGTGGTCGAAGTCAAGGTGCAGCGGCCTACCCAGAAATAGGGAATGGACGTAAAATCAGCCCCGCCTGAATGTGCGGGGCTTTTTTTTGCCCGGCAGAAAGAGAAGCCGATGACGACAATTGTTGACACCCTGATTGATGCTCGCTGGATCGTGCCGGTGGAGCCCGCGCGGCGTGTCCTCGCGCAACACAGCATTGCCGTCGCCGGCGGCAGGATCGTGGATATCCTTCCTACCGAGGAAGCGCACACTCGTTACGAAGCCGGGGTGCATGCCGTGCTCAGGGAGCATGTCTTGATCCCGGGCTTGATCAACTTGCACACCCATGCGGCGATGACCCTGCTGCGCGGGCTGGCGGACGATCTGCCGCTGATGGAATGGCTGAAGGAGCATATCTGGCCGGCCGAAAGCCGCCACATGTCGGCGGATTTCGTGCGCAGCGGAACGTCGCTGGCCTGCGCCGAGATGCTCAGGGGCGGCGTGACCTGTTTCAACGATATGTACTTTTTCCCGGAGGCCGCGGCCGAGGCCGCGCTGGCCGCGAAAATGCGCGCCGCGGTGGGAATGATCGTGGTCGATTTCCCCACTCCCTACGCCAGCGATGCGGACGACTACCTCCGCAAGGGACTGGCCCTGCGTGACCAGTATGGCGGCGAGCCGCTGCTGCGGTTCTGCATGGCGCCGCACGCGCCGTACACGGTTGGCGACAAGACCTTCGCCAAGGTTTTGACCTATGCCGAGCAACTGGATCTGCCCATCCACCTCCATTTGCACGAAACCGCAGACGAGATCGGGCAGAGTCTGGCGCAGCATGGAGTGCGCCCGATCGAGCGCCTGCGGAGCCTGGGCCTGCTCGGCCCCAACCTTCTGGCGGTTCACGCCGTTCACCTGGAACCCGGAGAGGTCGCGACCCTGGTGCAGCAGGGCTGCCATGTTGCCCACTGCCCGGCGTCGAATCTCAAGCTGGCAAGCGGGATTGCGCCGATTGTCGCCATGCTGGAGGCGGGCGTCAATATCGGCATCGGCAGCGACGGCGCCGCCAGCAACAACCGGCTCGATGTGCTCGGCGAGATGCGGCTCGCTGCGCTGCTGGCCAAAGGTGCGAGCGGCAGGGCGGACGCGCTGCCGGCCCATCTGGCGTTGGAGATGGCGACCATCAATGCGGCGCGGGCGCTGGGGCTGGATGATGTCACCGGCTCGCTGGCACCCGGCAAGGCGGCGGATATCGCCGCGGTCAGCCTGTCCGGCCTGGAAACCTCGCCGTGTTATGATGTCGTTTCGCACCTGGTTTACGCCGCCGGGCGCGAGCATGTGACGGATGTCTGGGTGAACGGCGAACGTCTCCTCGACAACCGTGTCCTGACAACGCTTGATCAACAGGAACTGGTCGCGCGGGCGGCTTACTGGCGCGACCGAATGGATAGCTGAACAATGACTGAACAGAATGCAAACCTGAACGCCGATCAACAGGAGCTCGACAAGTTCGCCCAGCTCGCGCACCGGTGGTGGGATCCGAACAGCGAATTCAAACCGCTGCACGACATCAACCCGCTGCGGCTGGATTACATCGACCGGAGCGCCGGGCTGGCGGGTAAGAAGGTGCTGGATGTCGGCTGCGGCGGCGGCATTCTGTCCGAAAGCATGGCCTCGCGCGGCGCGGCCGTGACCGGCATCGACCTGGGCGAAAAGGCGCTCAAGGTGGCCAAGCTGCACCTGTTCGAGAGCGGCCTCAAGGTGGACTACCGCCTCACTGCCGTGGAAGATCTTGCCAAGACCGAGGCGGATGGCTACGACATCGTCACCTGCATGGAAATGCTGGAGCATGTACCGGATCCGGCCAGCACCATCCGCGCCTGTGCCGAACTGGTCAAACCCGGCGGCCATGTTTTCTTTTCCACCCTCAACCGCAACATCAAATCCTATCTGTTCGCAATCATCGGCGCGGAATACCTGCTCAAGCTGCTGCCACGCGGCACCCACGACTACGCCAAATTTATCAAGCCGGCGGAGTTGGCGCGCTACTGCCGCCAAGCCGGCCTCGAAGTGCGGGACGTCGTCGGCATGAGCTACGATCCCTTTTCCAAGGCCTATTCCCTCGGGCGGGATACGAGCGTCAACTATCTGGTGGGCTGTCAGCGCGAAGCTTAATGATCAAGGCAGTTCTGTTCGATCTCGACGGTACGCTCGCCGACACCGCGCCCGATCTGGGCTACGCGCTCAACCAGCAGCGCGGGCGGCACGGGCTGCCGCCCCTGGCGCCGGAAATCATCCGTCCTTATGCTTCCCACGGCACGCGCGGTCTGCTCGGCATCGGCTTCAATCTCGCGCCGCAGGACAAAAGCTTCCCGGCCATGCGCGAGGAATACCTGAAGCTTTACGCCGACAATATCTGCCGCCATACCCGCCTGTTTCCCGGCATTCCCGAACTGCTCGAGACGCTGGAGCGGCGGGGCGTCCGCTGGGGGGTGGTGACCAACAAGCCGGCGCGCTTTACCGTACCGCTGCTTGAACAACTGGGGCTGAGCGAGCGTTCGGGCTGCATCGTCAGCGGCGACTCCTGCGCCAACGCCAAGCCCCACCCCGAGCCGCTGCTGTGCGCCAGCGGCGAAATCGGGGTGGAGCCCGAAGCCTGCCTCTATGTCGGCGATGCCGAGCGCGACGTGGAAGCCGCCCTGGCGGCGGGGATGTGTGTGATTATCGCGGGGTATGGCTACCTGGGCCCGGATGACCGGCCGGAGACGTGGCGGGCGCACGGCCTGGTTGAAGCGCCGGAGGGTATTCTGGGATATCTGGCTTGAGTAAAATCAGGAATTCAAGACGAGCTTGTCATAAATATATTTGTTCGCTATCATGAAAATGAAATTGCTTTTTGCGGTTGGTGGGCATAAAGTGAAACAATACTGCAACAGACCGGGAACTTTTCCGGCTGGATGAAAGTCCGATGCAGTATGGGGGCGACCCGGTTTCGACGTGGGTTGCAAAGCAGAGTAGGGCATACCAAGGTTCAGCCACCTTGTAAAACCGCTGAAAACCAATAGTCGCAAACGACGAAAACTACGCTCTGGCCGCTTAACCGGCCAGACTCCGCACCGGTTGGTCTCTAGGCCGGCTTGAAGCCGCAAGGTGGAAAGAGCGGAGTCATTCATAGAGACTCGTGTCGGTCCGGGTTGCTTGAACCGATATTAAACTTAAGGCAACTCGCCTGAATCAAGCCTGTTCGGCTGGCGTGATCCGGGTTAAAGCCAAACAACCGGACTAAGTATGTAGAACTGCCTGTAGAGGGCTTGCGGACGGGGGTTCGATTCCCCCCGCCTCCACCAGATTTCTGATTCTCCTTCGCACTACGTTAACAGACCCGTTCGGGAAACCGTTCGGGTCTTTTTTATGAGCCTTTTTCGAGCCACCAAATCCACGAGCCTCCGTCGAGGGGTAGGCAATTGGGGCAATTCATCCTAAAAACGGCATTTGGCCGCGAATGACACGAATAAGAACAACGAAGTGCGGCCGATTTGCAGCATACCATCCAGGCGAGCACGGCCCCATGAGTAACATCATGATTATTCGTGAACATTCGTGTCATTCGTGGCCGAACCGCTTTTTCTAGGTTCATTTCGGCTCTTCCCGGAACTCATTTCATGACGCATGACGCCCCCTTTCTGATTTCACGCTTGCCCCGTGTCGAATTCGGCCCGGGCATGTTCGACAGGCTTCCCTCCATCCTGCTGCGATTCGGCAGGCGGGTGCTGGTGGTTACAGGCGGCAAGTCGTTTCGCGAAACTGCGCGCTGGTCATGGCTGGTCGCGGCAATGCAGCAGCGCGGCATTGCTTGGCAGGAACTGAGGGTGGCCGGCGAACCTTCCCCGCAACTGGTAGATGAGGCGGTGCAGCGGTTTCGGGGCACAGAGATCGAGGTGGTGCTCGGCATCGGCGGCGGCAGCGTGCTGGACGCCGCCAAGGCCATCGCCGGCCTCCTCGGGCCCGGCAATTCGGTGATGGACCACCTGGAAGGGGTGGGGCCGGAGCGGCCTTATGCCGGCCCGGCCACACCTTATATCGCGGTTCCGACTACCGCCGGCACCGGCTCGGAGGCGACCAAGAACGCCGTATTGAGCGTGCGGGGCAAGGGCGGTTTCAAGAAATCCTTCCGCGACGAGCAACTGGTGCCGCAGTATGCGGTAGTGGATCCCGATCTGCTCGCAACTTGCCCGCCGGAGCTGATCGCGGCCAACGGCATGGATGCGTTTACCCAGTTGCTGGAATCCTATGTCTCTGCCAGAGCCAACCCGTTTACCGATGCGCTTGCCTTGAGCGGCCTGGCGGCGGTTCGCGACGGGCTGGTGGCATGGTACGACAGCGGGGACGGGGCACCGCAGGGGCGCGAGAAAATGGCCTACGCCGCACTGCTGTCCGGCATGACGCTCGCCCAGGCCGGGCTCGGCTCGGTGCATGGCTTGGCCGCGCCGCTGGGGGCGTTCTTTCCCGTTCCCCACGGCGTGGCCTGCGGCACGCTGGTGGCGGCGGCAAGCAGGGCCAACATCGAGGCCATGGAGCAAAGAGAGCCGGCCAACCCGGCCCTGGAAAAATATGCCCGGGCCGGCCGGTTGGTGGCGGGGGAGCCGGGGTTGGGCGATGCGCAGGCGCGGACGGCGCTGCTTGAGGCTCTGGCCGAGTGGGTGCGGTGCCTGAGGCTACCGGGGTTGGGCGCATACGGCATGGAGGCGGCCGACATCGCTTCCGTCGTGGCGAACTGCCGTGGCAGCAGCATGAAAACCAACCCCATCGTCCTCACCGACGCGGAGGTGGGCGGAATCCTGCGGGAACGTCTGTAGCAGCGAATCCCGGAGGCGTAAATCCGCCCGCAACGGATAAAATTTGGGATAATGCTGTCTATTCTTGCGGTCGGAATCGGGGAAACGACCATTCTTAAAAGATTTTAGCGAGCTGCCTCATGGTGAAGAGATTTTTCGACAAGCTCGGCAACAAGATCGTCGGGATTCTGGTGGCGTTTTTCCTCTTGGCGATGACCGCCATCGGCATGACGCTGGTCGTATCCTGGCAGTTCGAGGGGGGCGCGGCCGCGATCAACGATGCGGGAAGCGAGCGCATGCGATCCTACCGGATGGCGTTCCTGCTGTCGCAGGCAGTGCACGGCGAGACGCCCAAGGCGGTGATGCGGGAGGAGCTTCGCCGGGAAGTGGCCTTGTTCGAGCAGACACTGAAGGGGCTGGAGCAGGGCGATCCAAGCCGGCCGCTGTTCCTCCCGAAGAACAAGCAGGTTCAAGCCCAGATGGCCGAGCTGCAGCAGCACTGGCAATACCGGATCAAACCCTTGCTCGAAGAGATACAGAACAGCTCCGACCGGGCGCGGCAGAAGCGCCTGATGGCGGCGTACCAGCCGGAGGTCGAGAGCTTCGTCAAGGTGGTAAATGAGCTGGTGCTGTTGATCGAACGCGACAACTTTCATAAAACCAGCCTGCTGCGCACGATCCAGCTGGGGCTGATCGCGCTGGCGCTCGCCGGTACCATCCTGCTGATCTATCTCATGTACCTGCTGATCATTCAGCCGGTGATGAAGCTGCAGGACGGCATCAAACGCATGGCCGCCGAGGATTTCAGCGTCCGCCTGCCGGTCGAAAGCAGGGACGAGTTCGGCGAACTGGCGGTCGGCTTCAATCAGATGGCCAACAACCTGGAAGACCTCTATTCCACTATGGAGCAGAGGGTGGAGGCCAAGACCCGGAGCCTGGAAGGGAAAAACAGGGAGCTGGCTCTGCTGTACGAAACGACCACTTTCCTCAACGAGCCTTCCTCGGTCGAAGAGCTGTGCCATGGGTTCATGAGGAGGATGATGCGCGCCCTGGGCGCCCAGGGCGGTGCGGTGCGGCTGATCGACCCGAATACCCAGAAGATTCACCTGGTGGCTTTCGACGGGATGTCTGCCAATTTCGCCAGGGATGAAGCGTGCCTCGACATGGGGCAGTGCCTGTGCGGCGGGGCGGCGCAGGAAGGCGTGCCGGTCTTCTGGAACTTCAACCAGCCGGCGATGCGCCCGCTTTTGTACAATTGCAGGCGCGAAGGCTACCAGGTGGTGTCGGCGTTCACTATCCGGGCGAAAAAGCAGGTGATCGGCATCTTCAATCTGTATTTTTATGAAGGGCGCAGTTTCAATGCCCACGAAACGCAGCTTATGGAAACCCTGGGGCAGCATCTCGGGGTGGCGATCGAGAATCAGCGGCTGGTCTCGCGCGAGAAGGAAATGGCCGTGTCCGAGGAGCGCAACCTGCTGGCGCAGGAGCTGCACGACAGCATCGCCCAGGCGCTGGCATTCCTCAACATCCAGGCGCAGCTTTTGCAGGATTCCCTCAAGCGCGCCAACATCGAGGAGGCGATGGAGGGGCTGGCCCAGATCAGGGAGGGCATACAGGAAAGCTATGACGACGTGCGCGAATTGCTGGTGCATTTCCGGACCCGGGTTCACCAGGCCGATCTGGAAAGCGCGATCAAGAGCGCCCTGGAAAAATTCGAGGGGCAGACCGGCGTCGCCACTTCCTTCCGCCAATCCGGCACCGGCATCCCGCTGGCGCCGGAGTTCGAAATCCAGGTGCTGCACATCGTGCAGGAAGCGCTGTCCAACGTCCGCAAGCATTCCGGCGCCACGCGGGTCGAAGTCGAAACAAATCGCGACGGGGCGTACAACATTACGGTGTGCGACAATGGCAGGGGGTTCGATCCAGACGATGTCGGCGACAGGGCCGAAACGCACGTGGGGCTGAAGATCATGAAGGAGCGGGCGCATCGCATCGGGGGGGTATTCGAGATCAACAGCACGCCGGGCAGGGGTACAGTGGTGCGCCTCTCCCTGCCCAGGGTTCAGATGGAAGCGGCATGAGAATCGAAGATGAAGGCGGCGTGAAGCCAATCCGGGTATTGATCGTGGACGACCACACCCTGTTCCGCAGCGGCATCAAGGCCCTGCTGTCGCGGCAGCAGGGCTTTGAGGTGGTGGGCGAGGCCGGCAATGGGCTGGAAGGCGTGAAACGCGCCAAATCGCTGAAGCCGGATGTGGTGCTGCTCGACCTCCACATGCCCGGCGTATCCGGCCGCGAGGCGGCGCAACTCATCGTCGAAGAGGTGCCGGATGCGCATGTGCTGATGCTGACCGTGTCCGAGGATGCGCAGGATCTGTTCGAGACGCTGCGCGCCGGGGCACGCGGCTATCTCCTCAAGAATGTGGAAACCGATTTTCTGCTGGATGCCATCCGGCGGACTGCGAACGGCGAGGCGGTAGTGGCGGCCCAAATGACCGGCAAGCTGGTGCAGGGGTTCCGTTCCATGACCAGGGAGGGACTGGCCCAAGCGCAGGAGTCCGCCGCGCCGGCGGACAAGGAGAAGCTCAGCCCGCGCGAAAAGGAAATCGCCGTCCTTCTTGCCAGGGGTGCCTCGAACAAGGAAATCGCCAATGCGCTGAATGTGGCGGAAAGCACGGTCAAGATTCACGTCCAGAATATTTTCAAGAAGCTTCACCTCGCCAGCCGCGTCCAGGTTGCGGTATACGCGATCGAACACGGGCTGGTGCCAAAAGAAAGTCAGTGATCCACCAAAAGAACTAGTTCTTTTCGATTGGGTTCGCTGTATCGATACTCCCTTCGACGGACTGCCTATCCTACTTGTGCAGGTAATAAATCCGCCATCAGGGGAATAGCAGACATTTCGATCCGAAATTATCCTGCCGATATCGCTGCTTAATAGTAGATCTGGGGGGCACGTATGGCATCGCAAAAATACAAGGCGTGGTCGGTGGTGATCTGGAGTACGCTGGCATTTACGGTGTGCTTTATGATCTGGATGATGTTCGCGGTGATCGGTATCCCGATCAAGAAGGCGTTGAATCTCAACGAAACGCAGTTCGGTCTCCTGATCGCCACGCCGGTGCTTACCGGTTCCCTGATCCGTTTGCCGCTCGGCATGCTGACCGACAAGTTCGGCGGCCGGCCGGTATTCTTCATCCTGATGCTCTCGACGGTCATTCCGATCTACCTCATCTCGCTCGGCACCGAATATTGGCACTACCTCGTCACCGGGCTGTTCGTCGGCGTTGCCGGCGGCGCGTTCACGGTGGGCATCGCCTACTGTGCGCGCTGGTTCCCGAAGAGCCAGCAGGGCCTGGCGATGGGCATTTTCGGCGCGGGTAACACCGGGGCGGCGGTAACCAAGCTGGTGGCCCCAAGCATCGTGGTGGCTTACGGCTGGGCGATGGTGCCGCAGATATATGCCGTGCTCATGTTGGTCACGGCGATCGCGTTCTGGTTCTTCACCTATTCCGACCCTGCTCACAAGGTGTCTTCGACGGTGACCGTGAAGGAGCAGTTGGCCGCACTGAAGGACCCCAAGGTGTGGAAGTACAGCCAGTATTATTCCATCGTCTTCGGCGGCTACGTGGCACTGGCCCTGTGGATGACCAAGTACTACGTCAGCGAATACGGCTTCGACCTCAAGACGGCGGCGTTCCTGGCTGCCGCCTTCAGCGTGCCCGGAGGGGTGCTGCGCGCTGTGGGCGGCTATTTTTCCGACAGGTTCGGGGCGCATACCATCACCTGGTGGGTGATGGTGGTCTCGCTGGCCTGTCTGTTCCTGCTGTCCTATCCGCAGACCGAATTCACCATCAAAACCGTAACCGGCCCGGTCACGTTCCAGCTGGGGCTCGGTCCGACCCTTTTCACCATCATCATGTTCACTCTGGGCATCGCATTCGCGATCGGCAAGGCCTCGGTTTTCAAGTACATCTCTGATGACTACCCCGGCAATATCGGCGTGGTTTCCGGTGTGGTGGGCCTGGCGGGCGGCATGGGCGGCTTCCTGCTGCCGATCATGTTCGGCGCGCTGGTGGATCTGACCGGAATCCGCTCCTCCGCGTTCATGCTGATGTGGGGGATCGTATGGGTGTCCCTGATGTGGATGTACTGGACCGAGATGCGGGCAGCAGATGCGCGGGCGCCGAAAACGGCAGTTGCGGCGGACGCAATGGAATAGGGTTTGGGTTTTACTCGGGTTTGTTAACACTTTTAGAAAAAAGGGAATTTTAATTATGTCAAAATTGCCAAGATGGGAGCCGGAAGATCCGAAGTTCTGGGAAGAGACCGGCAGCGCGATTGCATGGCGCACATGCGGCATCACCACGTTTTCGCTGCTGTTCTCGTTTGCGACCTGGTTCGTGATGAGCGCGGTGGTGGTGCGGCTGCCGGCTATCGGCTTCAAATTCACCACCATGGAGCTTTTCTGGCTTGCGGCGATGCCCGGTCTCGCATCCGGCATTTTGCGGCTGGTGCATTCCAACTTCATTCCCGTGCTCGGCACCCGCCCGGTGGTCAGCATCGCGACCATCATCAAAGTGATTCCCATGATCTGGCTGGGCTTCGCGGTTCAGGATCTGAACACGCCCTGGAGCACCTTCATGATCATTGCCTTCCTCACCGGTATGGGCGGCGGAGACTTTTCCTCCTACATGCCTTCCACCAGCATCTTCTTTCCCAAACGGCTGCAGGGGCTCGCGCTGGGCATTCAGGCCGGCGTCGGCAATTTCGGGGTGAGCGTGGTGCAGTTCGTGACGCCCTGGATCATCGGTTTCGCTGCGCTTGGCGCGGTCGCCGGCGGCCCGCAAGTGTTCACCAAGGGCGAGCCGATCAAGGGCGCGATCGCGGTTACCAAGGAAGCAGGTATTGTCAAGGATGTGGTGATCAAGGATGCCAACCTTGCCGAGGCGATCACTGTCGTGAAGGAAAACGGCGTTCTCAAGGATGTCGTTCTCAAGGAGACCGACAAGGTCAAGCCCATCAAGCAGGAAGTCAAGAAGGACGAAGCCGGCAAGATCGTTGAAGTGATTCCGACCAAGGGTGTCAAGGTGGACGTCACGCGTAACCCTGAGGGAGCCATCACCGATGTGGCCGTCAAGAACGTGGTGAAGAAGGCCATCTGGGTGCAGAACGCCGCATTCTGGTATATCCCCTGCCTGATCATCGCCTTCGTCCTGTGCGTGGTGTTCCTGAGGAGCATTAACGTGCCGTCGCGCGGGTTCAAAGGACAGTTCGAAATCCTGAGCAGCAAGAACCGGGCGAGTACGCATACCTGGAACTGCACGATGACCTATATCGCTTCGTTCGGTTCGTTTTCGGGTTTTGCCGCTGCCTTCCCGATCATGATCAAGACCATCTACGGCAACTTCGACGGCGCGCCGGATCCGCTGGCCTACGCCTTCCTTGGCCCGCTGATTGGTGGTCTGGTGCGCGCGCTCACTGGCGGGATCTTCGACAAGATCGGCGGTAGCAAGGGCATGTTCTGGTGTCTGCTGGGCCAGATCGCCGGCTGCCTGTTCCTGGTGTTCGGCGGCTATCTGACGCCCACCGGGGTCGATCAGTTCCAGGGCTTCCTGTGGGGCATGCTGTGGATCTTCCTGATGTCGGGTATCAACAACGCGGCGACCTTCCGCCAGTATCCGATCGTCTTCGCCTACTCTCCGGCGAAGGGCGCGCAGATGCTGGGCTGGACCGGCGCATGGGCGGCCTTCGGTCCGTTCATCTGGACGTCGCTGATCGGCAAGTCCATCGAGGGTACCGGTAACGCCAACATGTTCTTCATCGGTGTGGCGGTCTTCTATGTCTATGCGTTCTTCATCAACTGGTGGTACTACACCCGCAAGGGTGCGGAGCGCTTCGACTATGGCAACTCCGGCGGCACCTGGTGGGACAAGCTCTCCGAAGCCGAGAAACAGGAGATGAAACGCATCGACCTGAGTCATGCGTAATGCGGTAGGAGGGTGAGGGGGGAGGCCGGACGGCCTTCCCCCTCTTTGCCATCCATGCAATCGGGATCGAGGTTGGTTTTTCGTGAGCAATTTGAATACTGTTATCAATGTGGCTGGAATTCTCTATGGACTGGTGCTGATTGCGGCTACCTTTGTTCGTAGCAGGGTCACCGAGGCAATGCGCATAGATGCGCTGTTCATGCCGAACCCGTCGGAAAGCACGAGGCCCCTGAACCTGGTCTTTGGCGCTTTGTTTGCGGGTTACGGTATTTATTCGCTGGCGGCCAGATGAAGAACCATGCGCAAGCATGGTGACGGGCTGGTGCCAGAGGGGCGTAGAGGTCGGCGCGGATAGCGCCTGTAGTGCCACTGCCCGAAAGGACTAGTTCTTTTTCCTCGGCGGGTTTGTACTTCGGAAGAATTGGCACGGGGCCGGTGCGCGCCTATTCTCGTAACGCTGTGGTCATCAAGGATGCCATCCGGGGTGGCACGGAAGTTATTTTTCACAGGAGATAGAAACAATGAGTCATTTTCTCGACCGCTTGAAATTCTTTACCAAGGTTCAGGACACCTTCTCCGACGGGCACGGCATCGTTACCAACGAAGACCGCCAGTGGGAAGATGCCTATCGCCGTCGCTGGCAGCACGACAAGGTGGTGCGTTCCACTCACGGCGTGAACTGCACCGGCGGTTGCAGCTGGAAAATCCACGTCAAGAACGGCCTGGTGGCCTTCGAAATGCAGCAGACCGACTATCCGCGCACCCGCACCGACATGCCGAACCACGAGCCGCGCGGCTGCCAGCGTGGTGCCTCGTTCTCCTGGTACCTCTATAGCCCGCATCGGGTGAAGTATCCGATGATCCGCGGCCGCCTGCTCGATCTGTACCGCGCCGAGCGGCGCAACGGCAAAGACCCGGTGGAAGCCTGGGCCGCCATTCAGGCTGATCCCGAGAAGCGCAAGAAATACACCGCAGTGCGCGGCCTGGGCGGCTTCGTCCGCACCAACTGGGACGAGATCACCGAAATCGTCGCCGCCGCCAACATCCACACCATCAAGAAACACGGCCCGGACCGCGTGATCGGCTTTTCGCCGATTCCGGCCATGTCCATGATTTCCTACGCGGCCGGCTCCCGCTATCTGTCCCTGATCGGCGGCGTGCCGCTGTCCTTCTACGACTGGTACTGCGATCTGCCGCCGTCCAGCCCGCAGGTATGGGGCGAGCAAACCGACGTGCCGGAAGCCGCCGACTGGTACAACTCCACCTACCTGATCGTGTGCGGCGCCAACCTGCCGATGACCCGCACCCCGGACTGCCACTTCTATTCCGAAGTGCGCTACAAGGGCGCGAAAGTGGTGTCCATGGCGCCGGACTATGCCGAATTCGTCAAGTTCGCCGACCTGTGGATGCCGGTGCGCCAGGGCACCGATTCCGCCGTGTTCATGGCGATGGGCCATGTCGCGCTGAAAGAATTCTATCTGGAGAAGCAGGATCCGTATTTCAACGAGTACGCCCGCACCTACACCGACATGCCGATGCAGGTGATGCTGCGCAAGCACGGCGAAGGCTACGTCAGCGACCGCTTCCTGCGCGCCTCCGACTTCGCCAACAACATGGGGCAGACCAACAACCCCGAATGGAAAACCGTCGTGTACGACGAGAAGACCAAGTCCTTCGTGGTGCCGAACGGCTCCGTCGGCTTCCGTTGGGGCGAAGACGGCAAGTGGAACATCCTGCCGAAGAATGCCGCCAATCAGCAGGAAATCGCGCAGGAACTCAGCTGCATCAACTCCCGCGACGATGTGGTTTCCGTTGGCTTCCCGCACTTCAACCCGGGCGAGAAGGGCACGCTGTACCGCAATGTGCCGGTGCGCAAGCTGAAGCTGGCCAGCGGTGAAGAAGCGCTTATCACTTCCGTGTTCGATCTGATGCTGGCGCAGTACGGCCTGGATCGCGGACTGGGCGGCGCCAACGTGGCCAAGTCCTACGATGATGCGGATGTCGCCTACACGCCGGCCTGGGCCGAGAAGGTGACCGGCGTCAAGCGCGCCGACATCACCCGCACCGGCCGCGAGTTCGCCGACAATGCCTCCAAGACCCACGGCAAGTCCATGGTGATCTTGGGCGCGGCGATCAACCACTGGTTCCACAACGACATGAACTACCGCGGCATCATGAACATGCTGCACATCTGCGGCTGCGTCGGTCAATCCGGCGGCGGTTGGGCCCACTACGTGGGCCAGGAGAAGCTGCGGCCGCAGGCCGGCTGGGCGCCGATCGCCTTCGGCCTCGACTGGCACCGTCCGAGCCGCACCATGAACGGTACCACCTTCTACTACTTCCACACCGACCAGTGGCGCTACGAGAAGGTGAAGGCCGACGAGTTGATGGCCGAGACCGCCAAGGGCAAATACAAGGGCTATTCGCTGGCCGACTACAACGTCGTTTCGCAGCGTTTGGGATGGCTGCCGTCTGCGCCGCACTGGAACAAGAACCCGATCGACATCGTGGCCGATGCCGAGAAGGCCGGCGCGACCGATGAGGCCGGCGTGGCCAAATACATGGTGGAGAAGCTGAAGGGCGGCGAAATCGCGTTCTCGTCGGAGGATATCGACAATCCCGTCAACTTCCCGCGCAACCTGTTCGTCTGGCGCGCCAACCTGCTGGGTTGCTCGGCCAAGGGCCACGAGTATTTCCTCAAGCACCTGCTGGGCGCGCAGAACGGCGTGATGCAGGAAGGCAAGGAAGGCAAGGAGTCGAAGGAGATCAAGTGGGTGGAGAACGGCCCGACCGGCAAGCTGGATCTGCTGGTGGACATCAACTTCCGCCTGAATACTACTGGCGCGTACTCGGACATCATCCTGCCGACCGCGACCTGGTACGAGAAGAACGATCTCAATACCACCGACATGCATCCCTTCGTCCATCCGCTGTCTGAAGCGGTGAGCCCGGGCTGGCAGTCGAAGAGTGACTGGCAGATCTTCAAGCACATCGCCAAGACCTTCTCCCGGCTGGCCGAGAAGCACCTCGGCACGCGCAAGGACTTGGTGCCGGTTCCCCTGATGCACGATTCGCCCATGGCGCTGGCACAGGCTATCGGCGTGAAGGACTGGAAAAAAGGCGACTGCGAGCCGATCCCCGGCAAGACCCTCCCTGCGCTCAAGGTGGTGGAACGCGACTACCCCAACACCTACAAGAAGTTCACCGCGCTGGGGCCGTTGATGGTCAAGCTCGGCAACAACGTCAAGGGCATCGACTGGAACACCGAGCAGGAGTACGAAGAACTCAAGCATCTCAACTACACCATCAAGGAAGAAGGCATCAGCAAGGGCATGCCGTCGCTGGAGGAAGACATCTACGTCTGCGACTCGGTGCTGCGCATGGCGCCGGAAACCTGCGGCGAGGTGGCGCACAAGTCCTGGCACGCGCTGTCCAAGAAGACCGGCATCGACCACAGCCATCTGTACGCCGGACGGCACGAGGAGAAGATCACCTATCGCGACATCCAGGCCCAGCCGCGCAAGATCATCACGGCGCCGACCTGGTCCGGGATCGAGTCCGAGACGGTAAGCTACAACGCCGGCTACACCAACATTCACGAGCACATTCCGTTCCGGACGCTGACCGGTCGCGCGCAGTTCTACGTGGATCACGAATGGATGCTGGACTTCGGCGAAGGCTTCTGCGCTTTCCGTCCGCCGGTTGACCTCAAGGCGCACAACACCATCCCGGACAACGTGCGCAAGAAACCGCATCTGGTGCTGAACTGGATCACCCCGCACTCGAAGTGGGGCATCCACTCCACCTACAACGACAATCTGCGGATGCTGAACCTGTTCCGCGGCGGTCCCACGGTGTGGGTGTCCGAGCCGGAGGCGAAATCCATCGGCCTGAAGGACAACGACTGGGTCGAGGCGATCAACGCCAACGGCGCCACGGTTGCGCGCGTGGTGGTCTCTCAGCGCGTCCCGCGCGGCATGGCGATCATGTACCACGCTCAGGAGAAGATCATCAACGTGCCGGGTTCGCCTTCCACCGGCAAGCGCGGCGGCATTCTCAACAGCGTGACCCGCGTGGTGCCGAAGCCGACCCACATGATCGGCGGCTATGCCCAGCTCTCCTACAGCTTCAACTACTACGGCACGGTGGGATCGCAGCGCGACGAGTATGTCGTTCTGCACAAGCTGGACGATGAGCGCATCGACTGGCTGGAGCGTGAACTCACCCCCGAGCGGGAAGCTGCACTCAACCCGCCGGGAATCGGCCCGCGCTGATAGGGGATAAACCGCCAGGCGCCGGAAGCAGCGAAGGAAGGCAAGAGGGAAAACGAAAGGTATCCCCTGCGCCTTCCGCGCCCCGGCGGTTAAAGATTATCGAAATTTAGGAGATACGAATGAAAATCCGCGCACAATTTGCACTGGTGTTCAACCTGGACAAGTGCATCGGCTGTCATACCTGCTCGGTAACTTGCAAGAACGTCTGGACCAACCGCAAGGGCATGGAGTATGCCTGGTTCAACAACGTGGAATCCAAGCCCGGCATCGGTTATCCCAAGCAGTGGGAAAACCAGGAAATCTGGAAAGGCGGCTGGGAAGTGAAAGACGGCAAGCTGGAGCTGAAGTCCGGCAGCCGCCTGTCGAAGCTGCTGAACATTTTCGCCAACCCGGATCTGCCGCAGATCGACGACTACTACGAGCCGTTCACCTTCGACTACGCGCACCTGCAGAACGCGCCGCTGTCCGAAGCCGCGCCCACTGCGCGTCCGCGCTCGCAGATCGACGGCAGCAGGATGGAAAAAGTCACCTGGGGCCCGAACTGGGAAGACGATCTGGCGGGCGAGTTCGAGAGCCGCGCCCGGGATGCGAACTTTGCCGACATCCAGAAGCAGATGTATGCGCAGTTCGAAAACACTTTCCACATGTACCTGCCGCGTATTTGCAACCACTGCCTGAATCCGGCCTGCGTCGCATCCTGCCCCTCCGGCTCGATCTACAAGCGGGAAGAGGACGGTATCGTGCTGGTTGACCAGGACAAGTGCCGCGGCTGGCGGATGTGCGTCAGCTCCTGCCCGTACAAGAAGGTGTTCTACAACTGGGAATCCGGCAAGGCCGAGAAGTGCATCGGTTGCTACCCGCGCGTCGAATCCGGCATGCCGACGGTGTGTTCCGAGTCCTGCGTCGGCCGCATCCGCTACAACGGCATCATGCTGTACGATGCCGACCGCATCGCCGAGGCCGCCGGCAAAGATAACGCGCAAGACGTCTACCAGGCGCACCTCAACATCTTCCTCGACCCGAACGATCCGAAGGTGATCGCCCAGGCGAGGAAAGACGGCATCCCCGAAGACTGGATCGTCGCCGCCCAGAAATCGCCGATCTACAAAATGGCGATCGACTGGAAGATCGCTTTCCCGATGCATCCGGAATACCGCACCCTGCCGATGGTCTGGTATGTGCCGCCATTGTCCCCGGTGCAGTCGCAGATCGACCAGGGCAATCTGCCGGTCGGTCCGGACGGCGCCATTCCCGTGGCAGACGCGATGCGCATGCCGGTCAAGTATCTGGCCAACCTGCTGACCGCGGGCAAGGAAGAGCCAATCCGCACCGCCCTCAACCGCCTGATCGCGATGCGCAGCTACCAGCGCTCGGTGCATGTGGAAGGCAAGGCGGATACCCGCGCCCTGCAGGCCGCCGGCATTACCGAAGACCAGGCCAAGGATATGTACCGCTATCTGGCGATTGCCAACTACGAAGACCGTTTCGTCATCCCCACCGGCCACGAGGAAGTTCGTCTCGAAGACTTCTACGGCTTCCAGGGGCAGAATGGCTTCGCGTTCGGCAACGACAGCTCGACCGGTATCAGCCCGAACTCGCTGTTCCCAGAGCGCCGCAAGGAAACGGTGGAATCGCTCGAACCCGCGCCGTCTGCGGAAGAAGGGTATTGATCGGCTGTTCGAAAGCCGGTCCCGGACATCGGAGCGGGCGTCGGTGCGCCTGTTCCGGGTAGCCGGAGAGCCTTTGCGAGCAAGTTAACTGGAGGTTGTTATGCTGATTTACAAACTGTTGTCCGCTTTGCTGGAATATCCCGACCAGGAGCTGCAGGACAATCTGCCGGAAATCCGGTCTTTGCTGAAAGATGCCGAGGTATCCGATGAAGATCGGGCTGCCCTGGCGAAATTCGTGGACTGGATGGCGGCTTCCGATCTGACGGAACTGCAGGCGGATTATGTTCAAACGTTCGATCTGACGCCCGAAAACAGCCTGCATCTGATGCATCACCTGTATGCCGACGACCGCAGGCTGGGTCCGGCGATGATCGATCTGACCGAGTACTACAAGGCACGCGGTCTCAAAGCGAGCGAGGGGGAATTGCCGGACTATCTGCCGCTGATTCTCGAGTTCGTCGCCGCGTTGGACGAAGCCGAGGGGCGGGTGTTCCTGAACCGGACAGTGAAGGTGCTGAGTCAGCTTGCAGCCAGCCTGGAAAAAGCGGAAAGCCCCTACGCGCCGTTGGTCAGGATAGTAGAGAGTTTCGGACAACTGGAGCGTATCGCGGCCTGAGCGCAGCTTTGGAGTCGCAGGCGGGGGAACCCGCCGGCTGGACTCGAAATCGAAATTCATAAAGAAGGAGATAGTCATGGATTGGCACAAACTTTTTTTCGCGATCTACCCCTACGTGGCGCTGAGCGTGTTCGTCGTGGGCAGCTGGATCCGCTTCGACCACGAACAGTACACCTGGAAGAGCGACTCCAGCCAGTTGCTGTCGAAAGCCGGCATGCGGCTCGCCAGCAACCTGTTTCATATCGGCGTGATTGCCATCTTCTTGGGCCATCTGGTCGGCCTGCTGGTGCCGCATAGCGTGTTCCAGGCGCTGGGCGTGTCCGATATGACCCACCAATACGTCGCCATCGGCGCCGGTTCCGTGTTCGGCGCGCTTGCGCTGATCGGTGCGGTCATGCTGTGGCTGCGCCGCATGTTCAACCAGCGCATTCGCGCCACTAGCCGCTACATGGACGTGTTCGTGCTGACCTGGATTCTGGCCACGTTGCTGCTCGGCCTGTCCACCATCCCGGTTTCCCTTGGCCACGCCTCTCACGGCAACCCGGCGGTGATGATCGCCCTGGCCGAGTGGGTGCAAAGCATCATTTACCTGCACCCCAATCCGGATTACCTGCTGGAAGTGGACACGATTTTCAAGATCCACCTGTTCTTCGGCATGACGGTGTTCCTGCTGTTCCCGTTCTCCCGACTGGTACACATCTGGAGCGCACCGTTCGGCTATCTCGGCCGTGCCTACCAAGTCGTGCGCACCAAGAAACTGGTGTACGTAGCGAATAAATAAGCTATCCTGGAGAGCGTATCCTCAGCCGGGCGTCCGTAAGGGCGCCCGGCATTTTGGAACGGGCGATATGAATCACACCAGACCAACCCTTGCCGACAGGTTCGGCCGGAAGCTCGAGTATCTCCGGTTCTCGGTTACCGACCGTTGCGACCTCCGCTGTACCTATTGTCTTCCCAAGGGTTTCAAGAATTTCGACGAGCCGGAACACTGGCTGACATTCGACGAAGCGGAGCGTTTGATTGGCGCTTTCGCAAGGCTGGGCGTCAGTCGTGTGCGGCTCACCGGCGGCGAACCGCTGCTGCGGCGCAATCTGACAGACCTCGCCGGGCGGCTTGCCGCGCTTCCGGGAATCGAGGACCTGTCGCTTTCCACCAATGCCACACAGCTTTCCGGCATGGCGCAGGCGCTGAAACGGTCGGGGGTGACGCGCATCAATGCCAGCCTGGATTCGCTCAGATCCGAGCGCGTCGCCGCAATTACCGGGCGGGACTGCCTGGATCAGGTGCTGGCCGGTCTTGCTGCCGGCAAGGCAGCCGGCTTTGATCCGATCAAGGTCAACATGGTGGTGATGGGCGGCACCAACGACGACGAAGTGGACGACATGGTGGTGTTCTGCATCGAAAGCGGATTTACGCTGCGGCTGATCGAGGCGATGCCCATGGGCGATACCGGCAGGAATGCCGGTTACGTCGATCTGCAGCCGATCAAGCGCCGCTTGCAGGAGCGCTTCGGCCTCATCGACGGCGTTATGCCGGGAGGCGGACCGGCGCGCTATCTGCAAAGCGCTGACGGCAAATTCAAGATGGGCTTCATCACTCCGCTGTCGCAGCATTTCTGCGAAACCTGCAACCGCGTGCGCCTGTCCGCGGACGGGATGCTCTATCTCTGCCTGGGGCAGGAGCAGAAGTATGATTTCCGCTCCCTGCTACGCGCTGGAGCGAGCGACGGCGATCTGGAGAATGCGATCTGGGAGGCGCTGGAACTGAAACCGGAGCGGCACGAATTCCGGGAGCAGCCTAACAAGGTCGTGCGGTTCATGGCGCTTACCGGAGGGTAGCCGTCTGAACAAACGGCCGCCGAGCTTGTCAGGAACAGTTGCGGATGTGTAAATCCTGGAGAGCGATGGTGAGCAAATTTTTTCGCAGATCGGGCTGTATGCAAGAAATTGGCGCCCGCCGTATTCGGTTACGGCGGGCTTTTTTTCGCCGAATTTTGTGGCGCTGGGTGGTGCTCTCCTCTCACCAAGATTTAAAAATCTTATCCTAGATCAATTACGGCAACGGACAATAGGGACATCCTTATCCTGATCTTTCGAGATTGAGATTTCCGTTTTTTTGTGAATTCTGGCACCAGGAATTTTGTTGGTTTTGTTGCGGTATCGTTGTTGTTCCTAAACTCACTGTGAACAAGGAGAGGCAAAAATGAAGCACCAAGCAGTCAAGCTTGCATCAAGTCTGGCGCTGGCCATGGCGGCGATTCCGTTCGCCGTCGGCAGCGCTTTTGCGGCGGATGCGCCGGCCGCATCGCCGGCGGCAGCTCCGGCGCTGAGCGCCGCGGACATGGCGAAGGCAAGCCAGATCTACTTCGAGCGCTGTGCCGGTTGCCACGGCATTCTGCGCAAGGGCGCGACCGGCAAGAACCTGGAGCCGGCGAACACCCTCAAGCTGGGCCAGGGCCGGCTGGAAAAAATCATCGGCTACGGCACCGAAGGCGGGATGGTGAACTTCGACGACATCCTGACAAAGGATGAAATTTCGCTGATGGCTTCCTACATCCAGCAGCCGCCGGTAAGCCCGCCGGAATGGGGCATGAAGGAGCTGAAAGACAGCTGGAAGCTGATCGTCAAGCCGGAAGACCGCCCCAAGAAGCAGATGAACAAGGTCAACCTCAAGAACGTCTTTTCCGTGACCCTGCGCGACACCGGCGAAGTGGCGCTGATCGACGGCGACACCAAGAAGATCTGGGGTATCGTGAAGACCGGCTACGCCGTGCATATTTCCCGCGTGTCCGCTTCCGGCCGTTACGTGTACGTCATCGGCCGCGATGCCAAGCTCGACCTGATCGACCTGTGGTTCGAGAAGCCCACCGTGGTGGCGACCATCAAGATGGGTATCGAAGCCCGTTCGGTGGAGGTGTCCAAGTTCAAGGGTTTTGAGGACAAGTACGCCATCGTCGGCGACTACTGGCCGCCCCAGTACATCATCACCGAAGGTGACACCCTCAAGCCGCTGAAAGTGGTTTCGACCCGCGGCGTGACCGTGGACGGCGACTACCATCCGGAGCCGCGGGTGGCCTCGATCGTGGCGACCGAAGGCAAGCCCGAGTGGGTCGTCAACGTCAAGGAATCCGGCATGATCAAGCTGGTGGACTATTCCGATATCAAGAACCTGAAGGAAACCACCATCGAATCCGCCAAGTTCCTGCATGACGGCGGCTGGGATTCGACCAAGCGCTACTTCCTGGTGGCCGCCAACCGCTCGAACAAGATCGCGGTGGTGGATACCAAGACCAGCAAGCTGGCCGCGTTGGTGGATACCAAGGCTGTTCCTCACCCCGGCCGCGGCGCCAACTTCGTGCATCCCAAGTTCGGTCCGGTTTGGGCGACTTCCCACCTTGGTGCGGACGTGATTTCCCTGATCGGCACCGATCCGGCGAAGCATCCGAAGGAAGCCTGGAAGGTCGTGGCCGAGTTGAAGAACCATGGCGGCGGCTCGCTGTTCGTCAAGACGCATCCCAAGTCCAAGAATCTGTGGGCCGACGCGCCCCTGAATCCGGAGAAGGAACTGGCCGAATCCGTGACGGTGTACGACATCAGGAACCTGGACAAGGGGCCTGAGGTCATCAACATCGCCAAGCTGGCCGGACTGCCGGAAACCAAGGCGGTCAAGCGCGTGGTGCACGCAGAGTACAACGCCGCCGGGGATGAGGTCTGGTTCTCGATCTGGGCCGGCAAGACTGATGCCTCCGCGATCGTGGTGATGGACGACAAGACCCGCAAGCTGAAGGCCGTGATCAAGGATCCCAAGCTGATCACGCCGACCGGCAAGTTCAACGTCTACAACACGCAGCACGACGTTTACTAAGCTGTAGCAGCGGTCCACTCCGGGGGGCGGACTCCCCGGAGTGCCTCATAAAGACCGGCTCCTCAGCCGGCAAGGTGGGCGGCACGGCCGATGTTCGGCTGCCTGAGCTGACCACAAACCATATCGATACGACAAAACCTTAATGTGTTAAAGGGGTTGTGCATGACAACCATACAAGCAGCACGCAAAGGCCTGTGGGGCAGGCTGCGTAGTCCAAGCGCCCGCTATTCGGTGCTGACCCTGTTTGGGGGCGGCATCATCGCCGGCATTATTCTCTGGGGCGGTTTCAATACCGGCCTGGAAGCAACCAATAATCTGGATTTCTGCATTTCCTGCCACGAGATGGAAAGTACCGTCTATCAGGAATACAAAAAGACGATTCACTACTCGAACCGCAGCGGCGTGCGCGCGACCTGCCCGGACTGCCACGTGCCCAGGGACTGGACGCACAAGATGATGCGGAAGATCCAGGCGAGCCAGGAAGTGTGGGGCAAGATCACCGGCACCATCAGCACCAAGGAAAAATTCGAGGCCAAGCGTCTCGAGCTGGCCCAGCACGAGTGGAAGCGGATGAAGGAATCCAACTCGCGCGAATGCCGCAACTGCCACACGGTTGACGGCATGAATCCCGATGCGCAGAAGCAGCGGGCGCGCAAGCAGCATGAAGATCTTCGGGCCGGCAAGGCGACCTGCATCGACTGCCACAAGGGCATTGCCCACCAGCGGCCCAAAGGCATGAAGGAAGAGGACGACGAGTAAGTCGCTCCGCCGTTGCTGCGGCGGAAAACAAATCGGTTTTTAGTTGAATATTCGCAAGGAGCGCAAAGATGAAGAAGATGTTGACGGCGGTTTCCGCACTGGGTTTGGTGATGGCGGGTGGCATTGGGACGGCGCACGCCGCGCCCGACTGGAGCAAGGCGCCCAGCAAGAAGATCACTGTGTTCTACCCCGGCGCCTCGGGCATGGAGTGGATCATGAAAGGCACCGAGCACGGCGGCGCCAAGGGCATCAAGAAGGGCGAAGCCTGCATCGCTTGTCACGTGGATGAAAAGACGGGCAACGAAGAGGCGCCCGATCTCGGCAAGAAGATCGTTGCCGGCGAGAAGTCCAAGAATACCGTGCTCGAACCCGAACCCATCAAGGGCAAGCCGGGCAGCATTCCGGTGACGGTGCAGGCCGCCCATGACGGCAACAATCTCTATCTGCGCTTCACCTGGAAGGACACCGGGTTCTCCAGCGGCAAGAAAATGGACGCCGACAACCCGGTCAAGATCGCCTTCATGCTGGAAGAACAGGGCAAGATCGAGTACGACAGCATCGGCGGCTGCTGGGCGACCTGCCACACCGACGTGCGCACCATGCCCGGCGTCAAGGACGACAAGAAAACCAAGTACGTCAAGGACGGCAATGTCGGCGCGGGCAAATTCTACGACCTGCTCCAATTCAAGAGCGGCAAGGGCCAGAAGCCGGTTGACGGTTATGTCGCCGACAAGCGCGTGATGGAAGGCGGCAAGGCGCTGGTCAGTGCCGAGGGCAAGAAGGAAGGCGGCAACTGGGTCGTGACCTTCACCCGCAAGCTGAGCGGGGGTGAAGGCGACGTGGCGCTGAAGCCCGGCCAGCTGTACAACTTCGGCTTTGCTATCCACGACGACTATGTCGCCGGCCGTTATCACTATGTCTCCTTCGGCTACACGCTGGGGCTGGATAACCCGAAAGCCTTCATCAACGCAGGGAAATGACATTTCCGTTCCGGAGCGGGAACCAATGGTTTCCGCTCCCATTCACATCCTCGACAAGGAGTGAACCTTAAAACGGCAGTTAACCACGAATGACACGAATTTTCACGAATGGGAACAAATAGTTAGGACATAATTTCGCCTCACCCAACGGATGAGCCAAGCAAGAATGGTTAATTCGTTGATTATTCGTGAACATTCGTGCCTCATTCGTGCAAATTCGTGGTTAATTGCTTTTTTTAGGGTGAATGATGAAAGGAAAAATGATGCTGCTGTTGCCCGCGCTGTTCGCCGTTGCTGCGGCGAGCGCGGGGGAAGCGGTTGAAGTCCGCGCCGTAAACATGCAGTTCGAGCCGCAACGCATTCAGATCAAGCCGGGCACAACGGTGAAGTGGGTCAATCACGAAAGGCGCACCAGCCACACCGTTCTTTTCGAGCAGGAAGGCTTGCCGGAGTCGGAACGGTTTTTCCCGGGGGAATCCTGGCAGCGCGCCTTCGACAAACCCGGTGTCTATCCCTACCGTTGCGGCCCTCATCCAGAAATGACCGGAGTGGTGGAAGTTGTTGAATAACGCGCCTGGCCGCAGCAAAGGCATCTGGCTTTGCGCGCTGCCGCTGTTTGTCTGCGGTCTGGCCTGGGGTGATCCGGCTGCCGGGGTCGGCGCTCCGCCACCCGGCCGTCAGGCGGAGCTGCTCAACCTGATTCGCCAGGACTGCGGCTCCTGTCACGGCCTGACCCTGGCTGGCGGGCTGGGCGTTTCCCTGCTGCCGGCAGCCTTGCAGGGCAAGGACCCGCAGGGCCTGAAATACACCATTCTTTCCGGGCGCTCCGGCACTCCGATGCCTGGCTGGCAGCCTTTCCTGACCGATGCGGAGGCCGAGTGGATGGTCCAAATGTTGCTGAAAGGCCTGCCCGATGCGCATTAGCTTTAACTTTGCAGCGGCGGCGTGTCTCGCGGCCCTGCTTCTGTCCGGTTGCGCCACCTCTACCGTGCGCGGCACCGGCGATCTGGGGGTGGTGATCGAGCGGGCGGCCGGCCGCATCCAGGTGGTCGAGACCACCCACCGCTCGCGCCTCGGCCAGGTGGACGGGCTGGGCGACCTTTCCCACGCCTCGGTCAGCTACTCCCGCGATGAGCGCTATGCCTACGTCTTCGGGCGCGACGGCGGGCTGACCAAGGTGGACATGCTGCAAATGCGCATCGTCAAGCGCGTGATGCAGTCCGGCAACAGCATCGGCGGCGCCGTTTCCCAGGACGGCCGGCTGGTCGCGGTGGCGAATTACACGCCCGGCGGGGTGAAGGTGTTCGACGCGGCGACGCTGGAACAGGTGGCCGACATTCCGGCGCTGGACGAAAACGGCAAGCCTTCCAAGGTGGTCGGGCTGGTGGATGCACCCGGCAACCGCTTCGTGTTCAGCCTGTACGACGCCGGCGAAATCTGGGTGGCCGACCTGGTCGATCCCGCCAAGCCCGTACTCACCAAATTCAGGCAGGTCGGCAAGGAACCCTACGACGCCATGATCACCGCCGACGGCCGCCATTATGTAGCCGGCCTGTTCGGCGAGGACGGACTGGCGCTGCTCGATCTGTGGGATACGAAGGCGGGCGTGAAGCGCGTGCTGGATGGCTACGGCCGGGGCGAGCAGAAGCTGCCGGTGTACAAGATGCCGCACCTCGAAGGCTGGGCCGCCACCGGCAACAGCCTGATTGTTCCGGCGGTGGGGCGGCGCGAAGTGCTGATGGTGGACCTCGGCAACTGGAAGGAAATCGCCCGCATCCCGGTTTACGGCCAGCCGGTGTTCGTCGTCGCGAGGCCGGACAACCGCCAGGTGTGGGTGAATTTCGCTTTTCCGCACAATGACACGGTACAGGTGATCGACGTTCCCAGCCGCGCGGTGGTGAAGACCCTGAAGCCGGGCAAGGCGGTGCTGCATCTGGAGTTCACCCCGCGCGGCGAGCAGGTGTGGATTTCGGTGCGCGACGAAGACCGCGTGGAAATATACGACACCGAAAGCTATGCCAAGGTGGGGAGCCTGCCCGCCGACAAGCCCAGCGGTATCTTCTTCACTCCCAGAGCCCACCGGATCGGATTGTGATGCTGAACGAACTGGAACTGCATCTGCTCAACGACTTCCAGCGCGACTTCCCGTTGGTGCCGGCGCCGTTTGCAGTGCTGGCGGAGCGGCTCGGCGTAAGCGAGCGGCAGGTGATCGAGACGCTGGCGCGGCTGCAAAGGCGCGGAATGGTGAGCCGGGTGGGCGCGGTGTTCCGGCCGCATGCTGTCGGCGCCAGCACCCTGGCCGCGATGGCGGTGCCGGCGGAGCGGCTGGAGGAAGTGGCGCGACTCGTGAACGGCTACGCCGAGGTGAACCATAACTACGAACGGGAGCACCGCTACAACCTGTGGTTTGTCGTGACCGCGCAGGACGAGGCGCGCCTGCGCGAAGTGCTGGAGGAAATCGGGCGGCGGGCGGGGTATCCGGTGCTTCACCTGCCCATGCTGGAGGATTACCACATCGACCTGGCTTTCGATCTGACCGGCAAGTCGTCGGGCAAGAGGGCGACGCCCCGGCCGCCTGTCCGGGAGGTGGCTCCGCCCTCACCAGCGGAGGAGGCGGTGATCGCCGCGCTCCAGCCCGGCCTGCCGCTGGTTGCCCGCCCCTTCGCCGAACTCGGCGCGCGCATCGGCGCGAGCGAAGCGGAGGTGCTCGCCCGTCTCGGATGGTTGCTGGAAAGCGGTGTCATTCGTCGCATGGGCGTGGTGGTGCGCCATCGTGAGCTGGGTTACCGGGCCAATGCAATGGTGGTGTGGGACGTGCCCGACGATCGGGTCAGCGAGCTGGGGCATTGCCTCGGCCAGTTCGAGTTCGTCACCCTGTGCTATCGCCGGCCGCGCCGCCTGCCGGGCTGGCGCTACAACCTGTTTTGCATGATCCACGGCCGCGACCGCGAGACGGTGCTGGGGCTGGTGGAGCAGATGCGCCGCCATTGCGGGCTTCAGGAGATCGCGCACGAAGTGCTGTTCAGCCGCACGCGCTTCAAGCAGCGCGGCGCCCGGTATTTCGCGGCGACGGAAGCGGCGGCCTGAATGGACACGCTCGACCGCGCCATCATCAACACCCTGCAGGGCGGGTTCCCGGTGTGCGAGCGGCCGTTCGCCGAGGTCGCGGCGCGGCTCGGAACCACCGAGGATGAACTGATCGCGCGCATCGACGGCCTGCTGAAACAGGGCATATTGTCGCGCTTCGGACCGATGTACCACGCGGAACGGCTGGGCGGCGCACTGAGCCTGGCCGCCATGAGCGTTCCCGAGGAGGATTTCGAACGGACGGCGGAAATCGTCAACGCCATGCCCGAAGTGGCGCACAACTACCAGCGCAGCCATTCCCTCAATATGTGGTTCGTGCTGGCGACCGAAACGCCGCAGGCGCTGGAAGAGGCGGCAGGCCGGATCGAGCGGGATACCGGCTATCCGGTCTACAACCTGCCGAAGATCAGGGAATATTTTCTGGAACTGAAACTGCATGTATAGGAGTGTCCCGGAGGGATTGGATGCGACGGCAAACGCGCAAGGGCTGGACGATACCGACCGGCGCATCATCCTGGCGACCCAGGCGGGCCTGCCGCTGGTGCCGCAGCCGTACCACGCCATCGCCGCCGAAACGGGAATTCCGCCCGAAGAAGTGATGGCGCGCATCCGGCGCATGCTTGAGGCCGGCATCATCCGCCGCATCGGCGCCGTTCCCAATCATTATGCCCTCGGCTACAAGGCGAACGGCATGTCGGTCTGGGATGTGGCGGACGAAGCCGTGGACGAACTGGGCACGCAGGTCGGGGCGCTGGATTTCGTCAGCCATTGCTACCGCCGCCCGCGCCGCCTGCCGGACTGGCCGTATAACCTGTTCGCCATGGTGCACGGGCGCGACCGGGCGGAGGTGGAAGACAAGGTGCGGCGCATCGCGGCGCTGTTGGGCGGCGCCTGCCGCGGCCACGAAATCCTTTACAGCACGCGCATCCTGAAGAAAACCGGCCTCAGAATCGGATGATCTGGGTTAAGATTTGGTCTTCGTCACCACCAAGGGGAGAGACTTGATGAGATCGCTTTTCTTTCGGATGCGGCTGGTGCACTGGATCGGCATTTTTCTGCTGGTCGGCAATGCGACTTTCTTCACGAATAATCTGATCGGTTCGGCGGTTCAGTATCTCATCGCGCTAGTGGTTTTCCTGCACGACATCGACGAAAAGAAATGGGGCGTGGACAAGCTGCGGGAGGTCACGGCCTACTTCTCCTATCTCAGCGCCAAGGATTTGTCGCGGGAATGCACCGTGAACGCAAAATTCAACACGGAAATCCAGACCGTCCTTTCGACCATCGACGTTTTCAGGCTGAACATTCGCGCTGCCCTGGAGGATATCAAGAACGCATCCTCCGAAAGCGAGCACGTTGCTGCCACGCTCAGCGACACTTCCGGGCAGATCGGCCAGCGGGTCGAGGAGGAGGCGTCGATCGTGGGGCAGGCCAATCAGAATGCCGAAAGGATCAACGAGCTGGTCGAAGACCTGGCGCGCGAGGCGGAGGAAACCAGGAAGGACATGGAACTGGCCGCCGCCAGGCTGGAAGAGGCGAAAAGCGGAATTTTTTCCATGAATGCGGCGGTGCAGGAGAGCGCGAACTCGGAACTGGAGCTGGCGAAAAAAATGGAGCAGCTTTCGGGCAACGCCGAACAGGTCAGGCAGGTGCTGACGGTGGTTTCGGGCATCGCGGAGCAAACCAACCTTCTGGCGCTGAACGCCGCGATCGAAGCGGCAAGGGCGGGAGAGCACGGCAGGGGCTTCGCGGTGGTGGCCGACGAGGTGAGGGGCCTGGCGGAACGGACGCAGAAAAGCCTGGTGGAAATCAACGCTACCGTTACCGCCATTATCGAGGCGGTTGCCGTGACCACGGCCGAGATGAGCACGCAGTCCGATGCCTTCAGGAACCTTTCCAGCGCCTCCGCCAACGTCGAGACGGTCATCGGCGACACCACCGCGCTGATCTCCAAATCGGCAGAGCTGGCGGAAAAGACCGCCGAAGTTTCGGTTCGCGTGCAGGACAACGTTCGGGAAATCGTGGATCAGATCAAGCAGGTGGATGGGCTTTCGCAGTCGAATGCGGGCAGCGTCGCAGAAATCGTGGCGATCGCCGGGCGCGTGCACGAAATGACCGAGGAGATGAACGTCAAACTCGGGCAATTCCAGACCTGAAAAAATCATTCAACCACGAATGCTCACGAATGTTCACGAATGGACACGAATCCTCGAGGTTCGCCACAATCCGCTCATGGTGAGCCGGGGTTATATCCCGATTATTCGTGTTCATTCGTGAACATTCGTGTCATTCGTGGTCAACTGCCGTTCCAAGGTTAGAGGCTGGCATCATGTTTCGTATTTCCCAATTCATGCAGGAACTGCAGCACCCCACCCCTTCCGGCCCGAAGCGCAACCCGCCCGGGCCGGTGGTGATCTGGAACCTGGTGCGGCGCTGCAACCTCACCTGCAAGCACTGCTACTCCATTTCGGCCGACAAGGATTTCCCCGGCGAGCTTTCGACGCAGGAGGTATTCGCCGTGATGGACGACCTCAAGCGCTTCCGCGTGCCCGTGCTGATCCTCTCCGGCGGCGAGCCGCTGCTGCGCCCGGACATTTTCGACATCGGCCGCCGAGCCAGGGAAATGGGCTTCTACGTCGGGCTGTCCTCCAACGGCACGCTGATCGACGAGCGCAACATCGACCAGATCGCGGCGGTCGGCTTCAACTACGTCGGCGTCAGCCTCGACGGCATTCGGGAAACGCACGACAGGTTCCGCCGCATGGGGGGTGCGTTCGACAAGTCGATGTACGGCATCCGCCTGTGCCGCGACCGCGGCATCAAGGTCGGCATCCGCTTCACCCTCACCCAGGACAACGCCCACGAACTGCCGCAGCTGCTGCGACTGCTCGAGGACGAGCGGCTCGACAAGTTTTACCTCTCCCACCTCAACTACGCCGGGCGCGGCAACAAGAACCGCAAGGACGACGTCATGCACCGCACCACCCGGGCGGCGATGGACCTGCTGTTCGACACCTGCTGGCGCTACCAGCTCGAAGGCAGGCACAAGGAATTCGTCACCGGCAACAACGACGCCGACGGCGTCTATCTGCTGCTGTGGGTGCGGCGGCATTTCCCGGAACAGGAAGCGCACATCCGCGCCCGGCTCGAACAGTGGGGCGGCAACGCCTCCGGCGTCAACGTCGCCAACATCGACAACCTGGGCAATGTCCATCCCGACACCATGTGGTGGGACTACAACCTCGGCAATGTGCGCGAGCGCCCGTTCTCCGAAATCTGGATGGATACCTCCGACCCGCTGATGGCGGGGCTCAAGGCGCATCCCAGGGCGGTCAAGGGGCGCTGTAGCGCGTGCCGGTATTTCGCCATCTGCGGCGGCAACACCCGCGTGCGCGCCAATCAGCTCACCGGCGACCCTTGGGCGGAAGACCCGGCGTGCTACCTCGACGACGACGAGATCGGCGTCGAGGGCGGGCACGAGCGGCTGAAGACGACGCCTTACATTCCTTTGCGGCAGGCAGTGAAATGAAATTTGCGAACGGTATTTTCCTGGCTCTGGGCCTCTCTGTTTCTTGCTCCACCCAGGCGGCGCCCGATGCGCCAAAGCTCTTTGCCGACCACTGCGCCGAGTGCCACGAAAAAGACCGCCTCGGCGGCGCCGGCCCGGCGCTGCTGCCGGAGAATCTGGAGCGGCTGCGCCGCCCCGAGGCCGTCAAGACCATCGCGGAAGGCCGCGCCGCCACGCAGATGCCGGGCTTTGCCGAAAAGCTGGCGAAGGAAGAAATCCAGGCGCTGGCGGAGTGGATCTACACGCCGCCGGCCAAGCCGCCGGTATGGGGCGCAAGCGAGATAAGCGCTTCGCGGATCGAGCACCGCCGCCCCGGCAGCCTGCCGGACAAGCCCGTGTTCAAGGCCGATCCGCTCAACCTGTTCGTGGTGGTGGAAGCCGGCGACCACCACGCCACTATCCTCGACGGCGACCGCTTCGAGCCGATCAAGCGCTTTCCCACCCGCTACGCGCTGCACGGCGGGCCGAAGTTCTCGCCGGACGGACGCTATGTCTATTTCGCTTCGCGCGACGGCTGGATCGCCAAATATGACATCTACAACCTCGAAACCGTGGCCGAGATCCGCGCCGGCATCAACACCCGCAACCTCGCCGTCTCCGGCGACGGCCGCTTCGTGCTGGTCGGCAACTACTTGCCGCACACGCTGGTGCTGCTGGATGCCCGCGACCTCTCCCTGATCAAGGTGCTGCCCGTGACGGCCGCCAACGGCAAGAGCTCGCGCGTCTCCGCCGTGTACCAGGCCGAGCCGCGCAAGAGCTTCGTCGCTGCGCTCAAGGATGTGCACGAGGTGTGGGAGATTTCCTACGCTACCCAGCCTGAGCGCGATTTCCCGCTGCGCCGCATCGCCGTGGACGACTACCTGGACGATTTCTTCTTCGACCAGCCCTACCGCCATCTGATCGGCACCGCGCGCGACAGCAAGAAGGGGCAGGTGATCGACCTGGATTCCGGCAAAAAGGTCGCCGAAATCGACCTCCCCGGCATGCCCCACCTCGGCTCCGGCATCACCTGGGAATATCGGGGCCGGCCGGTGATGGCCACGCCAAACCTGAAAGAAGCGATGGTCAGCGTGATCGATATGCAAAGCTGGCAGACGGTGAAGCAGGTGAAAACGCTCGGGCCGGGCTTTTTCATGCGCAGCCACGAAAACACCCCCTACGCCTGGACCGACGGCTTTGCCACCGGCAACCCGGCAAGCCGCGACGTCATGCACATCATCGACAAGCAGACCCTGGAAGTGGTGCGCACCCTGCGCCCCATCCCCGGCAAAACCGCCGCCCACGTCGAATTCACCCGCGATGGCAAGTACGCGCTGGTGAGCATCTGGGAAACGGACGGCGCCTTGATCGTCTACGATGCGCAGACGCTGGAAGAGATCAAACGCCTGCCGATGAAGAAACCGTCCGGCAAATACAACGTCTACAACAAGACCACCCGCTCGGCCGGGACCAGCCACTGATCCCGCGTAGATAGGTTGAGCGGAGCGATACCCGTCGCACAACTCGTGACGGATGATAGGTTTTAGCGCTCGCCTCGCCCCATCCTCCTACTGACATTTGGCGCGATTTGGCGCCTTGCAGCTTCCGTTTGACTTCCCCTCCCGCCAGCTTACAATTCCCATAATAACCGCCGTGCCCGCGGTTCAGTCCAACGAGGTTTATGCGCCGCCAGCGCGGTCGCGGCTTCCTCGGATGTTGGTGGGGCGGCGGATAAACGCTATTCGTGAGGCAAGTTGGTTTCCCGCTTATGAGCACATCCGAAACAGTTACATTCAATAAGGGCCCATGCCCGTGCGGGGATGGTCACATCGCTCAGCATGTCACCACCCAAGACAATCCTTGGAGTTCAGCCGATATTTCATACTCCATCGAATGCCCAAAGTGCTTACGGGAATGGAGAATCGACCATACAACGCTGGTGCTCCGGTCCAGCGAACTTCCCTATGCATCGGCTTCGGCCGCCGAGGAAGCAGCAAGGCGCACCCTCCAGGCTCTTGCGCTGTCAATGGTGGTGGAGCATTTCTCAGCCTTTTCTGCACCGTCCAAGAAGGCCGAGCACGCCGAGCTTGAGCGACTCGGCCTTACTTCCATGTCTTATCGGCAATATCTTGAGCACGTACGAAATGGAGGAAAAATTGCTAGTGCTGCAGCACCATTGCGCAACCAGCGCTGGCTTAACGAGGTCGCAAAGCAACAGGGGGAGGGGATAGCGGAACAGCTCGACACCCTAATTGAGGCCCATGCACAAGCTGCAAAGGCGCGAGAGCATGTGTCCAAGCAAATTATCCGCAAGAAAATCGCCTAACAATGTGGTCAAGCGGGACTGGCCAACAGCCGGCTTCGCCAGCTGCCGGCCAGCCCCTTACCTTCAACGGTGGGTATCAGCTAAGCTGCATCGCGTATGATACGAACCACTATTCTTGTTCCTCCGTCGTTGGACCTGTCATCGGCATTGAGCTTCTCGGTCGCACTCGCGAGTTTGGAACGAGCCGATGAGTTCTTATTTGACTTCAGCAAGACCCGACATGTCGAACCCTTCCCGATGCTATTGGTTTCAAGCGAAATACAGCGCCTTGCCAACAGATTTGAAGGCGCTAAGACCGTCTGCACTAATTTCAAGCACATGACCTACCCAGGACACATGGGTTTCTTTCAGGCATTTGGTCTTGAATTTGGAAAGGCGCCAGGTGAAGCAAGTGGCAGCAAGCGCTACATCCCCATGAAGCTATTTCGCTGTGACGAACTAACCCAGAGGGCCGCCGCGAAGGGTATTGAGGTAGGCGACGAAGTCGAGGGAGAGAGCAAGCATATGTCCGCCATGCTTTGCGGCAGCGATAACGGCCCAATCTACGAGACGCTGACATACTCAGTTCGGGAGATGGTTCGGAATGTCGTAGAACATAGCAAGGCAAACCAATTCGGCATTTGCGCACAGTACTGGCCGACGAAGAACAAAGTGGAAGTGGCAATTCTTGATCGCGGAATCGGTCTGCGCGCGAGTCTCAAGAACAACCCACATTTAGATGCATCCGACGATAAGCGCGCCATTAACTACGCATTAATGCCGGCCGTTTCAGGCAAAGCATTTAAGGGGGCAAGAACTAGACAGCGGGGCCATTGGGCCAACTCTGGATTTGGCCTATACATGACAAGCAGAATCTGCCGAAACGGGGGAACGTTCTTTGTGGCTAGCGGCGCTACTGGAATGCTGCTTACAAAGAAGACAGAGGCAAAGCGCTATTTCAGCTGCACTTTCGGTGGCACCGCAATCAGGATGGTTGTTCGAACCGATCAAATTTCCAACCTGAAAGACATGCTAGATACCTATCGAAATGAGGGCTATCAGATACAGAGAAGGTACAAAGAAATTGTGAATATTGACCCATCATCGGCATCTCTCATGTTGTCAGAGGATTTTGACCTTACGGTATGGGAGAGACTCTTGGCGAAGTTGAAAGGTAGCCGCTGATGCCCAACCCCTCGGTCAACCGGACCTGTGCGAAAAGCTGCGCGTCAAAAAGGGGATTTATTTATTCCTGTCACTAGTGGTGCGGGAAGTTAAATCCCCTTTTTGTTTAAGGTTCATCCGATTTTCGTGTGGGTCACGGCAGTCAGGTATAGGTTGAGACCGCCACAATGGAAATAGACGGCGATCTTGACAGCGCCCGCGGGTTTCCTGCAGCCATTCCGTCCGTTTCATCTCGTGCCTCCTTGGCACAGATGAAAACTGGACAGATCATTTGCTACAACTCCGGACAGTTTATTTGTTTTCTACAATCGCGCCGGGCATCCTATCGCTCCCCGTGCACTGGTGTATTATTTTGAAATTATGTGGTGCATTGAGAACGAAAATGAACACCGTTCTAGACATCCGGTCCGACCTGAAGGCCGGGCTTGACCACTTGGTCGCCGAAACTCATCGCAGCGAATCCGATATCGTCAATGAGGCGCTGGAAAGCTATCTTGCGCGATCGGAAAAGCCCCCCGTGTCAGCGGTTATCGCCCGCACCAAGGCAACCCGCCACAAGTCCGCCATGGAAGGTATCGACCCGCGGAAAGCCATCGAAGAAGGGCGCGATTAGTGCCGTTCGTGCTGGAAATTTGTAATCTGTCTACGCAAACAAAAACGGCTTAGAGCGACCTACTCTAAGCCGTTTTTTTTATGGTGCTGATGAGAGGAGTCGAACCTCCGACCTACTGATTACGAATCAGTTGCTCTACCAACTGAGCTACATCAGCCTGATGATCCGGGCGCGCGGGCGATTCCGCGCGGCGAGGGTGCAATTATAAGCGCCGGAGGGGGCAGGGGGCAAGGCGGCTTTGCCGATGCCTGCTCATCCCCGGCCGGCGTAGCCCGGGTTGGCCGCGGAGCGGCGCAACCGGGGGCGGCAGCCGACCGCGAACCGCGGAAATCCGCAACCGGCTTCTCAGTGCAGGGCGCGGGCCAGACGCGGATGGGTGGCGATGAAGTGGTACAGCGTCGGCAGCACGAACAGGGTGAGCAGGGTTGCCGACAGCAGGCCGCCGATCACCACCAGCGCCAGTGGGCGCTGGGTTTCGGCGCCGATGCCGTGGGACAGCGCCATCGGCAGGAGGCCCAGCATCGCCAGCAGGGCGGTCATCAGCACCGTGCGCAGGCGGGTGAGCGAGCCTTCCATCACGGTCTGGTAGGCGTCCAGCCCATGACTGCGCAGCTGATTGAAGTAGGTCACCATCACCACGCCGTTCAACACCGCCTGGCCGAACAGGGCGATGAAGCCGATCGCCGCCGATACCGACAGCGGGATGCCGGTGAGGTAGAGCGCGAGGATGCCGCCGATGAGGGCGAACGGGATGTTGGCCAGGATCAGCAGGGCGTGTTTGAACGACTTGAAGGCATCGAACAGCAGCACGAAGATCAGCAGGATCGACAGCGGTACCACGATCGCCAGCCGTCCCATCGCCCGCTCCTGATTCTCGAACTCGCCCGACCAGGTGATGCTGTAGCCCTCGGGCAGGCTCAGGCCTTTTGCTTTCTCCTGCATGTCATGCACTACGCTGCCCATGTCGCGGTCGCGGATGAAGACGCCGATCGCCACTACCCGGCGGCCGGATTCGCGGGCGATGTTCATGGCGCCGGTGGACTCGCGGAAATGGGCCACCTCGGACAGCGGCACCTGGGCGCCGGCGGGGGTGGGCACCAGGATGGCGCGGATGTGCTCGAGCGCCCGCTGCCCTTCCTTCAGGCGCACCAGCACCGAGTAGTGGCGCTCCCCCTCCCACAGCTCGGTGGCGGCCTTGCCGGCCAGGGCGGTTTCGATCACATCCTCGACGTCGGCGACGTTGAGGCCGTAGCGCGCCGCCGCCTCGCGGTCGATCTCCAGCAGGTACTGGGGCAGCTCGCCGTCGCGGTCGATGAAGGCTCTGGCCACGCCCGGCACGGTGGAAATGCCGGACAGCAGTTTTTTTGCCTGCCCCCTGAGCACGCCGAGATCGTCGCCGAACAGCTTGATCACGATCTGGCCGTCGATCTGCGAGATGCTCTCGAGGATCTGGTCACGCACCGGCTGGGAGAAGGTCGGCTCGACGCCCGGCACCGCCGTCATTTTCGCTTCGATCTCCTTGATCAGGCTTTCCTTGGTGACGCCGGGGCGCCACTCGGCATCGGGCTTGAGCTCCACCAGCATCTCGGTCATGTTGATGTTCTTCGGATCGGTGCCGTCGTCGGGGCGGCCGCCCTTCGAAACCACTGCTTTCACTTCGGGAAAGCTGCCGACGAGGGTGCGCATGTGCCGCAGCTCGGCGCGTGCCTCCTCGACCGACACCGAAGTCGGCAGGGTCAGGTTGATCCAGATCGAGCCCTCGTTCAGCTCGGGCAGAAACTCGCTGCCGAGCTGCGGCACCAGCGCCAGCGAGACGGCCAGTGCCGCCAGCGCGGCCAGCAGCACCTGGCGGGTATGGGCGATGGCCCAGGCCAGGGCCGGTTGGTACCAGGCGGCGAGGCGGCGCATCAGGGCGTTTTCCTCGTGCGGCACCTTCTTCAGGCCGTGGTTGGCGAGGAAGGGCACCAGGGTCAGCGACAGGATCAGCGAGGCCACCAGCGCCGCCACCACCGAGTAGGCCATCGGCGCGAAAATCTTGCCTTCATGGCGCTGCATGGTGAAGATCGGCAGGTGGGCGACGATGATGATGACCATCGAGAACACCGTCGGCCGCCCCACCTCGACCGCCGCGCCCTCGATGGTCTTGAGCCGCTCGCGGGCGTGAAGGGCGCTATCGCCGTGGCCGAGCCGGCGGAAAATGTTTTCCATCACGATCACCGCGCCGTCGACGATGATGCCGAAATCCATCGCCCCCAGGCTCAGCAGGTTGGCGGGGATGCCTGCCAGAGTCAGGCCGATGAAGGTGCCGAGCAGCGCCAGCGGGATCACCGCGGCGACGATCGCGGCGGCGCGCAGGTTGCCGAGGAAGATGTAGAGCACTACCGCCACCAGCAGCGCGCCTTCCAGCAGGTTGCCGTAGACGGTCTTGAGCGTCTTGCCGATCAGCCAGGATCGGTCGTAGTAGGGGACGATCTTTACCCCCTTGGGCAGGCCGCCCTGGTTGAGCTCGCCCATCCTGGCCTTGAGCGCGGCGAGCACCCTGGAGGGGTTCTCGTCCTTGCGCAGCAGCACGATGCCCGAGGTGACGTCGTCCTCCTCGTTGACGCCGACGATGCCCTGCTGGGGCGCAGCGCTCTCGGTCACGTCGGCCACGTCGCGCACCCGGATCGGCACGCCACGGTTCTCCGCCACCACCACCGAACCGATGTCGGCAGAGGAGCGCAGCAAGCCGATGCCGCGGATCAGGAACTGCTGGCGGCCCTGCGCCACCGCGCCGCCGCCGGCATTGGCGTTGGCGCGGGACAGCGCGCCGAACAACTGGGCGAGCGTGAGCTTGGCATCGCGCAGGCGCGCCAGGTCGGGCTGGACCTCGTACTGTTTGATGCGGCCGCCGAGCGAAACCACATCGGCGATGCCCGGCACCTGCTTGAGGCTGCGCGCCACCACCCAGTCCTGAATGCCGCGCAGCTCGGACGCCCCGAGATGCGGCGCCTCCAGGCGATAGCGGAAAATCTCGCCGGTGGCGGTGGCCGGCGGTGCCAGTTCCGGCTCCACGCCGGGCGGCAGATCCAGCCCGCGCAGGCGCTCGGCCACCAGTTGCCGCGCGACGAACAGCGAGGGGGTTTCGTCGAAGGTGATGACGATGTACGACAGGCCGAACTGGGTATGGGAAAACATGCGAATCGAATTGGGGATGCCGGCCAGGGCGATCTCCAGCGGGATGGTTACCTGCTTTTCCACTTCCTCCGGCGCCCGGCCGGGGAACTGGGTGATCACCGTCACCTGGGTGTCGGTCACATCCGGGAAGGCCTCGATCGGCAGGCCGCGGTAGGCGGTTACGCCGGCGCCAATAAACAGCGCCAGGCCGAGCAGGACGAACAGCGGCTGGTGCAGGGCGAAGGCAACGATGCGCTTGATCACTTCGCGCCCTTTCCGGCAGGCCCGTCCGGCGCCGCGCTGTGGCGGAAGAATCGCAGCAGATAGAGATTGCCCTCGTTCACTGCTTTTTCCCCTTCGCGCAGCCCCTCGGCAATCTCAGCCTGCTCGCCGCGGTTTCTCGCCACGCTCACCGCACGCCGCTGAAACTGACCGGGCGCGGTCTCGACGAAGACCATGTGCCTGCCGCCGCTTTCCAGAAACACCGCCTTGGCCGGCACGAGCAGATGGCCGCTGGCCGGGGTGGGGACGGAGGCGTTGATGAACATTTCGCCCTTGAGCTTGCGCTCGGGCTCGCGCAGTTCCGCCAGCACCTTGACGGTGCGGCTGGACGGATCGACGAAATCGGCGACATGGGCGATGCGCGCGGGAAAACTCTCCCCCGGATAGGCCCGCGCCTCGATGCGAATTTCCTTGCCCCTGGTCAGCGCCGCCAGCTCGTCCTCGTGCGCGTCGAGCGCAACCCAAAGCCGGGTCGGGTCGGTGACCACGAACAGGGGCGGCGCATCGGGGCGCAGTTCCTGTCCCGGATTGAGATTGCGCTCCACCACCGTGCCGGCGATCGGGCTGGAGAGCGCGTATTCCTGGCCGTCGCCGGACGGGCCGGCGATCTGGCGGTAGCGGCTGGCGGCGCGCGCCGCTTCGGCCGAAGCGCTGGCCTGGTCGGCCTCGGCCTGTTGCAGGTCCTTGGCCGGAATCACCCCCGCCTGGTGCAATTCGCGGGCACGCGCCAGATTTTTGGCGGCCAGTTCGGCAGCCGCCTCGGCCTTGCGCCAGTCGGCGCGCACCTGGCCGAAGTCCGGCGAAGAGAGGATGGCGAGCGGCTGGCCGGCGCGCACCGTATCGCCGGGCTTGGCCAACACCCGCACCACCTTGCCGTTTAGCGGCGGCACGATCCGCACCGTGCGGGTTTCGTCCCAGACGACGCGGCCGGGCAGGATGACTGCGGCGCCCCGGTCGGCCACAGCCGGCACGGACTTGAGTACAGCCAGGCCGGGATCGCCGGCGGCAAAGCTGACGGATTGGCCGTTCACGCGCGGCGCGGCGGGCTTGGCGGACTCGCCCGTGCGGTCGCAGGCGGCAAGCGGCACGAACAGGCAGAACAGGAAAACGCTTTTTTTCACGGGGTCACCTTTTTCGGTGAAGATTCTTCAGATATCGCCCAGGCAGCGGGGTCTGCCGCCATTCGCCAGGCCGACAGGGCTTTGGCGTGGTCGGCGCGGGCGCCGGCGGCGTCGAGCAGGGTCGCCTTGAAGGTGCGGCGCGCATCGAGCAGGTCCATCAGCGGCATGGCGCCGCGCTGGTAGGCGAACTCTGCGGTGCGGACGGCGCGCTCGGCCTCGGCCAGCAATTCGTCCTGATAGCGGGTGGCACGCTGGCCGGCGACGGCCAGATCGCTGCGAGCCCGCACCTGATCGGCCAGCGCCTGCGCCCGCACCTGATCGAGCTGATCGCGCGCGGCCCGCAATTCGGCCTCGGCGCGGCGAATTTCGCCCTCGTAGGTGTAACCGAGGAACAGCGGTATGCTGACCGAGACGCCATAAGAGTTGGAGGCATAGGTGCTGCCGGTGGGATTGTGCTCGAATTGCACGCCGGCGGTGAGGTCGCGGGTCCTGAGCGAACGCGCCAGATCGCGCGCCGCCTCCGCCGCCCGCAGGCGTTTTTCGGCGGCCTGCACGTCAGGCCGGAGATCGAGCGTAGCGGCCGCATCCGGCGGTGCAGCCAGGTCCGGCCACGCATCGCCTGCCCGGATCGGGTCGGGCGCAGCTTCGCGCCCGATCAGGTAGGCCAGGGCCAGCCTTGCGCGGACCAGGTCGCCGGCGGCCAGCCTGGCTTCGTTTTCTGCGCGCAGCGCTTCCACCCGGATGCGCGACAGCTCGGCGGCGGCGATGTCGCCGGCCTTGAGGCGCAACTGCCCGGCCTTCACGGTATCGCGGTAAAGCGCCGCGCTCTCCTCGGCGATGCGGCTTTTTTCCTGCGCCAGCTGCAGGTCGTAATAGGCCCGGTGCAGCGCCAGGCGCTGGCTGCGCAGGGCGTCGCCGAAATCCTGCCGCGCTGCGTCAACACGCGACTGCGCCCCGCGCATGCGCAGTTCGCGCTTGTCGCCGCGCTCGACCAGCTGGCTGATGCCGATTACCGTATCCATCATCTTGTCGCGCACGTTTCCTGCGCCCACCCCGGGGTTGGTGCTGAGCGAGGACACCGCCAGGGAAAGCTGGGGATTGGGGCGCTGGGCGGCGCTCAGGGTGTCGGCCTCGGCGCCGTCCAGCGCGGCGCGGGCCAGTTTGATCTCGCGGTTGTGCTCCAGCCACAGGACTTCCGCCTGCTGCAGCGAAAGGCCAGGGGGCGGAATGTCCGCCCGCGCCGGCCCGGCTGCGCAACAGGCCGCTAGTGCCATGGCGGCCATGGCACGCCTCAGGCCGGCAAGAGGGCAATATTCGTGGTGAATCATGATCCGAACCTGGTATTGGGGCCGATTAATTACGAAACATGGGGAAATGTGTAGGTTGGGTTAGCGGCTTCATCGCGTAACCCAACAAACCTAATCCTCACCTGCGTTCGACAGGAAGATATGGACTTGTTGGGTTACGGCGCAAAAAGCCGCGCCTAACCCAACCTACATGAAGGCGCCGCGCAGGTTCTCGGCACAATGTTTCGCAATTTATGCTTTTCAATGCTAGCCACGATTTAGATTATCCGCATGCGTCATTTAACAAGGCTTTCGTTCAACTGCATGGCCGCTCCGGTGAATAAGGTCCCGGCTGGCAGCCGCAGCGCGGAGAGGCAAATCAGCCCGCTGCGGCCGCCGGGGATCGCTAAAGGGGGGGCGATCCCCGGCGACGCTTGGTGCGGCCAACCGGGAGTGGTATCTTAGTTCGCCTTGCTGACCCGAACCTGACATGGAACCTGGAAACCACCGTTGGCCGCCGCAATTCCTGTTTGACCGGATGATTCAAAAACGCTGTTGAAGTCCATGCGCCTCCTCCTGATAGAAGACGATGCTCTGCTCGCCGATGGGCTGGCCCGCTCCCTGCGGCAGGCGGGCTATGCGGTGGACTGGGTGCGCAGCGGGGTCGAGGCCGACCGCTGGCTGGAGGCGCAGGAATATGCCGCCGCCATCCTCGATCTCGGACTGCCCGGCATGGAGGGCGCCGAGGTGCTGCGGCGGCTGCGTGCGCGCAAGCGCGCCACTCCGGTGCTGGTGCTGTCGGCGCGCGAGGCGCTCGACGAGCGGGTGCGGCTGCTGGATCTGGGCGCGGACGACTATCTGGTCAAGCCGGCCGCCTTCGCGGAGCTGGAAGCACGGCTGCGCGCCTTGCTGCGCCGCAACCCGATCCATCCCGAAACCGAAATCAGGATCGGCGCATTGCGGCTGGACAGCGCCGGCAGGCGCGCCTGGCTGGGCGACGCGCCGCTCGATCTCACCGCCCGCGAATGGGCGATGCTGGAATACCTGGCCGCCCGCCCCGGCCGCATCGTCAGCAAGGAACAGCTGCTGCAGTCGCAGTACGGCTGGGACGAGGAGATTACCCCCAACGCGGTGGAAAAACTGGTTTCGCGCCTGCGCACCAAGCTCGATTGCGCCGGCGTGGCGATCCGTACCGTGCGCGGTTTGGGCTACCTGCTGGAGAAACCGGCCGATGGCCATATCGAAAAACCGTAGCCTGCGCGGGCTTCTGCTCGGCCGCCTGCTGCCGGCGATGCTTGCCCTGGTGCTGGCCAGCGTCCTCGTCGCCTACGTCAATGCCCATCGCACCGCCACGCTGGCTTACGACCGCTCGCTGCTCGACGCCGCCCTCGCTCTGGCCGGCCAGATCCGCACCGAAGGCGGCGCCATCGTGCTCGATCTTTCGCCCCAGGCCCAGGAGATCCTGCTCACCGACAAGTACGACCGGGTGTTCTACGAGGTCATCGGCCCGGACGGCAATTCGGTCACGGGCCACCGCGACCTGCCGCGCCCGGCCGAACTGCACGCCGAAGGCAGCCGCCTGTATTACGAAGGGTGGTATCAGGGCCAGCCGGTGCGGCTGGCGGCGCTGCAGACCCGGCGCGACGGCCGGCCGATCCTGGTGCTCGTCGGCGAAACCATGGTCAAGCGCAACACGCTGGTGCGCGAGATCCTGCTCGGCATGCTGCTGCCGGAGCTGGCCATCGTGGCGGCGATGCTGGCGCTCGGCTGGCTGGTCATCCGCAGGGGACTGAAGCCGCTCGACGAGCTGCGCACGGAGCTGACCCGCCGTTCCCACCGCCATCTCGGGCCGGTGGCGGCGCAGGAATTGCCCGACGAGATGCGCCCGGTGGCGGAAGAGATCAACCATCTGCTGGGCCGTCTGGAGCAAGCGCTATCGGCGCAGCGCAATTTCGTTTCCGACGCCGCCCACCAGTTGCGCACGCCGATCGCTGCCCTGCTGGCTCAGGCCGAGGCGGCGGAAAGGGAACTGGCGGACAATACCGCCAGTGCGCCGGCCCGCGCCCAGTTTCAGCGCATCCAGGCAGCCAGCCGGCGGCTGTCCCACCTCGCGCACCAGCTGCTGGCACTGGCGCGGGCCGAGCCCGGCAGCGCCACCCTGCTCGCTCCGATCGACCTCGCCGAACTGGTCCGCGCGGAAGCCGAAAACTGGCTGCCTGCCGCCGGCGCAAAACAGATCGACCTCGGCTTCGAGATCACCGCTGCGCCGCTGCGCGGTTCCCCGCTGTTGCTCAAGGAAATGCTCGCCAATTTGATCGACAACGCCATCCGCTACACCCCGCCGCAAGGAACGGTAACGGTGCGGTGCGGGGTACGCGCCGGCTGCACCTTCCTCGAAGTCGAAGACAGCGGTCCGGGCATTCCGGTGGATGAGCGGGAGCGGATATTCGAGCGCTTCTACCGCCTGCCGGGCGCCGACGACGAGGGCTGCGGGCTGGGGCTGGCGATCGTGCGCGAAATCTGCAGCCAGCACGGCGCGACCGTGTCGGTCGCGGCGGCGACCACGCTGGGCGGCGCCTGCTTCACCATAAATTTTCCGGGCGATTTCAATCGGCAATAGAAGTCCGGATCAATCGGAGAAAGGGGAAGGGCTTGGCGCGAGGTCCACTGAAATGGGCGCTTAGCCCCAATAATCCTTGCGGCACAGTCCGCGCATTTCGCAGTATGCGCATACTTCTGCGGTGCCTTGTGCCGGCATTGGGGCGCCGCGATGGAGGTGGCCGAACAGCTCCCTCAGTCGCGCGAGCGCGGCCTGGCTGAGGTCGGCGATATCTTCGGCCGGTGCCACCTTGCGCACTTCGTCGCCGTCCAGGGCGACAAATGCCGCTTCGGCCGGCGGCTTGCCCAGCAGCAGCGCGTACACCGCCAGTTGAACGTCCTCGCCCGGCGGTTCCAGTTTTTTTCGTAAGCTTTCCCGGCTCTGGGTCTTGTAGTCGAGCACCGCGTGGACGGTTCCCTGCCCGGTCTCTGCCGTATCCACCCTGTCCAGGCGGCCCTTCAGCGTTAGCGTGCGCTCGCCTTCAAGCGGGATGGCAAGGGTTTTCCACAGCTCGCCTTCGTTCCAGCGCCAGCCTTCCGCTTCCCTCGCCAGCTGCCATTCGATGTAGGCGGGGATGCGCGCCGACCAGCGCCACGCCCAGGCGTGGCTGAGGTAGTCGGCTTCGATGGCGCGTGCGAAGACTTCGTCGCTGATCGCCTGTAGGTCCTGCGTCAAGCGCTCCGGGTCGAGGCCGGCGAGAACCGGGTGGCGCTGGTGGAAGCGCTGCAGGATGAGGTGGACGTATTCGCCGTAATCCCGTTTTTCCAGCGCCGGCCGCACCTCGTCCAGCTCGTTCAGGCGCAGTGCGTGGCGGGCGAAATACTGGTAGGGGCAGGCCACCAGGCTATTGTAGCCGCTGGCGGAAATTTCCTGCGGCACCCGCTCTTCCGGCAGCGATGGTCTGGGTTGGCTTTGATTTGCCGCGAAGCGGGCGCCGACTTCATCCTGTTCCGGCCGGGCCGCGGGGAGGGCCGGCGGGAGAGGGTGTGCGCTCAGGCCGGCGCCGTAGGCCAGCTCGTGAAAGGTGTCGAGGCGCTCGAACCACGGGCTGAGCAGGTTGGGCTCGGCGTTTTTCCGGGCTTGCCAGCTTATCCAGATTTCGTTGCAGGAGGCGAGCAGCTGGCCGAGGTCCTGCCGGAAAATCCGCAGCGCGGCCGCGTGGGTCGCCAGCCCGAGCTGCGCCCGCACCGACTGGTTGAAGAATACGCTTTCCCGGTCTTGCCCCGGCAGATGCGCGGCGTCCGCGCCGGCGATTGCCACGGCGTCGAACCGGCGCAGGCGGCAGGCGGCGAGATGGGTGAAGACGACCGGGCTTTCGATCGTCTCGTCGCGGAAAGTCGCGGCTTCCAGCTGCTGGTTGAGCCATTGCCGCCATTCGCGCTGGGAGTGGCCGGCCTTTTCCGGGGCAAGCTCGCCTTGCAGCCGGCCGAGAAGCCGCAGCAGCTGCTGGCCGGCGATATCGGCGGCCAGTCCTTGCGTGACGCCGATGATTTCCAGGCTGTCGAGCAGGCTTTGCAGCCATGCCGAAAGCGGTCTGGATTTGCGCCCGAGCGCGGCCTGCGCCTGGTCCAGCCGCCGCAGGAGAACGGCAGCCTCGGCTTCTTCTTTCGCCAGTTCCAGGTAGCGGGGAAGGTGCGAGACCACGCCGCGGCTGCGGATCAATTGCTCCAGACGGTATACCGCACGCTTGCGCTCGGCCGCGCCCAGATCGGCGAATACGAAAGGCGATTTGAGCAGATCCAGCAGGTCGAGGTGGTGAAAACGGCTGCCCAGCGCATCCAGCCAGCGCATGACGACGGTGCTGGCGCTGGTGGTGGAGAAGGTCCAGCCGGTCTCGTCGTCCACCAGCACCCCATAGCGCTCCAGCAGGGCGCGCGCACGGCGGGCGACCAGCCGGTCCTGCACGATCACGGCGATTTCGGATTTGCCCGCCGCGAGCCAGCGGCAGATCTTCGCGGCCACGGCCTGCGCTTCCTGCTCCAGGCCGTGCGCGCCGAACAGGGCAATCCGATCCCGCAGCGGGCTGACGGCGTGCTGCGAACGGAAGGCTATGGCACGGCTGCGGATGTCGCCTGCTTCGCTTGCATCCCACGCCGCCTGCAGCAGCGCCGGCAGGGCATCTTCCGTTTCCGCGTCGACGGAATGGAACAGGCGCACCGGCTGCAGCTCGGCATAGGCTTCCAGGAATGCCGTCTCCACCGGGGAAAGATCGGCGAGGCCGATGGCGTACAGCGGCGCATCGGCTGTGCGCGCCAGTTGCATCAGCTGCAGGTGATAAAGCGCGGCGCCGTCCATGCTGCCTTCCGTGCCGGCGTTCATGGCATGCCACAATTCGTGCACCAGCCTGGCCTCGAATTGCAGCGAGGCGCCGGAGCGGGCCTGGTAGGCTTGTTCCAGGAGGGCGGCAAAATCTTCGGCGGAGGCGGGAAGCTGCGTCAGAGACCGGGTCAGTTCGTCGAACAGGCGCGCCAGTTCGGCGCTGATGTGCCACAGGTCGGCTTCGCGAAACCAGTTCTTGCCGCGCAGCGCCTGATAGAGCATGGCCTGGCGGCGGCTGTCGGGCAGGGCCTCGGGGCCGCCGGCGGTGTCGGTCAGATTTTTCAGGGTGGTGACGCGGGGCAGCAGCAGGGTGGAAACGCCCGCGGCGCGACACAGCGCCTGCCCCAGAGGGGCAGCCGCGTGCAGGTTGGGCACCAGGATGGTGAGATGGGCGAGGTTGGGCAGAGCGGCGCGGTGCCGCGCGACGATCTCCCCGGCGGCGGCTTCGATCAGGGCGCTACCGCTCCAGGTATTTGGCTTTGTCCCCGACGTCGGCCCATTCCTCGGCATCGGGCAGCGGTTCCCTGCGCGCGGTGATCGGCTTCCAGATCTTGGCCAGTTCGGCGTTGAGCTGGATGAACTGCTTCTGCTCGGAGGGCACGTCGTCGTCCGCGTAAATCGCCTCCACCGGGCATTCCGCGACGCACAGCGTGCAGTCGATGCATTCGTCGGGATCGATGGCCAGAAAGTTGGGGCCCTCGCGGAAGCAGTCCACCGGGCAGACTTCGACGCAATCGGTATATTTGCATTTGATGCAGGCTTCGGTGACAACGTAGGTCATGTCAGTTCCTTGGTGTTGGGATTATCTGCGGGCGGCTGAGGTTGGAGTTTTGCGGCGATTTCAAAGTTTCATTTTAGCAGAAACTTCAGCGCCGCCACCCCGCCCGCCAGAAGCGCCAGGCCGAGAACGAAATTCAGCCAGAACGGCCAGTGGCTGCGCGGTTCGGCGAGGAACGGCAGGAAGAACAGCAGCGACGGCGGGATGAGATAGAAAATATCGCGGGCGAATGCGCTGACTCTTGCCGCATCGCGGGTGTCCCAATACAGCCACAGCATGGCCAGCATGGAAGTCAGCGGCAAGGCGACGATCAGCGCGCCCCAGAACGTCGAGCGCTTGGCTGTCTCGACCGCCGCCAGCAGCACCGCTACGCTCAGGAATATTTTCAGAAACAGCACGAGTGCTTCCCTTGTCCATTTTTTTTGGTTAGGATAGCGGCTAATTTTTCATTTAGCCACCGCATTCCGCGGTACCCAAAATACCCGATTTTTGTCACGTCATTGCGAGGATTCCATGAGCGAACACATCCATTACATCAGCGACGACACCTTCGAGCAGGAGGTTTTGCAGTCGCCAGTGCCCGTGCTGGTTGATTACTGGGCGGACTGGTGCGGCCCCTGCAAGATGATTGCGCCGGTTCTGGATGAAGTTGCGCAGGAGTACGCCGGTCGCATCAAGATCGCCAAGCTCAACATCGACGAAAATCAGGCCACGCCGCCGAAATATGGCATCCGCGGCATCCCGACGCTGATGATTTTCAAGAACGGCAACGTCGAGGCCACCAAGGTCGGCGCGCTGTCCAAGTCTCAGCTCACGGCTTTTATTGACAGCAATATCTAAAGCCGTTACCCTTGCCGCAGTAATCGCCTCCTCATCCGGCAAGCGCTTGCGCATGTGAGTGCTTGCCAAGCAGGTCCAGGCGTCAACCCTTCCCGGTTCTACCCTTTCCCGAAACGCCTTTTTGTTCCTTTCTCCTTCCCAATATCTCAAGAGCTATTCGCTTATGCATTTATCCGATCTGAAACAACGCCATGTCGGCGAACTGGTGGAAATGGCCATCGCCAACGAAATCGAGGGTGCCAGCCGTCTGCGCAAGCAGGACCTGATCTTTGCGCTGCTGAAAAACCAGGCGCGCAAGGGGGAGAGCATATTCGGCGAAGGGACGCTGGAAGTGCTGCAGGACGGCTTCGGCTTCCTGCGTTCGCCGGACAGCTCCTATCTCGCCGGGCCGGACGACATCTACGTTTCCCCCAGCCAGATCCGGCGCTTCAACCTGCATACCGGCGACACCATCCAGGGCGAGATCCGCACTCCCAAGGAAGGCGAGCGCTACTTTGCGCTGGTCAAGGTGGATACTGTCAACAGCGAGCCGCCGGAAAATTCCAAGCACAAGATCCTGTTCGAAAACCTGACGCCGCTGTTTCCGACCAGCCCGCTGATTCTGGAGCGGGACATCAAGGCGGAAGAGAACATCACCGGGCGCGTGATCGACATGATCGCGCCGATCGGCAAAGGGCAGCGCGGCCTGCTGGTGGCAAGCCCGAAGAGCGGCAAGACCGTGATGCTGCAGCACATCGCCCATTCCATCGCCGCCAACCATCCCGAGTGCTATCTGATCGTGCTGCTGATCGACGAGCGGCCGGAAGAGGTGACGGAGATGATCCGCTCGGTCAAGGGCGAAGTGGTGTCTTCCACCTTCGACGAACCGGCGACGCGCCATGTCCAGGTGGCCGAAATGGTGATCGAGAAGGCCAAGCGCCTGGTCGAGCACAAGAAGGACGTGGTGATCCTGCTCGACTCCATCACCCGCCTGGCGCGTGCCTACAACACCGTCATCCCCGCTTCCGGCAAGGTGCTCACCGGCGGCGTGGACGCCAATGCCCTGCAGCGCCCCAAGCGCTTCTTCGGCGCAGCGCGCAACATCGAAGAGGGTGGCAGCCTCACCATCATCGCCACCGCCCTGGTGGAAACCGGCTCGCGCATGGACGACGTGATCTACGAGGAATTCAAGGGCACCGGCAACATGGAAATCCACCTCGATCGCAAGATGGCGGAAAAGCGCATCTATCCAGCGATCAACGTCAACCGCTCCGGCACCCGGCGCGAAGAGCTCCTCATCAAGGCCGACGTGCTGCAGAAAATCTGGGTGCTGCGGAAACTGCTCTACCCGATGGACGACCTGGAGGCGATGGAATTCCTCTTGGACAAGATCAAGGCGACCAAGAGCAACAGCGACTTCTTCGATTCGATGCGCAGAGGTTGAAGCTTCCAGGTCTGCCGGCCGCTCTCCGCCGCGGCTGCTCCGGGGTGGGGGAGGGGTTGCTTGCCAAATTTCGAAGTTTCCTGCATAATTCCCCGCTTTGTTAAAGCGCGGTCTGGCCGAATGGCCGCAAGATTCTCAAGGACTTAAAAGCCATGAAACCGGAAATTCACCCGAACTACAGCGAAATCAACGTGGCCTGCAGCTGCGGCGCTAGCTTCAAGACCCGCTCCACTCTGGGCAAGGATCTGCATATCGAAGTTTGTTCTTCGTGCCATCCTTTCTACACCGGCAAGCAGAAGATCGTGGACACCGCCGGACGGGTAGAGAAGTTCCGCCAGAAATACGGCATGAAGTAATTTGCCGCGGGCGGCAACGGAAATACGGAAAGGCAGCTTGCGGGCTGCCTTTTTTGTTGCAGGCGTGGCGCCTGCCGCTACAATACCACCACCTGGACACTATCTGGCTATCGTGCGGTTGAACGACAATACATCGCGTTTTGGCCCGGCTTTTCCCGGCGCCGGACAGGCGCCGGCAATCAGTCTGGCGCTGGTCGTCCTGCTCTGCATCGCCTGGATCCTGCCGGGTCTCGTCGGCCACGACCCGTGGAAGCCGGACGAGGCCTACAGCTTCGGGCTGGTCTGGAGCATTCTCAAGGGCGGCGATTGGGTGGTACCCACGCTGGCGGGCGAGCCCTTCATGGAGAAGCCGCCGCTGTTCTATCTTGCCGCGGCGGCCTTCGCGCGCCTGTTTTCGCCCTGGCTGCCGCTGCACGACGGCGCGCGGCTTGCCAGCGGCTTCGGCATTTCCCTCGCCCTGATCTTTTCGGGCCTCGCGGGGCGGGAACTGTGGGGCAAAGGCTACGGCCGGATCACGGCGCTGGTCATGATCGGCTGCCTGGGCCTAGTGGTGCGCACCCATCAATTGATCACCGACGTGGGGCTGCTGGCCGGGTTCGCCGTCGCGATCTACGGGCTGGCGCTGGCCCGGCGCACGCCGCTGGCGGGAGGGATAATCCTCGGCACCGGTGTCGGCATTTCCTTCATGGCGAAAGGCCTGCTCGGCCCCTGCATCCTCGGCATTACCGCACTGCTGCTGCCGCTGTTCTGCCGGGCGTGGCGCAGCCGCGGCTACGCCGGGGCGCTCGGCATCGCCTTGCTGGTGGCGCTGCCGTGGCTTGCAGTGTGGCCCTATGCGCTGTACCAGCGCTCCCCGGCGCTGTTCCGGGAGTGGTTCTGGGTCAACAACTTCGGGCGCTATGCGGGGTTCGCCCACCTCGGTGCGGACAACGAAACCGGCTACTACTTCAAGACCCTGCCGTGGTTCGCTTGGCCGGCGCTGCCGCTGGCGCTGTGGGTGCTGTGGCGCGGCGGGCTGAACGGCTTGCGCGCGCCGGCCGTGCAATTGCCACTGATCGCGTTTCTGGTCATGCTGGCGGTGCTGAGTACGGCGTCGGATGCTCGCGACGTCTATGCCCTGCCGTTCCTGCTGCCCTTGTCTCTGCTCGCTACCGCGTCGGTGGACAACCTGCGCCGCGGCGCAGCGCGGGCGCTCGACTGGTTCGGTGTGACGACCTTCGGTCTGATCGCGGCGGTGCTGTGGGCGGCGTGGCTCGCCCTGATGACCGGCCATCCGGCAGGGCTGGCGGAGCGGGCTGCCGAGCTTCAGCCGGGCTATGTTGCGCCGTTCCAGTGGTTCGCGCTTGTCGCGGCGGTCGCCTATACCCTGGTCTGGCTGGCCGTGGTGATCCGCATGCCGCGCAGCAACCTGCGCGCGCTTACCACCTGGGCGCTGGGGCTGACGCTGATGTGGGGGCTCTCCGGCACCCTGTTGCTGCCCTGGCTCGATGCGGGCAAGAGCTACCGCGCCATGGTCGTTTCCATGCGCCAGGCGATGCCGGCGCGCTATACCTGCGTGGCGAGCGTCAGGCTGGGCGAGCCGCAGCGCGGAATGCTCGATTACTTCGGCGGCATTCTCACCAAGCGGGTGGAGGCCGGCGCGAAACGGGAAGACTGCGACCTGCTGCTGATGCAGGGCGGGGCGGCGGAGGAAAACACCGGACCCGGCTGGCAAAAAATCTGGGAAGGCGGCCGGCTCGGCGATCGCTCCGAACGCTTCCGCTTGTTCCGCAAGCTTTGAGTGTTGCGGCATTTCCCGCGTTTTGCCGCGATGGTACCATTCCACTTTTTACCGATTCGAGTTTTGAGGAAGACATGGCTGGTCACAGCAAATGGGCGAACATCAAGCACAAGAAGGAACGCGCTGACGCCAAGCGCGGCAAGATTTTCACGCGGCTGATCAAGGAGATCACCGTCGCGGCCAAGCTCGGCGGCGGCGACCCCAACTTCAATCCCCGGCTGCGCCTGGCGGTGGACAAGGCCAAGGAAGAGAACATGCCGGCCGACAACATCGAGCGCGCCATCAAGCGCGGCACCGGCGAGCTGGAAGGGGTGAACTACGAGGAGCTGCGCTACGAAGGCTACGGCATCGGCGGCGCGGCGGTGATGGTGGACTGCCTCACCGACAACCGCACCCGCACCGTCGCCGACGTGCGCCACGCCTTTTCCAAGCACGGCGGCAATCTCGGCACCGACGGCTCGGTGGCCTTCATGTTCAAGCATTGCGGGCAGCTTGTATTTGCTCCCGGCACCGACGAGGATGCGCTGATGGAAGCGGCGCTGGAGGCCGGCGCCGAGGATGTGGTCACCAACGACGACGGCAGTATCGAGGTGATCACCGGCCCGCACGATTTCATGGCGGTCAAGGAAGGGCTGGAAAAAGCCGGCTTCAAACCGGAAATGGCGGAAGTCACCATGAAGCCCGACAACGAAACCGTGCTCAAGGGCGACGATGCCGTCAAGATGCAAAAGCTGCTCGACGCGCTGGAAAGCCTGGACGATGTGCAGGATGTGTATACCTCGGCGGTGATCGAGGAGTAAGGCGCCTGCCGGCCGCAGGAGGGAGCGTGCGAATCCTTGGCATCGACCCAGGGTTGAGGGTAACAGGGTTTAGCTCCGGCGTAACCTGCTGGCGCAGGTTAGCCTGCACTGAAACCCGTTACCAATGCCAGAGTGTCGCCCAGTGACGTCCGTTAGAATCCTCGGTATCGACCCTGGGTTGAGGGTAACGGGTTTTGGGGTCATCGAAGCCGTCGGGCAGAAGCTGACCTACGTCGCCAGCGGCTGCATCCGCTCGCAGGGCGACGATCTGGCGCCGCGCCTGAAGACCATTCTCGACGGCCTGGGCGAAGTGATCGCGACCTATCAACCGCAGCAGGCGGCGGTCGAAAAAGTGTTCGTCAATGTCAACCCGCAGTCCACGCTGCTGCTCGGGCAGGCGCGCGGGGCCGCGATGTGCGCGGCGATCCTGAAAGACTTGCCGGTTTCGGAATATACCGCGCTGCAGGTCAAGCAGGCGGTGGTCGGCAACGGCCATGCGGAAAAAGGGCAGGTGCAGGAAATGGTGCGGCGGCTGCTGAACCTAGCCGGCGATCCCCAGGCCGATGCGGCCGACGCGCTGGCCTGCGCCATCTGCCATGCCCACGGCGGGCAGGGGCTGGGCAGGCTGGCGACGGCCGGTTATCGCGTCAGGAACGGGAGGCTCATCAAGTGATCGGCAGAATCAGCGGCACGTTGCTGGAAAAACACCCCCCCCAGGTGCTGGTGGACGTGGGCGGCGTGGGCTACGAACTGGACGTGCCGATGAGCACGTTCTACAACCTGCCCGCCGTGGGCGAGAAAATCGCCCTCCATACCCAGCTTATCGTGCGCGAGGACGCGCACCTGCTGTACGGCTTCGGCAGCGAGACCGAGCGCCAAGCCTTCCGCCAGTTGCTCAAGATCACCGGGGTCGGCGCCAAGCTGGCGTTGTCCATCCTGAGCGGTTTGTCGGTTGCGGAACTCTCGCAGGCGGTCGCGGCGCAAGAGGTGGGGCGGCTCACCAGGATCCCCGGCATCGGCAAGAAAACCGCCGAGCGGCTGCTGCTGGAACTGCGCGACAAGCTGCCCGGCGGCGAGGGCGGCGCGGCCCTGACTGGTGGCGCCAAGCCGGCACCGGCCGGCGGCGACATTGTCCACGCCCTGCTGGCGCTGGGTTACAACGAACGCGAAGCCGAATGGGCCGTCAAACAGTTGCCGCCTGATCTTGAAGTCGCCAGCGGCATCCGCCAGGCGTTGAAACTGTTGTCGAAACCCCGTTGATTTGTGAAAGAAGCGTGCAGGGCAGGCTCTTGTGGTTGAAAGCGAGCCTGAAGCTCGGAAAAAATGGAGAAACGCTTATGGACTGGCGCAATTTCGTGACTACCGATCCATCCATCTGCCACGGCGTGGCCTGCGTCAAAGGGACGCGCATCATGGTTTCCGTGGTGCTGGACAATCTTTCGAGCGGCTTGTCGGTGGAGGAGATCGTGGCGAGCTATCCTTCGCTGAGCCGTGAATCCATTCAGGCGTGCATCGCCTACGCCGCCGATTTGGCGCGGGAGCAGCTCGTTGCCTTGCCCGCCTGAGCCTTCATGAAATTCAAGATCGACGAAAATCTCCCGGTGGGCGCGGCCCGATTGCTTAGGGAACATGCTTTTGACGCCGATACGGTTCTGGAGGAAAGCCTTGGCGGTCAGCCAGACAGCGTGATCGCTGCGGCCTGCCAGCGTGAACACCGGATTCTGGTGACGCTTGATACCGACTTCTGCGACATGCGCCGTTACCCGCCCAGTAATTTCCAGGGTTTGGTGGTCTTGCGCCTCGACCGGCATGATAAAGCTCATGTGCTTGGCGTTTTGCAACGCCTGATCGGACTGTTCACCAAAGAAAATCTGCAGGGGCGACTGTGGATCGTCGAGGAAAGCAGGCTGCGCATCCGGGGGGGGGCATGATCGAAACCGACCGTCTGATTTCCGCCGCGCCGGCTTCCACCCAGGAAGAGGCGCTGGAGCGCGCGCTGCGCCCGAAGTTGCTGGACGAATACGTCGGCCAGGAAAAGGCGCGCAGCCAGCTCGAAATCTTCATCCAGGCGGCGAGGAAGCGCGCCGAGGCGCTCGACCACGTCCTGCTGTTCGGCCCGCCGGGGCTGGGCAAGACCACGCTGGCCCATATCATCGCGCGCGAGATGGGCGTCAACCTGCGCCAGACCTCCGGCCCGGTGCTGGAGCGAGCGGGCGATCTGGCGGCGCTGCTTACCAACCTCGAACCCAACGACGTACTGTTCATCGACGAAATCCACCGCCTCAGCCCGGTGGTGGAGGAAATCCTTTACCCTGCGCTCGAGGACTACCAGCTCGACATCATGATCGGCGAAGGGCCGGCGGCGCGCTCGGTCAAGCTCGACCTGCCGCCCTTCACCCTGGTTGGCGCCACCACCCGCGCCGGCATGCTCACCAATCCGCTGCGCGACCGCTTCGGCATCGTGGCGCGGCTGGAGTTTTACACACACACCGAACTGAAGCAGATCGTCACCCGCTCGGCCCGGCTAGTGAACGTGGAGCTGTCCGAGGAAGGCGCGCTCGAAATCGCCCGCCGCTCGCGCGGCACGCCCCGCATCGCCAACCGCCTGTTGCGCCGGGTACGTGACTTCGCCGAGGTCAAGGCGCAGGGCCGCGTCAGCCGGGAAATCGCGGACGCCGCGCTGACCATGCTGGACGTGGACAAGATCGGCCTCGACATGATGGACCGCACCCTGCTGCTGGCAGTGCTGGAAAAATTCGGCGGCGGCCCGGTGGGCGTGGACAACCTCGCTGCCGCCATCGGCGAGGAGCGCGACACCATCGAGGACGTGCTGGAACCCTACCTGATCCAGCAGGGCTACCTCATGCGCACCCCGCGCGGCCGGATGGCGACCGCGCTGGCCTGGCAGCATTTCGGCCTGGCGAATCCGAAGGCGGGCGATGCACGCGACCTGTGGACGGACGCGCAATAGCAGACCATTGCTTCTCGGGGCGCAACCCTGTCCCGATAGCCCTGTTTGCTGCATTATTTCCTGCCGGTTGACCCTGTCCCCAATTCCCGAATCCGGCCAATCACATTGGCCTCACCGATCTGATCGACCAGCCCCGCCCGTTTCAGCTTGTCGAGTACGTTGGGCCGCGCTTCGCACAAGACCAGCCGGGTTTTGTGCCGGGTGCAGGTGTCCAGCAAATCGCGCAGGGACTGCAGGCCGGTGGCGTCGACAAAGGGGACGTCTCCCAGGCGCAGCACCAGTATGTCGGCGTGGCTATGGACGTGTTCCAGTGCGCTTTCCAGCCGCTCGGCCGCGCCGAAGAAGAAAGGGCCTTTCATCGCGAATACCGCGGTTCCGCGCGGAAGAACAAGCCGCTCATCCTTTGTTTCCTCCCTGAGTTCGTCATGTTGCTGCTGCTCGACGCTGACTGCCTCGGACATGCGCTTCATGAACAGCAGCGCCGACAGCATGACGCCGATATTGACCGCGACCACCAGGTCGCTGAACACGGTCAGGAGAAAGGTTATCAGCAGCACGGCTACATCCGGTTTGGGCGCCGTGCGCATCATGTGGAAAAAGCGATGCAGTTCGCTCATGTTGTAGGCGACGAGAAAGAGAATCGCCGATAGCGCGCACAACGGGATATGCGCCGCCAGGGGCGCCAGCAGCAGCACGGTCAATATCAGCGTCAGCGCGTGCACGACCCCGGCCAGGGGGCTGGTCGCACCGTTGCGGATGCTGGTGGCGGTGCGTGCAATCGCCCCGGTGGCGGCGAACCCCCCGAAAAGCGGCGAGAAGATGTTGGCAACGCCCTGGCCGACAAGCTCCTGGTTGGAATCATGCCGGGTGCCGGCCATGCCATCGGCCACGACGGCAGACAGGAGGGACTCGATCGCCCCCAGCAGGGCAATGGTGAAGGCCGGTCCGATCAGATGCAGCAAGTCGGATAGCGTGATCGAGGGCGGTTCGAAGCGGGGGAGGCTCTGCGGTATACCGCCGAAAGCGCTGCCGATGGTGGCAACACCCTCGCAATGGAAAACCCCCTGGAGGGCTGCTGCCGCAACCATCGCGACCAGGGGCGAGGGGATGCGCCTGAAAATGCGCGGCGATACGATCAGGATCGCGAGCGTCAAGAAGCCCAGGAGAGCGGTTTCCGCATGCAGGCCGGGGAATGCCTGGATCAGATGCCAGATTTTCTGATGGAAATGCTCGCCGCCCGCGGCCGGTTGCAGCCCGAAAAAATCCTTCCATTGCCCGACCCAGATGATGACGCCTATCCCGCTGGTAAATCCGACGATCACCGGATCGGGAATGTATTTGATGACCCGGCCGAGGCGGGCAAGCCCCATGAGCAGCAGCATGACGCCGGCCATCAGGGTCGCCAGCTGCAAGCCCTGGATGCCGTATTTGGCCGTAATGCCGGAAAGGATGACGATGAAGGCCCCGGTGGGGCCGGCGATCTGGAAACGGCTGCCGCCGAAAAGGGAAGTCAGGGTTCCGGCGACGATCGCGGTGTACAGCCCCTGTTCCGGCTTGGCGCCGGAAGCGATGGCAAAGGCCATCGCCAGCGGCAAGGCCACGACCCCGACGATGATCCCTGCGAGCGCATTGTTGAGCCAGTGGGATTTCGCGAGCAGGCCGGCTCTCTTGGCTTCCAGGATGGCGATCATCGACGGTCCTTTTGCTTGAAATTGCAATCGAATGGCATTTTGATTAACATCATATTAACATAACGATAGGGGAGAGCCATGGAAAACCGGACCGCGCGCTTGACCATCCTGATCGACCCGGTCAAGAAGCAAATATTCGAGGAGATCTGCGCCCTGCACGATCTCACTCCGTCGCAGGTGGTGCGCCGGCTGATCCGGGACTATATCCACCAGAACGGCACACCGGAGCAGACCGCCCGGATGCCGCTCGGCCAGAAGGCAAAAGAGTGATGCGTTTTTTCCGGGCTATGCGAAAATATGCGCTTTGGGCTGCCGGCCGAAAGCAGGCGCAGTGATTGGCGCGTATTCAGCATGATGGCGACAAGCGGAAATCTATCCGGATCGGCAGGGTTTTCCTGGCCGGTGCGGGTCTATTACGAAGATACCGATTCCGGCGGTGTGGTGTATTACGCCAACTACCTCAAGTTCATGGAGCGCGCCCGGACCGAGTGGCTGCGCGCCCACGGCTTCGAGCAGACGCGGCTCGCGGATGAACATCGGGTAATTTTCGTGGTGCGGGAAGTCCAGATAAAATACCTGAAGCCCGCGTTGTTCAACGATTTGCTCAAAGCAACCGTGACCGTGACCCGACTGGGCCGCGGCTCGATCGATTTCGACCAGACCGTCGAGCGCGATTGCGTGCTGGCGCAGGCGCACGTCAAGCTGGCGTGCGTCGATCGCCAGTCTTTCAAACCGGTGGCCGTTCCCCAGGCAATCAAAGCAAAACTAGGAAACATAGCGTGAATATCGGCGTCACCCAGGATCTGTCCTTCCTTTCCCTGATTTCCAACGCCAGCGTCGTGGTGCAGCTGGTGCTGGCGGTTCTGCTGCTGGCTTCGCTGCTGTCGTGGTGGACCATCTTCCGCAAGATGTTCACCGTCCGGCAGGCGCTGGCGCAGGCCGACAAGTTCGAGCGCGAGTTCTGGAGCGGCGCCGATCTCAACGCCCTGTACCAGCAGGTAACGGGGCGGCGCGGCGTGATGGGGATGGAAAAGATTTTCGAGGCGGGCTTTCAGGAATTCATCAAGCTCAAGCGCCAGGCCGGAATGGACATCAGCGCGCAGATGGATGGCACGCGCCGCGCTATGCGCGCCGCCTGCCATCGCGAGCTGGACCTGCTCGAATCCAATCTCGCCTTCCTGGCGACGGTCGGTTCGGTGAGCCCCTATGTCGGGCTGTTCGGCACGGTATGGGGCATCATGAACGCCTTCCGCGGGCTTTCCAACGTGGTGCAGGCGACGCTGGCGCACGTCGCGCCGGGCATCGCGGAGGCGTTGATCGCCACCGCCATGGGCCTGTTCGCGGCGATTCCGGCGGTGATCGCCTACAACCGGTACACCCACGACATCGACCGGCTGGCGACGCGCTTCGACAGCTTCATGGAAGAGTTCTCCAACATCCTGCAGCGGCAGGCGGCGCGATGACCATGCAAAGAAGGCCGCGGCGGCTGATGAACCAGATCAACGTCGTGCCGTACATCGACGTGATGCTGGTGCTGCTGATCATCTTCATGGTGACAGCGCCGCTGATCAATCCCGGCCAGATCGAGCTGCCCCAGGTGGGGCAGTCGCTCAAACCGCCGGTAGCGCCGCTGGAGATCACGATCAAGGCGAACAGGAAGCTGCTGCTACGCGACCGGGAAGCCGCGCGCGAGGAAAGCGAAATCACGCGCGAGGAGCTGGTGCAGGCAGTGAAGGAGAAGCAGGCCAAGAATCCCGACCAGCCGGTGGTGATCGCGGCGGACAAGAGCGTGCGCTACGAGGAAGTGCTGAACGTCATGGACGTGCTGCAGCAGAACCAGGTCAGGAAGATCGGGCTGCTGGCCAAGCCCAGGGCAGGGTGATGTTGGATCGGGAAGGCCCGGGGAAGCTCCCGGCTGCGGCGCTGGCGCTGTTGGTGCACCTGTTATTTTTCGTTTTTCTGGTGTTTGGGGTGAGCTGGCGAAGCCGCGAGCCGGCCGCGGTCCAAGTGGATTTGTGGAGCAGCCTGCCCGCCGCGCCCCAAGCGCTGCCGCACCGGCCCGAGCCGAAGCCGCTGCCGAGACCGGAGCCCAGGCCGGAGTCGAAGCCGGCCAAGCCCGAGCCGCTGCCGAGCAAGGCGGAAATCGAGCTCAAGGCGAAGGAGGCGAAGCGCAAGGAAAAGCTCAAGCAGGAAGAAACTAAACGCAAGGAGCAGCAGGAAAAGCAAAAGCGCGACCAGGCGCTGAAGGCGGAGCAGGCGAAGGAGTCTGAGCTGGCGCGACAGCAACGGGAGGCGGCGAATGCCCTGGCGCAGCAGCAGGCGATGGCCCAGGCGCGGGTGATCGGCGATTACAAGGATCGGATCAACGCCAAGATCAAGCGATATATCAACAACCAGCCCTGTCTGCCGCTCGTCAAACCGGAGGTGCGGTACGGCGTGACCCTGATGCCGACCGGCCAGTTGTTGATGGAGCCGAAGCTGATCAAGTCCAGCGGCAACGCGACCTGCGATCAGGCGATCGAGCGCGCCATCCGGCGCGCCGAGCCGCTGCCGCTGCCGCCCGACCCGGCGTTGTTCAGGGAGTTCAGGGAGCTGAGCCTAGTGTTTGAGCCCAACAGCGAGTAATTGGATGAACAGGATGTGGGTGAATGAAATGGTGAAAATTCTGCGCGCCCTGGTCTTGGGGCTGATTTTGGCGCTGGCCGGCGGACCGGCGCGCGCCGCGCTGACCATCGAGATCATCGGCAGCGGCGCAACCCAGATTCCGATCGCGATTGCGCCGTTTGCCGCAGAGCAGACGCTGCCGCAGAGCATCACTGCGATCGTCGGTGCCGATCTCGCGCGCAGCGGCCTGTTCAAGCTGATCGAGCCGGGGGCGGCGGCGCCGCACGAGCCGGCCGAAGTGCGCTATCCGGACTGGAGCGGGCGCGGCGCGGAGGCGCTGGTGATCGGTAGCGTTGCGCCCCGTCCGGACGGCAAGCTGGATGTGCGTTTCCGCCTGCTTGACGTGGTCAGGCAGAGCCAGCTCGCCGGTTTCAGCTACACCGCCAGGCCGGCCGAGTTGCGCGCCACCGCGCACAAGATCGCCGATGTGATTTATGAAAAGCTGACCGGAGATCCCGGCGTGTTCAGCACCCGCATCGCCTATGTCGTCAAGAACGGCCCCAACTACGAGCTGCAGGTGGCCGATGCCGACGGCTACGGCGCGCAGACCGTGCTCGGCTCGCGCGAGCCGATCATTTCCCCCGCCTGGTCGCCGGACGGAAGCAAGCTCGCCTACGTCTCCTTCGAGAAGAAGAAGCCGGTGATCTACGTGCAGTCGCTGGCGACCGGAACCCGCCAACTTTTGGCCGGCTTCAAGGGCAACAACAGCGCACCGGCGTGGTCGCCGGACGGAAAGCAGCTGTGTATCGTGTTGACACGCGACGGCAATTCCCAGCTATACTTGCTCAACTCCGACGGCAGCGGCCTCAAGCGGCTGAGCTACAGCTCCGCCATTGATACCGAGCCCTTTTTCTCGCCGGACGGCAAATGGCTGCTGTTCACCTCCGATCGCGGCGGCAGCCCGCAGATTTACCGCATGCCGGCGACGGGCGGAGAGCCTGCGCGACTGACCTTCGAAGGCAGCTACAACGTATCGCCGAAAGTCAGCCCGGACGGCAAGAGCTTTGCGTTCATGCAGCGGGCCGAGGGGAATTTCCACATCGCTGTGCAGGACATGGCGACGGGACAGGTGCAGGTGCTGACGGACATGTCGCTGGACGAATCCCCCAGTTTCGCACCCAACGGCAAGATGATTATCTATGCGACCGAGATCAACCGCCGCGGCGTGCTGATGGCGGTTTCCAGCGACGGCCGGGTCAAGCAGCGGCTTTCGGTGCAGGCAGGTGATGTACGCGACCCCGCATGGGGGCCTTTGTTGAAAAACCCGTAAACAAAAAGGAGAGGAAGCAATGAAAAAGATCGTGTTCAGCGCGCTGTTGGCAAGTCTGCTGGCTGCCTGTGCGGCTCAGGAAGTGAAGGAAGCGCCGAAAGCGGCGGTAGAGGAAAAACCGGTCGCCAAGGCGGAAACCAAGCCGGCGGAGCAGAAGGCGGTGGAAGTCAATCCCCTCAAGGACCCCAGCAACATCCTGTCCAAGCGCAGCGTTTACTATGATTTCGACAAGTCGGTGGTGAAGGACGAATTCAAGCCGATGATCGAGGCGCACGCCAAGTACCTGGTCGGCCACAAGGACGCGAAAGTCACGCTGCAAGGCAACTGCGACGAGCGCGGTAGCCGCGAATACAACCTCGCCCTCGGCCAGCGCCGTGCGGAAAGCGTGAAGAAGATCATGGCCGTGCAGGGCGTGCCCGATGCCCGCATGGAAACCATCAGCTTCGGCAAGGAGAAGCCCCGCGCCGAAGGGCATAACGAAGCCGCCTGGGCGCAGAACCGCCGCACCGACATCGTCTATCAGGGCGAATAAGCGTGCGTAGCCGCGCCCTGCTGCTGGCGCTGCTGCTCGGCGCCAGCAACGCCAGCCAAGCCGGCCTGTTTTCCGATGACGAAGCGCATCAGAAAATCGCCGAGCTGGAGAAGAAGACCCAGGCTTACGAGGCGCGCCTCGCGAGCCTGGAAACCGCTTTGCGCGGGCAGGGCGTGGAACTGCTGTCCCAGCTGGAGGCGCTTAAGGCCGAGCTTTCCACCCTGCGCGGCCAATTGGAAGTGCAGGCGCACGAGGTTTCGACCACCCAGAAGCGCCAGAAGGACCTGTACGTGGACCTGGACAGTCGCCTGCGCCAGGTGGAGCGCACCGGTACCGCGGCCGAGCCGGCTGCTCCTGCCGCCCTGGCACCGGCCGAAGCCGCCCCCGCTGGCAAGGGCAAGACCGCCCCGGCGAAGGGGCAGCCGGCGACCGCGCCGGTTGATCCGGCCGCCGAAACCCGCACCTACGACGCGGCATTCAACCTGTTCAAGGCGGGCAATTACGAAGGCGCCGTGGCCGCTTTCCAGAATTTCATCCAAAGCTACCCGAAGAGCTCGTTGGCGAGCAGCGCGCAGTACTGGATCGGCAACTCCCACTTCAACCTGCGCGACTTCAAGGCAGCCATCGCCGCCCAGCAGGCGGTGCTGGCCAAATACCCAAAAAGCCCGAAAGTGCCCGACGCGATGCTCAACATTGCCACCAGCCAGCAGAATCTGAACGATACGGCGGCGGCCAGGAAAACGCTGGAAGACCTGATCGCGAAATATCCGGTGAGCGAAGCCGCGGACAAGGCGAAAAAACGCCTGGCCAATCTCAAATAGCGCCGCTTCATGCTGCGCGTCAACGAAATCTTCTACTCCCTCCAGGGCGAAACCAGCCGCGTCGGCCTGCCTACCGTCTTCGTTCGGCTGACCGGCTGCCCGCTGCGCTGCGGCTATTGCGACACCGATTACGCCTTTACCGAGGGCGTTTCCATGCCGCTGCCGGAGATCCTGGAAAAAGTCGCCGCCTTCCGGCCGCGCTACGTCACCGTCACCGGCGGCGAGCCGCTGGCGCATAAGGAATGCCCCCAACTGCTGGCCGCGCTGTGCGATGCGGGTTATTCGGTATCGCTGGAGACCAGCGGTGCGCTGGACATCTCCGTGGTGGACCCGCGCGTCTCGCGGGTGGTGGACATCAAAACGCCCGGTTCGGGCGAGGCGGAAAAGAACCGCTGGCAGAACCTCGATCTGCTGACGCCGCGCGACGAGATCAAGTTCGTGCTGTGCGGCGAGGAAGACTATCAATGGGCCAGGCAGGTGCTTGCCGAGCGGCGGCTGAACGAGCGTTGTCCGGTACTGTTTGCCGCCGCGCACGGACGGTTGGCGCCTCGGGAGCTGGCCGACTGGATTGTGCGTGACCATCTGGACGTGCGCATGCAAGTTCAGTTGCACAAGCTGCTGTGGGGCGAGGAGCGGGGGCGATGACCAGGCGCGCGGTGGTGCTCCTGTCGGGCGGTCTGGATTCGGCCACCACCCTGGCGATCGCCCGGTCCGAGGGCTTTGCCTGCTATGCGCTCTCGGTGGACTATGGCCAGCGCCACGGTTCCGAACTCGCGGCGGCAGACCGGGTGGCGCGGGCGCTGGGGGCGCAGGATCACAAGACGATCAAGCTCGACCTTGCCGCTTTCGGCGGCTCGGCGCTGACCGACCGCTCGATCGCCGTCCCCGAAGCGCCCTCGGCCGGCATTCCAGTGACCTACGTGCCGGCGCGCAACACCATCATGCTGTCGCTGGCATTGGCCTGGGCCGAGGTGCTGGAGGCGCGCGCCATCTTCATCGGCGCCAACGCAGTGGATTATCCCGGCTATCCCGACTGCCGCCCGGAATACATCGAGGCATTCCAGAACATGGCCAACCTCGCCACCAAGGCGGCAGTCGAGGGACAGACCATCGAAATCCGCGCGCCGCTCATCCATCTTTCCAAGGCCGAAATCATCCACCGCGGCGCCGCGCTGGGCGTGGATTACGCCCTGACCGTTTCCTGCTATCAGGCCGACGACCAGGGCCGGGCTTGCGGCGTGTGCGACTCCTGCCGCCTGCGCCGCGCCGGGTTCGAAGCAGCCGGGGTGGCCGATCCCACACTTTACCGCCCGGCCTGACCTCTTCTGCCGCAGCGATGCCCCACCTTTACGTCGATATTTCCAGTCACGGCTTTGGCCATATCGCGCAAACCGCGCCGGTGCTGAACGAACTGCGCCGGCGCATTCCCGGCTTGCGGTTGACGGTGCGCTCCGGCGCGCCGCGAGAAATTCTCGCTTCCCGCATCGAAGGCGAATTCGCCCACATCCCCGAAGCAACCGACTTCGGCATGCGCATGGAAAATGCGGTGGCGGTGCGGCTGGAGGAAAGCGCCGCTGCCTATGCGGCGTTCCACCGCGGCTGGGCCGCGCGGGTGACGGGCGAAGCGGCGCGGCTGGCGGAGCTTGCGCCCGATCTGGTGCTGGCAAACGTTTCTTACCTTGCGCTGGCGGCCGCCGCGCGGGCAGGCATCCCGGCAGTGGCGATGTCCTCGCTCAACTGGGCCGACATCTATAGGCACTACTTCGGCGGCCGGCCGGAGTCCGCCGAAGTCCATGGCCAGATGCTGGAAGCCTACAACAGCGCCGAATGCTTTCTCAGATTGACGCCCGGCATGGCGATGGCCGACCTGTACCGCCTCCGCCCGATCGGCATGATCGCGCGCCGGGGCGAAAACCGCCGCGGGCAGATCGATGCCGCGCTTGGGCTTGCGCCGGAAGACAAACTGGTGCTGATCGCGATGGGCGGTGTGGCGATGCGCCTGCCGATGGAGGATTGGCCGCGCATTCCCGGCGTGCGCTGGCTGGTGCAGGAATCCTGGGACGTGCGCCACCCCGACGCATTCCCGCTGGAGCGGCTCGATCTGCACTTCACCGACCTGCTGCGCTCCTGCGATGCTCTGCTTACCAAGCCGGGTTACGGCAGCTTCGCCGAGGCCGCGGTCAACGGCGTGCCGGTGCTGTACCTCTCCCGTCCTGACTGGCCCGAGCAGCCTTGTCTGGTCGAGTGGCTGGCGGCGCACGGGCGCTGCTTGGAAGCGGAACGCCGGCGGCTGGAGCGCGGCGAGATCGCCGATGAATTGAAAGCGCTCTGGTCCTGCCCCGCCCCCGAGCCGGTGGCAGCGGACGGCGCGGAACAGGCGGCGGGGATTCTCGCGGCGCGAGTCCAGGGTTCGGACGAATTCGATTAGAATGACTTTGTCGTAAAAGGGAGGCGATGATGGCAACAACCGCGAATCTGGCCACGACGGTGGCATGGTGGGGGTTTGGGCTGGCGTTCGTGTTCGGCGCGGTGGCGAACAGGACCAATTTCTGCACTATGGGCGCCGTTTCCGACATCGTCAACATGGGCGACTGGGGGCGGATGCGCATGTGGCTGCTGGCGATCGCGGTCGCCGTCATCGGCGCCAACGCCCTGCACCTTGCCGGCTACGTCGATCTTGCCAAATCCATTTTCCAAACACCCAACTTCACCTGGCTCGCCTATCTCATCGGCGGGCTCAGCTTCGGTATCGGCATGACGCTGGGCTCTGGCTGCGGCAACAAGACCCTGGTGCGGATCGGCGGCGGCAATCTCAAGTCGCTGGTGGTGTTCGCGTTCCTCGGCATTTCCGCCTACATGACGCTGAAGGGCCTGTTCGGTTCCTGGCGGGTCGCCTATCTTCAGCCGGTGGCGGTCGCGCTGAGCACGGGCCAGGATTTGCCCTCGCTGCTCGCGGGCATGGCCGGCACGGACCGGAAGACCCTGCAGATCGCCCTGGCGGCGGCGATTTCCGGCGCGCTGCTGATTTTCGCATTCATGAGCCGGGATTTCCGCAGCAATCCGGAACAGGTGATCGGCGGCATCGTGGTCGGCCTGCTGGTGACCGCGGGATGGTACGTCACCGGACACATCGGCTACGCGGAAAATCCGGAGACGCTGGAAACGGTGTTCTTCGGCACCAACACCCGGGCAGCCGAATCCTTCAGCTTCGTCGCGCCGATGGCCTATTCGCTGGAGCTGCTGATGCTGTGGACGGACGCCTCCCTCACCGTGACTTTCGGCATCGCCTCGGCGCTCGGGGTCGTGGCGGGATCGTTCGCCCATGCGATGATTAGCCGCAGCTTCCGCTGGGAAGGTTTCGTTTCCGCCGGCGATACCGGCAACCACATCGTCGGCGGCATACTGATGGGGTTCGGCGGTGTCACCGCGCTGGGCTGCACCGTCGGCCAGGGGATTTCCGGTTTTTCCACCCTTGCGCTGGGCTCGATCGTCACCTTCTTCGCCATCATCGCCGGCACCGTGCTGACGTTGAAGTTCCAGTACTGGCGGATGATGCGCGCAGGCTGATTTTAGCGTCATGGGGAAACAGGCGCTGCGCGCTACCAATCTTCGCAAGTTGCGCTGCCCTGCTAAAATCATTATATTTTCAAAAATGAAACCGTTTTCCCATGCGTCCTTCGTGTCCTATCTGTCCAATGTCTTGTTGGGCAGCCTGCTGCTGCGCCTCGCGCGCTAGACGACTAACTTTCCCGGTTCGGTTTTGATTGACTAATTGACTAATGTGGTCGGACGGCTTGCCGCCGTTCGATTTCCCGCTGCCGGCCGCAAGCCGCTTCTCTGACGGGGCGGACAACGGGTCGGCTCCGGTTCCCGGAGGCAACATGACAGACAAGCTGATTATTTTCGACACCACCCTGCGCGACGGCGAGCAGAGCCCCGGTGCATCCATGACGCGCGAGGAGAAGGTGCGCATCGCGCGGCAACTGGAGCGGATGCGCGTAGACGTGATCGAGGCTGGCTTTCCGGCCGCTTCCAACGGCGACTTCGAGGCGGTCAGGGCAGTGGCGGGTGCGATCAAGGACAGCACGGTGTGCGGTTTGGCCCGCGCCCTGGAGCGGGACATCGACCGGGCTGGCGAGGCGCTCAAGGGGGCGAGTTCCGCCCGCATTCACACCTTCATCGCCACTTCGCCGATCCACATGGAAAAGAAGCTGCGCATGAGCCCGGAGCAGGTGATCGAGCAGGCGGTCAAGGCGGTCAAATGGGCGCGCAAGTACACCGACAACGTCGAGTTTTCGCCCGAGGACGCCGGCCGCTCCCAGCTCGATTTCCTCTGCCGCGTGCTGGAAGCGGTGATCGACGCCGGCGCCACCACGCTCAACATCCCCGACACCGTCGGCTACAACCTGCCGGAGCAATTTGGCGCGTTGATCCGCAGCCTGCGCGAGCGCATCCCCAACTCCGACAAGGTGGTGTTTTCGGTGCATTGCCACAACGACTTGGGGCTTGCGGTCGCCAACTCTTTGTCGGCTGTGCTGAATGGGGCCAGGCAGGTGGAGTGCACCATCAACGGCCTGGGTGAGCGGGCAGGCAACGCTGCGCTGGAGGAGGTGGTGATGACGGTGCGCACGCGCCAGGACGTTTTCTGCTGCGACACGCGCATCGACACCACCCAGATCGTGCCGGCAAGCCGCCTGGTGGCCGGCATCACCGGCTTTGCGGTGCAGCCCAACAAGGCCATTGTCGGCGCCAATGCGTTTGCCCACGAATCGGGCATCCACCAAGACGGGGTGCTCAAGCACCGCGAAACTTACGAAATCATGCGCGCCGAGGACGTGGGCTGGGGCGCCAACAAGATGGTGCTGGGCAAGCATTCCGGCCGCAACGCCTTCCGCACCCGGCTCACCGAGCTCGGTGTCGTAATGGAATCCGAGGAGGCGCTCAATGCCGCCTTCGCCCGTTTCAAGGAGCTTGCCGACAAGAAGCACGAGATATTCGACGAGGATTTGCAGGCCATCGTCAGCGACGAGGAGCAGGCGCACGTGCAGGAGCAGTTCAAGCTGGTGTCGTTGCGGGTGTGCTCGGAAACCGGCGAGATTCCCCATGCCGTGGTCGTGATTTCGGACAATGGCGAGGAAAAACGCGCCGAGGCCGACGGCGGCGGGCCGGTGGACGCCTCGTTCAAGGCGCTGGAGGCCATCGTCAACAGCGGCACCGAGTTGCTGCTTTACTCGGTGAACAACATCACCAGCGGCACCGACGCGCAGGGCGAGGTCACGGTGCGGCTTTCCAAGGGCGGGCGCATCGTCAACGGCCAGGGGGCGGACACCGATATCGTGGTGGCCTCGGCCAAGGCATACATCCATGCCCTGAACAAGCTCGCCGCCAAGCTGGAGCGGGTGAACCCGCAGGTATAGACAGCGCGGCGCTACTCCTGCCGCTTGCTGATCCGGCGCGAGTGCTTTTTCAGGTTCTCGCTCAGCAGCGAGATGATTTCGGAAGCGACGTTGATGATCTGATTGGTGCTGAATCCGGCTTTGGTCATCTCCTTGAAGAAGGATTTCGCCAGGATTTTCGCCAGCTTGTCCGGGTCGTGGCTGACGCTGGCCATGGCGCCGCCGATTTCCTTCTCGGCCTCCTGCGCGGCTGCGATCTGGGCGAAGCGCGAGTTCAGCAGATTCTGCAACTGAACGACCTGAATCGATTTCCCGACGAACAGAGCCGCGACGTCCAGCAGTTGCAAATCGTCCAGATTGAAGACGCGGTCGTGTTTCGGCGAGTTGACGTTAACCACGCCGACGATCTTGCCGTTGACCACGATCGGGGATGAGATCAGGCTTTTGTTGGGATAGTGAGGATGCCTCGCCAGACTGGCGAATTCGGAAATCTCGATATCCTCGATCAGTATTGCCTTTCCCGTCTCGATCACCCGGCCGGCGATGCCTTCGCCTTTTGCCACCGATACCTTGAGCGCACCGGGTGGGAGCTCCTCGCCGTATGTTGCGCACACCCGCAGCCGGAGATCGTCGAATTCCCCCTCGCTCAGGAGCATGATGGAGCTGTTTGCCGCGCCGAGCATTTTGGCGGTGATGGCAGCCAGCTTGCACAGGTTCTCCTCCAGGGTGCCCACGGTTTCCAGGAAACCGGAGAGATCCTGCAGCTTGATCAGCGGGCTGCTGTTGTCGTTCATGGCATCCTTTCGCGATGGCTGCGCGGAGGGTTACCTTGATTTCCGGGCGCTGAAGCGGACATAGAAGATGGTGCTGAAGAAAAACACCGTCGCGATTCCGAGCTCCGCCAGTGCCAGCGTGGCAGAAAACCCCTTGTCGGTCATGGCGCGCACCATGCCTTCCATAAGATATAGCAGAACGAGCATGGACGACCATTGAAAGGTATAGATTTTTCCGCGCAGGATGCCGGGTAGCGGCAACAGCAGCGGCAGCGTTTTCAGCATCAGCATCGAGCCGCCTGGCCGCAATGGAGCCAGCCGCGCCTCCCAGGCGATGCACAAGAGCATCAGCGCGATCAGGCTGACGATGCTGGCATAATGCAGCGCGCTGGTTTTGTTCATGGAGCTGGCCCCGCAAGCGTGGCCAATGCTCGTTCCGCGGCGGCGGCATCCGGCACCGGCTGCGCAAAGGCGAACCTGAGAATCCGGCCGTCCGCGCGAACATCGAAACCGTCGCAGTCCAGTCCGGCCAGGACAACGGTTTCTGCTTTGCCGGCGAGGGCATGCAGTGCATCGGCGTGTTCCCGGCTGATGCGGGCGATAAGCTCTTCTTCCTGCTCCGCCAGCCGGTTCTCGGGCGGGCGGAAATCGCCGGGCGAAAGCCAGCGCGCTTGCGCGAAGCCGGGGATATGGCGGAGCTGCTTCGGTTCGAATCGATAGAACCGAAAATCCAGCTCGAAATATTGCCGAGCATCCGGAAAATAGCGCAAGTAACGGGGCATCAGCGCGACAGCCTCGCTCTCCGGCACGCCGTGCGCGTCGCCCACCAGAATCAGCCGCTCGCTGGCCTGCGCGCTGTTTGTTGCCGCCTGTACCAGCAGGCTGGCGCGCGGATCATGGTTGAGGTTGCGGGTATGCTCCGCCAGCGCGCTGATGAAGAACACCGGTCTGGCTTCGCGATCGGTGATGTAATCCACCGCCGAGGCGAATGGGTAGCCATCGAACTTTTTCGATAATGTCGCCAGCGCTGCCGAGTGGTGCGCCCGCAGCAGGTGCCGTGCGGCGAGGGCGGCGGGATGCGTCATCGGGTGAGTTTCAGGGCGGTTTCCGCCAGCCGTTTGCCGAGGGCGAGGCAGAGTTTTTTCTCGTCTTCGCTGATCGGCCTGTCGCTGGCTGCTCCGGCGACATGGCTTGCTCCGTAGGGAGTGCCGCCGCCCGCGGTAGTGGCGAGTTCCGGTTCCGAGTAGGGCAGGCCGAGAATGAGCATGCCGTGGTGGATGAGCGGCAGCATCATCGAAAGCAGCGTGGTCTCCTGCCCGCCGTGCTGGCTCGAAGTGGAGGTGAATACTGCCGCCGGTTTGCCGATCAGTGTGCCGGCGAGCCATAGCGGACTGGTGCCGTCCCAGAAGTATTTCAGCGGCGCGGCCATATTGCCGAAGCGGGTGGGGCTGCCCATCGCCAGACCGATGCATTCCTCGAGATCCTTCAATTCGACGTAGGGCGCGCCCTCGCGCGGAATGGAATCTTCCGTCGCCCTGCTTACGGCGGAAACTTTGGGGACGGTGCGCAGACGCGCGGCAACGCCGGGTACCTGCTCGATGCCGCGGGCGACGAGGTGAGCCATCTCCTTCACCGAGCCGTGCAGGCTGTAATACAGCACCAGAATTTCGCTCATGCCGATTTCCTCAGTGGGCCCCGACAGGCCTTCGGGCCATTATAGCAAACCGGCGTACCTTGGCCGGTTCGCCTTGACACGGAAATGAATGCGATGCTAGTTTCTTGCGAATTAACCGGGTATCGAAACATGGCTCGTTTGCGTACAGTTCTTTTCGCCCAGCTTTTTGCTGCCGCCTTGGCGGCCTGCGCCGTTGCGCCGACGCAAGAAATGGCTGACGCCAGGGCTGCGCTGAAATCCGCCGAGGAGGCAGGCGGCAGGGAATATGCCGGCGAAGGTCTGGTTTTGGCGAAGAAGGCGCTGGCGGAGGCAGAGAGGCAATTGGAGCTGGGCGGTTATTCCGGGGCGCGGGAATCGGCCAATCAGGCGCGGGAGGCGGCTCTGGTGGCGCGTAACATCGCTGCGGCCATTGCCGGCGCGAAAGCGGCGATGGATCGTGCAGCCATGCTACAGGCGCTTGACCCCGAGGCAGTAACGGCATTCAAATCCGCCCAGGAAGCGGCGCGAGGCGGCGATGAACGCAGAGCGATGGCCGAAGCCAACCTGGCGTCAGAATACGCCCGTGCGGGCGAGAACCGTGCGTATGGGGTACTGGCACTTAAGCGGCTTGACCTGTGTGCGGCCGATCCCCGCGCAGACAAGGAATTGATTCGCCAATCCAGGGAAGCGCTGGAGCGCGGCCAGGGGGCGGCAGCCTGGGATTTTGTTAACCGGGCTTGCCTGTTTCGCTAGGGAAGCTCTGAGAAGCTGTTTAAAAGCTGTGCGCATCGGTTCTTGACCTCCCCGATTCAGTCCCGTCTCTATTTCTCCGGGTCTTTCGGGACCCACCCGGCTTGAGTTGTCCGGAGCGTCCGTTTCCATGGCTCTGCTTCCCTGGTTCAGATCACGCCGTCCCAACCCTTCCGCTAGTGCGGGCCATGTTTCTGCGCGCCTGTTCGATATTGCTTTCCTTGAAGCAGGCGAGGCGCTCGACCGTCTCGAAAGTTCGCCCGAGGGACTGCGCGAGAGCGAGGCGGGGGAGCGGCTGAAGAAATTCGGCCCCAATGCGGTCACGCATGAGGCACGCAGGAGCACCGCCCTCCAGCTCCTTGAGCATTTTACTAATCCGCTGAACCTGCTGCTTTTGACGCTTGCGGGAATCTCGTTTGCCATGGGCGATCTGGAAGCCGCCGTGATCATTTCGATCATGGTGGGGATCAGCGTTTTTCTTTCTTTCCTGCAGGAGTACCGTTCCGGCAACGCCGCCGAGAAGCTGCGCGCCATGGTGAGCACCACCGCCACAGTATTGCGCAGAGGCAAGGGAGTGCCGCCCGAAACGGCGGAAAGGCCCGGAGTCGTTCTCGCGCCACGTGGCCAGGAAAAGAGGGAGATTCCAATCGAGAAACTGGTGCCGGGGGATGTCGTTCACCTCTCCGCGGGAGACATGATTCCGGCGGATGTCCGCATTCTTTCTGCCAAGGACCTGTTCGTGAACCAGTCTTCGTTGACCGGGGAAGCCCTCCCGGTGGAAAAGTTCGCCGCCGCCGATGCCTCCGGCGCCAAAAACCCGCTGGAGCTGGCGAATACCTGCTTCATGGGCACCAACGTGGTGAGTGGCGCGGCTACGGCCGTCGTCGTGCTGACGGGGGGCGCGACCTATTTCGGCTCGCTCGCGGGGAGCATCTCCGGCCCGCGTGTGCTGACGGGTTTCGACAAGGGGGTGAACCGCTTCACCTGGCTCATGATCCGCTTCATGCTGGTGATGGTGCCGCTGGTGTTCCTGATCAACGGCCTGACCAAAGGCAACTGGCTGGAGGCGTTCCTGTTCGCACTGGCAGTGGCGGTAGGGCTGACTCCGGAGATGCTGCCGATGATCGTCACCATCAATCTGGCTAAGGGCGCGATCGCCATGTCGCGCAAGAAGGTGATCGTGAAGCGCCTGAACGCCATCCAGAATTTTGGCGCGATGGACGTGCTGTGCACCGACAAGACCGGTACGCTGACCCAGGACAGAATCATCCTGGAACGGCACGTCGACATCTACGGCAACGAAAGCGACGACGTGCTGGAGTATGCCTTTCTCAACAGCTTTTATCAGTCCGGCCTGAAAAATCTGCTCGATGTCGCGGTGCTGCAGCATATGGATCTGCGCGAGGAACTGCGCGTCGAGAGCGAATACCGCATGGTGGACGAGATTCCGTTCGATTTCACCCGCCGCCGCATGTCGGTGGTGGTGGAGCACGGCGACCGGCACATCCTGATCTGCAAGGGGGCGGTGGAGGAAGTATTCAGCGTGTGTCGCCAAGGGGAAGCGGACGGCGCGGCTTTCGATCTGGACGAAGCGCATCTGACACGGCTCCAGGACGTGACCCGCGAGCTCAATGAGGACGGCTTTCGCGTCATCGCCATCGCCTACAAGGAAATTCCGCCCGAGCAGGCCGTCTATTCGGTCAAAGATGAATCCGATCTGATCCTGCTGGGTTACATCGCGTTCCTCGATCCGCCCAAGGACAGCGCCGCTGCAGCGATTTCTGCGCTGGGCAAATACGGGGTGAGGGTGAAGATTCTGACCGGCGACAACGAAGTCATTACGCGCAAGGTGTGCAGGGAGGTGGGGCTGCACGTCGACCGCGTGGTGCTAGGCAGCGAGGTTGATGCGATGTCGGACGAAGCGCTCGCCGAGGTGGCCGAGCATGCGACGGTGTTTGCCAAGCTGCTGCCGGCGCAGAAGGCCAGGATGGTTGCGGCGCTGCACCGCCGGGGCCATGTCGTCGGTTTCCTCGGGGATGGCATCAATGACGGGCCGGCGCTGAAGGCGGCGGACGTGGGCATTTCGGTGGACAATGCCGTGGACGTCGCCAAGGAATCGGCGGACATCATCCTGCTGGAGAAGAGCCTGCTGGTGCTGCAAGAGGGCGTGGCCGAGGGGCGGCGGGTGTTCGGCAACATCGTCAAGTACATCAAGATGGGGGCGAGCTCGGGCTTCGGCAACACGCTGAGCGTGGTCGGGGCGAGCGCTTTCTTGCCGTTCCTGCCGATGGCGCCGGTGCAGGTGCTGCTCAACAACCTGTTCTACGATTTTTCCCAGACCTCGATCGCGACCGACAACGTCGATGCGGAATATCTCAAAACGCCGCGCCAGTGGGATATTGGCAACATTGCCCGGTTCGTGCTGTTCATCGGACCGCTGAGTTCGATTTTCGATTATGCGACCTACTTTACCTTGCTGTGGGGCTTCGATGCCTGGAACAACGCCGCGCTGTTCCAGACCGGCTGGTTCGTCGAGTCGCTGCTGTCGCAGACGCTGATCGTGCACATCATCCGTACCGGCCGGCTGCCGTTCGTGGAGAGCCGTGCCAGTCTGCCGCTGATGCTGACCGGGATCGCCATCTGCGGCATCGGTGCATGGCTGCCGTTTTCACCCTTCGCAACGTCGTTCGGCTTCGTCCCCCTGCCGGCGAAATACTGGTTCGCGCTGGCAGCGATCCTGGCGTGCTACCTGACGCTGACGCAGGCGGTGAAATCGTTTTTGATCAGGCGCTTCGGGCTGGACTGACCCAGGAACGCATTAATCATCCGTAAAACGGCAGTTAACCACGAATGACACGAATTTTCACGAATGAGCACAAATAGTTAGGGCATAATTTCGCCTCACCCAACGGATGAGCCAAGCAAGAATGGTTATTCGTTGATTATTCGTGAACATTCGTGCAAATTCGTGGTTAATCGCTTTTTCTAGGATTATTTCGATTCGGCATCGGTCCGGATTGCCACCTCGACTCGCTGGCCCAGCTTGAGCGGTGTGGGCTCTAGCAAAGCGATCTTGATGAGCAGCACGCGGGTGTCGGATGGCTTTCCGGGGTCTTGGGGCCTCAGGCGGCGGCCGACGACCTGGTCCGGTATTTCCTCCACCCGGCCTTTCCAGGCGATATTGCCGAAACCCTCGGCGGTCACCGTTGCTGGCATGCCTGCCTTGATCCGCCCGGCGTCGTATTCGTCCACCTCCGCTTCGATGCGGGTTCGCCCAAGGTCTGCGATGGCGACGAGGCGGGTACCCGCCTCCACCGTTTCCCCCGGGTTTGCGTTCCGGGCGATGACGGTACCGTCAATGGGCGACAGGATCAGCGATTTGGCCAGCGTCGCCTCTATCCGCCGCACGCTGGCCTGCCCGGTGTTGAATCGGGCCCGGGCGACGTCACGATCCCGCTGGGCCCGCTCCAGCATTTGCCTGCTACCCATTTGCTGATCCCACAGCTTTTCCGCCCGCGCGACTTCGACTTGCGCCAAATTCAGATCGGCCTGCGCTTCCGCGGTTTTTGCCTTGGCCTCGGCAAGCAGCGCACGCAGTTCGTCCGCTTTCAGTTCGGCGATTACGTCTCCCTTGCCTACCGTGCTTTTTTCATCTACGGGGAGGCGCAGGATTACGCCGGCGAGTTCGGAGCTGATCATGACTTCGGCGCCGGGGTAGGCGACAAGACGTCCTTCAGCGATAACCCGTCCGCCCTCGGCAGCTTTTGCGGACGTTAATCCCGCAGCCGCATTCTGTCCGGGCGCATCCGGCTGTTTTGTGCATGCCGACGAGAAAAGGACAGTCAGCACGGCGAGGGCGAGTCCGAGCGGCTTCAGCGTAGAAATCATGCGCTACCTCCGTTTATCAACCTGCCGTCACGGATACGCAGCACCCGGTCCGAAACTCCGCGCACCTGCGGGTCATGAGTCACGATCAGGAGCGCCCGGTTTTCTTCCTTGGCCAGCCTGCGAAACAGCTCCAGCACCTGGCCGCCGGTGTGCGAATCGAGGTTGGCGGTGGGCTCGTCGGCCAGGATGATCGGCGATGTTCCCGCCAGCGCCCGGGCGATGGCAACGCGCTGTTTCTGCCCGCCGGACAAGTCCTGCGGCAGAAAATTCCTGCGCTCGGCGAGTCCGACCGAATCGAGCGTGCGCGCCGCCTCGCGCGCCGCCTCCGGGCCCTTCATGCCTTTGATGTTGAGCGCGTATTCGACGTTTTCTGCGGCGGTGAGCGAGGGGAAGAGATTGAATTGCTGAAACACGAAGCCGATGGATTTCCTGCGTATCTCCGCTAGGCGGTACGGATCGGCAGCGTTGCCCTCGATCGCGACCGCGCCGGTGGTGGCCGTGAGAATGCACCCGAGTATCGACAGCAGCGTGGTTTTCCCCGACCCGGAAGGCCCCTCCAGGGTGACGATCTCTCCGCGCTCGAGGGCGAGGCTGATGCCGTTCAGCACCTGCACGGTCTGCCTGCCTTCACGGAAGGTCTTGGTGATGTCGCGGGCTTCGAGCACAGCCATGGCGGGCTTCCTCAGGTCCTGAACACCAGCGCCGGGTCGATGGAAGCCACCTTGCGGAACGAAATCATTGCCGCAGCCAGGCACAACAGCCAGGTCCCGGCGAACACCGAGACCACCAGCTCCCGCGACATGATCAGCTTGAGGTCAAGGTTCGCCACCATCGGCTGCAGCGCATGGGCCAGTCCCAGGCCCAGCAGGAAGCCCGTGATCGCTGAAATCGTGGCCTGCTTCGCAAGTATCCGGTAGATGTCCATATTGGTTCCGCCGATCGCCTTGACCGTGCCGAATTCCTTGAGGTGCTCCATGGTCATGGTGTAGAGCGTCTGCGCGACGACCACCACGCCCACCAGGCATCCCAGAAACGCAGTCAGGTACATATTGAGCCCGATGCCGGTGCTGTTGACCCAGTAATCTCGCGACTGCGTGGCCCAATCTTCCCTGGTGAGCACGTCGTTATACGGCAGCCGCCGGCGGATTTCCGCCAGCACCGCCTGCTCGTTCGCGTCCGGCGCCAGCTTGACAATGATGTAGGCGGTGCGGCCGGAGAAGAAATCGCCGCCGATGGCCTGCGCAATCCGGTAATCCATGAACGCGATGGGGGTGGTGGTGAAAGAGCGAGCCTCGCGCGTGATGCCGATGATCTTCATGCGGCGATCCAGTACCTCGCGATAATCTCCTACGGAAAAGGGCCCAAACCGCTTTACCGCAGACTCGTCGAGGAAGAAATAATCACCGCGCCGCAAATCGGCGAGGTTGCCCTGCGCGACGTTCCAGGGAAATTTCCAGCGCGTGAAGTCTTCCAGGCCATACACCACAATGCCTTCTTTTGCGCCGGTGGGCAGGGTGACCTGCATGAAGGAGACGAGCAGGTTGTCGGCGCGTGCCACGCCAGGGATCGAACGCACCCGCTGTACCAGGGTTTCCGGGAAGTTGTTGGCGAAGTCTACGTTGGGCGTATTTTTGGGGATGACCCAGATTTCGGCGTCGAGCTTGCGGATGGTGATGGTGGCGTTATCCAGCAGCCCCACGAACAGGCCCACCTGCACGAGCACCAGCGTCACGGCGAATGCCACGCCGAACAAAGTGGTGAAGAAGCGCAGCTTGTCGTGCAGCAGAATTTTGCTCGCCAGATCGACCATCGCTCCCTCGTCTGCAATCCCCGCCAAAATGCCAATTGTAACCTTTTGGTTGGAATGCTTCCGGTCCAAAAAATTCAGGGCTTGTCCCTGGCACCCTGCGCTTCGCGAAACAGAAGCGCGCCGTTATACTGTCCGCTGCCCATCGTTTCGAAGATCCAGTTCCTGCTCCTGAAAAATGCCCGCCAAGAAAATTCTCCATCTCGCCAGCTTCTTGCGCTTTCTGTCGCAGCGCTTTTACGAGGACCGCTGTCTGCAGATTGCCGCCAGCCTGACCTACACTACACTGTTGTCGCTGGTTCCCCTGATCGTCATCGCGCTGACCGTGATTTCGGCCTTTCCGGTGTTTTCTTCCTTGATGGTTCAGCTCAAGGTTTTTATCCTGACCAATCTGGTGCCTGGCGCCGCGAGCAAGATCATTACCGTTTACCTGCCTCAGTTTTCAGAGAAGGCCGGGCGGCTGACGGCCCTCGGCACGGCGCTGTTTGGCGTGACCGCCTTCATGCTGATGCTGACGATCGATCACGCATTCAACATGATCTGGCGCGTGCGCAGGCCGCGCCCGCTGTTGCAGCGGTTCCTGATCTACTGGGCGGCGCTGACCCTGGGGCCGCTCGTGATCGGCGGCAGCCTGTCGCTCACCTACTACATGGTCAGCCTGTCGCTCGGCGTGGTGGCCAAGATTCCCGCTCTCGGCGAGTTCGTGCTCAAGCTGGTGCCGGTGGCGCTGGCGATTTTCACCTTCGCGCTCCTGTACCGGATCGTGCCGAACCGCTATGTGCCGGTGAAGCATGCGGCGATCGGCGGATTGGTGGCCGGCGTGGGGCTGGAGGTTGTGAACAAGATTTTTACCGCCTACATTGTCAAGTTTTCCACCTATACCCTGGTTTACGGCGCCTTCGCGAGCCTGCCGCTGTTCCTGTTGTGGGTTTATTCGTCCTGGCTGGCTGTGGTTGCCGGCGCCCTGGTTGCGGCCAGCCTGTCGCACTGGCGGGGCGGTGCCTGGCAGATCGAGAAGACGCCCGGTCGTCTGTTCTACGAGGTATTGCGCATCCTCCATGCGCTTTACCGCGCCCAGCAGGCGGGGGAGGCGGTAAGGCTCCAGGAGTTACGGGACGAGGCGAGGCTGGGGCTGGAAGAGATCGAAGACGTTCTGGAGCGGTTGAGCGCAGCCAGTTGGGCGCACCGGGTGGCCGGCAACGCATGGGCGCTGTCGCGCAGCCCGGCCGACATCCGCATCGCGGATGTATTCCGGCAGTTTGTTTTCAAGCCGGAGGACGTGCCGGCCGAAGGCGAGCTGGACAAGAGGCTGGCGGTGTTGCTCAAGGATACCTCCGCCCGGCTGGATGAGGCGATGGCAGGGTCGTTGCGTGAGCTTTATCTTACGCGCTGAAGCAGACCTCAGGAAAGGCCGAATTCGAACAAGTCGAAACTGGTGGTTTGTTCCACCAGCTTGGTGGCGCGGATGGCCTGGGTTGACCCGTCCTGCAGCAGATGAAACTCGCGCTGCGGCTGGAAGGTACCGCGCGGTGCCACGATTGACGCGGGCTGTTTGAGAGAAGGAATTTCCGGCAACAGCAGCGCAGCCTGGAATACGGCGGCGGCGCTGGCAATGACGGGTTTGATCGCGGCTGGGGATGCCCGGGGCGCCAGCATTTGCGTCCCCATCTCCAGGTGGTCGGGGTTTTCGCTGTGCACCCAGCGCACTACCCCGATGTTCCACGTGCCGGTCTGTTTCGCGTGCAGGCCGATGACTTCGCCTACCGTGGTGTCGGTAGGGGCCGTGGAGGCCTTGCGTATGGCCAGGCCGCCGGCGCTTTCATTCACGATCGCCCACTCGGAAGTGGTGAAGGTCCGTTGGCTGCCGGCTTCCAGCGCCGCAGTCGGAAATTGCAGCGTAATCTCGTTTTCTTCGGCTTTTTTTGCCAGTTCCGGCGGAACAAACGGTTTTTTGCCGTTCAGGAAGTAGTAAATGGTGCGAATGCCGCTGCAGATTTCCATGCGGGAGTCCGCATGCACTCCCATGCCGGCTTCTTTGAGCGTCCGCTTGAAAATGCGCTTGGGCGCCACCCCCCAATGCTTGAGCATGCGCCGCAGCATTCCCTGGTAGGCCGGATCCTTGGCGTCGTCCGGGAGAAACAGCGATTTGGGCGAATCGCCGGTCTCCAGCCGAAGGATTTGGTGGTGCAGCATCCGCGCCAGCTCGATGGTGTTGAGCAGAATATCGGTGCGCGCGTCGGTGATCGCAGCGTTGTGCGCCAGCGCCTTGGGCGGCTTGTCGCTGTCCAGGCGTACCAGGAAGAGCGCGGCAGGGTTGCTGGTCTGCGCCAGCGGCTGGAGCTGGGCATGGCTGCCGAAGTGCGTCAGGTATTCCATGACTTTGCCGGCTTCCCCCTGCATGAGCCGGTACGGATCCACCAGCGTCAGCAGCAGAATCTGCTTGTAGGCGAGGCTGATGCTGCTTTGTCGTCCCATGTCCGCCACGGGTTCATCCTGGATCTTCTCCTGGGCGGCATACCGGAACAATTGGTGAATTTCCGACCAGACGCCGGCTGGCGTGGGGGCATAGGTTTGATAGCAGACCGTCAGAATCCGGCTCAAGCTTGCAAGCGCACGTTCCACGACCAGCGGCAGCAGCCTGTCCGTGCCGAAACCGGCCCGGTGGTTGATGTAATCCAGCAGAATGAGCTTATAGCCATTCGCCAGCTCCACCTGCAGCTGGCGGGTTTGGTTGGCGATCTGGCGGGCTTTTTCGGGCAGGGGCAAGGGCAAACCGGAAAATTGCGCTTCCAGCGCGGGGAGCAGGCGGTGAATGGTGGAGCGGTACAGCTCCAGCAGTTTGAGGCGTGTTTCTTCGTTTATCTTGGAGCGGTTCAGGGCGTTCAGCGCGTCGCTGAGGGCACGTGCAGCTTCGCTCAAATTGCTGAGAGGAAGGGACTCAAGCCATTCGCTGACTTGCGGGGGGCGCGTTTCTACGGTTAAATTCGCGTTCTGGTCCGGCGCGGGCACAGCAAGATGGAGTGTCATAAACGTTGTTTTTCCTCGCTCTTCGAGCTGCGATATCTGCCAATTCTAGAAACAAATTCGCAATTTGTAAAATCCGGCTATTCGCGGTGCGACGCACCGGAAGGGCGACGCCGAAAACTGCTCGACGTTCGCATTTTCACATCTGTATTGGAAGTTTTACCTGGTAGGAGAGTTGGACCATGAAATTGCTGGAAATCTTGTTTGAAGCCACCTTGTGGCGGAGCCGCTATGTCGTGCTGTTTGCCGTGATCGCCAGCATGGCGGCGGGGTTCGCGATCTTCTACATGGCAACAGTGGATGTGGTGTATCTGGTGATGCACATTTCCCATTATGCCGATCCGAGTCTGGCAGCGGAGGCACGCAAGGCGCTGCACGATGACACCATCAGCCACATCGTCGAGGTGGTGGATGGCTACCTCCTGGCAACGGTGATGTTGATCTTTTCGCTGGGCATGTACGAGCTGTTCATCAGCGATATCGACGAAGCGCGGGGCAGCAAGGCCTCCAGCAAAATTCTGGTGATCGAAAATCTGGACGACCTGAAGGCGCGCCTGGCCAAGGTGATTTTGATGATCCTGATCGTCACGCTGTTCGAGCAGGCACTCAAGATGAAGATGGAAAGCCCGCTGGATCTGCTTTATCTGGGTGGCAGCATCGCGCTGATCGGCCTGGCGCTTTACTTTACGCATGCGGCGGAAGCGCACGGCGCAGAGGTGCATGGCGCAGAAAAAGTCCCGGACGAGCACGGCAAGTGACGCTTGTCTTCCAATAGCTTCAATCGCTAGTTGCGAAGCGGGCGTAGCACGATTTGGCGATTGATTTCAAATAAAAATCCTTGACCCGGATTTTGGATTCAGGCTATCCTTCGTCTCAGTTTTGAGACATGCCGAAATTTTCCAGAATTCAAAAACAAGACGAAGAATGCTTGGGAGTTTGGCAGGGTGTTGAAAAGCGTAGCGAGAGGGCATTAGGCAAGAAAACGCAGTTTCGGCGCAGCCAAAAAACAGGCGAAAAAGCGGAGTTTACATTGGGTAAATGAGCATTTTGAGCCTGTTTTTGACGCCGCATCATGCCCTCGCAGTAGTTTTTCAACACCCTGTTGGGGCGTGATCCAGGGGACTGGGTAGGCGTCTTGCCTAGGGCAGGCTATTTTTCTCGCCCATTCTTCTGGCGCACGCGATTACCGTAATAGACCGGATCGCCTTGCCAAAAATAACGAATGAAAACCTCGCTGGCCCGCCTGTTTCTATTAGCGTTCCTGATTTTGGAGCTGGTTATCAGCTTCGCTGTCTATTTTCTGTATCAGACTGCGGAAGCTAGGATCGATCGGACCCATCTGGGCGAGACGCGCGACTCGAAGCAGGTGCTGGCTTCGCAGGTCATCGAGCTGGCAACCGAGATGCGGACGATTGCATCGCGTGTCGCGAAACATCCGCAGACGGTCAGCAGCCTCAAAAGCGGTTCCGAGCGGGACCGGCTGGCGCAGTTGGCCAACCTCCAGGCAATTTATCCGGACACCGCCATTCAGTTGGTGCCGACAAGCAGCTCGGCTGCCAGCACCTGCTATGCGGCACCGTTCTCAGCGGTGCATTCGCGCTTGCAAGGGGACGGCGAGAAAAGGCCGCCGGCCAATGATGCAAATGCGCCGGTGCCATTGAGCCTGACCGCGGTACAGCCGGTAAACGATCCTGAAACCAATGCACTGCTCGGGTTTGCGATAGTCGACCGGGATCCGGGTGCGCTACGTGCGCTGTTCGATGCGGCGCGTCTTCGCGGCGTTTATGTCGAGCTTCAGCAGTTCAACGTCGGCGGGGCCTCCCATGTTCTGTTGCAGGCCGGTGACGAGTTTCTCAAGGGGAGCGGAGGCAGGGATTGGCTGGACTTGCCGGGTACCACCTGGCGTCTGGCCGTCTGGTCTGTGCCGAACAGTTCCCAGCAAGCGGCTGCTGCGACCCGTTCCTATTTGTTGATCTGGGGAGCTGCCAGCATATTCCTGGTCATCGGGATGAGCGGGCTGTATCTCGCGTTGCGCCGTACAGTACTTGGCGACGTCGAAACCATCCTGCTGCTTTTTTCCGACATCCGGCATTCCCGGCTGCGAAAGGCGTATCCGGTCAGCCTGACGGATCTCAAAGAAAGCTTCGAGATCGCGTACAAGCTCGGCAAGCTGATGATCGGGAAGCAGAAACAGGTCGCCGACTACGCCAGCCTCGACCATCTTACTCAGGTGCATAACCGGCGAAGCTTCGAAACCAAGCAGCGCGAGCTGTACCAGACCGTTTCCAACGGCTGGACGCACTGTTTACTGATCCTCGATCTCGACGATTTCAAGCACGTCAACGATACTTTCGGACACGACGCCGGCGACCGGCTGATCATTACCTTCGCCCAGTCTCTCAAGGAGAATCTGCGCTCGAGCGATTTCGTCGCCCGCCTGGGAGGGGACGAATTTTGCGTTATTTTCCCTAATACGCCGCTGAAGCGGGCCAAGGAGCTTACCGAGCGGTTGCGGCACAACCTCCCCGCGGAAGTCGAGATCGTCCCCGGCGTCATGCACAGGATGTCGTGGAGCGGCGGCTTGGCCGATTACCGGCGTGACGATGAATCCGAGAACATGGCCCTGTCCCGCGCTGACAGTGCGCTGTATGAAGCCAAGCGGGGCGGCCGCAACCAGACCCGTGTGGCGGCATAGATTTTTCGTCAATTTCCCCTTCCATAGCCCGTCCGTAGGTTAAAATCCCGCAGTGAGATGCGATGGTCGCGCGCCGTTCCGGGGCGCGCAATCGCGGCATGGAGATGATGGATGTTCAAGCGGATCTTGTTGGTGCTGGCGCTGGGCCTGGCGGCGCTGCCGGTTTTGGCGGAAGGCTTTTCCTTTCAGGATATGCGCGGCAAGACCCATACGCTTGCCGGCTACAAGGGCAAGTGGGTGCTGGTGAATTTCTGGGCGACGTGGTGTCCGCCCTGCCTGGAGGAGATCCCGGACCTGGTCGCGCTGCACGACAAGCACAAGGACAAGGATCTGGTTGTGCTGGGCGTCGCGATGGACTACCGCGATCCGAAGGAAGTTGCCGCTTTTGCCGAGAATTATCTGATTTCCTATCCTGTGATCTTGGGCAATCCAAAGCTTGCGGCCCAAGTGGGGCAACTGCCCGGCTATCCGACGAGCTTCCTGTACGATCCCCAGGGAAAATTGGTGGCCTACAATCCCGGCATCCTGACGCGCAAGGCCGTGGAAGACTACATTCGTCCCAAGAAGAAATAGGGCGGGAATGATCAGGCTGCTGCTCATATCGGTGTTGCTCTTGGCAAGCGCCGCCGCTGCGGATGCCCGTGATATCCAACCCCATTTTTTCGACCCGAGCCTGGGAGATTTTAAGGCTGAGTTGTCCGCCGCAAAAAGCCAAGGCAAGAAAGGTGTCCTGTTGATGTTCGAACTGGAGGATTGTCCCTTTTGCCTCCGCATGAAGCAGACCATCCTCAACCAGCCGGAAGTGCAGGAGTACTACCGCCGGAATTTCCTAATCTTCAGCGTGGACGCCGAAGGCGGCAATCCTGTGGTGGATTTCGGGGGGAGGGAAACCACCGAGAAGAAATTTGCCCTGGGCAATCGGGTGCGGGCCACGCCGGTATTCCTGTTCTTCGACCTTTCCGGCAAGCCGGTGGCGCGCTTTACCGGCGCGGCCAAGGATGCCGGCGAGTTTCTCGCGCTCGGCCGCTACGTGGTCGAGGGTGCCTACGAGCGGATGCCGTTCGCCAAGTACAAACAGCTTCAGGGTGTTGCCCGATGAGGTTCTTCCTCGTCCTGCTCGCTTGCGCCGCCGTTTTTTCCGCCCATGCCCAATCCTCTCCGCCGCTGACTCTGGCCCACGCTCTGGCCGCGGCGGAGGAGGCGCATCCCGATTTGCGGCTGGCCGAAGCCGAGCGCGCGGCCTCGGTCGCCGAGCGGGAGCTGGCGGCTTCCCGCGACGACTGGAACGTGAATTTCGAAGCGGGCCTGCGGCGTGCCCGTCCCTCCACCGGCGGCAATGATCTCAGCGACAACTCCGCAAGGCTCGCCGCCCGCAAGAATCTTTACGATTTCGGCCGCACCGCCCTGTCCGAGCAAGCCGCGGCGGACACGGTCGCGGCGCGCGATCTGAATCTGCTGGAAACCCGCGACCGCAGGCGCATCGAGATCATGGCGCGCTTTTTCGATACGCTGACCGCCGACATGCAATACACCGCCGCCAGCGAATACATGGCCGTGGCCTACGTGACCTTCGACAACGGCCGCGACCGCTTCAGGGTCGGCCAGATTTCCGCCGCCGACTTGGCCGAGCTGGAACACCGCTACCAGGAGCTGCGGGTCAAGCGCAACGAGGCCCAGGCGCGACTCCGCGCGACGCGGGCGCTGCTGGCCAGCGCCATGAATCGCCCGGGCCAGTTGGCGGGCGAGCTGGAGGATCCGCCGCTTCCCGGCAACAACCGGCGTTTGCCGGAATTCGAAACGCTGCTCCCGCTGCTGCAGGAACACAGCCCGCACCTGCGCGCCCAGCGCAGCTTGCTGGCGGCTGCCGCCCGGCGCCTGGAGGCGCTGCGCGCCGAGGACTCGCCCTCGCTCGACGCCGAGCTGGAGGCCGCGAACTACACCCGGGAAACGCCGACCCGCGACAATCTCAAGGCTGGCGTGGTGCTGACCTGGCCGCTCTATCAGGGGCGGCGGATATCGGCCCAGGTCGCGCGGGAGCAGGCTCAGTTCCACCGCCTCCAGGCGGAGGCCGAGAAATTGGCGATGGATCTCACCCAGGCGCTGCTGGAGACCTGGCTGGAAATCGGCGAGCTGCAGCACACCGTGCGCGAAGCCGCGAAAAAACAGACCGCCTACCGCGACCTGGCGCTGGAGCAGGCGCGCGGCCTGTACGAGCTGGAGCTGAGGGCGCACCTGGGCGACGCGATGGCGGCGACGATGGAGGCGAAATTGCGCGAACGACGCACCGAATACCGGCTGGCACTCGCCCTTGCCCGCCTGGAGGCGCTGTTGGGGCGGCCGCTGCCGGAGGCCGAAAATCAGGGATCGGAGGGAGAATCGAAATGAACGCGCGCGTGCTGGCGGTGTTTCTCAGTCTGTGGCTGCCGCCCGCCCTGGCGGCGGATGTTGCGGCGGTGCTGCAATGGTCGCAGCGGGTGGAGCTTTCCATCCCGGTTTCGGGCGTGGTCAGGACGGTGGAAGTGGCGCCGGCCGAACGGGTCAAAAAAGGGCAGCCGCTGGTGCGGCTCGACGACACCGTTTACCGCGCCCGGGTGGCGGAAGCTTCCGCTGCCGCAGAGCGCTTCCGGGAAGAACTGGCCGAAGCCAAACGCAACCTTGACCGCACCCAGGAGCTTTACGATCGCGCCGTGATCGCCACCAACGAGCTGGATCAGGCCAGGCTGGGCCATGCGCGCGCCCTTTCCAGAATGAAGGAAGCGCAGGCCCGTCTGCGGCAGGAAGCCAAGAACCTGGAGGACACGGTGCTGCGCGCGCCGTTCGACGCGGTCGTCGTGGCGCACATGACGCAGCCGGGAATGGCCGTGGCAAGCGGCTTGCAACCGCAGCCCCTGCTGGCGCTGGCGAAGGCCGGGGAAATGGTGGCGCGGGCATCGCTCGTGGAAAGCCAGATCGGGCGGCTCAAGGTGGGGGAGGCGGTGACGGTCACCGTCGGCGGGCAAAGTTATCCCGGCAAGATCCGGGCGCTCGGGCTGGAGCCGGTCGCCGCCAAGGACGGTGCGGTTTACCAGGCCGACATCGTGTTCCAGCCGAAGACTGTGCTGCGCGCCGGCACGGCGGCGACGGTGAATTTGCCCTGACCAGCAATAACCCCAAAAAGCTTATTTAGCCACGGATTTACACGGATTTACACGGATGAAAAATCGGCGGGCAATCGGGCAGGTGAGAGACAAGCCGTGAACACCACCAAGATATCCGTGTCCATCCGTGTAAATCCGTGGCTGAAACGCGGTTTTCAGGCTAGCCTTTTGCCCCTGGGCCGGCCTGCATGGCCTTGGCCGGCAGCGACCAGCGGTTGCGCCAGGCGGCGACCACCAGGTTGGGGTATTCGGGGCGGCCCAGGCTGCCGTTGTAGCGCCCCAGCGCGCGGTACAGATCGCCCTTCTCGATATCCAGGTAGTGGCGCAGGATGGTGCAGCCGTAACGCAGGTTGGTGCGCAGGTGGAACAGGTTCTGGTCGGCCGCGCCGATCTCCCTGACCCAGAACGGCATGACCTGCATGAAGCCACGCGCCCCGGCGCTGGAGACGGCATATTTCTTGAAGCCGCTTTCCACCTGGATCAGGCCGAGAATCAGCTGGGGATCGAGGCCGGCGCGGGTGGCTTCGTAGTGTACAGTCTTGAGGAAGTCGAGGCGGACGGCCTTGTCCGGCATGTGCTTTTCCAGCCTCCGCGACATTTCGGCGAGCCAGCCGTAGGCTTCGGCTTGCGAGGCGAATGCCAGGCGCGGTGCGGCGGAATCGGCCACGGCCTTGTGCAGCACGGCCCGCACGCTGGCGGAAAGCGGCTCGTAGACTTGCGCGCCGGCGTGGGCAGCGGGCGGGAACAGGAGCGGCAGCAGCAAAAGCGATTTTAGCCACGAATGGGCACGAATGAACGCGAATGAACGGTGGAAGTTCGTGCCGATTCGTGGAAAAAAAACCGGCAGGGTGCGCCATGCGCACCGTGCTCTGCATCCAGGTTTTTTGTTCAGGCCGAACACATCACCGATTTTACGTGAGCGACTGCATTTGACAGGGGGACGGGCGTGGCTTTTTCGTCGCGCCGCCCCTGGTATTCCACGTTGCCTTCCTTCAACCCCCGGTCACCGATGACGATGCGGTGCGGGATGCCGATCAGTTCCATGTCGGCGAACATCACGCCCGGCCGCTCATCGCGGTCATCCAGCAGCACCTCGATGCCGGCCGCCTCCAGTCCGGCGTGCAGCTTTTCCGCCGCTTCCCTGACTGCATCGCTCCGTCCCATGCCGATCGGCACGATGGCGACCGAAAACGGCGCCAGCGCTTCGGGGAAAATGATGCCGCGCTCGTCGTGGCCCTGCTCGATGGCCGCGCCGACGATGCGCGACACGCCGATGCCGTAGCAGCCCATCTCCATGATGCGCGACTGGCCGGTTTCGTCGAGGAAGGTGGCGTTCATCGCACCGGCATACTTGATGCCGAGCTGGAAAATGTGCCCGACTTCGATGCCGCGGCAGATCGAAAGCGTACCCTTGCCGTCCGGGCTCGGATCGCCTGCCACCACGTCACGGATGTCCGCGACGGCGGGCTCGGGCAGGTCGCGCCCGAAATTGACACCGGTGAGGTGGTAGCCGGTTTCGTTGGCGCCGCAGACGAAATCGTTCATCGCCGCCACGCTGCGGTCGGCGACGATCGGAATGTTCAACCCGACCGGTCCGAGCGAGCCGGTGCCGCAGCCGGCGGCATCGCATATCTGCGCCTCGGAGGCGAAGCGCAGCGGCTGCTTCACCTGCGGTAGCTTGGCGGCCTTGACTTCGTTCAGGGTGTGATCGCCGCGCAGCAGCAGCGCCACCAGTCCCTCCTCGCTTTCCACGATGAGGGTTTTGACGGTTTGCTCGGCCGGGATTTTAAGAAAAGCGGTGACTTGTTCGATGGAATGCTGGCCGGGCGTGGCGACTTTCTCCATGCTCCGGGTCGGCGTCGGGCGCGGTGCGGCGGGCGCAACCGCTTCGGCTAGCTCGATGTTGGCGGCGTAGTCGGAGTTCGGGCAGAAGGCGATGGCGTCCTCGCCGGAATCCGCCAGCACGTGGAATTCGTGCGAGCCGGTTCCGCCGATCGCGCCGGTGTCCGCCGCCACCGCTCGGAATTTCAGCCCGAGCCGGTTGAAGATGCGGCTGTAGGTATCGTGCATCACGTTGTAGGTTTCGATCAGGCTCGCTTTGTCGGCGTGGAAGGAATAGGCATCCTTCATCACGAATTCGCGCGCGCGCATCACGCCGAAGCGGGGCCGGATCTCGTCGCGGAACTTGGTCTGGATCTGGTAGAAATTGAGCGGCAACTGGCGGTAGCTCTTCACTTCGCGCCGCACCACATCGGTGATTACTTCCTCGTGCGTCGGGCCGAAGCAGAAATCGCGGCTATGGCGGTCCTTGATTTTCAGCATCTGCGGGCCGAAAAAGTCCCAGCGCCCGGTTTCCTGCCACAGTTCCGCCGGCTGCACCGCCGGCATCAGGAGCTCGATCGCGCCGCTCCGGTCCATCTCCTCCCGCACGATGGCCTCAACCTTGCGCAGCACCCGCAGCCCAAGCGGCATCCAGGTATACAGGCCGCTTCCCAGGCGCCGGATCAGCCCGGCACGCAGCATGAGTTTGTGGCTGACGAGCTCGGCTTCGGCCGGAGCCTCTTTCAGGGTGGAAAGGAAAAAACGGGAAACGCGCATAATTCAATCCGGAATTGACCAAAGGCGCCAATTTTACCGTGAATCGCGGCGCGAGTCAGTGCGGGAAAAGTATAATGAACGGGTTCGAGAGTGAGGGGCGGCGATGATCAAGTTGTTTTCACGGCGGCGCATCCATCGGGCCTGTGCGGACGAGGATTGCGTGAACGTGAGCGAGAAGGACGGGGTGCGCTATTTGCACCTGGGTGCTTCTGAGACGGTGCAGAGCGCGATGCGCATCGGCGCCCCGTACGACCTGGAGCTGAAATACACCCGCAGCATGATGGGCTTTCTCCTGTTTCACCCGGAACCGGAGCGGATCCTGATGATCGGGCTGGGCGGCGGATCGCTGGCCAAGTTCGTTTACCACAGGCTGCGGTCGGCTGCGGTCGTGGCGGTGGAAAGCAGTCCGCAGGTGATGGCGGCGGCGCGCGCCTATTTCCAGTTGCCGGAGCCGGACGAGCGGTTCGCCGTCGAACTGGGCGACGGCGCAGAATACGTCCGCGCCCATCCGGGGGAGGCCGACGTGCTGATGGTGGACGGCTTCGATGCCCGCAGCCAGGCAGAAAATCTCGCCACCCAGGCTTTTTACGACGACTGCGCCGCCGCCTTGAGCGGTGACGGCGTGCTGGTGGTGAATTTGTGGGGCAGCGATGGCAACTTCGATGCCTATCTGAAGCGCATCGAAACCAGTTTCAACGGCCTTGCGCTCTGTTTGCCGACGGAGAAGCACAGCAACGTGATCGTCTTCGCCTTCAAGCGCAGCCCCGGCAGTCCGCGCTGGACGGAGCTGCGCGAGCGCGCCAGGCAACTGGAGGCGGAATACGGGCTGGAGTTTCTGAGGTTTGCCGAGCACCTGCGGGCGATGAATCCGCACACCGAAAAGCGGCTGCTGGTGTGAGGAACCGGCGCCTCCGGGCGGTGTCACATATTTGAAATGATCGGGGCTTCGCAAAACATGAACAAACGATTAACCGCGGCCTTGCGGCTTTTAAAGCGCCCCGAATTGTGAAAGAATTGCAGCGATACGAACGAATCCGAGTGGTATTTTGAAATGATTGACGCAGACGGCTATCGCCCCAATGTCGGCATTGTGCTGTGCAATGCCAAGAATGAGGTGTTCTGGGGCAAGCGGATCAAGGAGCATTCCTGGCAGTTTCCCCAAGGCGGGATCAAGGCCGGCGAAACGCCCGAACAGGCGATGTTTCGCGAGCTTCAGGAAGAAATTGGACTACAGCCTCGCCATGTGAAGATACTGGGCCGCACCAAGGACTGGCTGCACTACGACGTGCCGCAGCACTGGGTCAGGCGCGAATGGCGCGGCAGCTACAAGGGGCAGAAGCAGATATGGTTCCTGCTGCGGCTGGTCGGACGCGACTGCGACGTATCGCTGCGCGCCTCCAGCCACCCCGAATTCGACGCCTGGCGCTGGCACAGCTACTGGGTGCCGCTGGAGTCGGTGATCGAATTCAAACGCGAAGTTTATCGCTTGGCGCTGAGTGAACTGGCGGCCTATCTCAACGCCGACAAGGAAGCCAGCGTGCCGGTGGGGGATTGCGTGCGCTAGGGAAACTCTGAAAAAGTGCGTGAGCGGGATGAAGCGCAAGGCGCCCGGAGCGCAGCGATCCGCCCGCGCAGCCACGTTTTCAGAGCTTCCCTAGCCGGGCCGATAAAGACAAGGCCCATCGGCATCAAATCTTTCGATCCCTTTCGGCGCAAGGCTGGCGTAGCATGAGCTCACGGCCCCGTACACCGTAGCAATCCCGTGCCGAAAGGAGATTGTCATGAATCCAAAATATTCCATTCTTCCCTCTGCCTCGCTGGAAGAAGGCGCGACCTTTTTCCGTCCCGACAGCGCCTCCCTGGCGCTCATTACCCTTGATGCCCCCGCCACGGCGGTCATGACCGATCTCAAAAAAATCAACGCGGTCACGATCGACGGCGCAGCTTCGCTCGAAGCGGCCGAGGCTCGCATGAGGCAGCGCGGCGTGCGCATGCTGCTGGTGGCAGGCTGGAAGGATGACAATATTCTCGGCCTGGTTACTGCGACCGATCTGCTGGGCGAACGGCCGATGCAGTTCATTCAGGAAAATGGCGGTGCCTGGTGCGATATCACGGTCAACGACATCATGACCCCCCGGGCCAAGCTGGAGGCGCTGTGCATGGCCGACGTCGAGCGCGCACGGGTGGGCGATATCGTCGCCACCCTGAAAAAGGCCGGAAGGCAGCATGCGCTGGTGGTGGATTGCAATAGCCGGGAGCCGGATAACCAGCAGGTGGTATGCGGCATTTTTTCAACCTCCCAGATTGCCCGGCAGGTGGGAATGGAAATTCAGACCACCGAGGTCGCAAACACCTTCGCCGAAATCGAGGCGATGTTGGTCAACACCTGAACTCCTTTCGGAACCATCGCAAGGCCCTGGTCCGCCTCTGCACGGCGGGTGCGCTATGGCAATAATGCGCCTTTGGCGCTATCATTCCCGCCTTCGGAGGCGTGGCCGAGCGGTTTAAGGCACTGGTCTTGAAAACCAGCGAAGGGGCAACCCTTCCGTGAGTTCGAATCTCACCGCCTCCGCCAGACAATTTTTTTTCCCCCTGCCGATGTTCATCGGCTTTCGCGCCCTGCCAGCCAGCGCTCGAATTCCTGGACTGATTGTTCGAACAGCGGCCGGTATTCTCGTGTGGAGGCATAGCTATGCGGGTCGGCCAGTGCGCTGCGGTATAGTGCGAGGGTGCGCTCCACCCATGCGCGGGCGGTTTCTTCGCCGTCGCGCGCTACCAGCAGATTGATCCGGTCGGTTTCCACGCCTTGGTTCGGCATTTTTTTCCCTAGCGGTAGGGCGCATCCAGCGCCCGGTCCGCGGCGATCTTTGCTTCCATCTCGTCGCCGATCCTGAGGAGCGTCGCCTTGGTGATCACTTCGTCGCCGCGTTTTTCGTAATGGAATTCGTAGATCCGCGTCAGCACGATGGCGTCGGTGGGGCAGGCCTCCTCGCAGAAGCCGCAGTAGATGCACTTGAACAGGTCGATATCGTAGCGCGTGGTGCGGCGCGTGCCGTCTTCGCGCTCCGCGGAATCGATGGTGATGGCCAGCGCCGGGCACACCGCTTCGCACAGCTTGCAGGCGATGCAGCGCTCCTCGCCGTTGGGGTAGCGGCGCTGGGCGTGCAGGCCGCGGAAGCGGAAGGACTGAGGGGTTTTTTCTTCGGGGTACTGGACGGTGACTTTTCTGGCGAACAGGGCTTTCCCGGTTACCTTCAGGCCCAGCAGCAATTCCCACAGGAAAAAGCTTTTGAAGAAGTTGCGGATGGCATCCATTGCGCTTTCCTTGCGGTTTGCATCCATTGATTCGACCGCGCGCGCGAGGGAAAAATTCGGCGTACGCTAACACATTGAAAAAATTGATAACTTGACGTTCCTGACCGCCGGGGACAGAATGAACGCCGGCAGGCCATTCGCATCGGCTGGAGGAGAAGGTTCGCGCAAGCAAGGAGCAGGTCGCCGCACCAACCGAACAACGCACAACCTAAGGAGGCATGGCAATGAGCACACCCGGTTCCCCCCTTTCCCCGGAAGAATTGCGCGGTATGAATGCCTACTGGAGTGCCTGCAACTATCTCGCGGCCGGAATGATCTACCTGCGGGACAACCCCTTGCTCAGGGAGCCGCTCAAGCCGGAGCACGTCAAGAAGCGGCTGCTGGGGCACTGGGGTGCAAGTCCTGGCCTTTCCTTTGCCTATATCCATCTCAACCGCCTCATCAACAAGTACGATCTCGACGCCATTTTCCTCGCCGGCCCCGGCCACGGCGCTCCGGGTGTGCTGGCGCCGGTCTATCTGGAAGGCACTTACAGCGAAATCTACCCGAACAAGGGCGAGGACGAGGACGGCATGCGCCGGTTCTTCAAGGAGTTTTCTTTCCCCGGCGGCATCGGCAGCCATTGCACGCCGGAGACACCCGGCTCGATCCACGAAGGGGGCGAGCTCGGCTACAGCATTTCCCACGCTTTCGGCGCCGCCTACGACAATCCCGATCTGCTGGTGGCGGTGATGGTGGGTGACGGCGAATCGGAAACGGCGCCGCTGGCCACCTCCTGGCATTCCAACAAGTTTCTCAATCCCGTTCGCGACGGCGCGGTGCTGCCCATCCTCCACCTCAACGGCTACAAGATCAACAACCCCACCATCCTTTCGCGCATTTCCCATGAGGAACTGGAAAACCTGTTCAAGGGCTACGGCTGGACGCCCTATTTCGTCGAGGGCAGCGACCCCCCGCAGATGCATCAGGCAATGGCCGCCACGATGGAGCAGTGCGTTCTGGAAATCCGCCGCATTCAGGAAGCGGCGCGCAAAAGCGGCAAGCCCGACCGTCCCCGCTGGCCGATGATCGTGCTGCGCAGCCCCAAGGGCTGGACCGGGCCGAAGGAGGTGGACGGCCACAAGGTGGAAGGATTCTGGCGCGCGCACCAGGTGCCCCTCGGGAACGTGCGCGACAATCCCGCTCGTCTCGGGCAACTGGAGGAATGGCTGCGCAGCTACAAGCCGGAAGAGCTGTTCGACGAAGCGGGCCGGCTGCTCCCCGAGCTCAAGGCGCTGGCGCCCAAAGGCGCGCGGCGCATGAGCGCCAATCCCCACGCCAACGGCGGATTGCTGCGCAAGGCATTGCGCTTGCCGGATTGCCGCGATTACTCCATCGCCGTGCCTACGCCGGGCACCGCCACGGCGGAGAACACCCGGCCGCTGGGCAGGCTCCTGCGCGACATCATGCGCCAGAACGCGGGCAATTTTCGCGTCTTCGGCCCTGACGAAACCAGCTCGAACAAGCTCGACAACGTGTACGAAGCCAGCAAGAAGACCTGGCTGGCCGACTTCCTGCCGGAGGACGCCGACGGCGGCGAGCTTTCGCCGGACGGGCGGGTGATGGAGATGCTCTCGGAACACACCCTGGAGGGCTGGCTGGAAGGCTATCTCCTCACCGGCCGCCACGGTTTCTTCTCCACCTACGAAGCCTTCGTCCACGTCATCGACTCGATGTTCAACCAGCACGCCAAGTGGCTCGCCATGGCCAAGGAAATTCCCTGGCGCGCGCCGGTGTCGTCGCTCAATCTGCTCATCACTTCCACAGTCTGGCGCCAGGACCACAACGGCTTCACCCACCAGGACCCGGGCTTCCTCGACGTGGTGGTGAACAAGAGCCCGAGCGTCACCCGCATCTACCTGCCGCCCGACGTCAACACCCTGCTGTCGGTGTCCGAGCACTGCCTGAAGAGCACCGACTACATCAACGTCATCGTTTGCGACAAACAGAAGCACATGCAGTATCTGGATATGGATGCAGCGATCAAGCACTGCGCCAAGGGCATCGGCATCTGGGAATGGGCGAGCAACGACGATGGCGCCGAGCCGGATGTGGTGATGGCCAGCGCCGGCGACGTGCCCACCAAGGAAGCGCTGGCGGCGGTGGTGCTGCTGCGCGAGAATTTTCCCGATCTCAAAATCCGCTTCGTCAACGTGGTGGACCTGTACAAGCTCACGCCCGCCAGCGAACACCCGCACGGCCTCTCCGACCGGGATTTCGACAGCCTGTTCACGGTGGATAAGCCGATCATCTTCAACTTCCACGGCTACCCGTGGCTGATCCACCGCCTAGCCTACCGCCGCACCAATCACAGGAACCTGCACGTGCGCGGCTACAAGGAGAAGGGCAGCATCAACACACCGCTGGAACTCGCCATCCAGAACGAGATCGACCGCTTCAGCCTGGCGATCGACGTGATCGACCGCATTCCCGCCCTGCGCGTGGCCGGCGCCCATGCGAAGCAAAGGCTGCGCGACAGGCAGCTCGAGTGCCGTCAGTATGCCTACACGCATGGCGTCGATCTGCCAGAAGCCGACGACTGGACGTGGCCGTATTGAGCGCCTGGACCATCCTCACCGTCAACAGCGGCTCGTCCAGCCTCAAGGCGAGCCTGTTCGGCGCCGACGGCGTGCGGCGCGATTTCGCCTACGGGCATATCGGTTACGGCGTCTTTCGCGACCATGCCGATGCCTTCGATGCGCTCATGCGGGATATCGGTGGCGAATTGCCGGATGCGGTGGGCCACCGGTTCGTGCATGGCGGCGAGATTGCCGATGCCGCCCGGATCGTGGACGGTGCCGAACGGGCGCGGCTGGACGGCCTCGTGCCGCTCGCGCCGCTGCACATGCCAGGCAACCTGCTTGGGCTGGATCTGTGCCGGCAGCGTTTCGCCGTTCCCCAGGTGGCCTGCTTCGATACCGCCTTCCACCACGGCATGCCGGAAATCTCGTGGCGGCTGCCCATCCCGCGGGAGCTGAACCTGCGCCGCTTCGGCTTCCACGGCCTCAATTACGCCTACATCGCGAGCGCTTTGCCCGATCTCATCGGTGAAACGGCCCGCGGGCGCGTGGTGGTGGCGCATCTGGGCAGCGGCGCAAGCCTGTGCCTGATGGAGAATCTTCAGTCGAAAGATACCACCATGGGCTATACGCCGGCCGGCGGCATCCCCATGGGCACCCGCAGCGGCGACCTCGATCCGGGGGTGATGCTGGAGCTGGCGCAGCGCTTCGACCACGCGACGCTGGCAGACCTGGTGTTTCACCGCATGGGACTGCTCGCGCTGTCCGACGGGGAGGATTCCGACATGGCAGCGCTCCTCGCCAGCCCCAGCCAGGAAGCGCGCTTCGCAGTGGAATACTTCTGCCGCCAGGTGCGCGCCGCCATCGGCGCTTTTGCCGCCAAGGCCGGCGGGATCGACGCGCTGGTGTTCACCGGCGGCATCGGCGAACACTCCCCGGCTATCCGCGCCGCGGTGTGCGGGCCGCTGGCCTTTCTCGGCTTCGGGCTGGACGAAGAGGCGAACCAGTCCGGCCGGCAGCAGATCCACGGCACCGCTTCGAGGCCGGTGCTGGTCATCCCGGCAGACGAGGAAGCAATGATCCGCCGCCTGACGGAGGAGCGGGTGTTCGGCACGGCGGGATGCTTCGGAAATTCAGGGACGGCGCATTGAACCCAGGCCGCTTTCGTCCAACGGCCCAGACGCCAGGCGGTGCGCCCAGCGCGTCGTTTCCGGCAGGCGGTATTTGGTGACGCAGGCCATGACATAGGCGATGGCCGTTTCCAGCGCGACCCGGTGGCCGACGGAAACGTATATAGGCTTCGCGCCGGCTCTTGTGCGCAGGACTGCGCCGATGGTTTCCCCCTTGTCCAGCAGCGGCCGCCAGGCGCCCTTCTGATCGGGCACCTCGTCGTGAGAGCCGGTCAGGCGCGTTTTGCCGACGCCAATGGAAGGGATGCCGGACAGCAGCCCGACATGGCAGGCGATGCCGAAGCGGCGCGGGTGGGCGATGCCCTGGCCGTCGCATAGCAGCAGGTCGGGGACGGTCTTGAGCCGCTCCAGCGCTTGCAGCACCGCGGGCGCCTCGCGGAAGGACAGCAGCCCCGGCACGTAGGGGAAGGAGGTCGGCATCCGGGCGATGGCGTACTCTTCCAGCTGCAGCGCCGGAAAGCTCAGCACGGCCACCGCCGCGCGGGTGACGGTGCCGCCGTTCTCGAACCCTACGTCCACGCTGGCCACATGGCGCACCGGGCCGAGTTGGTCCTCCGTGACGACTTCTCCGCGCAGCTGGTTCTGGATGGCGACGGCCTCCTTGGGCGTGATGTTCCAGGGATGGCGGGGGAGAATTTTCATGGTCTGGCCAAGCTGCGGTAAAATGAGCGCCTTTTCAGGCACGACGCGACTGGTTATGAACCCTCTTACCGCATTATCTCCCCTCGACGGGCGCTATCACAACAAACTCGACGCGTTGCGTCCGCACTTCAGCGAATTTGCCCTGATCCGCCAGCGGGTGCGGGTGGAGATCGAATGGCTGAAGGCTTTGAGCTTCGAAGCAGCCATCGCCGAAGTGCCGCCGTTTTCCGCTGCCACGGTGAAGCAGCTGGACGCCCTGGCGGAAAATTTTTCCGAAGCCGATGCCGAAGCCGTCAAGGCGATCGAATCGCGCACCAACCACGACGTCAAGGCGGTCGAATACTGGCTCAAGGAGCGGCTTTCAGGTAATGCCGAGGTGATGAAGGTGAGCGAGTTCATCCACTTCGCCTGCACCTCGGAGGACATCAACAACCTGTCGCACGCCCTGATGCTCAAGGGGGCGCGCGAAGCGGCGCTGCTGCCGGCGCTGGACAAGGTGATCGCCAGGCTGCGGGAACTGGCGCACCAGTTCGCCGATCTGTCGATGCTGTCGCGCACCCACGGCCAGCCGGCCTCGCCGACCACGCTCGGCAAGGAACTCGCCAACGTGGTTTACCGCCTGGAGCGCAGCCGCGAACGGATTGCGGGCGTGGAAATCCTGGGCAAGATCAACGGCGCGGTGGGCAACTACAACGCCCATCTTTCGGCCTATCCCGGCCTCGACTGGGAAGGCTTCGCCAGGCGCTTCGTCGAGGGGCTGGGGCTAGCCTTCAACCCCTACACCATCCAGATCGAGCCGCACGACTATATGGCTGAGCTGTTCGATGCCTTCGCCCGCGCCGACACCGTCCTGATCGACCTGAACCGCGATGTCTGGGGCTACATCTCGGTGGGCTACTTCAAGCAGAAAGTAAAGGCGGGTGAGGTCGGTTCCAGCACCATGCCGCACAAGGTGAACCCGATCGACTTCGAGAATTCGGAGGGCAACCTCGGCCTGGCCAACGCGGTGCTGCGGCATCTTTCCGAAAAGCTGCCGGTGTCGCGCTGGCAGCGCGATCTGACCGATTCCACCGTGCTGCGCAACATGGGCGTGGGGCTGGGCTATGCCCTGCTCGGCTACGACTCCTGCCTGAAAGGCCTGAACAAACTCGAAGCCAACCCCCCACGCCTCGCCGAGGACCTCGACCACAACTGGGAAGTGCTGGCCGAGCCGATCCAGACCGTGATGAGGCGCTACGGCGTGGAGAATCCCTACGAGCAGCTCAAGGAGCTTACCCGCGGCAAGAGCGGCATCAACCGCGAAACCTTGCACGCCTTCATCGCCGCTTTGGCGATCCCGGAGGCCGAGAAACGGCGCCTGCTGGAGCTTACTCCCGCCACTTACATCGGCAAGGCGGCGGAGCTGGCAATAAGGATTTAGGGAGTCTCTGCAAGAGTTACCGCGCACTCCGACCGCGGTGCCGCGCGCTGGTTTCGGCCGCTTCGACTCACGCCCGCCGCGCAGGCGTGAGCCTTCGCCGAAACTTCGTTTTCTCGCTGTTCGCTGCGCGGCTGCTGGCGCTCCGGCGCGGGGTGTGAAACCTGCTGAAACAGGCTCTTAACGCAGGGCCGGGCCTCCGCAGGCATGGAGGGAGGCGGAACATTTCGCGCGCCGGGATTGCCCTCTGTTTGTCCACCACACGGAGGCCGGCAACCCGATCAGCGAACCGGCCAAGACGCCCCATCCTGCGGCCCAGAAAAACCACTCCGCGTGGTCATTTCGGGTTGTTGCGAGCCCGATGAAACAAACGGATACGATTGCGACAATCATGAAAAATACCTTCATTTCTTTCTCCACGAACTAAATTAAAGTGAGGCAGCCGCTATTGCCACATTGGCATTTGCGTAGCGGGGCGTATGTTATAGGTAATGGATTGCAGTGGTATTGACATTTGTCAATTTAATATCATTTTTATCCGGATGTGCGCCCGTTTCGAATGATCGGCGCTCGTCTTCGACTGGATGCCGAGTTCAGGATGATGGGTTCGCTATCCTCCGTCCGAAAGTGACGCGCGGGATGCCGGCCAGGTCCTCCGCCGTGGCGATCTCCTGGAAACCGCCTTGCGCCATCAGCTCGCGGCAGCGCTCCGCCTGGTCGTAGCCGTGTTCGAACAGGAGCCAGCCGCCCGGCTCCAGATGCTTCGGTGCGCCGGCAACGATTTGCCGGATCGCGTCCAGCCCGTCAGCGCCCGAGGCCAGGGCTGCGGCCGGCTCGAAGCGGAGATCGCCCCGGTGGAGGTGCGGGTCGTTTTCGGCGATGTAAGGGGGGTTGGAGACAATGCCCCCGAATTTTTTTCCTGCCAGCGCATCGAACCAGTCGCTCTGCAGCAGCCGCACGTTTTTCGCTTCCAGTTTTTCCGCATTTTTCCGCGCCACGTCCAGCGCTTCGGGTGAACGATCCACCGCCGTGACATGCGCCTCCGGGCGGTGGCGGGCGATGGCGATCGCTACCGCGCCGCTGCCGGTGCCGAGGTCCAGCACCCGGCACGGCGCATCCGGCGGGATGCGCGCCAGCGCCAGTTCAACCAGGAGTTCGGTTTCCGGGCGCGGGATCAGAACCGCGGGCGTGACCTTGAATTCGAGGCCGTAGAATTCCCGCTTCCCCAGAATGTAGGCGACCGGTTCGCCGGCCAGGCGGCGCTGCAACAGAGCCTGATAACGCCCGAGTTGCGCAGGTTCCGGGTGATCGGCGGCGTGGGCCAGCAGCCAGGCGCGGGTGGCGCCGAGCGCATGGCAGAGCAGGATTTGCGCTTCCACGCGCGCCTCGGCATCGGGAAGGTCGAGGGCCTGGGCGAGCCGCGCCTGGTCTTGCTTGAGGAGAGAAGAAACGGAGGGCTGCAAGCCGCGCTTATTCCGTGCCCAGGCAGGCCAGCAGCTCCGCCTGGTGCTCGGCCATCAGCGCGCCGGTCAGCTCGTCCAGATCGCCGTCCATGACCTGGTCGATCTTGTACAGGGTGAGGTTGATGCGGTGGTCGGTGATCCGCCCTTGCGGAAAGTTGTAGGTGCGGATGCGCTCGGAACGGTCGCCGCTGCCGATCAGGGATTTGCGCGTGGCGGCTTCCTTGGCGTGGCGTTCGCGCAGTTGCACGTCCATGATGCGCGCGGCGAGCACGCTCATCGCCTGCGCCTTGTTCTTGTGCTGCGAGCGGTCGTCCTGGCATTCCACCACGATGCCGGTGGGCAGGTGGGTGATGCGCACCGCCGAGTCGGTCTTGTTGATGTGCTGGCCGCCGGCGCCGGAGGCGCGGAAAGTGTCGATGCGCAGATCGGCCGGGTTGAGGTTCACCTCGGCGACTTCGTCCGCCTCCGGCATCACCGCCACGGTGCAGGCGGAGGTGTGGATGCGGCCTTGGGTTTCGGTGTCCGGCACCCGTTGCACCCGATGCCCGCCCGATTCGAATTTCAGTTTGGAGTATGCGCCCTGGCCGATGATCTTGGCGATGATTTCCTTGTAGCCGCCGACTTCGCCCGGGCTTTCGGAAATGACTTCGACCTTCCAGCGCTGGCGCTCGGCAAAGCGTGAGTACATGCGGAACAGGTCGCCGGCAAACAGCGCCGATTCGTCGCCGCCGGTGCCGGCGCGGATTTCCAGGAAGATGTTGCGCTCGTCGTTGGGGTCTTTGGGCAGCAGCAGCTTCTGCAGCTCCAGCTCGGCCTGCGCCAGCCTTTCCTTGCCCTCGCGGATCTCGGCTTCGGCGAATTCGCGCATGTCCGGATCAGACAACATTTCCTGCGCAGTCTGGATGTCCTGCTCGCACTGCTGCCAGGCGCGGTACTGCTCGACCACCGGGGTGATCTCGGCGTGTTCGCGCGTCAGGCGCCGGTAGTTTTCCATGTCGGCGGTAGCCGTTTCGCTGCTCAAAAGCAGGTTGAGCTCTTCCAGGCGCTCGCCCAAAGAGGCGAGTTTGGCCGCGATGGAGGGTTTCACTTGGGTCCTTCGGGTTATTCGGCGTGGATGTGGTACAGGCGGCGCAGCAGCGCTTCCATCTGCTGGCGGTCTTCCCCGGCGGAATTGTTGAGTGCGTGGTTGGGTGCGTGCAGGAATTTGTTGGTGAGCGCCCGGCTGATGATCTCCATGACCTGCTGCGGATCTTCGCCCTTGGCGAGCAGGCGCCTGGCATGGTCAAGTTCCTGCCGGCGGTAGCGTTCGGCGTGGTCGCGCAACGCCCGGATGACCGGAACGATTTCGCGGGCTTCCATCCATTCCATGAAATTCCGCACGCGCGTTTCGACAATCGCCTCCGCTTCGGCGGCTGCAAGCTGGCGGCTGCCGAGGCCGTCCTGGACGACCTGGGAGAGATCGTCCACGGTGTAAAGAAACACGTCGTCGAGATCGCCGACTTCTTCCTCGATGTCGCGCGGCACCGCCAGGTCCACCATGAACATCGGGCGGTGCTTGCGCTGCTTGATGGCGCGCTCGACCAGTCCCTTGCCCAGGATAGGCAGCGGACTCGCAGTTGAGGTGACGACGATATCGTAGGCGGCCAGATAGTCCGGCAGTTCGTTCAGCGTGATGGCGCTGCCGTTGAAGCGGCGCGCGAGCGTTTGGCCGCGCTCCAGGGTGCGGTTGGCCACCATGATGTGCTTCGGATTCTGAGCGGCGAAGTGGCTCGCGCACAGCTCGATCATTTCTCCCGCGCCGATAAACAGCACGTTTTGCTCGCTCAGGTTTGCGAAAATGCGCTGTGCAAGCTGCACCCCGGCCGCAGCCATGGATACCGAACTGGCGCCGATTTCGGTGGTGGTGCGGATTTCCTTTGCGACCGAGAAGGTGCGCTGGAACAGCTTGTGCAGCAACGTCCCGAGAGTGCCGGCGGTTTCGGCGGTTTTGACCGCCTTCTTCATTTGCCCCAGGATCTGGGTTTCGCCCAGCACCATGGAGTCCAGCCCGCTGGCCACGCGGAAAGCATGCTTGACCGCGTCCTGGCTGGGAAGGGCGTACAGATAAGGCTCGATGTCTTGCCGCTTCAGCTGATGGTACTCCGCCATCCAGTCGATGGTCGCTTCCGGCTCCTCGGTGTTGCAATAGACTTCGGTGCGGTTGCAGGTGGACAGAATCGCCGCTTCCTTGACCGGACGGTGGCCGACCAGATCGAGCAGCGCCTGCTCCAGGGTTTCTGCGTGAAATGCCACCTGCTCCCGGATCGACAGGGGAGCAGTATGGTGGTTGATGCCAAAGGTATATAACTGCATATGGCGGATATTACACTCTTTATCTCGCGTGCCGGTACGTGCTTTCCGGCCGCACTTCAAATGCTAAGCATCTCATTAATTTAACAAACGCGTATAAGTATAAGCATAGAGCGGGAACCGCACAATATCGCGATGCCTCTGGCGCATTGGGCATCGCGGCGAAGTGCTGCATAATGATGCTTTGCACGGGAGATCGGAAATGAAGCTCGAATTTTTCGGCGCGGCACGCGAAGTGACCGGCTCCTGCTACCTGGTGGAAACCGGTGAGGTCCGATTCCTGGTGGATTGCGGCATGTTCCAGGGCAACCGGGAGGCGCGCCTGAAAAACCTGACCGGTTTCGGCTTCGAACCGGCCGGGATCGATTTCATCCTGCTTACGCATGCCCACATCGACCATTCCGGCATGCTGCCGCGCCTGTCGGCGCAGGGCTTTGCCGGGCCGATCTACGCCACCCGTGCCACCGCCGAGCTGCTGGAAGTGATGCTGCCCGACAGTGCCCATATCCAGGAAAAGGAGGCGGAATGGGCGGCCTACGCGAGCCGGAAGAACCGGCATCGAGACGATCATGAGGAAGAAGAGATCGCCCCGCTTTATACCGTTGCCGAGGCAGAGGCCTGCCTCAAACAGGTGCGTGCGGTGGATTACGACCGCGAGATTACGCCGCACCCGGGCGTGCGCTGCCGTTTCCGCGACGCTGGGCACATTTTGGGCTCGGCCATCGCCGAGGTCTGGGTGAGCGAGTTCGATCAAGCCCAGAAGCTGGTTTTTTCGGGCGACCTCGGCAACCCGGGGCGCCCCATTCTGCGCGATCCGACCCCGATCGAGTCGGCCGACGTGCTGGTGGTGGAATCCACCTACGGCAACCGGCTGCACAAGAACATGCAGGACACCCTGGATGAGCTGGCGCATGCGATCAACGACACCCTGCACCGCAAGAAGGGCAACGTCATCATCCCCGCGTTCACTGTGGGCCGCGCCCAGGAAATTCTCTACCTGCTGCACGACCTGACGCGCCAGGGCAGGCTACACGGCCTGGACATTTACGTGGATTCGCCGATGGCGCTGGCCGCCACGGAAATTACCATGAAGCACATGGAGCTGATGGATTCGGAAGCGCGCAATCTGATGCAGTGGATGCGCCAGGGCAAGAACGTGCCGCGCGTCAATTTCGTCCAGGACGTGGCCGAGTCCAAGGCGCTCAACGGGATCACGAGCGGCGCCATCATCATTTCCGCCAGCGGCATGTGCGATGCGGGGCGCATCAAGCACCACCTGCGCTACAATCTCGGCCGCCCGGAATGCTCGATCCTGATCACCGGCTTCCAGGCTGCCGGCACGCTCGGCCGGCGGCTAGTGGACGGGGCGAAACTGGTGCGCATCTTCGGCCAGGAGATTCCCGTGCGTGCCGACATCTATACCATTGGCGGACTGTCGGCGCATGCTGACCAGGCGAGCTTGCTTTCCTGGCTCGGCCATTTCAGAAAGCCGCCGCACCGGACTTTCGTCGTGCACGGCGAGGAAGCGATTGCGTTTGGGTTTGCCGACCTGGTCCGCAAGAATTGGCACTGGAACGTGGAAGTGCCGGGACGGCGCGAGGTGGTGAAGATTGAGTAGGATCGTAGGGCGCATTAGCCGAAGGCGTAATGCGCCGGATGTCTCCGGCTTTAATCCGGCGCAATGCGCTTCGCTTATTGACGCCCTACGCCAGTGGCCCACCCTATGGATTCTGCTTGCATTGTCGCTGGCTGTGCCGCAGGCGTTCGCCGACGGCAGGCTGCCCGCTCCGGTCGTGCGCGAGCTCAGGCAGGTCGGCATCCCCGCTACTAGCGTGGCCGTTTACGTGCAGGAGGCGGGGAAACTGCGGCCGGTACTGGCACACCGCGCACAGGAGGCAATGAACCCCGCCTCGCTGATGAAGCTCGTCACCACCTATGCCGCGCTGGAACTCCTGGGGCCGGCCTACACCTGGAAGACCGAAATTTACGCCGCCGCACCGGTGAAGGACGGCGCGCTCGACGGCGATCTGTTCATCAAGGGCTACGGCGATCCTTCGCTGACGCTGGAAAATTTCTGGCTGCTGCTGCGCGAGCTGCGGGCGCGGGGGGTGCGCGACATCCGCGGCGACCTAGTGCTGGACCAGCGCTATTTCGAGGCGGGCGGCAGCGATCCGGGCGCCTTCGACGGCGAACCCCATCGCCCTTACAACGCCGCGCCGCAGGCGCTCCTGGTCAATTTTAACGCCATCCGTTTCCGCTTTTCGCCGGGCCCCGGCGGCGTGGCGATCCAGGCCGATCCCAGGCCGCCGCAACTCAAGATCGTCAACCAGGTGAAGCTCTCCGGCGGCACGTGCAATGGCTGGCAGGACGGCATCGTGCCGGATGTCCGCCCCGCGCAGGAGGGCGTAGCGCTGACGCTTTCCGGCAGCTATCCCGCGTCCTGCGGCGAAAAGGATATGAACCTCGCCGTGCTCGAACCGGCCGCTTATATCCACGGCGTGTTCAAGCAACTGTGGGAGGAATCGGGCGGCGCCCTGCGCGGCAAGGTGCGTCTGGGCGAAGTGCCGAAAGGCGCACGGCTTTTGGTTGTCCGCGAATCCAGGCCGCTCGCTGAAGCGGTGCGCGACATCAACAAATTCAGCAACAACGTCATGGCGCGCCAGCTGTTTCTCACCATCGGCGCCGTCCAGTCGGGTGCGCCCGGCACTTTGCCGAACGCGGCTGCGGCCGTCAGCGATTGGCTCGCGGCGAAGGGGCTGGCTTTCCCGGAACTCGCGCTGGAAAACGGCTGCGGCCTGTCGCGGATCGAGCGCATCAGCGCCGGGCACCTCGGCAGGCTGCTGCTGGCCGCCTACCAGAGCCCGATGTTCGCCGAGCTTGAATCCTCGCTGCCGATCGTCTCGGTGGACGGCACCATGCAGAAACGCCTGAAAGAGCGCGGCGTAGCCGGTCACGCCCACATCAAGACCGGCTCGCTGGAAGGGGTGAAAAGCATCGCCGGTTATGTGTTCGACAGGAAGGGCCGGCGCATGGCGGTGGTATTTTTGATCAACCACCCGAAAGCCGCGTCGGGCAAGGCGGCGCAGGACGCGCTGCTGGAGTGGGTGCATAACAGGCTCTGAACCCCAAGGTGTGCATTGCCAGCCGGCCGAGCGTGCCGCTTCATGATTGCCGGGATGAACGATTGATTTCGGCATGTCCTGTCTTTGGTGTGTTTGTTGCACAAATTCCCGACCAACCCATTTCGCGCTGTTCGGTTTTCACGCATTCGAAAAAGCATGGATAACAGATTGATTCGGCAGTGGTTGGCAAGAATTGCCGCATCCTGCCGTATTGGCGCTGTTACATCTTCCTGCCAGGCATTTTTTCCCGGTTTCTTCAAATCTCGTTCGCATGTCATTGTTTATTCGACATGTCTCGTTGCTGGTACGGAATGTGCTCATAGGTTTTCTTCGAAAAATCCTTCGCGATTTTTCTCAATCACTAGTTAGCCTAAGGAAATCATTCATGAAAAAGCACATTCTTGCAGTTGTTTTGATGGGTACCGTTGTGGTCGCACCGGCTGCGGTCGCTGCCGATATGGGGTGGTATCTTGGGGCAAACGCGGGTCAGTCACGCTTCGACGCGAGTTCCGGCGACCTCGACAGTACGTGGCGCAGCTTGGGATTTACCGCCTCCTCGTCGGTGGACGACACCGATACCGGCTTCAAGTTGTTTGCCGGTTACAAGTTCATGAAGTACTTTGCGGTTGAGGGGGGATACGTTGACCTCGGCAAGCTTACCTTCAGCAGCAACATTACCGCGGCCCCTGCGGGCTACTCGACCGGCAGCGTAAGCGGTGACATCAAGACGAAGAACGGCGTTTTCATCGATGCGGTGGGGATCGTGCCCGTATCGGACGCCTTCTCCCTGTTCGGCAGGCTGGGCGCTTACAGTGTCAAGGCGGAACTTCACGCTTCCGGACCTGCCGGCACGGTGGATCAAAATGAAACGGGGAGCGACGTTCACTACGGCATCGGTGCCGGCTACAATTTCACCAAGAACATCGGGGCACGCCTGGAATGGGAGCGATTCAGAAACGTCGGCGATGAAAGCAAAACCGGTGAAGGCGATGTTGATCTGTGGTCGGTAGGACTCGCCTACATGTTCTGATAGGGGGACGCAACCGCGTTTCAGCAGGAAAGCCGGGGAGCCTCCTTCCCGGTTTTTTTCATTTCGCCAGCTAAAGCCGGGGGCATGCCATGCGCCCCCTCTCGCTCCGCCACAACCAGGCTATGGCCCGCAGCCTTCGTGGTCCCTGTCTTCAAACGAGCAGTGGCCGTTCTGGATGTGGCCCGGGTAATGCTCCTTGAACGATTCGCACAATTCCTCTCTGGAAAGCCATTTGTTGTCGGCTGTCGTGTAGAGCTTCGGGTCTAGCAGCGATTCCTGTTCCTTGAAGATTTCGTAAATCCGCACGCTCTCCGGCTCGATGTCGTTCCGGCCCAGATATTCCGCCAGGCCGCAAATCGTGTCCGAGAAATAGGAGTTGTAGGCTTCTTCGCCTTTGATGAGCAGCACCCTGGCTTCGTAGGTGTAGGGCAGGCTTTGGTCGTATTTGGATTTCGGGCCAAGAATTTTCCGCACCAGGTTCATGACTTTTCTCCTTGAGGAATGCCGCCCGGTTGCCGCAGATCTATCCTGAACGATGCCTCGTAAGGCGGCACGTTGCACTCGATGATGTCGGAGGGGGCAACGTCCAGGCGCATGCCGACGATATCGGCGCGCACCGGCAGTTTTTCCGCGCCGCGGTCCACCAGCACCACTGTTCGGACCTCGGCCGAATTCTTTCCTGCCAGCCATTCTACCGCGCGCAGCATGGAATGGCCACGGTACATCACGTCGTCCACCACCAGCACGGTTTGCCCGGAAAGGTCGAGCGAGGCGTGTTCCGGATTTTCGGTGAGAAGCGTTTCGGGGTGAAGCAGGGTAAGGTCGTCGGCATAGCGCTTGATTTGCAGCTCAACGAGCCTCAGGCCTGTCATGCCGTAATCGCGGGTCAGCCTGACGTGAAGCATTTTCGACAGCGGCGCGCCGCGGCGCAGGATGCCGACGATCGTTGCCTGCGCCCTGCCGGTCAGCAGCCCTGCCGCCTGGCGCGCCATGCCGTCCAGGACGGTATCGAGCTGCACGGCATCGTAGAGGCAGGTGAGCCGCCCTTCGCGCTCGGCCATGCTACAGCCCCAATTCCGACCACATCGCATCCACCCGCTTCTTGACCGCCTCGTCCATCACGATCGGCCTGCCCCATTCGCGGCTGGTTTCGCCCGGCCACTTGTTGGTCGCGTCCAGCCCCATCTTGCCGCCCAGGCCGGAAACCGGGCTGGCGAAGTCGAGGTAGTCGATCGGGGTGTTTTCGATCAGAAGCGTGTCGCGCGCCGGGTCCATACGGGTAGTGACGGCCCAGATAACCTCTTTCCAATCGCGGATGTCGATGTCGTCGTCCACCACGATGATGAACTTGGTGTACATGAACTGGCGCAGGAAGCTCCACACGCCGAACATCACCCGCTTGGCGTGGCCGGCGTACTGCTTCTTCATGCTGACCACGGCCATGCGATAGCTGCATCCTTCCGGCGGCAGGTAGAAATCGACGATCTCCGGAAACTGCTTCTGTAGCAGCGGCACGAACACCTCGTTCAGCGCCACGCCCAGCACCGCCGGCTCGTCCGGCGGCTTGCCAGTGTAGGTGCTGTGGTAGATCGGATCGCGCCGCATGGTGATGCGGGTGATGGTGAACACCGGGAATTCGGCCTGCTCGTTGTAATAGCCGGTGTGGTCGCCATAGGGGCCTTCCAGCGCCGTCTCGCCCGGCGCGATGTAGCCTTCCAGCACGATTTCGGCGCTGGCGGGCACCTGCAGGTCGCAGCTCACGCACTTCACGATTTCCGTTTTTGCCCCGCGTAGCAGGCCGGCGAACTGGTACTCGCTGACGGTGTCCGGGATCGGCGTGACCGCGCCGAGGATGGTGGCCGGATCGGCGCCGAGCGCCACCGCCACCGGGAACGGCTCGCCCGGGTGCGCTTCCTGGAAGTCGCGGAAATCCAGCGCGCCGCCGCGATGCGCCAGCCAGCGCATGATGAGCTTGTTCGGCCCGATCACCTGCTGGCGGTAGATGCCGAGGTTCTGGCGCTTCTTGTACGGCCCCTTGGTCACCACCAGGCCCCAGGTGACGAGCGGCGCGACGTCGCCCGGCCAGCAGTGCTGGATGGGGAGTTTCGCCAGATCCACGTCCTGGCCTTCCCATACGATTTCCTGGCAGGGCGCGCTCCTGACCTCTTTCGGCGACATGGCCAGCACCTGCTTCAGCACCGGCAGCTTGTCCCAGGCATCCTTCAATCCTTGCGGCGGCTCCGGCTCCTTGAGGAAGGCCAGCAGCTTGCCCACCCCGCGCAGCGCCTCCACCGAATCCTCGCCCATGCCCATCGCCACGCGCTTCGGCGTGCCGAACAGATTGGCCAGCACCGGGATGGAATGCCCCTTCGGCTTCTCGAACAGAATCGCCGGTCCCCCCGCGCGCAGTACGCGGTCGCAGATTTCCGTCATTTCGAGTTTGGGATCGACTTCGGTCTTGATGCGCTTCAGTTCGCCTTGTTTTTCGAGTTGGGCGATGAAGTCGCGAAGGTCGTGGTATTTCACGATGCCTCCTTGGCGGAGGCGCGGCGCACCACTTCGAGATCGTCCGCCCCTAGGCAGTCCTGGGCGATTTCGAACAGCATGCGCTCCTCGAAGCGTACATGGTCGTCGAGAAGTTGCGCGAAGCGCGCCAGCGCTTCGCGGTCGTGCGCGCCGGCAAGGCAGTGGCGGATGGCTTCATGCTGCGCCAGGGTGTGCTGGACGACTTCCTTTTCGCCCGCGCGCTCCAGCGCCGGCAGCAGTGCTTCTTCCTCGATCCTGAAGTGCGGTTCCATTTCCGTCGGAAAGCGTTCGGCGATTTCGCGCCAGAGCGCGGCGACATCCGCTTCCGGGTTGGCAGCGGTTTTTTTGGCGCGTAGCGCCAGCGATAGGGCGGGGTGGTGGTCGTTGGAGAGGTCGCGCAGTTGGGGGCAGCGTTTCATGGACTGATCCTGGAAAAAAGCGTTTAACCACGAATGGCACGAATTTACACAAATAAACACGAATTAAAACATTTGGATAACCTATATTTTCGGTTTACCGGCTCGATGAGGCAGCCACTTGGACAACACGCTGATTATTCGTGAACATTCGTGTAAATTCGTGTCATTCGTGGTGAATCCCGTTTTTAGCGGGGTGCCGCGTACATCGGCTTGCCGTCGTTCAATGCCAGCCAGCCCTTGGCGATGCGGTAGATGATCCAGGCGGCATCGGCGACCAGGACGAACCAGCCGACCAGCACCAGCATCAGGATGCCGCCGATGGCGCCCCACAGCAGGCCGAACCAGAAGGTGCGGATCTGCCAGCGGAAGTGCGATTCGATCCAGGTGCCGCGGACGTCGTCCAGCTTGACGTAATTGACGATGACCGCGGCGAGGAAGCTGATGCCGACCACGAAAGACAGCGCCTGCAGGGCGTAGGCCAGGGTGGCAGCGGTCTTGGCCGATTGTTCTTTGGTGTTCGGGTCGATCACGATTGGCTCCTGAGCAGGTAGTCGAGCGCGAGTCCGGCGAACACCGCCGCGCCGAGCCAGTTGTTGTGCAGGAAGGCCTTGAAGCACGACCCCCGTTCGCGGTTCCTGATCAGCGCGTAGTGGTAGCCGGCGATGGCAGCCGCGGCAGTCAACCCGCCGTAATACGCCCAGCCCAGTCCGAGCTGCACGCCGACCGCGGCCAGGATGCCGAGCGCTGCTGCATAGCACAGCATCACCGCCAGCACGTCGAAACGGCCGAAGGTGATGGCGGAAGTCTTGATACCGATCTTGAGATCGTCGTCGCGGTCCACCATGGCGTATTCGGTGTCGTAGGCCACTGCCCAGAATACGTTGGCCACCAGCATCGCCCAGGCGACGGCGGGGACGGCATTGGTCTGGGCGGCGAAGGCCATTGGAATGCCGAAGCCAAAGGCGATGCCGAGGTAGGCTTGGGGAATGGCGAGAAAGCGCTTGGTGAAGGGGTAGCTCACCGCCAGGAACAGCGCGCCGAGCGACAGCAGGATGGTGAGACGGTTGAGCCTGGACACGAGCAGGAAGGCGAGCACGACCAGCACTGCGGCGAGCAGCAGGGCTTCCTTCCTGCTGACCAGGCCGGCGGCCAGCGGCCGGTTTTTGGTGCGCTCGACGAAGGGGTCGAAGTTGCGGTCGGCATAGTCGTTGACCACGCAGCCGGCGGAGCGCATCAGCACCGTGCCGAGCACGAAAATCCACAGGATCGCCCAGTTCGGATGGCCGCCGGAGGCCGCCCACAGCGCCCACAGCGTCGGCCACAGCAGCAGCAGGATGCCGATCGGCTTGTCCAGCCGCATCAGCTTTTCGTACAGGGTCAGGCGCTCCGTGAGATTCATTGCGGCAGCTCCAGAATGCCGGGCAGGAACACCTCGGTCACCAGGATCGGGCGGCCGTGCAGGCTGAACACGGAGCGGCGCGCCCACAGGGTGGAAGGGGGGCTGCTCAGCTCGCGGCAAGCCCGCCGGTAAAGATTGTGGTGCGGGTTCACCTTCCTGAATTGCAGCGGCGTGCGCCGGACGTTCGGGTTGTCGAACAGCACCGCGCCCAGCGGCTTGCTGCCGAGCCGGCCCAATCCCCCCCAGGCGCCGCGCAGGCTTTTCTCCGGCAGCACGCTGTGGGCGAACACCACCGGCGTTTCCCCGCAATACAGATAGACTTCGCGCACGCCGGTGCGCACCGTCGGCCGCAGCCCGACCAGCACCGTTTCATCCACATTGGCCCTGGCGCGGCGCTGGCGCACCTTGCGCACGCTGAACGCGGCGCAGCGCTCCTGGATGCGGCGCGTCAGCGAGCCGCGGTCCAGCAGCCATGGGCGGTAGCGGTGGCACACGCCCGGCAGGCGGCGCAGCCATTGTTGAGGGATGGATTTCATGCGCCGCGGAACTCGAAGGCAGCGGTGCTCCGAAGCCCATTCTTTGGCCACGAATGACACGAATTGACACGAATAAAACCGGCGTTGAATAAGCCGCAGGCACGTGTCCGACTAAAACGCGCTAATGCTTCGTGAAGACAATTCGTGAACATTCGTGTCATTCGTGGCTGGAAAAAACAGGAATTATACCTTCAAATACTCCTCGGCACCGCCCAGCCAGCGTTGCAAATGGCGTTCCGCCGCTTGCGGATTTTCGGCCAGCAGTTCGTCCGCGACCCGGCGCGCGGTCTCGATCAGGTCCTGGTCGCGCGTGATGTCGGCGATCCTGAGCAGGGGCGCGCCGCTCTGGCGTGCACCCATGAATTCGCCGGGGCCGCGCAGGGCGAGGTCTTGGCGGGCGATTTCGAAGCCGTCGGTGTTCTCGTAGATGATCCTGAGCCGCGCGCGCGCGGTGTCCGACAGCGGCGTCTGGTAGAGCAGGATGCAGGCGCTTTGCGCCGCACCGCGCCCCACCCGCCCGCGCAACTGGTGAAGCTGGCTCAATCCCATGCGCTCGGCGTGTTCGATCACCATGAGCGAGGCGTTGGGCACGTCCACGCCGACCTCGATCACCGTGGTGGCGACCAGAAGCTGGATGTCGCCGGCCTTGAAGGCTTCCATCACCGCCGCCTTGTCGCGCGCGTGCATCCGCCCGTGCACCAGGCCGACCTTGAGGTCGGGAAAGGTCAGGGTCAGGGTCTCGAAGGTTTCCAGCGCGGTCTTGAGCTGCAGCGCTTCGGATTCCTCGATCAGCGGACAGACCCAATAGGCCTGCCGCCCCTTGAGGCAGGCGTCGCGCACCCGGGCGATCACTTCTTCGCGCCGGGTGTCGGCCACCAGTTTGGTGACCACCGGCGTGCGGCCGGGCGGCAGTTCATCGATGGTGGAGACGTCCAGGTCGGCGTAATAGCTCATCGATAGCGTGCGCGGGATGGGCGTAGCGGACATCATGAGCAGGTGAGGGGTGAGGGGTGAGGGGTGAGGCGTTGTTTTACCGGCAGTGGCGCCTTTCTGCCGCAGCGCCAGACGCTGGTGAACGCCGAAGCGGTGCTGTTCATCGACGATGGCGAGCCCCAATTTGCTGAATTCGACCTGATCCTGGAACAGGGCGTGGGTGCCGACCGCGAGCTGCGCGGTGCCCTGCGCCACAGCCGCCAGCGCCGTCTGCTTTTCTTTTTTCGCCAGACCGGCTGCGAGCCACGCCACGCGCACGCCGAGCGGTTCGAGCCAGGCCGACAGCTTGGCGAAATGCTGCTCGGCAAGGATTTCGGTCGGCGCCATGATCGCGGCCTGGAAGCCGTTTTCGGCCGCCTGCAGTGCGGCCAGCGCGGCGACGACTGTCTTGCCGCTGCCTACGTCCCCCTGCAGCAGGCGCTGCATCGGGTGGGGGCGGGCCAGGTCGCGGCCAATTTCGGCCACGACGCGCTGTTGGGCGCCGGTGAGCGCAAACGGCAAGCTGGCCAGCAGTGCGGCAGTGAGCCGGTTTTTCGCAGCCAGCGCAGGCGCACCGCGCTCGCGGCGGCGGTTGTGGTGCCGGCGCATGGAGAGCTGTTGCGCCAGCAGCTCGTCGAACTTGAGCCGCCGCCACGCGGGGTGGTTCTTTTCCTCCAGCGCGGCAAGCGGCGCATCGGGCGGCGGCTGGTGCAGGTAGGTGAGGCTTTCGGCAAAGCCCGGCAGTTCGAGCCGCCGCCGCAGTTCGTCCGGCAGGGTATCGCCGGGCTCGCCGGCCGCCAGCGCTTCCAGGATGAGCTTGCGCAGGGCGCGCTGGGACAGCCCGGCGGTGGTCGGATAGACCGGCGTCAGCGCCTCGGCCAGCGGCTCGACTGCGCCGACGATCCGATACTGCGGGTGCACCATTTCCGCCCCGAAATAACCGCGGCGCAGCTCGCCGAACAGGCGCAGGCGCTTTCCCGGAACGAGCGCCTTGATCTGGCTGGGATAGAAGTGCAGGAAACGCACGAACAGCTCGCCGCTCGCGTCGCGTACCTGGCACACCAGCGCCTTGCGCGGACGGAATCGGGCTTCGGCATGGACGATTTCGCCTTCGACCTGGATTTCACGATCGAACGGCGCATCGGCGATGGGGTAGAGATGGGTTTCGTCCAGATAGCGCAGCGGCAGGTGCAGCAGGAGGTCGGACGAAGTGCGCAGCCCGAGCTTTGCCAGCTTGGGCTGAAGGGATTTGGGGAAGGATGAGGGAGCGGCCGCCTCTTCGCTGGCGGATGAAGCCAAGCGCTTGGGGAGTGCATTCATCCTTCCGCCTTCATCCTTCATCCTTCAAGAACGAGCACCGCGTCCATTTCCACCAGCGCGCCGCGCGGCAGCGCCGCCACGCCCACCGCGGCTCGCGCCGGGTAGGGCTGGCTGAAGTAGGCGGCCATGATTTCGTTGACCAGGGCGAAGTGGGACAGGTCGGTAAGAAAGATATTCAGCTTGACCACGTCGGCAAGGCTGCCGCCCGCCGCAGCAGCGACGGCCTTGAGGTTGTCGAATACCCGGCGAACCTGCGCGTCGATGCCTTCCACCATCTGCATGGTGACGGGGTCAAGGCCGATCTGGCCGGAAAGGTAAACGGTATCGCCGGCCTTCACCGCCTGGGAATAGGTGCCGATGGCGGCGGGGGCGTTGGGGGTGGAAATGATTTGCCTGGTCATGAATCCTCCAAAAAATTTCTATCTTGCCGTGCGACGCTCAGCCTTTCATTCTGCTGATCCGCACCACTTCCGGAATCTGGCGCAGGGCGCGCATCACGCCTGCCAGATGCTGGCGGTTTTCCACCTGCAGGGTGAAGTAGATGGTGGTGTAGGCGCTGCCGCTTTCCTCTTCCATGCTGATGTTGTCGATGTTGGAAGCCGCGTCGGCAATGGCCGCAGCGACCTTGGCCAGGACGCCGCGCTGGTTCGCCACTACCAGCTTGATGTTGACGTCGAACATCTTCTTGATCGCCGGATCCCATTCGACGTCCACCCATTTGTCGGGGTCGTTGCGGAATTGCGCGATGGTCGGGCAGTCGTGGGTGTGGATCACCAGCCCCTTGCCCTTGTTGATGAAGCCGAGGATCGGGTCGCCCGGAATGGGGCGGCAGCATCCGGCGAATTGCACGGCCATGCCTTCGCTGCCGCGGATGGTCACCGCTCCGAGCGGCTTGTGTTCCAGCGGGTGGCTTTCGCCAAGCGCTAGCAACTGACGCGCTACGACCACGTTGAGGCGCTTGCCGAGGCCGATGTCGGCGAGGATTTCCTGCCTGGATTTTACGCCGGCATCGCGCAGCAGCCTTTCCCAGTTGGCTTCGCCGATGTTCCTGGGGTCGGCCTGCAGCCCGCGCAGCGCCTGGTTCAGCAGATGTTCGCCCAGAGCTGCGGACTCCTCGTACTGCATGGTTTTGAGGAAATGGCGGATGTGCGAGCGCGCCTTGCCGGTGATGACGTAGTTGAGCCAGGCCGGATTGGGCTTGGCATGCGCCGCAGTAATGATCTCGACGTGGTCGCCGTTCCTGAGCGCAGTGCGGAGCGGCGCCACTTCGTGGTTGATCTTGACCGCCACGCAACGGTTGCCGACGTCGGTGTGCACCGCGTAGGCAAAATCCACGGCGGTCGCCCCGCGCGGCAGCGCCATGATGTTGCCCTTGGGGGTGAAGACGTACACCTCGTCGGGAAACAGGTCGACTTTCACGTGCTCCAGGAATTCGGCCGCGTCGCGGCTTTCGCTCTGGATGTCGAGCAGGTTCTGCAGCCATTTGTGGGTCTTGCGCTGCACCTCGTTGAGGCTGGCATCGCCGTTCTTGTATAGCCAGTGGGATGCCACCCCCGCCTCGGCGATGCGGTGCATTTCCTCGCTCCGTATCTGCACTTCGATCGGTGTGCCGAACGGGCCGAACAGGGTGGAGTGCAGCGACTGGTAGCCGTTGGCCTTGGGGATCGCGATGTAGTCCTTGAATTTGCCGGGGATCGGCTTGTACAGGCTGTGGAGCGCGCCCAGCGCGAGGTAGCAGGTGGGCGTGTCCTTGACGATGACGCGGAAGCCGTAGATGTCGAATACTTCGGAAAACGCCAGGTTCTTGCCCTGCATCTTCTTGTAGATGCTGTAGAGGTGTTTTTCGCGCCCGGTCACGGTCGCCTCGATGCCGGCCTCAACCAGGCGCTGCTTGATCGCCTCCAGGATTTTTCCCACCACCTCGCGCCGGTTGCCGCGCGCGGCCTTGACCGCCTTGGACAGGACGGCGTAGCGGGTGGGGTAGAGGTAGCGAAAGCTCAGGTCTTCGAGTTCGTCATAGATGTTGTTCAGCCCGAGGCGGTTTGCGATCGGGGCGTAGATTTCCATCGTCTCGCGGGCGATGCGGTTCCGCTTTTCCGGCTGCATCGCCTCCAGTGTGCGCATGTTGTGCAGGCGGTCGGCCAGCTTGATCAGGATCACCCGCACGTCGCGCGCCATGGCCAGCAGCATCTTGCGGAAGTTTTCCGCCTGGGCGTGAGCCTCGCTCTGGAATTCGATCTTGTCGAGCTTGGAGACGCCGTCCACCAGATCGGCTACCTGCTTGCCGAATTTTTCGCTGATTTCGTTCTTGGTGGTTGGCGTGTCCTCGACTACGTCGTGCAGCAGCGCCGCCATCAGCGCCTGGGCGTCGAGATGCCAGCCGGCGAGGATGGTGGCGACCGCCACCGGATGGGAGATGTAGGCTTCGCCGCTGACGCGGAGCTGTCCTTCGTGCGCCGTTTTTGCGGCGCGAAAGGCTTCCTCGACCTGGGCGATATCCTCAGGTTTGAGGTAGGAGGAAAGGAGTTGGGTGAGCTGGGCGGATTCGGGCATTTGCGGAAGGCGGAAGGCTGAAGGCGGAAGGATGAAGCGAAGCGCCCCGTCGTTCATCCTTCATCCTTCCACCTTCAGCCTTGGGTGTTACGCCTGTCCCCGGTTCAGGATTTCCCGCCCGACTTTGCCGTGCGCGATCTCGCGCAGGGCGATCACGGTCGGTTTGTCGCGGTCCGGGTCCACCTGCGGAGTGGCGCCGTTGGCGATCTGGCGGGCGCGATAGGTGGCCGCGAGCGCGAGCTCGAAGCGGTTCGGGATGTTTTTCATGCAATCGTCAACGGTGATGCGTGCCATGTCCTATTCCTCGGTCGTTAGCAATTTGTTGATCAAGCCGGCGTGCCGGACGAGCTGGTCGCCGATCTTCAGGCGCTGCGCCCGGATCACCGCCAGCAGGTCGTGCAGGGCGGTATCGAAATCGTCGTTAATGATAGCATAATCGAATTCGCCTACATGGCTGATGTCCTCGCGGGCGGCCTTCATCCGGCGTTCGATCACATCCGCCGCATCCTGGCCGCGGCCTTTGAGCCGTTCGAACAGGGTCTCGCGCGACGGTGGCAGAATGAAGACGCCGATTGCTTCAGGCATCAGCCGGCGCACCTGGGCCGCCCCCTGCCAGTCGATTTCCAGCAGGATGTCCTTCCCGGTTTTCCGGACGCGCTCGATCCAGGATTGCGATGTGCCGTAACGGTTGCCGTACACCTCGGCGCTTTCCAGGAAATCGCCGTGCGCCAGCATTTCCAGGAACGTCTCCTGGCTGACGAAATGGTAATCCCGCCCGTCCGTTTCGCCCGGCCGAGGCGGGCGGGTGGTGTAGGAAATGGAAAGCTGCACCTGGCTGTCTCTTTCCAGCAAGGCGCGGACCAGACTGGTTTTGCCCGCGCCGGACGGGGCGGTGACGATGAATAGATTGCCTGTGGTCATGGGTCTTTGTTCCGGTGGGGATGAGGCGCCGGCGCCTCACTCGATGTTCTGGATCTGTTCGCGCATCTGTTCGATCAGCACCTTGAGTTCCATGGAGAGCTGCGACAGTTCGCTTGCGACGGATTTGGAGCCGAGGGTGTTTGCTTCGCGGTTCAGTTCCTGCATCAGGAAATCCAGCCGCTTGCCGACCGCGCCGCCGGCGGAGAGCACCCGTTTCACCTCCGACAGGTGGGTCTGCAGCCGCGACAGTTCTTCATCCACGTCGATCTTCTGCGCGAACAGCGCCAGTTCCTGACGGATGCGCTCGTCGTCTTGCGCCAGCTGCGCCTCGCGCAGGCGGGCGGCGAGTTTTTCCTGGTAGGCCGCCAGCAGCCTCGGGATGTGCGGCGCGGCCTGGGCGACCAGTCCTTCCATCTGCGCCACGCGCTGCAGGATGAGCTCTTTCAGCTTTTCGCCTTCGCGGCCGCGGGTTGCGGCGAATTCGGCGAGCGCCGCTTGCAGCAGCGAAAGGCACATTTCCTGCAGACTGTCGGCGGGCAGCTCCTCGGATTCGATTACCCCGGGCCAGCGCAAAATGTCCGCCACGCTTAGCGGCTGGGCCTCCGGCAACAATTCCTGCACCGCGCGATTCATCTGCACCAGCTGCTCGACCAGGGCGCTGTTGATTTGCCGCAGCTTGCGATCCTCGGCGCGCGCCGAGAACATCAGTCTGCACTCCAGTTTGCCGCGGTTGATCTGGCGGGCAATCGCTTCCCGCATCATCGGCTCCGCCGGCCGGAAGATTTCATCCATGCGGAACACGACGTCCAGGTAACGGTGGTTTACCGAGCGCAGCTCGAGGTTCAGCGTGCCTTGCGTCAGTTCCCGGCTGGCTGCCGCGTAGCCGGTCATGCTGTGAATCATGGTGTGCTCCGTCAGCTGTGTCTTTGCTTTATCTTAGCAAATGCAGAATAATGCAGGTTGGAAAAAGTCGGCATTTCGACGGGGATGAGTTCACAGCAAGCCAACCAGGCACTCCAGGAAGGTTATCAGTTGCTCGATTACCGCATCGCCAAGCAATTGGCGGGAGGCGGTTTCAGCATCGTGTACCTGGCCTACGACGAGCAGGGCATGCCGGTGGCGATCAAGGAATACTTGCCCAGCGCGCTGGTGCTGCGCACCGAAGGGGCGCTCGTGCAGGCGACTTCGGCGGACAATCTTTCCACCTTCCGCTACGGCATGAAGTGTTTTTTCGAGGAAGGGCGGGCGCTGGCCAAGATCGCCCATCCCAACGTGGTGCGCGTGATCAATTTCTTCCGCGCCAACGAAACCGTGTACATGGTGATGCAGTACGAGCGCGGCAAGACGCTGCAGGAGCACATCCAGCAGCGCAAGGGCGATATCAGGGAAAACTTCATCCGGCGGGTGTTTGCCCACTTGCTGAACGGCCTGCGCGAAGTGCATACCCACAAGATCCTGCATCTCGACGTCAAGCCGGCCAACATCTATATCCGCCAGGACGGTTCGCCGGTGCTTCTGGATTTCGGCGCCGCGCGGCAAACCCTGACCAGCGAGAAGAGCAGCCTTTCGCCCATGTATACCCCGGGCTTCGCCGCGCCGGAACAGCACAAGAACCGCGAGCACCTGGGGCCATGGACGGACATTTACGGCGTCGGCGCGAGCCTGTTCGCCTGCCTGGCCGGTTTCGCACCGCAGGCGGCGGACGCACGGCTGCAAACCGACCGGCAGCAGTCGGCGCGAGAACTGTGGGCCGGCCAGTATTCCGACCAGTTGCTGGAAATCATCGACCAATGCCTGGAGCTGGATTACCTCAAGCGCCCGCAGAGCGTCTTCACGCTGCAGAAGGCCCTGATGCAATCCGTGCCGGAGCTGCGGCGGAAGAAGTCCCTCATGTCCAGCATCCGCAAGACGCTGAACAAAGAAATCTTCTGAACCGTGCGATTCGCGATTTACCAGTCCAGCCGCCAGGGCGGGCGCAAGTACAATCAGGACCGCCTGGCCTACTCCTATAGCAAGGACGCGCTGCTGATGGTGGTGGCCGATGGAATGGGCGGCCATTTTCATGGCGAGGTGGCGGCGCAAATCACCGCGCAACTGATTGCCGAGAGCTTCCAGAAACAATCCCGGCCCGCGCTGAAGGCCCCTTTCCAGTTTCTGGAGAGCGCGCTGCTCGGCGCGCACAACGCTATCAGCGATTACTCGCTGGAGAACGATCTGCTGGAAAGCCCCCGCACCACCTGCGTTGCCTGCGTGGTGCAGCGGGGCATGGCCTACTGGGCGCACGTCGGGGATTCGCGCCTGTACTTCTTTCGCGAAGGCCGGCTGCTGGCCCGCACCCGAGATCATTCCCGCGTACAGTTGATGTTCGAGCAGGGGGAAATCACCGAGGCGCAGATGACCACCCATCCCGACCGCAACAAGATCTACAATTGCCTGGGCGGGCCGATCCTGCCCAAGGTTGAGCTTTCCGGAAAAACCCCGATCCGGGAAGGCGATACCCTGCTGTTATGCTCGGACGGCCTGTGGGGCGTGTTGTCGGTCAACGAGATCGGCGCCATCCTCGGCGCCTACCCTATCGATCGGGCGGTGCCTGAACTGCTGGATCACGCGGAACTCCGAGGCGGCCTGAGCGGCGACAACCTCTCCGCAATCGGCATGACCTGGGGCGGGCGGGGCCATGCTCCCGCGGTTTCCACGGTGGGCATGCCGCTCGACAGCGTCACTACACAGCTGGACGAGTTCGGCGCTGGCCGCGAAGGAGGCGATCGGAAGGCCGTTTCGGACGACGAAATCGACCGGGCGATCGCCGAGATCCAGAACGCCATCAAGAAATATTCCAACTAGCGGCCTTCGGCTTCGCCGGTTTTTTACTCCTGGAACGGCATTAACCGCGGATGACACGAATTTTCACGAATGAACACGAACGGTCAGGGCGTGACTTCGCTCTGCCAAGGCAACGGGACAACTCGAGCAAAAATAGTTGATCCGTCGATTATTCGTGAACATTCGTGTTCCATTCGTACCAATTCGTGGCTAATCGCCTTTGTTTAAAGGATACGCATGCGACCCAGCAAACGGAACCCGGACCAGTTGCGTCCGGTCAGAATTACCCGCAACTACACCAAGCACGCCGAAGGTTCGGTACTGGTGGAATATGGTGACACCAAGGTGATCTGCACTGCGAGCATCGACGAAAAGGTACCGCCCTTCCTGCGCGGCAGGAATCAGGGATGGGTGACTGCCGAATACGGCATGCTGCCGCGCGCCACCGGCAGCCGCATCCAGCGCGAGGCCGCGGCAGGCAAGCAATCCGGGCGCACCCAGGAAATCCAGCGCCTGATCGGGCGCAGCCTGCGGGCAGTGGTGAACCTGGAGGCACTGGGCGAGCGCACCGTGCAGATCGACTGCGACGTGATCCAGGCCGACGGCGGCACGCGCACCGCCAGCATTACCGGCGCTTTCATCGCGCTGCGGGATGCCGTCGGTTTCCTGCTCGCCCGCGGCAAGATCGAGTCTTCGCCGATCCGGGACTTCGTCGCGGCGGTGTCGGTCGGCGTCTATCAGGGCGTGCCGGTGCTGGACCTCGATTACGAGGAGGATTCCGCCTGCGATACCGACATGAACGTGGTGATGACCGGTAGCGGCGGCTTCATCGAAGTGCAGGGGACGGCGGAAGGCGCGCCGTTCTCGCGCGAAGAGATGGACGCAATGCTCGACCTGGCGCAGAAGGGCATCGCGGAGCTGGTGGCGAAGCAGAAGGCGGCGCTGGAGTCGCGGTAAGCGGGGGGGCAAAATCAATTCACCACGAATTTCACGAATGTTCACGAATTGACACGAATAAAGCCTCGAATGGCTGGTGGTTTTGTAATTGCATGATTATTCGTGAACATTCGTGTCATTCGTGGTCGGCTTTTAAAACATGAAAAAACTCGTCATCGCTAGCAACAATCCCGGCAAGCTGCGGGAGATCGGGCAGATTCTCGAACCCTTCGCGTTCGAGGTGTTGCCACAGTCCGCCTTCAATATTCCCGAGGCCGATGAGCCGTATTGCACCTTCATCGAAAACTGCCTCGCCAAGGCGCGCCATGCTAGCGCACACTCCGGGCTGCCGGCGCTGGCGGACGATTCCGGGCTCTGCGTCGACGCGCTGAACGGCGCGCCCGGCGTGCATTCCGCGCGCTTTGCCGGCGAGCCGAAGTCGGACGAGCGCAACAACGCGAAACTGCTGGAGCTGCTTGAGGGTCGGCCGGAACGCGGCGCGCATTACTATTGCGTGATGGCGCTGGTGCGCTACCCGGAAGACCCGCAGCCGCTGATCGCGGAGGGCGTCTGGCGCGGCGAGATTATGGCCGCGCCGCGCGGTGCGGGCGGCTTCGGCTACGATCCCCTGTTCCTGATCCCGGATCGCGGCCAGACTGCTGCCGAGCTGCCGGCTGAATTCAAGAACCGCGTCAGCCACCGAGGCCAGGCCCTGCGGGCACTGGTGGAGAAGCTTCGGGGAGTGAGGAGTGAGGAGTGAGGAGTGAGGAGTGAGGAGTGAGGAGTGAGGAGTGAGGAGTGAGGAGTGAGGAGCAACCCATAGGGCGGGCCGTGCCCGCCGCGGCGGCCGGTGGAGAGGTATCAGGTGGCGGGGGGGCGGCGCTTTTTCCCCTCACCCCTCACGCCTCACCCCTCACTTCGCCCCCCTCACGGCTCACGGCGCCGCCGCCGCTCGGCCTGTATATCCACTTCCCGTGGTGCGTAAGGAAATGCCCCTACTGCGATTTCAATTCGCATGCCCTGGAGGGCGCGGGCGGGGCGCCTGAGAAGGAATATGTCGCTGCGCTGCTGGCGGATCTGGAGCATGCGCTGCCGCTGGTGTGGGGGCGAAAGGTGCAATCGGTATTCATCGGCGGCGGCACGCCTAGCCTGCTTTCGGGCGGGGCTCTGAACGAGTTGCTGTGCGGGGTGCGGGCGCTTTTGCCGCTGGAGCCGGCCGCCGAGATCACGCTGGAGGCCAATCCCGGCACCGCGGAGGCGGGGCGGTTCGTCGAGTTCCGCGCTGTCGGCGTCAACCGGCTGTCGCTCGGCATTCAGAGTTTCAACTCAACACATCTCGAGGCGCTGGGCCGCATTCACGACGGCGGCGAGGCGCGGCGCGCGGCTGCACTGGCGCTGGCGAATTTCGACAACGTCAATTTCGACCTCATGTACGGACTGCCCGGCCAGAGCCTGGAAGACGCGCTGGCGGACGTCCGGCAAGCCATCGCTTTGGGGCCGCAGCATATTTCCGCCTATCACCTGACGATCGAGCCGAACACCCTGTTCCACCATCGGCCGCCGCCGCTGCCGGACGACGAGACGGCGGCGGAGATGCAGGCCGCAATCGAGCGGGAACTGGCCGCTGCCGGCTACGAGCATTACGAGACCTCGGCCTTCGCCCGCCGCGGCCATGCCTGTCGGCACAACCTGAACTACTGGCTGTTCGGGGATTATCTCGGCATCGGCGCCGGAGCGCACGGCAAGCTGAGCGCGCACGACCGTATCGTGCGCCAGGTGCGCCACCGGCATCCCAGGGCCTATCTCGAACACGCATTGCAGGGCTGGCCGGTTCAGGAGGAGCATGAGGTGGCGGCGCGGGATCTCGGTTTCGAGTTCATGATGAATGCCCTGCGCCTGACCGGCGGATTCCATCCCGGCCTGTTCCGGGAGCGCACCGGCCTGCCGGTTACGGAGGTCGCCGGCACATTGAAGGAGGCGGAACAGCGCGGGCTGATCGAGCGCGGCCTGCAGTTGGTCCGCCCGACGGAGCTTGGGCGGCGCTTCCTGAACGATTTGCTGCAGATGTTCCTGCCGGAACGGGACTGAACGACCGGATCAGGCGACAGCTTCGGCGATTTCAGGTCGTTGCGGGCGAATGCGCACGATGACGTCGATGCCCTCGGCGATCACGCCGCTGGGAAGCACCGGCAGACCGCTGATTTCGATGGTGCTGTCGATGTCGGTGAGCTCGCCGCTGACGACATTGTAGAAGTGGTGATGAGGAATAGTGTTTGCGTCGTAAAATACCTTCGAGGGATCCACGATCACTTCCCGGATCAGTTTTTTCTCGACGAACAGGTTCAGCGTGTTGTACACCGTTGCCTTCGAGGTCTCGCTGTAGCGGCTGTTGACGATGGTCATGATCTGGTCGGCGCACAAGTGTTCGTGGCTGGAGAACATCGCGTAGGCGATCTCTATCCGCTGGTGGGTAGGATTGATGCCATGCTGCCGAAGCAGTGTCGGCATATCGTCTCGAGTGTAGCGTTGGATTTTCATGAGTAAAATTCTAACCTAATATCTGGACTTTGTCTAATTGTTTCGTAGCTGCGACAGTGTTGTCAACCTAAAAACGGCATTTGGCCACGAATGACACGAATAAACACGAATAAGAACAACGAAGTGCGGCCGATTTGCAGCATACCATCCAGGCGAGCACGGCCCCATGAGTAACATCATGATTATTCGTGAACATTCGTGTCATTCGTGGCCAAACCGCTTTTTCTAGGGTCAATAGTGAGGAAAATGTAATTGGAAAATCGCGACAGTTTACAACGGTTCATGTTCGAGCATGCGGCGGTGCGGGGTGAAATCGTGCATCTCGACACGACCTGGCGCGCCGTGCTGGAGCGGCGGGAATATCCGCCGGTGTTACGGGAGATGCTGGGGGAGCTGATGGCCGCCGCTGCGCTGCTGTCGGCAACACTCAAATATTCCGGCGCGGTCGTCATGCAGATGCAGGGCGAGGGGGCAATCAAGTTGCTAGTGGTGGAATGCCGGGACGATCTGACCATGCGTGCGATGGCTCATTGGGAGGGCGAGATCGAGCGCGGCTCCCTGGCGCAGATGATCGGCGCCGGCCGCTTCGTGATTACGATTGACCCGAAGAATGGCCGGCAGGCCTACCAGGGAATTGTCAGCATCAGCGGCAATACCATTGCCGAAGCGCTGGAAGATTACATGATCCGCTCCGAACAGCTCGATACCCGGCTTTGGCTGGCGGCCGACACGCAACAGGCGACGGGAATGCTGCTGCAAAAATTGCCGGGGGGCGCCGACGAGGATCCGGACGCCTGGCCGCGGGCGGTGCATCTGGGGTCAACCGTCACTCGGCGGGAGCTGCTCGGGCTGCCGGCGCGGCAACTGATTCGCCGCCTGTATCACGAAGAGGATATCCGCCTGTTCGACAGCAAGCCGGTCAACTTCTACTGCCCCTGTTCGCGCGATCGCGTCACGGCCATGCTGCGCATGCTTGGCCACGCCGAGGTGCAGTCCATCCTGGCGGAACAGGGTTCGATCGAAGTGGATTGCGAGTTCTGCAACAAGCACTATGCCTTCGACCGGGTGGACGCGGAGCAGATCTTCGCCGCCGAGGTGATGACCAAGGCCTCGCCGACGCGGCACTGAACGGATGAGCGATTCAAACGACAGGGAAAAAATCCGCCTCGACAAGTGGCTGTGGGCGGCGCGATTTTTCAAGACGCGCTCCCTGGCTGCACAGGCGGTCGAAGGCGGCAAGGTGCATTGCAACGGCGCACGCGTCAAACCGGCCAGAGCCGTGAGTGTCGGCGACGAATTGAGGATTCGCCAGGGGCCGTTCGAGTTGACGGTAACGGTACGGGCGCTGTCGCAGCGGCGCGGCCCCGCTCCGGAGGCGGCGCTGCTTTACGAGGAGACGGCGGAAAGCCGGATGGCGCGCGAAACCCTGGCCGAGCAACTGCGCGCCCAGCCTGAGCCCAATTCAGCCCGGAAAGGACGCCCCACCAAGAAAGCGCGCCGTCACATCATTCGCTTTACCGGCGGGGTTTAGCAGGAATCACTTCGCGGCCGGCTTCAGTCCCTTGATGAAGCCGAGGAAGGCGTCGCGCTGGGCGTCGACCGTGGCTTCCGGTCCGTGCAGCTGGAAAGTCAGCTTGCCCTTTGGCGTCTCCACGATGGCCGCGAGCAGTGCCTGATTCGCTTTGGCTTTCCCGCCCGGCCCGACGCCGATGGCGCGGGCGTAGGAGCCGTGAAATTCGGCGGTGGTGACGTTCATGCCGCCGACCGCGAACTTCTCGACCTTGGGCGTCACTTCCTTGCCGTCCGGCCCGGAAAATTGCGTCTGCCAGCGCGAAATGTTGGCTTCCACCGGCCCCCCCGTGCCCTCGCCGAAGAAGAACACCACCAGTTCTCCCTCTTCGCTGCTGTTCGCTCCGGGAATCTGGTACTGGGCGAGCCGCATGCTGGAGCTGGGCGTCTGTTCCTTCCAGGCGCCTGGCACATCGGTTTCCCAGTCGAGGAGGAAAAGCCGGGTTGCGCCGTCCTTGCCTGGCTTGGTGAGAGGCTTCCGCCCCTCGCCGATTTTGATCTGGGGGGCTTCCTTCGCCTGTGGGGCGCCTTCCGCGCCGAGGTTGGAAAATGCGTGGCCGGCCGTACTCGCGGCGAGCAAGGCCGTGAGGAGGGCGGCTTGGAGCTTGGTTGTGGAGGTCATCGTTGCGTCCTGCATTTATCGCCGGCCTGTTGGCCCGTCGGCGGGGTTGAAAAGCGTAATTATGCCCCACGGTCTGGGGAATGTCATGGCGCCGCGAGCGGAGGGCAAGGGCGTTCGCGGGCGGCCGGTGTTTCGGGATTTTTTTCCGGATGCCATACTCAAATCAAAAAAAGTGGAGAAAAGTCGTATGCGGTATGTACCCAGCGAACCGCTTTATGTCCCGATCAAGGAACCGGTTGACGTCAAGCCGGTGAGGTACGTTCGTCCTGCGAGGCCGGTGACCGCGCGATCCATTCCGCCCCAGGTCTATCGGCGCGCCAGGCAGAAGCAGCCGGCTGCGGGATGGGCGCGGCGCCCGTTACCGCCCGCCGAGGAAAGAGCGGCAGGGAAAGAGCGGCGCCGCATGAGCCGGCGCGTGTCGCGCCGCGCCGTGCTGCTGGATACCCGTTCCGGGCCGGGCAGGCGCCGGGGCAACCGGCGCAGGGCCGATCAAATCGTGGTGGCCGTCAATCTTGTGGCCTGATTCGTTAAGTTATTAAGGCTGCCCGAAAATGCCTGTCCGTACACACGCGCCAGTTGTGTTACGGTATAGGGCGGCCCGCGGCCGCCAGCTTTGCGGCGGGCACGGCCCGCCCTATTCGGTACGGTACAAAGGTTTTCGTCCGCCCAAAGAATGTGGCAGTGTATTTGAGGGCCGGCTTAATAGGAGACAAGCGATGAAGAACAGATTCCATCAATCCGCAAGCGTATTGCTGCTGGCCGCCATTGCAGGCGGATGCGCCGCTCCCGGCAGCTATCCCACCGTCGAATCCCGTGCCCCGGAGCAGGCCGCAGTCGGTGCGGCAATCGGCGCGGTCGCCGGGAATGTGCTGGGCTACCTGACGGACAGCGACCGCACGACCACCACCCTGCTGGGCGCGCTGGCCGGCGGCGGCATCGGCTACTGGCGCGGGCTCCAGGCGGACAGGCGGCTGCAGGACGCTCAGTCCGCTTCTTACGAGATTTCGCAGGTACAGGGTTCGCAGGACCGCTACCGTTACGAGCAGCCCAAGCTCTATGCGCGGGAATCGGTTGCAGCGGGCGGGAAAGTCGCCACCTTCGACAAGCTGGAAACGCCGTTGCCGGACGACGCGGTGCGCCATCATTCGGAAGACGCGGCGGCGGTTCTGAAGAAACTCGGCGGCCTGGCGGCGCGCAGCGATTCGCTGGTGTCGGTCTATGCGCCGACGAAGGAAGCGCGGGATTACATGATTTCCGAATTGCGCAAGGGCGCGGCCCCCACCCGGCTGGCGATCGAAAGCGCCCACAGCAGCGAAACCAAAGTGGTGATCGGCCAGGTGCCGAATTAGGCGCTTAGCGCGGCTTGCCCCGGCGCCCGGCCCGGTTTGGTTGCGGCACGGCAGCGGGTTTGCGGGAGGTGTTCCTTGGACGGCGCGCGCCTTCGGGCGTCTTGCTCGTGCCCGCCGGCTGCCAGGCCGGCACCAGGTGATGCTTGCCGTTGCCGATCAGGTCGGCGCGTCCCATCCTCTTCAGCGCTTCGCGCAGCAGCGGCCAGTTTTCCGGGTCGTGCCAGCGCAGGAAGGCCTTGTGCAGGCGCCGCGCCCGTTCGCCCTTGGCGGTGAAGACGTTTTCCGATTCGTAGCTGACCTTCGCCAGCGGGTTCTTGCCGGAATGGTACATCACGCTCGACAGCGCCATCGGCGTCGGCAGGAAGGTCTGCACCTGATCCAGGCGGAAGCCGTTTTTCTTCAGCCACAGCGCCAGATTGAGCATGTCCTCGTCGGTCGCGCCGGGGTGGGCGCCGATGAAGTAGGGGATGAGGTATTGCTCCTTGCCCGCTTCCTTCGAGAACTTGTTGAACATCTTCTTGAATTCGTCGTAGGCCGCCATGCCGGGCTTCATCATCTTGGCGAGCACATTCGGCTCGGTGTGCTCCGGCGCGATCTTGAGGTAACCGCCGACGTGGTGGGTGACCAGTTCCCTGACGTACTCCGGGTCGCGCACCGCCAGGTCGTAGCGCAGGCCGGAGCCGATGGCGATCTTCTTCACGCCCGGAATCGCCCGCGCCTTGCGGTAGAGGCGGGTCAGCGGGCCGTGGTCGGTGCCCATGTTCTTGCAGATGTCGGGATAGACGCACGAAAGGCGCCGGCAGGCGGCCTCGATCTTTTTGTCCTTGCAGGCCAGCCGGTACATGTTGGCGGTCGGGCCGCCCAGGTCGGTGATGACGCCGGTGAAGCCCGGCACGGTGTCGCGGATAGCCTCGATCTCGTGCAGGATGGATGCTTCCGAACGGCTCTGGATGATGCGCCCTTCGTGCGCGGTGATCGAGCAGAAGGTGCAGCCGCCGAAGCAGCCGCGCAGAATGTTGATCGAGAAGCGGATCATCTCATACGCCGGAATGCGCGCCTCGCCATAGGACGGGTGCGGACGGCGCGCGAACGGCAGGCCGTAGACGCCGTCCATCTCCGGCGTGGTGAGCGGGATCGGCGGCGGATTGAGCCACACGTCGCGGTCGCCGTGGCCTTGCACCAGGGCGCGGGCATTGCCGGGGTTGGATTCGGTGTGCAGGATGCGCGCGGCGTGAGCGTACAGCACCGGGTCGTTCTTCACCTGCTCGTAGGACGGCAGGCGGATCACGGTGTGGTCGCGGTCGGGGCGGGGTTTTCCTCCCTCTCCCTTGATGGGGAAGGGAGTGTAGGGTGGGTTAGCGCAGCGTAACCCACCATCCGCGGCATCAGAAGGCGCGCTCGGTGGGTTACGCCCTGTCGGGCTAACCCACCCTACGACTGCTACGGGTTTTGCCGTTTCCCCGTAAGGGTTGGCATGCGGCGCCACCTTGCCCGGCGTGTCCACATGGGTCGAATCGATCTCGGTCCAGCCTTCAGGCGTGCCCTTGCGCATGAAGGCGGTGCCGCGCAGATCGGTGATGCCGCGGATGTCTTCTTCCCCCGCCAGCCGGTGAGCCAGCGCCACCAGCGCGCGCTCGGCATTGCCGTAAATCAGCAGGTCGGCCTTGGAATCCGCCAGCACCGAGCGGCGCACGGTTTCCGACCAGTAATCGTAATGGGCGAGCCGCCGCAGACTGGCTTCGATGCTGCCGATAACGACGGGGACATCGGCAAAGGCCTCGCGGCAGCGCTGGGAATACACCGTCACCGCCCGGTCCGGGCGCTTGCCCGCCTCGCCGCCTGGCGTGTAGGCGTCATCCGAGCGGATCTTGCGCTCCGAAGTGTAGCGGTTGACCATCGAATCCATGTTGCCGGCGGTGACGCCGAAAAACAGATTGGGCTTGCCCAGTCGCTTGAAATCCGCGGCACTGTGCCAGTCCGGCTGGCTGATGATGCCGACGCGGAAGCCCTGCGCTTCCAGCAGCCGCCCGACCAGCGCCATGCCGAAGCTGGGGTGGTCGATATAGGCATCGCCGGTGACGAGGATCACGTCGCAGGAATCCCAGCCGAGCGCATCCATCTCGGCGCGCGACATTGGCAGGAAGGGCGCGGTGCCGAAGCGTTTGGCCCAGTATTTGCGGTAGGAAAAGATGTCGGGAGTGGTGTCCATTAGCTCCGCCGCCAGGTCGTCCCCTGCGCGGTGTCTTCCAAGACAATTCCGGCATCGAGGAGTTCCTTGCGGATGCGGTCGGCTTCGGCGTAGTTTTTCGCTTTCTTCGCCGCGGCGCGTTCGGCGATGAGCATGTCGATCCGCTCGGGCGTGAAGATCGTCGCCGCGGTTGCGTGAATAGTGACGTTCCGCCGCCCCTGCAGGAAGGCACTCGGATCGCGCGCGAGCAGCCCGATCACGCCGGCCAGTGATTTGAGCAAGCCGGCCAGTTCGGCCGAGCCGGTGCGGTTGACCTCGTTGGCGAGATCGAACAGCACCGCAACCGCTTCCGGGGTGTTGAAATCGTCGTCCATCGCGGTCTTGAAGGCGGAGGCGAAGGGCCGGCCCCAATCGATGCCTGGGGTGTGAGGGGTGAGGGGCAAGGGGGATGGCGGAACGTTCTTCAGCGCGGTGTAGAGCCTTGTTAGCGCGCCCTTGGCGTCGTCCAGGTGTTGGTCGGAGTAGTTGAGCGGGCTGCGGTAGTGGGCGCGCAGGATGAAAAAGCGCACCACTTCCGGGTCGTATTTGGCCAGCACTTCGCGGATGGTGAAGAAGTTGCCGAGCGACTTCGACATCTTCTCGTTGTCCACCCGCACGAAGCCGTTGTGGATCCAGTAGTTGACGTGCTGGTGGCCGTGCGCGCCCTCGCTCTGGGCGATCTCGTTCTCGTGGTGGGGAAACTGCAAATCCTGGCCGCCGCCGTGAATGTCGAAGTGCTCGCCCAGCAGCTCATCGCTCATCACCGAGCATTCGATGTGCCAGCCGGGGCGCCCCTTGCCCCAGGGCGAATCCCAGGCCGGCTCGCCCGGCTTGGCGGATTTCCACAGCACGAAGTCGAGCGGGTCGCGCTTGGCGCTTTCCACTTCCACCCGCTCGCCGGCGCGCAGGTCTTCCAGCGACTTGCCGGAGAGCTTGCCGTAGCCGGGGAAATCGCGCACCGAGTAGCACACGTCGCCATTGGGCGCGACGTAGGCCAGACCGTTGGCGATCAGGGTTTCGATCATGCGGATCATGCCGGGCACGTACTGGGTGGCGCGCGGCTCAAAGGTCGGTTTCTCCACGCCGAGCGCCGCGGCGTCCTCGTCCATGGCAGCGATGAAGCGGCCGGTCAGCGCGTCGATCGGCTCATGATTCTCGGCGGCGCGCCGGATGATCTTATCGTCGATGTCGGTGATGTTGCGCACGTAGGTCACGCCGAAGCCGGAAGCACGCAGCCATCTTTGCACCATGTCGAATACCACCAGCACACGCGCGTGGCCGAGGTGGCAGTAATCGTAGACCGTCATGCCGCAGACGTACATGCGGACGCGGCCGGGCTCGATGGGGACAAAGACCTGCTTGTCGCGGGCGAGGGTGTTGTAGATTTTCAGCATGGCGCCAGCTTCGTACAAAAGGCGCTATTTTACAGGGCGGGGCGCTGCTTGTCGCGGAGTGCCGCGCTGTGCCACTCGGGCGCGGCGGAAGCAAGAACTTCCCCGGCATGGCGGAGTCGGAATTGGCATCGGGATATGACGAACATGAACTCCGGCAACCGCCCGTCTCTGCGGGATACGGGAAGCCGGTGAGAAAGCTTCCTGTATGGCGCCTCCGGGCCTCCAGTTGTCGCTGCTTCCGATCAAAGGCGTAGCGGAAGCCGATTTGCACAACCTTGCCGCCGACCTCGTCGCGCTCGGCCTGGAAGCGGCAATGCTGCCGCCGGCCGCGGTTCCGCATGGTGCCTGCGATCCGCAGCGGACGCAGTGCCGCGCCGACGATTTCCTGGTGGTGGCCGCGCGCCGGCCGGGACGGCGCGTGCTGGCGGTGACCGATCTCGATCTGTTCGCGGATGGCCTGAACTTCGTGTTCGGCATGGCGCAAAGCCCGGGAAAAGCCGCAGTCATTTCGCTTCACCGCCTGCGCTGGGGCGCGGACGAGGCGACCTTCCGCATCCGGGCGGTGAAGGAATCCGTCCACGAGCTCGGCCATACCCTTGGCTTGGGGCACTGCCGCAACCCGGCGTGCGTGATGCACTTCAGCAACAGCCTGGCGGATACGGATCGCAAGGGGCCGATGATGTGCCCTGCCTGCCGCCGTGCGTTGGGAAGCTGATTATTTCTAGGAATGAATCTGACGAAACTTCGGCGCCGGCTCGCTTTCCAATTTTTGTCGAATTTTTCTGTTGCGCCATCATTCATCGCCGCGAAAGGATATGAGCCATGCAAACCATCTTGCTGCCCAAGCCCGGCCCCGACAGCGGCTGCTCGGTGGAACGCGCCCTGCGGCTCAGGCGCACGCTGAGGGAGTTCGGCGCGGCGGCGCTTGTGCTGGGCGAGATGTCGCAGTTATTGTGGGCCGCCCAGGGGATTACCGGGCCGGAGGGTCTCAGGACGGCGCCTTCCGCCGGCGCGCTTTATCCGCTTGAGGTTTACGTCGTGGCCGGCAACGTCGCCGGCCTCGATCCCGGTATCTACAGCTATGAGCCCGCCGGTCACAAGTTGGCGATGGTCGCGCAGGGCGACAGGCGTGCCGACTTGGCGCGCGCCGCACTGGACCAGGGATGGATGGCGCGGGCACCCGCCCTGATTGTGTTCGCCGCCGTCGAGGCGCGCACCACCGGGAAATACGGGCAGCGGGGCATCGGCTACATCTATCTCGAAGCCGGCCATGCGGCGCAGAACATATTCCTGCAGGCCGCGGCGCTCGGCCTCGGGGGTGCGGTGGCGGGGGCGTTTGATGAGGAGCGGGTGGCCGGGATCATGGATATGCCCAAGGACGAACGGCCGATATATCTGATGGCGGTGGGGAGAATCTAGACCCGCGCGACAATCAGCGGCACGTGCATCTCGTCTGCGCTGACGCCGCCGTGCACGCCGATGTGCCGGTAGCGCTGTTCCCCCAGCAGCCAGTCCTTGATGATGTAGTTCTCGCGCATGATCAGCGCGTAGTGGCCGATCCTTTCCATTAGGCGCGGATGGGGCTTGCCCGGCCCGAACCAGCCGTGCTCCACCAATTCCCGGCTGTCGAATAGCATGGCGCAAGACGTCAGCTCGCCGTGCACATAGTCCTCGAACTGCCGTTTCTTGTCGGGGTGCACGTAACAGTAGGCGGCGCGCGGCTCGCCGCACAGCGGCAGCACCAGCGTCTCGGCGAGCGCCGGGTGATGGTCGAGCTCGATCACGCTTTCCGGTCCGGTGTCGATGAAACCGTGATCGGCGGTGACGATCACGGTGCTGTTGCTTCCCCGAATCTCCGCCAGAAAGCGGGCGAATGCCGCATCCAGCTCGGCCAGCTTCGCCGCCACTTGCCGGCTGCGGGTGCCGTGCTCGTGCGCCAGCGAGTCGATGTCGGAATAATAGGCGTAGATGTATTTCCGCTCGGTGCTTTGCTGCACGATCTCCGTCATGGTTTGAAAAAGTTGGCCAAGCGAGCCGAATCCCCGCCTTTCCGCCCGCCCTGCATGGGCGGTGTTGAAGTCCGAATTCACGATCCATTCCGGCGATACCATGCAGGACGGGACGGCGATCCTGTCGAAGAACGGCACGTGGCCGAACAGCGCCTCCGCTTCGATGCCGGCATCGCGGAACGATCGTCCGCCGACCCTCGGGCGGAACGGGAGCGCGGCTGCGACGCTGCCGATTTCGCGGAAGTAGGTGAACCAGCCCGTGAGCCCGTGTTGCTGGGGCGCCAGGCCGGTGAGAAAAGCGGTGATGGCGGTGGCGGTGGTGGAGGGAAACACCGAGGTGATCCTTGCTCGCAGATGCCGCCGCAGCGTATCTCCGGCTTCCGCCTGGGCCAGATGCTCGTAACCCAGGCCGTCCACCACCAGCAGAATGATGTTGGCGGCGCCGGACAGGGTTGCCGGAGCAAGCGCGGTAAGCGGCGCATAGGGCGGAGTGCCGCCCAGGGCCGATGCGATGGAGGCCATCAGGTTGACGATGCTGCCGCCCTGGTAATCGGGAAGAATCAAGCTCATCGGGCTACCACCCGCTGAAAACGCAGGATCTTCAAGCCGGCGGCGTCTTGTCCGGCCACTCGCATTCGGCGTAGACGATGCATTCCGGGCATTTCGGGTTTTTCGCGGTGCATGTCTGCCTGCCGTGCAGGATCATCGCATTGGTGAAGAAGGTCCATTTGGCTGGCGGAATCTGACTCGCCAGTTGCTTTTCCACCTCTTCCGGATTTTTCGAACGGGCGAGGCCGATGCGGTTGGCGACGCGCAGCACGTGCGTATCCACCGCGATGCCTGGCTTGCCGAAGGCGTTGCCCAGCACCATGTTGGCGGTTTTTCTTCCCACACCCGGCAGCGTGACAAGCGCTTCCAGCGTATCCGGCACGCTGCCGCCGAAATCCCGGACCAGTTTCTGGCAGCAGCCGATTACCATTCTAGCCTTGTTCCGGTAGAACCCCGTAGGCCGGATTTCCTCTTCCAGCGCGGCGGGATTCGCTGCCGCGAAATCGGCCGCAGAGCGGTATCTCCTGAACAGCGTTCTGGTCACTTCGTTCACCCGCGCATCCGTGCACTGGGCGGAAAGAATCACCGCGATCAAGAGCTCGAGCGGGTTGGAAAAATCGAGCGCGAGCCTGGGCGCGGGATATCGCCGCAGCAACAGCGCGGTGACTTTGGTTGCGTCCGCCATGATGTATTCCTCCTGTTCCTTCGACCCCGGGCGTTGGCTAGAGATTCAGGCATAGCCGGTGGTCGCGGTTTTCGTGCAGGAGCGAAGCAACCGGGTTTACGCCGCCGGCCGCAGCTGCCGGTGATACAGAAACTCCAACACCGCCGCGCGGGCGGCATGGTATTGCGGGTCGTTGGCCAACGCCAGCCGTTCGCGCGGTCGCGGGAGCTTTACTTCCAGAATCTCACCGATGGTCGCGGCCGGCCCGTTGGTCAGCATGACGATGCGGTCAGACAGCAGTACTGCCTCATCGACGTCGTGGGTGACCATGATGACCGTGCTGCCGGTGCCGGCCGCGATTTTCGTCAGTTCGTCCTGAAGGTTGGCGCGGGTAAGCGCATCGAGCGCACCGAACGGTTCGTCCATGAGCAGCACCTTGGGCCGCATCGAGAGCGCACGGGCGATGCCGATGCGCTGTTTCATGCCGCCGGAGATTTCATTCGGATACTTTGTTTCGGCGTGCGCCAGCCCGACCAGCGCGAGCGCTTCATGAGTGCGCCGATTCAACCCGGCCCGGCCTTCCTTCTGGCCAAACACGCGTTCCACGGCGAGATAAACGTTGTCGAAGCAAGTCAGCCACGGCAGCAGCGAGTGGTTCTGAAACACCACTCCCCGGTCCGGGCCGGGACCGGCGATCTCGCGCCCGGCGCACAGCATGGTGCCGCCCGTTGCATTGGTGAGGCCGGCGATCAGGTTGAGCAGAGTGGACTTGCCGCAGCCGGAATGGCCGATCAGCGAGACGAACTCGCCCTGTCTGATGGCGAGGTTGATGTCGCGTGTAGCCCTAACCTTCTTTCCTGACATATGATATGCGAAAGGAGAGCAAGGATGAATGCTGAAACAAAGATAGCAAAGCAGCGGCTGTCGGTGCTGGAGCTGGCAGAAGTTCTGGGAAACGTCAGT